>NZ_JADNGY010000009.1 GCF_015553625.1 Streptococcus australis | reverse complement strand
GAGAGTGGGACAGAAATCGGTAATTCGTTAGAATTCGATTTCGTCGTCCCACCTCCGCACAGTTGAGTAGGGCTGTAAAAGCTGATGAAATCAGCGTAGTAGAGCCCACTCAACCACTGCGTCTTGCTCGACAATCCAAAGACAATTGAGAGGCTAGGACTTTTGTCCCAGCCTTCTTTTCTTGTCTTAAAAAAACCAGCTAGTAAGCTGGCTTTTGTTTTCTTATGAGCGTCCTAAGATTCGTTTGATCAGGGACAAGGCTTTGAATTTCAGAGGATTTGGGTAATAACGGAAGGTTCCCATCTTACGGACGATGTAGCCATTGAAGTTCTGTTTGAAACGAAGAACGCCGTCTGAGCCATCGAAGACCCCTTGAATACCAAGGAAATTGTATAAGGTGATTCCTTTTTCTAATGCACGCTTCATGGCATGGTATTGAATCAAGAAGGCTGCAGAAAATTTTTGGTATTTGGTATACGAACCACCAAACAAATAGGTCACTTCTGATGGATTATAGATGATTAGGGCACAGGCCAAGGGCACTGTTTCAACTGTTTCGTCAGCCAAGGTCTCCCGGACAATTGTCTTTTGTTTCTCTAATTTTTGCAGCTGTTGCTCATATTGTTTGGATGAAGGATTGAGCAAGGAAATCTTCTTGTCTAAATAAGCGAGTGCATCAGCTGTATTGATTTCAGCAATGAGAAATTCTGCCTTGTCTCCAAAGGTATCATAGAGATCGTAGTAGTAGTCTAGGCTCTTGTCTTCAAAGCCTTGACGTTTTCCAGTTTCCTCAATAATTTGTTTAAACTGAGGGATTTCCTCTCTCCTAATATTTCGAATGGAAATATCATAGTTGAGGGCAGTCGTAATATTCCGGCTACAGTTTTTGTTGAAGGATTTTAGGAGAGATTTGGTATCAAAATCGGTGAGGTCCTTCAGATAATGCCAAACAGGCTCTCCTCCAGGATAGCCAACTTGTAAGCCATCAAATTGATAGCCAAGATCCAGTAATGATTGGAGAAGCTGTTTTTGCTCTTCTTCAGTCGGATTGCCATTGCTATCGAATACTTGATAGTGGTCATAGGGTTTTAAAATGAATTCGATCCCACCGTTTTCTTTTACATAAGCCTGTACTGCTTTGTAAAAATCTGGTAGGTAACGAGTATCCGTAACGATTGGCCCACTATTGATTTCGTAATGCAGGCCTCCCGTCATAGGTAGGCTGTATAAAATGGCAGAGATAGCTAATGTTCCTTGCTCTTCCCATCCAATATAATGAATAGTTGCGCCTCTTTTATGAAGCAAATCAGCCATTTCAATACTCTGTAAAAAAGAGTGATTGGAAGTAGTAAGAGAGTGTTGGTAAAAATCTTCCCTACTAATAATCTTGAATGTCATAGGTCACCTTACTGTTTATTTCTTAGTTTTTTTCGTAACTGATAGGCCTTGTTAACAAGGGGATAAAGCATGCTAGTTGGGAGGTTGAATTCACCAACAAATTCTTCGATCATTGGATTAAATTTTGACTTGAAGTGGTAGAGTCCTCCATCTAACTGGTTCTCAACTCCTCCCATATTTTGCCAAGTAGCTCCACGGTCAAAGGCATGCTGGGCTGTTTCATACCAAGTCAAAATAGCTGGTTGATAGCGGCGGAAGTTCTCATCCATTCCTGCATAGACATTCTCTGAAGTGGCTCCAAATTCAAGAGTTAAGGTTCCAGAAAGAGAAACAATCTCTTGGCCTGCTTTTATCTCTTGATGGAGAAATTGGATTTCTTCTTCCAAACGTTCTTTTTCTTGACGGTTATTGTCAATCTTGCCTGGTTTTGTTTTCTCGTTAAAACGACTAGCTTCGGCTTGATTTTTTTCCAGCTGTTCTTTGAGTGAAGCAAGACGTTGGGCCAAGTTAATTCTTGATAGAGTGATGTACGATTGTCCTGCATAGGTTGTTAGCAGTTTCTCATAATAGTCTCTTCTACGAAGATGGATGCCTTTTCGAGCTTCTGTCTTTTTCATCAGAGCTGCAAATTCGTCTAAGAGTTCAGTGCCTCCAAAGATGACTTCAACTCCTTTATTTCGAGCAGTCCGAATGGCTTGCTTGGTGGATTTGGACAGTTGGTCCTCAGTGAAGTATTCCTTGTAGATATTGGCCTGGAAACGTGGTTGAATGGTTTCTCCCATGTCTTCTGTCCGTCCAACCCATTCCACTCCACATTCTTTTAAGGATTGGATAATCGCCAAAGTAGCCTCTTGATCTTTTACTTCTCGGCCGATTAATCCTTTTCTTAGGAAAAGAGAGGGATCAAACTTGGCGAAGACAGCACGCTTGCTTTTAGCATATGTTTTGATGGATTGGAGCATGAAGGCTACTAATTCGCTGTTTTGATAATCCATAATAGGTCCACGTGGGATATAGAGCATGGTAAAACCAAGAGGAAGTGGCTGGATTAAAATACTTGCGACAGCGACTAGTTTGTGATCTTGGTAAATGCCAAGGCGCTCATTGCCCCAGTTGTCTTTGATCTTTGCCCAATCGGAGCTCTGAAGCAAATTGGTTTGGGGGCTAGTTTTAACGAATTCATCATGTTCTTCGGCAGTAATGCCGATTTTGTATGTATACATTAATGGAGTACCCACTTTCTAAGGGCGTAAGCAACACCCGACTCATCGTTGGATCGCGTAACAACTTTCGCAATCTTTTTTAATTCAGGACTAGCATTGTCCATCGCGACTGGGAGACCAGCAACCTCTAGCATGGCCTGATCGTTTTCTTGATCGCCGACCGCCATCACCTGGTCTGGACTTAGGTTTAACTTGGACGCTAAGTGTAAGAGGGCCTGACCCTTATCAACTGTTTTAGGCAAAATCTCAAGGTAAAAAGGTGCAGAACGCACAATCGTAAAACGGTCGTAAAAACTATCTGGTATAGAGGAGATGATTCTTTCTAAGACTTCCGGTTCATCGACATACATACATTTGAGCACCGTATGATGCTCCATTTCTTCCGGAGTGCGGTAGAAAAGATCCGAGTGGACCAATTTGGCTTCACGGACAGTATAGCTACCAATGTTACGATTAGCTGTATAAATGCCAGACTTGGTACTAGCGTGCATAGGAACCGCTAATTTACGAGCTAGCGCTTCAATGTCTAAATAGTCATTGTAGGAGAGGTGTTCTTCATAGAGCGTTTCGCCAGTATGGGCGTCTTGAATCAGTCCTCCATTGAAGGTGATGACCAGGTCACCTGGTTGATCCAAATGAAGTTCTTCTAACAATCGAAGGACACCAGAACGAGGACGACCAGTTGCTAAGACAACATGGACCCCTTGAGCTTTGGCATCTTGGATGGCTTGAAAAACTTCGGGGGTTATTTGGCCGTCAGATGTTAAAAGAGTCCCATCGATATCAAGTGCAACAAGTTTAATGTTCATCTTTTTCTCCTGTGAAGGTATCGTTAACAATATAGGACTGGAATAATTGTAGTTGAGGTGTAAACAAGCTATTTTCAAGCAACATTTCTTTTGGGAAATAGAAGCGGTTATCCCCTTGTCTGCTACCGGCTAAGGAAGCAACGATAGGAGAGAGAAGGGATAGTTCAGCTAAATTTCCATCCTTCTGGATGATCTCAATTTGAGTACGAGGTTTTTCTGAATCTGGTCGGTAAACGTCGTAAGGAAGGTCAAAGTTTCGATGAATAGCCGTATAATAGGTTGGATCAAAACCGACCTCTTGAATCAGTTGTTTGAGAGCAACTAATTGTTCTTCATTCTTATCTTGAAAGAGAATGGATTTGAAAACCTTGCGATTGATAAAACGCTGGGCCAAATCAGAGAGTACGGAGTCAGGACTCTCCATCCAAGATTGAAAGTAGGTATTCATAACGCCGTCGTCCAAAGCCAAGTAATCGGCTAGGCTAACTTGGTGTTCAAAAAATGGAATCAGTCGAGGAGAAGTCGCTCGAAAGAACTCTTTATGCGCAAGGTAGAGATGACGTGCCCGCTTGAGCAGGTTCTGCAATAGGACTTCCATTGCTCTGGTGGCTGGATGAAAGTAGACCTGCATATACATTTGATAGCGAGAAACAACATAATCTTCAACCGCATGCATCCCATTGACCTGAAAAGCAATTCCGTTTTCTACTGGGCGAATGACACGCAATATACGAGTTAAATCAAAATTTCCGTAAGAAGCACCAGTGAAGTAGGCGTCTCGTAGAAGGTAATCCATGCGATCGACATCAATCTGACTAGAGATTAACTGCACCACCTGTTTATTAGGGTAGGTGTGGTCGATAACACTGGCTACCTTTTGAGGGAAGTCTGGTGCTACTTGAATTAATACCTGGTAGATTTCTGTTTCAGGACAGGTAATAATTTCCTGGGTCATTTTTTCATGATCTGTATCAAATAGCCCTTCAAAGGTATGCGAATAAGCACCGTGTCCGATATCATGGAGCAAGGCGGCAACCATGGTGAGAAGGGATTCGCTTGAGTCCCATTGGTCGGTGTATTTCTCATCAAAGATTGATAGGATGCGCCGAGCAATTTCATAGGCTCCTAGACAGTGCGAAAAACGACTATGCTCGCCCCCATGAAAGGTAAACCCAGAGGTTCCTAACTGTTTGATGCGACGTAGTCGTTGAAATTCTTTTGTATTAATGAGCTTGTAAATGACTGGGTGATCCACGTGAATATAGTTGTGCACAGGATCCCGAAATACTTTTTCATTCATGCCTCTATTATAGCAGAAAACGGCCTAAATTGGTATCGAGAGATGGTTGCAATAGCAAAAAGAAAGAAGTTTTTGGTAAAATAAAGGAAAGAGGGAAAGGATGGGAACTTTTGAAGATTAGAATACAAAATCAGATTCAATTTGATGATCAAGTGGAAGTGATGGACCAATATTACGAAGGGGAATGGAAGGAAAGAGGCGGCTATCACTATCTGCTTTACGTTAACGAAGAAGGCGAAAAAGTCGCTTTGAAATTTCATGATCAAGAATTGACCATGACGCGCTTTTCAACGCCAAAATCCATCATGAAATTTATAGCTTCAGAGAAAGGTCATGCGCTCATTCCAACTCCCCTAGGCATGCAGCAGTTTGTGATTGATACTCAGGAATATAGATTGGAGCAAAATAGGCTTGGTTTGTCCTATCAGTTGTTAACGGCAGACGGAAGTCAACAGTTTGCGACCTATCGATTAGAAGTGACATGGGAAGACTAGTTTATCAGTAGTTTTTCTTGATTTTTTTACGAGTTGTGGTATAATGAAACCACTCAAGGGAGTAGCTGGCGGTTAACCGCGATAGTGTCGTCATTACGAATTATTTCCGGCACTATATTAAACAGCGAGACTTTTTTTTAAAAAAAACAGGTCTCTTTTTTTGTAAAAAGAGGCCAAAAAGGAGGAGACTGTTTTGTCAAAAGAACAAAATAAAGACTTGTTTTACACACAGACCTCAGAAGAAGTCCTAAAGAACTTGGACTCATCCGTTGAAGGTTTGTCAACTGCCCAGGCTCAAGAACGCTTAGTGACTTATGGTCGCAATGAGTTGGAAGAGGGCGAAAAACGGAGCCTACTAGCTAAATTCCTTGATCAATTTAAGGATTTGATGATTATCATCTTGCTTGCGGCAGCGGCACTTTCTGTGATTACAGAAGGAATGGACGGTCTAACGGATGCCATTATCATCTTGGCCGTTGTTGTCTTGAATGCTGCCTTTGGGGTTTACCAAGAAGGGCAAGCAGAAGCAGCCATTGAAGCTCTGAAAAATATGTCTAGCCCGATGGCCCGTGTTCGTCGTGATGGTCATGTGATTGAGATTGACTCAAAAGAATTGGTACCTGGAGATATCGTCTTGCTTGAAGCGGGAGATGTCGTGCCTGCAGATATGCGTTTGTTTGAAGCAGCTTCTCTTAAAATAGAAGAAGCAGCACTTACAGGGGAGTCTGTCCCAGTTGAAAAAGATGTGACAGGACTTGTTGAAGCAGATGCTGGTATCGGGGATCGTGTTAACATGGGTTACCAAAACTCAAACGTAACTTACGGTCGTGGTATTGGTGTTGTGACTAACACTGGTATGTATACAGAAGTTGGTAAGATTGCAGATATGTTGGCTAATGCCGACGAGACAGAGACACCATTGAAGCAAAGCCTGGAACAATTATCTAAGGCCTTGACTTACTTAATCATTGTGATTGCAGTGATTACCTTCTTGGTTGGAGTCTTTGTTCGTGGTGAACATCCATTAGAAGGCTTGATGGTGGCGGTTGCCCTTGCAGTAGCGGCTATTCCAGAAGGGCTTCCTGCCATTGTAACTATCGTTCTATCTTTGGGAACTACAACCCTTGCAAAACGTAATTCGATTGTCCGCAAATTGCCAGCGGTTGAAACTCTTGGTTCAACAGAAATCATCGCATCTGATAAAACAGGTACCTTGACTATGAACCAAATGACGGTTGAAAAAGTTTATACCAATGGTCAATTGCAAAGTTCGGCATCTGAAATTGCTGCTAACAATAATACCCTCCGTATCATGAACTTTGCCAATGATACCAAGGTGGATCCATCTGGCAAATTGATCGGTGACCCTACTGAAACTGCTCTTGTACAGTTTGGTTTGGACCACAACTTTGATGTTCGTGAAGTCTTGAAGGATGAGCCACGTGTTGCTGAATTACCATTTGACTCAGACCGTAAGCTTATGTCGACTATCCATAAGGAAGCTGATGGTTCATACTTTATCGCTGTCAAGGGTGCGCCTGACCAATTGCTCAAGCGTGTGACACGTATTGAAGTAAATGGGGAAGTTCGCCCTATCACAGAAGAAGACAAGAAAGCTATCCTTGCAATCAACAAAGACTTGGCCAAACAAGCCCTTCGTGTCTTGATGATGGCTTATAAGACAAGCAAGGAAATCCCAACCTTGGAATCTGAAATTGTTGAGTCTGACCTCATCTTCTCTGGTTTGGTCGGCATGATTGACCCTGAGCGTCCAGAAGCTGCCGAAGCTGTACGTGTCGCTAAGGAAGCAGGTATCCGCCCAATCATGATCACAGGTGACCACCAAGATACAGCGGAAGCCATTGCCAAACGTCTTGGAATCATCGATCCAAATGATACAGAAGACCACGTCTTTACAGGAGCTGAGTTGAATGAACTCTCTGATGAAGAATTCCAAAAGGTCTTCAAGCAATACTCTGTTTACGCTCGTGTATCACCTGAGCACAAGGTTCGTATCGTGAAAGCATGGCAAAAAGAAGGTAAGGTTGTTGCTATGACAGGTGACGGGGTTAACGATGCGCCTTCACTTAAGACAGCTGACATCGGTATCGGTATGGGGATTACAGGTACAGAAGTTTCTAAGGGAGCTTCTGATATGGTCCTTGCTGATGATAACTTTGCAACCATTATCGTAGCGGTAGAAGAAGGACGTAAGGTCTTCTCCAATATCCAAAAATCTATCCAATACCTCTTGTCTGCCAATATGGCTGAAGTCTTCACCATCTTCTTTGCAACCCTCTTTGGTTGGGATGTGTTGCAACCAGTACATCTTCTCTGGATCAACTTGATAACCGACACGCTTCCAGCCATCGCTCTTGGTGTGGAACCAGCTGAGCCAGGTGTCATGACCCACAAACCTCGTGGCCGCAAATCTAATTTCTTTGACGGTGGGGTTTTCGGCGCTATCCTCTATCAAGGGATCTTCCAAACTATCTTGGTACTTGGTGTTTACGGTTGGGCTTTGATTTTTCCTGAACACTCTACCCGAGCAGAAATCCATGCAGATGCTTTGACCATGGCCTTTGCGACTCTTGGATTGATCCAATTACTCCATGCCTTTAACGTCAAGTCTGTTTACCAATCTATCTTTAAAGTGGGACTCTTCAAGAACAAGACCTTTAACTGGTCCATCCCAGTTGCCTTTATTCTCTTAATGGCGACGATTATGGTACCTGGATTCAATAAACTCTTCCACGTGTCTCATTTGAGCTTGACGCAATGGTTAGTTGTTGCTGTAGGTGCCCTTATGATTGTTGTTTTGGTTGAGATTGTCAAAGCCGTTCAACGTGCACTTGGTAAGGATAAAAACGCCATTTAAACGCGTATCAAAAGTCATCTTCGGATGGCTTTTTTGTGTGCAGAGATGTCTGGGCATATTTCTTGAGGCAAGACTGGATTTTTGATAAACTAGACAACAGTTTGAAGAAAGGAAACTTATATTATGAAAAAGTTTTTTGCTGAAGTAATCGGCACATATATGCTTGTCTTTATCGGGACTGGCGCAGTTGTTTTTGGAAATGGGACAGAAGGTCTTGGGCATTTAGGAATTGCCTTGGCATTTGGTTTGTCCATTGTTGCAGCTGCATACTCTATTGGGACTGTTTCTGGTGCTCACTTGAATCCTGCTGTTTCGATTGCTATGTTTGTCAACAAACGCTTGTCATCTAAAGACTTAGTCAACTACATTGTAGCGCAAGTAGTAGGAGCTTTCCTTGCGACTGCTTCTGTCTTCTTCCTTTTGTCTAATTCAGGGATGTCAACAGCTAGTCTTGGTGAAAATGCCTTGGCTAAAGGAGTAACTCCATTTGGCGGTTTCTTGTTTGAAGTGATTGCATCCTTTATCTTTATCTTGGTCATCATGACAGTGACATCAGCTTCTAAAGGAAACGGGAAGATTGCTGGTCTTGTCATCGGTTTGAGCTTGACCTTGATCATTCTTGTAGGTTTGAACATTACAGGTCTTTCTGTAAACCCAGCTCGTAGCTTGGCTCCTGCACTCTTTGTAGGTGGTGCAGCCCTCCAACAAATTTGGATCTTTATCCTTGCTCCAATCGTTGGTGGTGTCTTGGCAGCGCTTGTTGCAAAGAATCTCCTTGAAACTGAAGCTTAAGCTATTTTAACGAAAAAAAGATTTCGATTCCCTGTGGGGTCGAAATCTTTTTCTTTTTAGCAGTCAAGGATGGTTAAAGCCTGACGAAATTCGCTTGCTAACTGCTGTCTTTTGTATTGATGAAATTCAGGTAAGTCTTTCACAGCGTTGTAGCGTTTATGAAGACGATACATGTGAGGGATCTTGTACTGTGGATAGGCCTTGAAAAAGTCTTCTGTCAGTTGCCATTCTCGAATATAGCCAAGAGGCCGCATGTGATAATGGACGTTATCGATGGCTCTGGAAGGATGGCGATGATGCAAGTGTCCGAAGACGACATCAGCTACCTCGTGCTTTACAAAGAGATCGTGAAAAGCTTGACTACCTAAGAAGGCGTTGAATTTCTGAAAGTAGGGGTGACTAACGAGGAAGTCCTTGTGGGGGACAAAGTGAAGAGCGACGATGATTCTACCATCTAAAGAAGCGAGGACCTGATCCAATCGGAAGAGATCTTCTTGCGTGATGGTTGGATCATCTAAAGGACGTTCCAATCTTCGATCAAACCAGAAAGTATTCTTGGTACGCAGGTGGGCTTCCTTGCTCTTTTCAGGAACAAAGCTATAATCGTACCATCCAGCAAGAGATACTAAATGGCTGTCTCCAAAGGTCTGGACCTGAAAATCATACTGCTTGATTTCTTCTTCTGAAAGAGATAGCATATCGTGATTGCCCAGGTTAAAGGAGACAGGAAGCTGTCTTTGGAGGTCCTGAATGAAGGGAAGGCTTATCTGTTTAAAGTCATTAGAGATGTCTCCAGCTAGATGAAGATGATCAATCTGTTCTTCTTGTAGGACCTGCAGGAGTTGCATGCGTTCGGCCTCGCCAAACTGATTGGAATCCAGGTGCAGGTCACTCATAAAACCAATACGTGTCATATCACTAGTGTATCATAAGTTGATGAGAAAGAGAAAGGTAACCAACATGTAACAAATCTAACAATTATGTAACAAGGGAGGTGACAACGACCTGGTTTTATGCGATTTTTGTAGGGTAAACTATTCTTACTATCTCTTACTATGTGCAAATGACGGGGTTTGTGGTATAATAGACTGATACTTAGAAAGAGGTACTTATGGATATTTCAGAAATCCGTCAGAAAATTGACGCGAATCGTGAAAAATTAGCTTCTTTCAGGGGGTCTCTTTGACTTAGAGGGTCTGGAAGAAGAAATTGCCATTTTGGAAAACAAAATGACAGAACCTGATTTTTGGGATGATAATATTGCGGCGCAAAAGACATCCCAGGAATTAAATGAGTTGAAACAAACCTATGAGAATTTCCATCAAATGACAGACTTGTTTGATGAATCCGAAATCCTTCTTGAGTTTCTCTCAGAAGATGAATCCGTTCACGAAGAGCTAGAAGAGAAGTTGACAGAGTTGGATAAGATGATGACCAGTTATGAGATGACGCTTCTCTTATCAGAACCCTATGATAATAATAATGCAATCTTGGAAATCCATCCGGGATCTGGTGGTACTGAGGCTCAGGACTGGGGAGATATGCTTCTTCGGATGTATACCCGCTTCGGAAATGCTCATGGCTTCAAGGTGGAAGTCTTGGACTATCAGGCAGGAGACGAGGCTGGGATTAAATCTGTTACCTTGTCTTTTGAAGGACCGCATGCCTATGGCTTGTTGAAATCTGAAATGGGCGTTCACCGTTTGGTACGGATCTCGCCATTCGACTCAGCTAAACGTCGCCATACATCCTTCACATCAGTTGAAGTCATGCCAGAATTGGATGATACCATTGAAGTGGAAGTCCGAGATGATGATATCAAGATGGATACCTTCCGTTCGGGTGGAGCTGGTGGACAAAATGTCAACAAGGTTTCTACAGGTGTTCGTTTGACTCACATCCCAACAGGGATTGTAGTTGCTTCGACGGTTGACCGGACTCAGTACGGAAACCGTGACCGTGCAATGAAAATGTTGCAGGCGAAACTTTATCAATTGGAGCAAGAAAAGAAGGCAGCTGAAGTGGATTCCTTAAAGGGTGATAAAAAAGAAATCACCTGGGGAAGTCAGATTCGCTCTTACGTCTTTACACCATATACCATGGTGAAGGATCACCGTACAAGCTATGAAGTGGCCCAAGTTGATAAAGTAATGGACGGAGATATTGATGGCTTTATTGATGCCTATTTAAAATGGCGTCTCAATTAAAGTCCTCCTTCTATATAAAATGTGGAAAGGAATTTTCAATACATGTCAATGATTGAAATGAAAGATGTTGTCAAAAAGTATGACAACGGAACGACAGCTCTTCGAGGAGTGACCGTTCATATTGAACCAGGAGAATTTGCCTATATTGTAGGACCTTCTGGTGCAGGTAAATCAACCTTTATTCGCTTGCTTTACCGTGAGGTGAAGCATGATAAAGGTAGCTTGAAAGTTGCTGGTTTTGATTTAGATAAAATCAAAAAACGCGATATTCCGATGTTGCGTCGGAACGTTGGGGTAGTCTTCCAAGACTACAAATTGCTTCCTAAAAAGACCGTTTATGAAAATATTGCCTACGCAATGGAAGTAATCGGAGAGCGTCGTAGCAACATTAAAAAACGCGTTATGGAAGTTTTAGACCTTGTTGGTTTGAAACACAAGGTTCGTTCATTCCCAAATGAGCTTTCAGGTGGTGAGCAACAACGGATCGCTATCGCGCGTGCCATCGTCAACAATCCTAAAGTATTGATTGCGGACGAACCAACAGGGAACTTGGACCCAGATAACTCTTGGGAAATTATGAACCTCTTAGAGCGAATTAATTTGCAAGGTACCACTGTTTTGATGGCGACTCATAATAGCCAAATTGTAAATACACTTCGTCACCGTGTTATCGCCATTGAAAATGGCCGTGTTGTACGGGATGAAGCGGAAGGAGAGTACGGATACGATGATTAGAAGATTTTTCCGCCATCTCATTGAATCATTTAAAAGTTTAAAACGGAATGGCTGGATGACCATTGCTGCGGTTAGTTCGGTGATGATTACACTTGGACTTGTAGCGATTTTTGCCTCAGTTATTGCGAATACGATTAAGCTATCAGATGATATTCAAAATAGTGTACGGATTGTTGTCTATATGCGTAAGGATATCCAAGATCAAAGCCAGCAGATTGAAAAAGAAGGCCAGATGGTTGATAATGAGGACTACAAGAAAGTCTATAATGCGTTGACAGCCATGAAGAATGTTGATAAAGTTGAGTTCTCCAGCAAGGAAGAACAATATGAAAACTTGATCAAGACTGCCGGTAACAACTGGAAAATTTTTGACGGGGATGCCAATCCACTCTATGATGCCTATTTTGTAGAGACAACTGCTCCTAAGTATGTAAAAGAAGTTTCCAAGGCCGCTAAGAAAATCGAAGGGGTGTCTGAAGTAAAAGATGGGGGAGTTGATACTCAACGTCTCTTTGCTCTCGGGAACTTCATCCGTATTTGGGGCTTGATTGGTGCTGGTTTACTTATCTTTATCGCAGTCTTCTTGATTTCTAATACGATTCGGATTACCATTATTTCACGAAGTCGAGAAATCAAGATTATGCGTCTAGTAGGTGCTAAGAGTGGCTATATTCGTGCGCCATTCCTTCTGGAAGGTGCCTGGATTGGCTTGATTGGTGCAATCCCGCCAGCTCTCTTGCTTTATTATGTCTATAATATTGTCTACAAGTCTATGTACAATACCCTACAAGATCAGAAATTGTTCTTATATAGTCCAAACCTTCTTGTTCCGATTATGGTCGGAGGACTGTTTGGTCTCGGTATTTTAATTGGAGCACTTGGCTCATCTATTTCAATGAGACGTTTCTTAAAGATTTAAGATTATACAAAAAAGGAAGTTCAGATGAACTTCCTTTTTTATCGATTTCGAAAGAAGGGATTAAACATTTTTTCATGACCGATAGTGGTATCATTCCCATGTCCTGGGTATACTGCATAAGAGGATGGAAGAGTGAGCAATTGTGTCTCAATACTTTCAAGGAGTTGGGGACCGCTTCCTGTTGGCAAATCGGTCCGTCCAATGGTTTCTCGGAAAAGGGCATCTCCTGTCAAGACAAGGTGGTCATCAGGAAAGACCAAGGAGACCCCTCCGATGGAATGTCCTGGTGTGTGAAGAACATAAAAATGGAAGTTATTCAAATGATAATCTGTTCGGTATTCAAAATGCTCTTCGGCTGGCTGGCAGACCACATCCGTTAAATCAGAATGGCGGTCTAAACCAGAAAGATTGTCTACAGGACTTTGAAGCCAGGCTGCTTCATGAGCATCTACATAAACAGGTGGATGGCCATAAGTTTCCCGTACCTTCTCTAAACTCATGATATGGTCGTAGTGGGTATGGGTGAGGAGAATAGCAGCAATTGGTTTTGCGAGTTGATCGATGCGGCTGCGAATTTGTTCCCAAGCACTCCCGGGATCAACGACCAGAAGATAGTCCTCGTTTTCAAGCAAGTAGGTGTTTTCATAAGCGATGGGATTGACAATGCGGTGGATTTTCATAAGAGCTCCTTTCTCTATTAGTCTATCAAAAATATTGTAAAATAGCTGACTAAAACGCCTCTAGAAACCGAAGAATCGTCGCTTGGCTGGATTTGGTCCTTTCAATGTCATAAAATACCAAGCAAAGCGAGTCGGAAAATGATATAATTTTAAGTGCTATGACGACGAATGTTAAAAGAAAATATGCTGTCGTGGACCTAGAAGCGACCAGTGCAAGCAGCAATGCAAAAATTATTCAAATCGGGATTGTCATCATTCAAGATGGGCAGATTGTAGAGACCTATGAGACTGATGTCAATCCGCATGAGGAACTAGACGAACATATTCGTCAACTGACTGGGATTACCAATCAGCAACTCAGGAAGGCCCCTGACTTTTCACAGGTGGCCAGACAAGTATACGAACTGATTGAAGATGCTGTCTTTGTGGCTCATAATGTCAAATTTGATGCCAATCTCTTGGCAGAATCATTGTTTTGGGAAGGCTTTGAGCTCATAACCCCCCGGATCGATACGGTTGAATTGGCCCAAGTCTTTTTCCCAACATTAGAAAGATACAATTTAAGTAGCCTGTGTGAAGAATTGGCGATTCCTCTAGACCATGCTCACTCAGCTATTTCTGATGCGCAAGCAACCGCCCAGCTATTTCTTAAGCTTCGTGAAACGATTGCTTCCTTACCAAGGGAATTGGTGGAAACCTTGCTATCATTTTCTGATAATCTGATTTACGAGTCGAGACTCTTGATAGAGGATGCATTCGAGGATGCGGGAGCTTTTCATAAAGAGGACTTGACATCTCACCATGGGATTTTTCTTCGTAAGCCTCTGATCAAAAGAGATGCCAAGAATTTTTCTGATCAGTTTGATATTAATATCCAGTTAATGGGCATGGAACCCCGTCCCTTGCAACAAGAGTTTGCCCAGTCAATTGAAGAAAGTCTTCAGTCTTCAAGAGAAGTAGCAACCTTTATCGAGGGACCTACTGGGATTGGAAAAACCTATGGCTACCTCCTTCCCTTACTAGCGCATACAAAGGACCAGATTGTTGTCAGTGTTCCAACCAAGGTCTTACAAGACCAAATCATGCAACAGGAAGCTAAGATGATTGAGGACGTTTTTCAGACTTCTTTTCATAGCCTAAAGAGTCCTCAAAATTATCTAAAACTGGATGAGTTCTTTCGAATCTTGCATGAACCAGAGGAAAATCGCCTCTGGAATCGGTTCAAAATGCAATTGCTAGTCTGGCTGACCCAAACAAGGACGGGTGATCTAAACGAAGTGGGACAGCTCCATCGTTACGGGAATTTTGTTCAACGAATCCGTCATGACGGAAAGCTATCAAAAAAATCTTTATTTTACACAGAAGATTTTTGGCATCTCGGTCAAGAAAAAGCCAAAATGAGTCGGGTCTTGCTCACCAATCATGCCTATTTATTGACTCGATTAGAAGATGATCCTTCTCTAGTAGAAAATCGGACTCTAGTGGTGGATGAAGCACAAAAACTTTATTTTTCATTGGAGCAGTTTTCAAGGGCTTCCTTATCATTATCAGATTTCATGCTAGATCTGCAACGGGAGATAGAAATAGAAAAATCCTTGCTGAAACGACGGATCCTTGAGAGTCTCCAATTTGAATTGAATGCTCTACTCAAACATCTTGAATCGGGTAGCAGAAAGGTCGAACTAACACCGGAACAGGTGAAAAAAATTCGCCAGGATTTATCTGAACTAGATAGTCCAGTCTTGGCTGCATTAAAAACGGTCTTTGATCCTCGTTTTCAAATTTTTTGGATTGATCGTACACAAGAGAATCAGCATCCGATAATTCGCTTGCAGTCTGGAAGAGAGGGCTTGGTTTCCCTTCAAGACTTTATTCCAACAACTACCAGACTTCTCTTGGTCTCAGCTACCTTATCCATTAGTAAAAAGGTCAATCTAGCCTCGATTTTAGGAATTGAGAATTACCAATTCATTGGGAAAGAACTGTCCTATCATCAAGGGCAAACCATCTTCATCGATCGAGAATTTCCTGATTTGACCAATTTGACGCAAGAGGAATTAGCTAGCTCTTTAGCAAGTTATTTGGATGATCTAACAGCTACTGGCTTGCCTCTCTTTGCCTTGTTCACTTCCAAGGACTTGCTTTTAGCAACTTCTCAGCTGATGACAGTGGGGCATCTGGCTCAGTATAAGAATGGAGAAGCAGCAACTATTAAACGCCGATTTGATAGAGGGGAAGCTTCCGTCCTTTTAGGATCCGGTAGTTTTTGGGAAGGGGTCGATTTTGCCCAGCAAGCAAAAATCATTCAAGTCATTCCTCGCATTCCTTTTGATAATCCAAGTGATTTCTTTGTACAAAAGCTGCATGAAACCTTGCGCCTAGAAGGGAAAAATCCTTTCTATGATTATAGTTTGCCACTAGCTATCTTACGCTTGAAGCAGGCTCTTGGACGCTCGAGTCGTTCGAGCGAGCAAGAATCTCTGGTCATTTTATTAGATCAACGCTTATTAAATCGTCAATATGGTTCGCAGATTCAAGCTAGTTTAGAGAAAATAGCTCCTCTTGTCATTGCTAAGACAGGAGAAGTAAAAGAAGTTGTTGAACAATTTAGGAGTTAACATGAATCAAAAACCCAATGGAACTCAGTATGTTCCCGGTGTCTTGCTAGCCGCTCTCACAGCAGGACTATCTATGGTGTTAGGAAAAGCAGTACCTATCCTTGGCTCTAGTCTCTTTGCTATCCTATGTGGGATCCTCTTGAATGCTAGTCAACTCTTGCCTCAAAATAGCAGGCCGGGACTAGCCTATTCAGGGAAAAAACTCTTGCAATATTCCATTATCTTGATGGGCTTTACCATGTCCTTTCAAAAGGTGACCCAATTGGGCCTGTCTTCTTTGGTCATTAGTTTACCGACTATCAGTATTGCCTTTCTCTCTGCTTTTGCAATGGGCTACCTCTTAAAAGCTCCAAAGATCTTAACAGCCTTGGTTGGAATGGGGACAGCTATTTGTGGAGGTTCTGCAATCGCGGCAGCCTCTCCCGTTCTAGAAGCTGATGAAAATGACATCGCTCTGTCCATGTCGACAATCTTTTTCTTCAATATTCTAGCGGTTTTCCTCTTTCCTTTCTTTGGTCACCTCCTTGCTATGACGGATCGGCAATTTGGTTTTTGGGCAGGAACGGCCATTAATGATACCTCATCTGTTGTAGCGGCCGCATTTTCCTATAGTAAAGTAGCTGGTGAAGTGGCTACGGTTGTAAAGTTGACCCGAGCTCTGATGATTATTCCAATCTGTTTTGGGATGTTGGGACTAAAACTACTAGGACGGTCGAAACAGGATCGAGAAGGCAAGCAAGTGGCATTGAGTAAAATTGTTCCTTGGTTTATTTTTTACTTCCTTTTGGCTTCTTTAGTGACGTCCTTTGGCTGGTTTCCAAGTTCTTGGATTCCCTTCTGTAAATGGTTGTCACAATATTTGATGGCCATGGCCTTGGTTGGCATTGGAAGTCAAGTGTCTATTCAGGCCTTCCGTAAGCAGGGGGGTGCTCCTCTCCTCATCGGCCTTGTGGCCTGGCTAGCTGTATCCATTTCTAGTTTGCTACTTCAACACATTTTAGGAATCTAAATGAAAGGGAGATGAAATGAAGAGACGTCAGTCTTTCAAACTTAGAGGAGATTTCTCCTTGATCACCACTGTTTTGTTATTATTAGCATTTGGTGTGGTGGCAGTCTACATTGCAGTTTCGAATGATTATCCTGACTTGGTTTGGTCTATTTTAGGCCAACAGGTTGCCTGGATTGTTTTAGGATGTATGATTAGTTTTGTCGTTATGCTCTTTAATACAGAATTTTTATGGAAAGTAACGCCCTATTTGTATGTCTTTGGCTTGGTCTTAATGGTCTCGCCCCTTTATTTTTACAACCCAAACCTGGTTGCTTCGACCGGTTCTAAAAACTGGGTGGCCTACAAGGGGATCAGCCTTTTTCAGCCATCAGAGTTTATGAAAATTTCTTATATCTTGATGGTCTCTCGTGCGATTGTTCATTTTTTACGAAACAATAGGGAAGAAGATCGGACGCTAAAAAAAGACTTTTTTCTCATTCTCCAAATTGCTGCCTATACCATACCGGTCCTAGGGCTTCTAGCCTTTCAACATGATTTTGGAACCTCCTTGGTATTTATGGCTATCTTCTCTGGAGTAGTCCTTATTTCAGGGGTCTCTTGGAAAATCATTTTACCAGTCTTTTTGACCCTCGCAGGTGGAATTGCTCTCTTTTTGGCTGTCTTTCTATCCGACGGTGGGCGGGCCTTTCTCCATCAAACTCTGGGGATGCCCACCTATCAGATGAATCGCATTTTAGCCTGGTTGAATCCTTTTGATTATGCACAAACCATGACCTTCCAACAGGCTCAGGGACAGCTGGCCATTGCCAGCGGTGGTCTATTGGGGCAAGGTTTTAATGTATCTAATCTGTTAATCCCGGTCAGGGAGAGTGATATGATTTTTACTGTCATCGCGGAAGATTTTGGATTTGTAGGAGGACTGTGCCTCCTTCTCTTATACATGTTTCTAGTTTATAAGATGTTGCGCATTACCCTGAAATCCAATAATCAATTTTACACCTATATCTCAACTGGTTTCATCATGATGTTGGTCTTCCACATATTTGAGAATATTGGGGCTGTAACTGGGATCTTGCCTCTCACTGGAATTCCCTTGCCTTTTATCTCACAAGGAGGATCCGCTATTGTGAGTAACCTTATTGGGATTGGCTTATTGTTATCCATGAGCCATCAAAATAGAGTGAGTGAAGAACGGAAAAAAGAAAGTCGACTATTGAGACAGAAACAATTGAGTCGACTACACGAGAAAGGAATAATTTGATATGACAAAAGTAGCAGTGATGTTAGCAAATGGTTTCGAGGAAATCGAAGCCTTGACCGTTGTCGATGTCTTGCGAAGAGCAGCAATCGAGTGTTTGATGGTTGGATTTGATCCAGAAGTGACAGGTTCCCATGGGATCACAGTGAAGGTTGATGAGGTCTGGTCCGGTTCGTTGGATCATTTTGATGGCATTGTCCTTCCAGGAGGGATGCCGGGAGCAGTAAATCTACGCGACCATGAGGGCTTGATTCAGTCTTTAAAAGAAGCCCATGAACAAGGAAAAAGTCTAGCAGCTATTTGTGCAGCTCCGATTGTGTTGGATCGAGCTGGACTACTTGATGAAAAACGCTATACCTGCTATGATGGCTTCGAAAAAGAAATTGGAAGAGAGCATTATGTGAAGGAAGCAGTGGTTCAGGATGGTCACATCTTGACCAGTCGGGGTCCTGCGACAGCACTTGCTTTTTCCTATGCCCTGGTCAACCATTTTGGGGGAGATGCCACAGCATTGAGAGAAGGGATGCTCTATCAAGATGTTTTTGGAACATCGGCCCCTTAGTTGTTGAGAAGAAAAATGAAGGTAGGAAAATTCCTGTCTTCATTTTTTTATAGGCTAGTTTTGTCGAAATATAAATGCTTTTGAATGAAAGTAAAACAGGTGGGAGATGACTGTAAAAAAACCTTGAAAACATTGACTTTACAAGCAATTTTTTGAAAATTATGGTATAATTGTAGCTATGGATTATCATGATTTTATATGGGATCTTGGTGGGACTTTATTGGACAATTATGAGACCTCTACAAAAGCTTTTGTAGCGACCTTACAGTATTTCCAAAGGGAGGCTGATCATGATTCCGTTTATGCAGCTTTAAAGATTTCCACGGATTATGCTGTTCAGCAGTTTGCCTCAGACCTTCCAGACTTTTTGGGAGAGTATAAACAGCGAGAGAAAGAAGCTCTTGAAATCCCCTGCTTATTCGAGGGGACTGAGGAGTTATTGCATCGTCTGACAGCACTCGGAGCCCGTCATTTTTTGGTTTCTCACCGTGACCATCACGTAGAGACCATCCTAGAAAAAACAGGGATTCGTCATTACTTTACAGAAGTTGTGACAGCTGATGATGGTTTTCCACGTAAACCAGATCCTACGTCCATGTTGTATCTAAAAGACAAGTATGCGATTGAGTCTGGCTTGGTGATTGGAGATCGCCCGATCGATATCGAAGCTGGTCAGAGAGCTGGCATGGCGACCTATTTGTTTGACTCAATGGATCAATTAAGTGCCTATATTTTTAATTAGAAAAGGGAAAGAATGACAGAAGAATTGAAGCAAGAAACGACTGGTCAAGAATATGATGCCAGTCAGATTCAGGTTTTGGAAGGTTTAGAAGCAGTTCGGATGCGTCCGGGGATGTATATCGGATCCACTTCTAAAGAAGGTCTTCACCATTTGGTCTGGGAAATCGTCGATAACTCAATCGATGAGGCCCTTGCAGGATTTGCTAGCCATATCGAAGTCTTTATCGAAGCGGACAATTCGATTACAGTCGTCGATGATGGACGGGGGATTCCGGTTGACATTCAAGAAAAAACGGGTCGTCCAGCGGTTGAGACTGTCTTTACCGTTCTCCATGCGGGAGGAAAATTTGGCGGTGGTGGGTACAAGGTGTCTGGTGGACTCCACGGAGTTGGATCATCCGTCGTAAATGCCTTGTCGACTCAGTTAGATGTTCACGTCCATAAGAATGGCCAAATTCATTACCAAGAATACAAACGCGGACAAGTCGTTGCAGATCTTGAAGTGATCGGTGAAACTGATCGAACTGGTACAACCGTTCACTTTACTCCAGACCCAGAGATCTTCACAGAAACCACTGAATTTGACTTTGACAAGTTGAATAAACGGATTCAAGAATTAGCCTTCTTGAACCGTGGCTTACGGATCTCGATCACGGACAAGCGTGCAGGGCAGGAGCAAACGAAAGATTACCACTATGAGGGTGGGATTGCTAGTTATGTAGAATACATCAATGAAAACAAGGACGTCATCTTCGAAACTCCGATTTATACCGATGGAGAATTGGATGATATCACGGTTGAAGTAGCTATGCAGTACACGACTGGTTATCACGAAACCGTTATGAGTTTTGCCAATAACATCCATACCCATGAAGGGGGGACTCATGAACAAGGTTTCCGTACAGCTTTGACCCGTGTTATCAACGACTATGCGCGTAAGAATAAACTTCTCAAAGACAATGAAGAAAATCTAACAGGAGAAGATGTCCGGGAAGGGTTGACGGCAGTGATTTCTGTCAAACACCCAAATCCACAGTTTGAAGGACAAACCAAGACCAAACTTGGAAACTCTGAAGTGGTGAAGATTACCAACCGCTTGTTCAGCGATGCCTTCTCTGATTTCTTGTTGGAAAATCCGCAGATTGCCAAGAAAATTGTCGAAAAGGGAATTTTGGCTGCCAAAGCGCGTGTTGCTGCTAAGCGCGCCCGTGAAGTCACCCGTAAGAAATCTGGTTTAGAAATCTCAAACCTTCCAGGTAAATTAGCAGACTGTTCATCTAACAATCCAGCTGAGACAGAACTCTTCATCGTCGAAGGAGACTCTGCTGGAGGATCTGCTAAATCAGGTCGAAACCGGGAGTTCCAGGCGATTCTCCCTATCCGTGGGAAAATCCTCAACGTGGAAAAAGCCAGCATGGACAAGATTTTAGCCAACGAAGAAATTCGTAGTCTTTTCACAGCTATGGGAACCGGTTTTGGTGCAGAATTTGACGTATCGAAAGCACGTTATCAAAAATTAGTCATCATGACAGATGCCGATGTCGATGGAGCTCATATTCGAACCCTCCTCTTAACCTTGATCTATCGCTATATGAAACCAGTTTTGGAGGCAGGCTATGTTTATATCGCCCAACCACCAATCTATGGTGTAAAAGTCGGTAGTGAAATCAAAGAATACATCCAACCAGGAGCCAACCAAGAAGCAGAATTGGCTGAAGCCTTGGAGCGCTATTCTGAAGGTCGTTCCAAACCAACGATTCAACGATACAAAGGTTTGGGTGAGATGGATGATCATCAGCTCTGGGAAACAACGATGAACCCAGAACATCGCCTCATGGCGCGTGTGACAGTTGATGATGCAGCAGAAGCAGATAAAATCTTTGATATGCTCATGGGGGATCGAGTAGAACCTCGTCGTGAATTTATCGAGGAAAATGCCGAATATAGTACACTTGATGTATAAAATTCTGCGATATTTGCCAATTATTCGAATATTTATGATATAATAACTACGATTACTTTCAAGTAATTTAATGAAGGAGTTTTTATATGTCTAGTGGACTAATTATTCTCATTATTGTCATTGGGGTCCTCTTGGTTTTAGGATATGTAGTGGCAGTCTTATTGAGAAAGCGTAACGAAGCCTTACTGGCATCTCTGGAAGAACGAAAAGAACAGTTGTATAACCTTCCGGTAAATGATGAAGTAGAAGAAGTGAAGAATATGCATTTGATTGGTCAAAGTCAAGTTGCATTTCGTGAATGGAATCAAAAATGGGTGGACCTATCCCTCAATTCTTTTGCTGATATCGAGAACAACCTCTTTGAAGCAGAAGGCTACAACAATTCTTTCCGCTTTTTAAAAGCCAAGCAAGCAATTGGAAATATTGAGAGTCAGGTTCAATTAATTGATGAAGACATCAAGGCCATCCGTCAAGCTTTATCTGAATTAAAAGAAAAAGAAGAAAAGAATAGCGGTCGGGTTGTTCATGCCTTGGATATGTTTGAAAACTTGCAAAAACAAGTAGCTTCTGATCCAGACGCATACGGCCCAGCACTTCCCGAAATCGAGAAGCAAGCTGAAAATATTCAAGTTGAGTTTTCAAAATTTGTAACCTTGAATTCATCAGGTGACCCTGTTGAAGCTGCAGAAATTTTGGATACAGCTGAAAACCACATTGTAGCCTTGACGCATATTGTTGAAAAAGTTCCTGCAATTGTGAAGGATGTACAAACAACTCTTCCTGATCAATTGGAAGATTTGGAAGCTGGTCATCGCAAACTATTGGAGTCTGGTTATCATTTTACAGAGACCGATTTGGAAGCACGTTTCCAACAATTGCATGCAGCTTTGAAAGCCAACCTACAAAATGTTGCTGCTCTTGAATTAGATAATGCGCTCTATGAAAATGAGCAGATTCAAGAAGAAATCAACGCCTTGTATGATATTTTCACTCGTGAAATTGAATCATACAAAGTTGTTGAAAAATTGGTCAAAGCCTTACCAGGTTACCTTGCCCATGCGAAGGAAAATAACAAGCGTTTAGCAGAAGAAGTTGAACGTCTCAGCAAAACATTTGAAAGCAAAGAACTTAAGGAAAATCATTTGAAGGAGTTAGAAGCTGAATTAACAGCTCAAGAGCTCGTTGTAGAAGATGCCTTGAAGGATACATCTGAAACTCAAAAAGCCTACTCTATCCTTCAAGAAGAGTTAGAAGCGATTGAAGAACGTCTGAAAGAGATTGAAGATGATCAAATTGCTTTGAGCGAAACCTTGTCTAAGATTGAGAAAGACGATACGAATGCTCGTCAAAAGGTAAATATCTACGCTAACCGTTTACATGCTATTAAGCGCTACATGGATAAGCGTAACTTACCTGGAATTCCTCAATCCTTCCTTACTATCTTCTTCACTGCAAGTGATAACACAGAAGCTCTTTTGGCTGAGTTAGAAGGTCGTCGTGTCAATATTGAAAACGTCAATCGTCTCCTGGATATTTTGACCAACGATATGACAGAGTTAGAAGAAGAAACTTATAAACTGGTACAATACGCTACTCTAACAGAGCAGTTGCTTCAATACTCAAATCGTTATCGTTCGTTCGATGATCATGTCCAAGCAGCTTTTGATGAAGCTTTGTACATTTTTGAAAAAGAGTATGACTATCCTGCTTCCTTCAAAGTCATTTCAGAAGCATTGGAAACAGTAGAACCAGGAGTAACAGAGAGATTTGTTAGCTCATATGAAAAAACAAGAGAATCCATCCGATTCTAATCCAAAACATCCAGGAGAATATTCCTGGATGTTTTTTTATGGAGATAAGATGTGATGGGAAATACCAACATAGAAAGAGATAAAGGAGGTGACTCCATGAAAATTTTAATTGCTCCAGATTCATTCAAAGAGTGCCTACCCGCGAAAGAAGTAGCGGAAATGATTGCGGAAGGCTTGCGACAGTCTATTATCGATGTAGAACCGATTACTTGTCCTATTGGAGATGGAGGGGAAGGGACAGTGGATGCCATCCGATACTCGTTAGACTTGATGGAAACCTTTGCCCTTGTTACAGGTCCATTTGGAAAGCCGGTAGAAATGCGGTATGTGGAGAAGGAAACTATGGCTCTCTTTGAAGTAGCCGACTTGATCGGCTTAGGAAAAATTCCAGTTGATCAACGTCATCCACTTGACATAGAGACCCGAGGAATTGGAGAACTGATCTGTTATTTGATCAATAAAGGAAAAAAGGATATTTATATCGGGGTTGGAGGAACAGCCACCAATGATGGTGGGCTTGGTCTTGCAGTAGGTCTAGGCTATCAATTGTATGATAGAGAAGGAAAGCAATTGAAGGCCTGTGGACAAAGTCTTTTAAAGTGTGATTCCATCCGTAAAGAGAAAGCGATAAAGATTCCAGAGGATGTCCAGATACATATCTTAGCAGACGTGTCGAACCCTCTATGTGGACTAGATGGAGCAACCTATATTTTTGGAAAACAAAAGGGGCTTAGCCCCACTATGTTTGATAAAGTGGATCAAGCTATTTACAGCTTTTATGAAAAGAACTGTCCTAGTGTGTTGACCCAAGCAGGGATGGGAGCTGGTGGTGGCCTTGCGGCAGGTCTCTGTGCCTTCGCGCATGCAAGGATTGTTTCAGGAATTGAAACTTGTTTAGAGCTAATCGACTTTGACTCCAAGGTAGCAAATGCAGACTTGGTCATTGTCGGTGAGGGGCGACTGGACCATCAAAGTCTATCAGGAAAAGCTCCGATAGGAGTTGCGAGACGAACCCCAAAGGGAATCCCTGTCATAGCTATTTGTGGAAGTCTTGCAGATGATTTACCAAGTCTCCCATTTGAAAATATAGTCGGAGCTTTTTCCATAACGAAACACCCTGATAGTTTAGACCAACTTCTGAAGAACGCAAGGGAAAATCTTCTCTTTACAGCTAGAAATATTGGAAATCTATTAAGCATAGAAAAAAGCGGTTAAACCGCTTTTTTCTATGTAATCTTTTGCTATTGATATAAATGCCTAGGGGACAGTCATGATCAACCAAACCATTTCTTCCAAAGAGAAGGTTTGCTCGGTTTCTTTTCTTCCTCCCAGAGATCCGAAAAAGCAGTTCGGAGGTCCTTGTCAGTAGTGGTCACTGGTGCATCTGTATGAATCACGAGCCCAAAAGGAGAGGAGTCGTGTTCCTCCGAAACAATTGTAGCCTGGCAACCAAATTCTTTTGCTTGTTTTAGATAGCTCAACTGGACGCTAGAATCAACATTTGGAGAGATCTTTACAAAGAGAGGGTTAGCTTGTTCATTCAAGCTTTTCAGCACCTTCAAAAAGCCCTTCTGAAGCTGAGGACTATTGCTTGTTTTTAAATCGGCATATCCTAGAACGCGCTCTTCAAATGTACCTAGAAAGCGACGCTGTTCATCAGGATTTAATTTTAGGCCACCGTTAGCCTTTTCCATAATTTCTTTAGATAGATCAGTCATAAGAATAGTATATCATACTTTAGGTTGAAAATGCCAAACGAATAAAGGCTGTTCCAAACAAAAAGAAAGCGATTTCTTGATAAAGTTAAGGAAAATCTGCACAAAGATAACGTTTTTTCTTGAAAAACGCGTATTTTTAAGGTATCATAGAGGTGTAAAAAATTTAAACTCAAAGGAGAGTAAGAAATGTCAATTATTACTGATGTTTACGCTCGCGAAGTCCTAGACTCACGCGGTAACCCAACACTTGAAGTAGAAGTTTATACTGAATCAGGTGCTTTCGGACGTGGTATGGTTCCATCTGGAGCTTCTACTGGTGAACACGAAGCAGTTGAACTTCGCGACGGTGACAAATCTCGTTATGGTGGTCTTGGAACTCAAAAAGCTGTTGACAATGTAAACAACATCATTGCTGAAGCAATCATCGGTTACGATGTTCGTGATCAACAAGCTATTGACCGTGCAATGATCGCTCTTGACGGTACTCCTAACAAAGGTAAATTGGGTGCGAACGCAATCCTTGGTGTGTCTATCGCTGTAGCTCGTGCTGCTGCTGACTACCTTGAAATCCCACTTTACAGCTACCTTGGTGGATTCAACACTAAAGTTCTTCCAACTCCAATGATGAACATCATCAACGGTGGTTCTCACTCAGATGCTCCAATCGCTTTCCAAGAGTTTATGATCTTGCCAGTTGGTGCACCTACATTTAAAGAAGCTCTTCGTTACGGTGCTGAAATCTTCCACGCTCTTAAGAAAATCCTTAAATCACGTGGTTTGGAAACTGCCGTAGGTGACGAAGGTGGATTCGCTCCTCGTTTCGAAGGAACTGAAGATGGTGTTGAAACTATCCTTGCTGCGATCGAAGCTGCTGGATATGTACCAGGTAAAGACGTATTCATCGGGTTTGACTGTGCATCATCAGAATTCTACGATAAAGAACGTAAAGTCTACGACTACACTAAATTCGAAGGTGAAGGCGCTGCTGTACGTACTGCTGCAGAACAAATCGACTACCTTGAAGAATTGGTTAACAAATACCCAATCATCACTATCGAAGATGGTATGGATGAAAATGACTGGGACGGATGGAAAGCTCTTACTGAACGTCTTGGTGGAAAAGTTCAATTGGTTGGTGACGACTTCTTCGTAACAAACACTTCATACCTTGAAAAGGGTATCGCAGAAGGAGCAGCTAACTCAATCCTTATCAAAGTTAACCAAATCGGTACTCTTACTGAAACATTCGATGCTATCGAAATGGCTAAAGAAGCTGGTTACACTGCCGTTGTATCACACCGTTCAGGTGAAACTGAAGATTCAACAATCGCTGACATCGCAGTTGCAACAAACGCAGGACAAATCAAGACTGGTTCACTTTCACGTACAGACCGTATCGCTAAATACAATCAATTGCTTCGTATCGAAGATCAACTTGGTGAAGTAGCTGAATACCGTGGATTGAAATCATTCTACAACTTGAAAAAATAAGCTAGTTTACTAGACTAAAAAGATCCTTGAGTTTTCTCAAGGATTTTTTTTGCTATCGAGCTAAACAAAAAATCCTCAACCAAGTAGTTGAGAATTTTAGGGATTAGAATAAGCCTTTGATTTTATCAACAGCACCGCTCACTAGATCGTTTCCAGCAACAAGAGCTTTTGCTTGTTCTAAGTAGTCACCAAGGTTATCCTTGTTGTCATCGATAAATTTTTTAGCAGCATCGAAATCTTTCTTTTCGATCATTTCTTTGACTTGGTTAAATAAATCCATTGGGTTCATGAGTTTTCTCCTATAACCTATTTATTATTATCACTATTTAATCACTTTTTAACCAAACTAGCAAGCGTTTTGATTGTTAGTTGAAGAGGACACAAACCGCCTCTGGTACGTGGAAATCATGGCTTAATTCAGTCAATCTACCACTCGTTTTATCGCGTTTAAAAACAGTGGCATTGTCTGAATCTTGATGAACTGCAATGAGATATTCTTGGTCCGGACTAAGAATGAAATCACGTGGATTGAGTCCATTGGTTGGAACGATTTCCAGAAGCACTAAGCTACCATCTGCCAAGATTTCATAAACTGCAATGGAGTTATGGGCACGATTTGAGGCATAGAGGAATTTCCCATCCTCTGAGAGGCGAATAGCAGCGGCCCATTTTTGACCTTCATACTCTTTAGGTAGGGTTGAGATGGTTTGGAAATGTTCAAAGTAGCCAAGTCCGTCATAGAAAAGGACATCGATGGTAGCGTTTAATTCGTTAATGAGGTAGGCGGTCTTGTAATGAGAGTGGAAAATGATATGACGTGGACCAGCACCTGGAGCTGTTTGATAGGTTTGAGTCTTCGTTAGTTTACCAAGATCATCGACTTGATAGACCACTACTTGATCGGTACCCAAATCACAAGTGATGAGTAGCTTATCGGGAGTGAGATCTGCATAATGTACATGGGGACTCGCTTGGTTTTCGTGAGGTCCAGAACCCTGATGAGTCGCTTGGTCGACAAAGGTTAAATGACCATCTTCATGGATGCGATATGAGAGGACTTGTCCCTTGTGGTAGTTAGCTCCATAGACCAAGCCACGCGCCTCATCAACAGAGACATAACAGAGGGGCGCCCCTTCCTCGACCACATGATTGATTAACTGGTGATCAGGACTAAAGCTTGCAATGCCGCCAAGACCTTGCTCCGCACCCACACTGTATAAGAAACCAGCTTTTGAAAAAGCGAGATAGGTTGGGTTTGGCTCTTGAGCAACTAGTTCTAAGTCGCTAAGTTGACCAGTTCTTTCATCGAAGGAAGCCTTATAAATTCCTTTAGAGTCTCGTTTGGTATAGGTTCCGAAATAAATATCTTGCATCACATGCACCTCGACTTTGTTGATAGCTCCATTATATCAGAAAAGAAGGGGATGGAAAACGATTAGGTGAAGGATTGACAAGCTAAGCATTAAAAAAAAGCTCACATTTCAGCTATATCGTGAAATTATGGACTAAAAATGCTAAAATAAAGACAGATTGAAAACGAAGGAGATTCCCGTGGAACATAAAGAAAAAGATTTTAGTTTATCCTGGTTTTTTAAATGGTTTGTAGATAATAAAGCCATTACTGTTTTTCTAGTAACCTTACTGATGGGATTGAATATTTTAGTTCTCAGCAAGATTAGTTTTATTTTTACACCCCTGTTAGAGTTTGGAGCAGCAGTCATGCTACCAGTCATTATTTCAGGGCTCCTCTATTATTTGTTAAATCCAATCGTGGACTTTTTGGAAAGGCACCGAGTCAAACGGATCATTGCAATTTCCATCGTCTTTATTTTGATCGCGCTTCTCATTTTATGGGGCTTGGCTGTCGCTATTCCAGCTATTCAACATCAAGTTCTTAGTTTTATGAAGAACCTGCCAGATTACTTGGAAAAGGCCAATAGGACCATCGATGATGTCTTAGACAACAAAGTGTCGCCAGAAATCAAGCCTCAGCTGGATGAATGGACCAGCCAATTGTCGCAGAATATTACCAGTTGGGCGAGTTCTTTTTCCGCCCGAGCAGTCAACTGGGTCAGCAATCTGATTACTGTCGCCTCTCAGGTCATTATCGCTTTGATTATTATGCCTTTTATCGTCTTCTATCTTTTGAGAGATGGAAAGAACTTAAAAGGGCAAATCATCCGTTTCTTGCCAACCAAGATTCGTAAATCTGCAGACAAAGTACTGTCTGATGTCAATACACAATTGGCTAATTATGTCAGAGGTCAGATTACTGTTGCTATCATCGTAGCTTTAATGTTTATTCTTCTGCTTAAGATCATTGGGCTTCGTTACGCTGTGACACTCGGTGTAACCGCTGGTTTTTTGAACTTGATACCATACTTGGGCAGCTTCTTGGCCATGCTCCCAGCCTTAGTCTTGGGGTTGGTGGCAGGACCAGAGATGTTTGTCAAAGTCGTCATTGTCTTTATTGTTGAGCAAACAATCGAGGGACGTTTCGTTTCCCCACTTGTCTTGGGGAGTCAGCTCAATATCCACCCAATCACGATTCTGTTTGTATTGATTACTTCTGGCTCTATGTTTGGAATCTGGGGAGTCTTCTTAGGAATCCCGGTTTATGCTTCGGCTAAAGTAGTCATCAGTGCTCTATTTGAATGGTATAAAGAGGTCAGTGGTTTGTACGAAAAGGACGAAGTTGAGGAAATTCAAAGTGAAGAATAGTCAAAAAATTCTAGAAGCAATTGAGAAACAAGAGCTAGATCGTCTGCCAGCTTATTTGGATAAGGCTTTGCTAGAAGATGATCCAGCTACCTTGTTAGAATTGGGACAATATTTTGAAAGTATTGGTTTTTACCCAGAAGCCAAGCAAACCTACTTGCATCTGAGAGATGATTATCCAGAGGTCTATCTGAGTCTAGCCACTATCGTAGCGGAAGATGGACTAATGGAAGAAGCCTTTGCTTATTTGGAAGAAATCCCGGAAAGTTCGGAATGGTATCTAGCCAGTCTCTTAGTCAAGGCAGACCTCTACCAAAGTGAGGGCTTGGCAGATGTGGCTCGAGAAAAACTGATGGAAGCAGCGACTCTTTCAGATGACCCTATTATTCAACTAGGCTTGGCAGAGATTGATTTAGAACTTGAAAATTACCAAGAAGCCATTCAAGAGTATGCTCAGTTAGACAACCGTCTCATTTTAGAAGAAACGGGCA
The DNA here is from genome assembly GCF_015553625.1 of Streptococcus australis. GTDB lineage: Bacteria > Bacillota > Bacilli > Lactobacillales > Streptococcaceae > Streptococcus > Streptococcus australis_B. The sequence goes on along the minus strand of NZ_JADNGY010000009.1, from coordinate 55,105 downwards.
TTTCCACATACCAGCGGATTGGCTATGCTTATGCGAATCTGGGTCGGTTTGAGTCTGCTATTGAGTTTTTAGAAAAGGCCTTGGAAATTGAGTTTGATGACCAGATTGCCTATGAATTGGCAACCCTTCTCTCTGACCGAGAAGAGTATCAACGTTCTCTGATCTACTTCAAGCAGATTGATACACTGTCGCCAGACTTTGAAGGGTATGAATACGGCTATGCCTTGGCTCTTCAAGCTGAAAATGACCGAGAAACAGCGTTAGCAATAGCAGAGCAAGGAATCCAAAAGAATCCTTTTGACGCTTATCTCCTCCTTCTAGCCTCCCAATTGGCCTACGAGTTGCACCAGCCAGAAAAAGCAGAGAAGTATTTGTTAGAAGCCAAAGAAGTTGCTGAGGATCTTGAAGATATCGCCCTTCGTCTGACAACTCTTTATCTGGAACAGGAACGTTATGAAGACGTCCTTGAATGGCAAGAAGTGGAAGTGGAAAATGTCGTCACCCGTTGGAATATCGCTCGTGCCTTGGTAGCACTCGAAGAGGTTGAAAAAGCGGCTCCGATCTATGAAGAGCTCTACCCAGATTTGAAAGAAAATCCAGAGTACTTAGAAAGCTATAGTTACCTCTTGAGAGAGTTGGGACAAATCGCAAAAGCCCGGGAAGTGGCAGAAGGCTATTTGCAGCTAGTCCCAGATGATGGGCAAATGCAAGCTTTCTATGAGAGCCTGTTAGAAGATTAACTACTTGACCCTTGAAGGGCGGGAATCAGAACAAGTTTGTATCATGGTTCGGTCCCGCTCTTTTTTAATCAGTCTTTCTGTTATTGTCCTTGAGAATATGGTATACTGGAAGGGCTAAAAAGAAGACAAGATGAATGAGGGAGAAGATAATGGAACCGGTGAAATTGTTTCAATACAATACCTTGGGGGCTTTGATGGCTGGTCTCTATGGAGGATCCTTTACGGTTAAAGAATTACTAGAGCATGGAGATTTAGGAATTGGGACCCTGGACTCAATCGATGGCGAATTGATTGTCTTAGATGGTAAGGCTTATCAAGCTAAGGGTTCAGGAGAGGAACCAGAGATTGTGGAAGTATCTTCAGATGCGACTGTCCCCTATGCAGCCATTGTTCCCCACCAGGCCGAAGTGATTTTTCGACAACGCTTTGAAATGACAGATGAGGAGTTAGAGGCTCGCATTGAATCTTATTACGATGGCGAAAATTTGTTTCGTTCCATCAAGATTCACGGTGATTTCGCCAAAATGCATGTGCGCATGATTCCCAAATCAACTTCGGAGACCAAGTTTGCAGATGTAGCAACCCATCAGCCAGAATTTACACGAGAAAATGTTACAGGAACCATTGTTGGTTTTTGGACGCCAGAGATGTTTCATGGGGTCAGTGTAGCAGGCTATCACCTTCACTTTATCTCAGATGACCATACCTTTGGAGGACATGTTATGGATTTTGTCATCAAAGAGGGCATCGTCGAAGTTGGAGCCATTGATCAATTGGACCAACGCTTTCCTGTCCAGGACCGCCAGTATCTCTTTGCCAAGTTCAACGTTGACCAGGTCAAAGAGGATATCCACAAATCAGAATAAAACAAAAGGGCTGAGATGATTCTCAGCCCTTTTTATTACTCATTGATGCGCATAGATTTGATCTTTTCTTCTTCAGGGGTGACCCGTAGGGTTTTCTGACCGGTATAGGTTACAAATCCAGGTTTTCCTCCGGTCGGTTTGTTGAGTTTTTTTGTTTCAATCATGTCGACTTGGACCAGATTGGACAGGCGTCCCTTAGAGAAATAGGCTGCAAGCTCAGCTGCATCGGTTTTGACCTCATCTGAAGGGTTGAGGTTACCTGTAATGACCACGTGACTACCTGGAATATCCTTAGCGTGGAACCAGAGTTCGTCCTTTTTAGCCATTTTGAAGGTCAATTCTTCGTTTTGAAGATTGTTCCGGCCGACCAGAATAATGGTCTTGCCATCTGATGCTAAGTACTTCTCTGGTTTTTTCCGTTTGTGGATCTTTTCTCGGTTGCGTCGTTTGATAAAGCCTGTTTGGATCAGCTCTTCGCGAATCTCGGCTACTTCAGAAAGGCTGGCTTGGGCCAGAGCGGTCTCGACCGTCTCTAGGTAGGAGATAGTTTCCTTGGTTTCCTGGATGAGAGAGGTCAAATGTTTGACGGCTTCTTTTAGCTTCTGGTAACGCTTGAAGTAGCGTTGAGCATTTTGACTGGGGGTCAAGGCCTTATCCAAAGCAATGGTAATAGGCTGGTTGGTATAGTAGTTGTCCAAGGTGACCTGGTCTTGATCATTTGGGACTTGATGGAGGAAGGTAGTGAGTAGTTCGCCTTTTTGACGGAATTCTTCGGCATTTTCTGTCGCTGCTAGTTCGGCTTCCTGTTTGGCCAATTTTTTCCGGTTCTTTTCTAGCTCATTATCCACCTTGCGGATTAGTTCCCCAGCTTGTTGTTGGACCCGGTCGCGCTCAGCCTTGTCCAAGTAGTAGTGGTCGAGTAGATCTGATAAGGTTTCAAAGGTCTCCTCCTGGCTATCTGCATAAGCGAGAGCAGCAAAAGATTTTTTCGTTAGACGGGGATCTGTTGGAGCTTCAAAGAATGCTCGGAAGGTTTTTAATTTTTCTCCGCTTTCTAATCGACTGGCCAATTCTTGAGCAGTATCTCGACCAAGACCCTGGAAATGGGTTTGAAGGTTTTTAGGTGTCAACTCTTCTCGGTGAAGAAAGGCGAATAAGGCTTCGTCTTTAATGGTAAAGGGGTTGACCGCTTCGGTTTTTGGAGGAGCTACATAGGTTGATCCAGGGAGAATGGTCCGGTAGCTATTTTGTGAGAAGCCCACATGCTTGATTGCTTCGATGATTTTTCCAGTTGCCTTGTCCAGAAGAATGATATTGCTGTGCTTACCCATGATTTCAATAATCAGGGTTACAGATATATCATCCCCAATCTCATTTTTATTGGAGACGGCAATTTCTAAAATACGGTCATTCTCCAGTTGCTGGATCTGCTCAATGACTGCCCCTTGGAGATACTTGCGCATGACCATGATAAAGGTATTAGGGAAGGCAGGATTCTCAAAATTGGTCTGAGTCCGTTGGATCCGACCAAAAACAGAGTGGGAAGACAGCAAGAGTTTTTGATTCTTGCGATTGCTACGAATTTGTAAAACCAACTCTTGTTCAAAGGGTTGGTTAATTTTTTGGATGCGACCATATAGGAGTTCGCTTTGTAATTCATTCACCATATGGTGTAAAAAAAATCCATCAAAAGACATGGGGTTCCTCAACATTCTAGACTAATTCTAGTAAATTATATCAAAAAAGTGCCTGAAAACCCAGTAAGAAGGCGGTTTTCAATCCTTGTAAAAGCATCCGTTAGAAAATGAATTTCAGGAAATGACGAACGTTTTCAAAAAAAACATAAAAAAGTATTGACAAGGCTTACGGAAACATTTACAATGGATTCAATTAGAAAAGTAATAAATGAAAATTTAATAGAGAGCTCACGGTTGGTGGAAGTGGGTAGTGGACATTTATGAAATTGGACTAATGATGAGATGAATTTGAAACAATAAAAATTCGGTCGGCACACCTTATCGTGCAACTTGTTGCTAGACAAGACAGAGACATGGGAGGAGTATATCCATTTTCCCATAAGTGAGGTGGCACCGCGATGACACGTCCTCACATAGCTATAGCTATGTGTGGGCGTGTTTTTGTTTCAAAAAGAAGGGAGAAAAGAAGATGAAGAAACGATGGCGACTCAGTCTTTAACAAAGATGCGAAAAAACGAAAAAATAAATAATTGAGGTAAAGAAAATGAAAAACAAACGTGTATTGGGAATGATTGGTGCTTTGCTAGCTATTATTTTAGTAGCAGTAGTCTATCCAATGTTAAACAATAAAAATGAAGCTAATAAAGCAGATGGAACTAAAAAGGTAAAAGTCGGTGTCTTGCAGTTGGTCAGCCACCCATCGCTAGACGAAATCTACAAGGGGATTCAAGATGGCTTGGCTGAAGAAGGCTATGACAAGGACAAGATTGAGATTGAATTCCTCAATGCAGAAGGGGACCAAAACAAGGTTGCTACCATGAGTAAGCAATTGGTCCAAAACAACAACGACGTTTTGATCGGAATCGCAACCCCATCTGCTCAAGGTTTGGCTAGTGCAACCAAGGACAAACCAATCGTCATGGGTGCTATCACAGACCCAGTCGGCGCTAACTTGGTCAAAGATTTGAAAAAACCAGGTGGCAATATCACAGGAGTATCTGACCACAACCCAACGGAACAACAGTTGAAATTGATCAAAGAGTTGACTCCAAACGTGAAAACAATCGGTGTCCTTTACTCAACCAGTGAAGATAATTCTAAAACGCAAGTAGAAGAATTTACAAAATTGGCTGAAAAAGCAGGCTACAAGGTGGTTCCTTATTCAGTCCCTTCTACAAATGAAATTGCTTCAACGGTTTCTGTCATGACTGGTAAAGTGGATGCTATCTGGGTTCCAATTGACAACACCATCGCTTCAGCCTTCTCAACGGTAGTCGAAGCAAACAAAACAGCTAAAAAACCAATCTTCCCAAGTGCGACAGCCATGGTCGAAGCTGGTGGTTTAGGCTCAGTCGTTGTCGATCAACACGATCTTGGAGTGGCAACTGGTAAAATGGCTGCGAAAATCTTGAAAGGTCAAAAACCAGCTGACACACCAGTTGAAATCTTCACAGATGGTAAGTCTGTCATTAACAAAAAAGTGGCAGAAGAATTAGGCATTACCATTCCAGAATCTGTCTTGAAAGAAGCTGGACAAGTCATCGAATAAAAACCAAACGAATAACAAGAATGGCAAGTGAAGAAAAACAGGCTTCACTTGTCATTTTTTGTAAAATCTGCTAAACTAGAATGTAACTGAATAGAAATCTGCAAGACTAGTACCTCAAGGGAAGTGCAACAGGGAGAAGAGCCGTGACTGAAAGCTCTTTGCATGAAAGCTGAGTGAATTCACTTGCGCAAGGATTTAGAAATTAAGGTCTGAGTTTCAGATAAAAGACGGATGGTACCGCGTGTCAACGCTCCGAATGTGGGTGTGGCGCGTGGTTTTTTCTATGTCTGAGTGAAGACCATGATGGAGGAAATATGTCAACGATTGAAGAACAACTAAAAGCGCTTCGGGAAGAAACGCTGGCAGCTTTGAAGCAGATCTCTGCTGAAAACAAAAAAGAGATGCAAGAGTTACGCGTCTCTGTCCTTGGGAAAAAAGGTTCCCTTACTGAAATCCTTAAAGGGATGAAAGATGTCTCTGCTGAAATGCGTCCGGTTATCGGAAAACACGTCAATGAAGCGCGTGATGTCTTGACGGCTGCCTTTGAAGAAACAGCCAAGCTCTTGGAAGAAAAGAAAGTCCAAGCTAAATTGGCTAGTGAAAGTATCGACGTGACCCTACCAGGACGTCCAGTCGCAAGTGGTCATCGTCATGTCTTGACCCAAACCAGTGAAGAAATCGAAGATATCTTTATCGGGATGGGCTACCAAGTCGTCGATGGGTTTGAAGTCGAAAAAGACTACTACAACTTTGAACGCATGAACCTTCCAAAAGATCACCCAGCGCGGGATATGCAGGACACCTTCTACATCACAGAAGAAATCTTGCTTCGGACCCACACATCACCAGTTCAGGCGCGTGCTATGGATGCGCATGACTTTAGCAAGGGGCCTTTGAAGATGATCTCTCCAGGGCGGGTCTTCCGTCGGGATACAGATGATGCGACCCACAGCCACCAGTTCCATCAAATCGAAGGTTTGGTCGTTGGGAAGAATATTTCTATGGCAGACCTCCAAGGAACGCTTCAGTTGATCGTGCAAAAGATGTTTGGTGCAGAACGCCAAATCCGTCTGCGTCCTTCTTACTTCCCATTTACAGAGCCATCTGTTGAAGTAGATGTCTCTTGCTTCAAATGTGGTGGAGCGGGATGTAATGTATGTAAGAAGACCGGTTGGATCGAAATCATGGGGGCCGGTATGGTTCACCCACGCGTGCTTGAGATGAGTGGCATTGATTCAACAGTCTATTCAGGATTCGCCTTCGGACTTGGTCAGGAGCGTGTAGCCATGCTTCGTTATGGAATCAATGATATCCGTGGCTTCTATCAAGGAGATGTTCGCTTCTCAGAACAGTTTAAATAATCATGTTAGTTAGAGTAAAAATCGACCAGGCACAGACCCTGCGTGACTTAGAGGTGGAGACCTACCGGGATACCTTTGGTCCCTATATTGTTGAGAAAGATTTGGAAGATTACTTCTCTACCGTGCTCTCTTTGGAGCAAGTCGAGAAGGATCTGCTAGATCCAGAGTCCGAAACTTATTTTGTCCTCAATGAAGATCAAGAAATCTGTGGTTTTCTCAAGATTAACTGGGGTCAAGCGCAGACCGAGCCAGTAGAGATGGACAAGTCCTTTGAGATCCAACGGATCTATGTCAAAAAGGAATGGCATGGGGCTGGTTTTGGCAAGGAAATGTTTCTCTTTGCGCTGGATCAAGCCAAGAGCCGTGGCTTTGAGTGGGCCTGGCTAGGTGTCTGGGAACGCAACTTTAAGGCACAAGATTTTTACTACCGCTTTGGATTTGAACGATTTAGTGAACACGAGTATCCTACCGGTGATACGGTTGATATTGACTGGTTGTTGAGAAAGAAATTGACCTAGAAGGAATGAGAAACTTCTATTCTAGAGATGGGGAGGTTACTAGACCTTCCTAAGCCAGCCTCGAGCTGGAAAACACAAAATGAAAGGATCAAAACGAGGGTGGATGGAGATTTAGGAAAGCTATCTAGATTTCAGCATGGCCCTTGGTATCTTACATATGTTAGTTAGTTATAAATGGTTAAAAGAATTGGTGGACATTGATGTGCCATCACAAGAGTTGGCTGAAAAAATGTCAACCACAGGGATCGAAGTAGAAGGTGTGGAATCACCAGCTGCCGGTCTCTCAAAAATTGTCGTCGGAGAAATCCTGTCTTGTGAAGATGTGCCAGAAACACACTTGCATGTCTGCCAAGTCAATGTGGGTGAAGAAGAAGCCCGTCAAATCGTCTGTGGAGCACCAAATGTGCGCGCTGGCATCAAGGTCATGGTGGCTCTTCCAGGTGCTCGTATCGCGGACAACTACAAGATCAAAAAAGGGAAAATCCGTGGTTTAGAATCTCTCGGAATGATCTGCTCCCTTGGTGAATTAGGGATTTCTGACTCCGTTGTACCAAAAGAATTTGCAGATGGGATCCAAATCTTGCCTCAAGATGCTGTTCCTGGAGACGAAGTCTTCTCTTACCTAGACTTGGATGATGAAATCATCGAACTTTCCATCACGCCTAACCGTGCAGATGCCCTCTCTATGCGTGGGGTAGCACACGAAGTAGCTGCTATCTATGACAAGGCAGTCAACTTTAAGGAATTCAGTTTAACAGAAACAGACCAAATTGCATCAGATGCTCTTTCTGTCAGCATTGACACAGACAAAGCTCCTTATTATGCGGCTCGTATCTTGGACAATGTAACCATCGCACCAAGTCCACAATGGTTGCAAAATCTCCTTATGAATGAAGGAATCCGTCCCATCAATAATGTGGTTGACGTGACCAACTATATCCTGCTTTACTTTGGTCAGCCGATGCATGCCTTTGACTTGGATACCTTTGAAGGAAACGACATCCGTGTCCGTGAAGCGCGTGCGGGTGAAAAATTAGTAACCTTGGACGGGGAAGAGCGTGAGTTGGAAACAAATGACTTAGTGATTACAGTAGCTGACAAACCAGTAGCCCTTGCAGGTGTCATGGGTGGTCAGGCTACAGAAATCTCTGAAAAGTCTAGTCGTGTCGTCCTTGAAGCTGCTGTCTTCAATGGCAAATCTATCCGTAAGACTAGTGGTCGTCTCAACCTTCGTTCTGAATCATCTTCTCGCTTTGAAAAAGGCATCAATGTGGCAACAGTCAATGAAGCCCTTGATGCGGCAGCCAGCATGATTGCTGAACTTGCAGGAGCAACTGTTCGTAAAGGTATTGTTTCAGCAGGTGAATTGGATACTTCTGATGTAGAAGTTTCTTCAACCCTTGCAGACGTCAACCGTGTCCTTGGAACTGAACTTACTTATGCCGATGTCGAAGATGTCTTCCGTCGTCTTGGCTTTGGCCTTTCTGGAAATGCTGACAGCTTCACAGTAAGCGTTCCACGTCGTCGTTGGGACATCACTATCGAAGCGGACCTCTTTGAAGAAATCGCTCGTATCTATGGTTATGACCGCTTGCCAACCAGTCTTCCAAAAGACGATGGGACAGCAGGTGAATTGACTGCGACACAAAAACTCCGTCGTCAAGTTCGGACGATTGCTGAAGGGGCAGGCTTGACTGAAATCATTACCTACGCTCTGACAACTCCTGAAAAAGCCGTTGAGTTTACAACTGCGCCAAGCAACTTAACAGAGCTCATGTGGCCAATGACAGTGGACCGTTCAGTCCTCCGTCAAAATATGGTTTCTGGTATCCTTGATACAGTTGCCTACAACGTTGCGCGTAAGAACAAAGACTTGGCTCTCTACGAGATTGGAAAAGTCTTCGAGCAAACGGGTAATCCAAAAGAAGACTTGCCAAATGAGATCAACAGCTTTGCCTTTGCTTTGACTGGTTTAGTCGCTGAAAAAGACTTCCAAACTGCAGCTGTTCCAGTTGATTTCTTCTACGCTAAGGGAATCTTGGAAGCCCTCTTTGCTCGCTTGGGTCTTGAAGTGACTTATACAGCAACCTCTGAAATAGCTAGTCTCCATCCAGGACGTACAGCCTTGATTTCACTCGGGGATCAAGTTCTTGGTTTCCTCGGTCAAGTACACCCTGTGACGGCTAAGGCTTATGATATTCCAGAGACTTATGTAGCTGAGCTTAACCTTTCAGCTATTGAAGCAGCCCTTCAACCAGCCGCTCCATTTGTGGAAATTACGAAGTTCCCAGCAGTCAGCCGTGATATCGCCCTTCTCCTCAAAGAAGAAGTGACTCACCAAGAAGTGGTCGATGCCATCCAAGCTGCAGGCGTGAAACGTTTGACAGATATCAAACTCTTTGACGTCTTCTCAGGTGAAAAACTGGGTATCGGAATGAAGTCCATGGCTTATAGCTTGACCTTCCAAAATCCTGAAGATAGCTTAACCGACGAAGAAGTCGCACGCTACATGGAAAAAATCCAAGCATCACTTGAAGAAAAAGTAGACGCAGAGGTGCGTTAAATCGTAAAAAGATGAAACAGTTGAGAATTTCTCAACTGTTTTTTTCTTATAGGATTTGCAAGTTATAAGCCTTGAAACCCTATTAAAGTAGAGAAATTCCTTTAAGTACTCAAAATATCTATGTCAAGCATTCTTCTATTTTTGACAAATATTTTTATTTTTTTGACAAATATACTTGTCAAAAAGAAAAAGAAGTGTTACAATGATTTTAGTTGAAAGAAGGGGAGGTTTCTTATGGGAGCCATATGGATTCTTTTTATCCCTTTTCTGATTATGGTTTATGCGAGCTCAGAAAAGAAGATTAAAAGGTTGAACAAACGCATTAGACGATTAGAAAAACAAGTGAAAGGAAATCAAGACATGTCTAGAATTTTAGAAGAATTGAAAGGCCAAACGGCCACTGTTACAGTGAGTGGTGTTGGATTCGAGTATGAAATTTTGGATATCGACGAAGATTGGGTCAAACTGACTCGTGTGAATAATAAACAACAAAGAGAGACAAAATTAGTTCGCATCGAAGATATTCAAGGTATTCAACTATAAGGGGGCGAAAGCCATGATCTTAAAAAATCGACTGAAAGAGCTGAGGGCGCGTGATGGGCTCAACCAATCCGAGCTAGCTAAGCTAGCAGGAGTCTCGCGTCAGTCCATCAGTCTCTTGGAGCGAGGGGAATACACCCCTTCGGTTATCATTGCTATTACCATCGCCCAGATTTTCAAGGAACCGGTGGAGAATGTTTTTAGTCTAGTAGAGGGAGAAGAATAAAAGTGAAAAAGAAGTATAAAGAAAGGTCAGCCCGTTTTCGTTTTTGGAGAAACATGGCCTTGATCCTTTTAGGATTAATCATTGGCTTTTTGACAGGTTATTTTGGTTCAGATCATCCTATTGAAATCCAAAAGCTATTTGATCGAGATATGCTCTATATAGGGTCAACCATTTTATATCTGGTGAGCTTCGGAATTGCGTCTACTTATCTCTTGTCGTCCCGCCAGTCTTATCAAATGATGGAGGAGACAGAAGATGAGGACGAAGCCTACCATTATGAAAGTCAAACGAGAAGGCTTTATGACTTGGCCGCGATTTTCAAAGGCATCATGATTGTTCCCTATCTATTAGTGATCTTCTTTTCTTGCCAAAAACTAGTCTATGAAGAAAAACTAACAGGTGTTTTTGGGAAATACACCATACCGCTTATTTTCCTTGCTTTGCTCCTTCTTACTTTTGGACTGGAACATCAGTTTCGAAAAACCTTCAAACAGATTTATGGAAAAGCAATCCCACGCAATGCTAGTGGGGCAGAAGTCCGTGAATTAATGATGAGCATGATGGATGAGGCAGAGAAACAAATTTGCTATGAGGAGAACTTCGACATTGTCTTTAAGTTAAGCAATTATGTCTTACCGATTTCCTTAATGGCGATATTCTTAGTTGGCATTACATTCCAGGCAGATATCTTGTTAGCATTAGTAGTTGTATCACTGATTTATGTCTATATCTTGGTCTCTCAGTACAAGATTACCAAACGTTACTATAAAGAGTAGAGGAGTTTTCTATGTTAGAAATCAGAAATTTAGAAAAGAGCTTTGGCAAAAAACAAGTCTTGTTCGGCATTGACTTGACTGCGAAAAAAGGATCCATCTTAGGTTTGATCGGGAAGAACGGAGCAGGGAAGACCACCATCTTCCATAGTATCCTCCGCTTCCTAGAATACAGTGGCGATATCCAATTGGATAGCAAAGCAATCAGTCAAGAAACCTATAAGGAAATTGGTTACCTGCCAGAAGAGCGGAGCCTCATGCCTAAGTTGACCATCTATGAGCAAGTCCGTTACCTTGCCAATCTCAAAGGCATGTCAACAGCTGAGGTCAAGGAGAAACTTCCAATCTGGATGGAAAAACTCCAAGTAAAAGGGAAATTAACCGATAAGATCAAGAGCCTCTCAAAAGGGAATCAGCAAAAGGTTCAATTGATTATTACTATGATCCATGAGCCAAAATTGATCATCCTAGATGAGCCTTTTAGTGGACTAGATCCTGTTAATACAGAAGTCCTCAAACAGGTCATCTTTGAAGAAAAAGAACGTGGTGCGACCATTATCTTCTCAGACCACGTCATGACCAATGTAGAAGAACTCTGTGATGAGTTGGTCATGATCCGTGATGGATCTGTGATTCTCTCAGGTCCCGTACAAGAAGTTCGTAATAGCTTTGGCAAGACTCGTCTCTTCGTATCCGATGACTTCAGTCAAGAGGAGTTGGAAGCCTTGCCTCATGTGACTAAAGTGACCATGACCAAGCAAGGTCTATGGAAGTTGGTATTGGATGATGAGACAGCAGGTCCAGACCTCTTTGACCAGTTGACCAAGGGTCGCTATCTAGCAACCTTTGACCAACAAGCCCCAACCATTGATGAAATCTTTAAATTAGAATCAGGAGTAGAAGTATGAAACAGATGCTGATTGTTATCAAAGAAACTTATTTACGCCAAGTGAAATCATGGAGCTTTTTCCTGATGGTCCTTTCTCCCTTTCTCTTCATTGGATTGACCATCGGAATAAACTACTTCGTTGGCTCTTCTACCTCTGCTAAAAGCAACATCGCCTTGATTACAGATCAAGCTCCTGTCAAGGAAGGCTTGAAAGACACCGATGGCTTGACCTTTGACTATAAGGATGAAGCAGCAGCTAAAAAGGCCATGAAAGAGGAAGAGATTAAAGGTATCCTCACAGTTGAAGAAAAGGATGGCCAGCTAGAGGCTCGCTACCAGAGTGAGGATGCCATGAAGCCAGATTTCAAATCAATCGTCATGGCAAAATTGAGTCAGGTCCAACAAATGCTCAATGTTTCTAAGGCAGACTTAAGCCAAGAGCAGTTAACAGCCCTTTCTCAACAGGTCTCATTTACTGAAAAAATTGATGAGAAAAAAGAAGGATTGAAAATGGTGCAGACCATGGTAGCTGGAGGAATTGGTTTTCTTCTCTATATGATTCTGATCTTTTATTCAAGTATCACTGCTCAAGAGGTAGCTAGTGAAAAAGGAACCAAGATCATGGAAGTGGTCTTCTCAAGCATTCGCGCTACTCACTATTTCTATGCTCGTATGATTGGTCTTTTCGGAGTGATTTTTACCCATATTGGTATCTATGCAGTCGGTTTGGGAGGCGTTTGGATCTTTAGAGATTCCATTCCTCTTGTGAAAGATATTTTATCTCCAGACTCTCCTATTACTCAACATATTGGACAATCTATTTCCTTGAATACCTTCTTCTTTATCATTCTCGGAATCTTCATGTACGTTGTACTCTCAGCTTTCCTAGGGTCAACAGTTGCTCGTCCTGAAGATACAGGGAAGGCCCTCTCTCCTTTGATGATGTTGGTGATGGTTGGATTCTTTGGAGTGACTACCTTGGGTAGCGCAGGAGATGTCCCACTATTGAAGATTGGATCTTACGTCCCATTCATTTCAACCTTCTTCATGCCATTCCGTACCATCAATGGCTATGCAAGTGGACTTGAATCATGGGGTTCATTCGGAATTGCCTTGGCCTTCACGCTCCTCGGCACCATGATCATTGGAAAAATCTATTCTAGCCTAATCTTACAAACAGATGACCTAGGCTTGGTCAAAACAGTTAAAAAAGCCTTGAGCTATCGTTAAAAGAGACACCTTCAGTAGATACTGGAGGTGTTTTCCTTTGTGAAATCATTGCTGTTTGATCTTCTTTACATTATAATGAAAGTAGAATGAAAAGGAGGCGGACATGAACTATATTGAGTTTGCTGAAAATGAGCGTCTGTCCACGATTGTCCTTGGGATGATGCGGATCAGTCAGATGAGTGAAGATGAGGTGGAGGCCTTGGTGGAAGCAGCCTTGTCGATTGGAATTAACACCTTTGACCTAGCGGATATCTATGGCGATGGCCAGTGTGAGGTCCTGCTGGGGAAGGTTCTCAAGCGTCGTCCGGATCTACGGAACCAGATGTGGATCCAGTCCAAGTGTGGGATTCGCAAAGATGGCTTTACCTATTTTGATTTTTCTAAGGACTATATTTCGGACTCTGTCGACGGTATCCTCGAGCGTCTGCAGATCGAGCGCTTAGATAGTCTCCTCCTTCACCGACCGGATGCCCTCATGGAGCCGGAAGAAGTGGCGGAAGCTTTTGATCACTTGGAGCAAGCGGGAAAGGTCCGTCATTTTGGGGTGTCCAATCAAAATCCCATGATGATGGAATTGCTTAAGACGGCTGTCAAACAACCACTCAAGGTCAACCAGCTGCAGTTGAGTGCTGCCTTTACACCGAGCTTTGAAGCTGGTTTTCATGTCAATATGGAAGGCCCAAAAGCAGCCGTGCGAGATGGCAGTGTCTTTGAGTATTGTCGCTTAAACGACACGGTGATTCAAGCTTGGTCTGTCCTCCAGCATGGCTACTTCAAGGGTAATTTTGTGGGCAAAGAAGAGTTTGCAGCTCTCAATCATGTCCTCAATGACTTAGCGAAAAAATACCAGGTCACACCGACAGCTATCGCCCTTGCCTGGGTCCTCCGCTACCCAGGTAAGATGCAGGCCGTCATTGGAACGACCAAGCCCCAGCATGTCCTTGAAGCAGGGAAAGCAGCAACAGTCACCCTAACTCGCAAGGAATGGTACCAAATCTATTTGGCGGCAGGAAATGATTTGCCTTAGAATCTTGTTAGTAAACCAGATTCCACTCTTATCGGTGGTCTGGTTTTTTTTGTGGTTTTCAGTTTTTTCTTGACAAGTCTTTCTTTTTTATGGTAATCTTTATGCAACAAGTGTTGCGCAACGTATGTTGCGTGAAAGGAGTCTTATGCCACCCAAGGTTAAATTTAGTAAAGAGGCTATCATTGGGACAGCTTTACAATTGGTGAGAGAAGAGGGAATGGCTAGCTTGACAGCTCGAGCATTAGCGGAGAAGCTGGGAGCCACACCGAGAGTCATTTTTGGGCAATTTGCCAATATGGCTGAGTTACAAGCAGAGGTTATTGCTGCGGCGGAGATGGTCGTGGTGGAGTATATTCGTAAGGCCTTAGAAGATGAGAAGCCTTTTCGATCTGTCGGGGTTGCTTATATCCTTTTCGCCTCAAATGAGCCCCAACTTTTTCAATTGCTTTTCCAAAATCCTAGCAAAGAGCCGATTCGTCGCTTTCAAGATTTTCTTCCCATGAAGGATCATAGTTACCAATTGGTTCTGGATTCGATTGTCGCAGACTATCCTTTGACTGTAGAGGAGGCTAGTCGCTTGTACCAGCATCTATTTATCTACTCGCACGGGATGGCCTCAATGGTTGCTTCTGGCATTTATCAGTTCAGCATGGAAGAAGTGATTGGATTACTGACAGAGGTTTGTCAATCTCTCATCAAAGAAATGGTAGGAAAGAAATGATTCAACTAGAAAATGTTCACAAAAGTTACGGCCAAACCAAGGTTTTAAAGGGGATTGATTTGCAGATTCAAGACCAGGATGATATGGTTATCCTTGGTCCTTCTGGATCGGGCAAGTCAACTCTCTTAAATGTGTTATCAGGCTTAGAAAAGGTAGACGAGGGGCATATCCTTATTCAAGGACAAGATTTATCGCAACTCACGGATGCTCAATTGACAGCCTTTAGACGGGAGAAGATTGCCTTTATTTTCCAGCAGTATTATCTATTGCCGAATCTAACGGTTAGACAAAATGTAAAGATGGGAGCTGACCTGGCAAACAATCATGATTTTCTGCAGATCATCGAGGATTTGGGGCTTGGCGATAAGCTGGACAAGTATCCGAGTGAATTGTCGGGTGGGGAACAGCAGAGAGTGTCCATTGCTCGGGCCTTGGCCAAAAAGCCAGAGATTCTTTTCTTAGATGAGCCGACGGGAGCTCTGGATGAAGAAACAGGGCGCAAGATTCTCGACTATATCTGGAAACTGAAGGAAAAGCTGGGCTTTACCCTCATCATGGTGACGCACAACCAAAATATTGCGGATATGGCTAGAACCATTATTCGTGTCAATAGTGGCAAGATTACCGAAGTTGTGACCAATGATCAGCCTCAGACTGTCTATGAGATTGGATGGTAAGCCATGTTTTCAGTAAAAGATATTCGAAAATTAGTTGTCGTCAGTATCATTGGGGCTTGTGCGGTCTTTGTGTCCAATCTCTTCTTAAATTTTTACCTGGACATCGAGCAGTTGGAGATTTCTAAAACCAATCCCATGATTCAGACCTACTATGATGCCCAGGTTTCGCTTTCTTGGATGGTGGCCATGGTCAGTGGGGTCGTCTTGTCCTTGACGTCGGTCCTTCTCATGTGTTTTTATATCAAACAATTTGTCGATGACCACAAGGAACAATTAGGAATTTTAAAGGCTTTGGGCTATAGCAATGGCCAGTTAGCTAAACGATTTTGGGCTTTTGGACTCAGTTTTGGGGCTGGAGCGCTTCTTGGCTATTTTGCTTCCTTTCTCATGATGGGACATTTTTATGACTTTCGTAATGAGAAGGGGATCCTGCCAGAAATTACCATTCACTTTCACTGGCAGCTCTTGCTTGCTTTGGTGATCCTGCCAACGACATTTTTTATGCTTCTCGCGATTGGCTATGCTAGAAGACAATTACAAACGCCGGCACTTCGCTTATTGAAAAAGTCTCCAAGTCCGATCAAGGTCAAAAGGAGAAAGAAGGCTCCCAAGAAAGAGAAGGCCTTCCTAAAAGAGCTGTCTTCGTCACTGATATGGGGGAGAAAATCTATCTTGTTTTTTGTGGTCTTTGGCTCCATGTGTTTTGCGGCCATGGTTCAATTGTCCTTTGGCCTCAAGGATTACACAGATGACATCATCCAAACCATGATGATTATGATTGGTTTGATCCTTTCTTTCTCGATTCTCTTGTTGTCATTGGGGATTGTGGTCTCAGAAAGTCGTGAAACCTTGGCTCTTATGAAGGCTTTTGGCTACACCAATCGTGAATGCCAAGGTCATATTCTCGCTCCCTATCGTTTTTGGGCTTATTTAGGATTTGTTCTTGGGACAGCTTATCAATATGGCATCATGGAAATCTTGATCGGTGTGATCAAAGATACGGTTCCTGAAAAGATTGAGCATCACTTTGATGGGAATGTGTGCTTTTGGACCTTGATAGGTTTTGCTGTGATTTATGAAAGCCTCTTTTATCTATCCAACAGAAAACTCCAAAAACAAACCATCAAAGAAGTGCTCTTAGCAGAATAAATAGAAAAGAGAGTGGGACAGAAATTGGTAATTCGTTAGAATTTGATTTCGTCGTCCCACCTCCGCACAGTTGAGTAGGGCTGTAAAAGCTGATAAAATCAGCGTAGTAGAGCCCACTCAACCACTGCGCCTTGCTCGACAATCTAAAGACAATTGAGAGGCTAGGACTTTTGTCCCAGCCTTTTTTGCTTGTAATAAATGATTGACAGGGAGAGGCTTTTCAGCTATTCTAGGGGAATAAAAGAAAGGAAAGAGAGACAGCATGAAACGGAGTTATTGGCAGGACCTGAAAGGGGCCTTTTACTTAATCTGGCGCAACAAATGGTCCTTTATCTCTGTGGGGATCCTTTTGCAGTTTGTGGTTGGTATAGGGGCTGCGGCCTTGAGTTGGGTCTTTCAACTGGCCCTCCTCTTATCGGGTGAGTCCAACATTGACAAGAACAATATCCTCACGACCTTGACCAATCCATTGAGTCTAGTGGCTTTAATTCTCTTTGCCATCGTCTTCGCTTTTCTCTTTATGCTGGAGATGCGGACCATGATCGCCCTGATATATCTGTCTCGTACGGATCAGCACCTGTCTTTTAAAAAGGTCTTTCGCCAGTCTTTTGGTCGCTTAAAGGATTTTAGCGGTTGGAATCTGTTGCATTTTCTCTTTTATATGGTTCTGACTCTGCCTGTAGCGGGTCTCTTCATTGGTTCTACTCTGACGGACGGTCTCTATATTCCGAACTTTATCACAGGGGAGTTTAGCAAGACGACCACTGGGACCGTCGGTCTCTTCATAGTTCAATTGCTTCTGATCTATCTCAATCTGCGTCTCATCTATACGGTACCCAATATCGTGATTGAAGAGTTGCTTTTTGGGGCTGCCATGCGTAAGAGCTGGGAGATGACTAAAAAAGGTGGGGTTCGACTTATCTTGCGGATCTTCTCCTTTGAGTTTATCCTCTCTGTAACGGGCATTCTCTTGATCCTTGGCCTGGTCTTTGCGTCTAGTCAGCTGGACAAAACGGGCCAGCATATCTGGGTGCAGACTATCTTTTTGGTCTTGATCCGCCTCTACATTTTCCTCTTTTCTGTCATGTCTAAACTGGGAACCTTGGGAATCATCCTGGACAATGGTTGGGAAGCTCCAAGTCGTTCGGTCATCAAGACTCGGGGCTCTCGGAAGATGAAGGGACTCTTTGTCCTGACCTTTCTTTTCCTCTTGGCTCAGTCAGGGATGGCCGCATATGACTTAGCGACCTTAGAGGTCAATGACCAGGTAAAAATCGTAGCCCATCGTGGCTATGTGGCCAAGGGTGTAGAAAATTCTCTCGAAGCACTCGAGTCGGCTGCCAAGGAGAAGGCTTCCTATGTCGAGATGGATATCCTCTTGACCAAGGACCATCAATTCGTCGTCATGCATGATTACAATCTCAAACGCTTGGCTGGAGTGGACAAGGATGTCAAAGATATGACGTTGGCTGAGGTACAGGGATTGAAGATCCAACAGGATGGTCATACCAGTCATATCCCCTCCTTTGAGGAGTTTGTCACCCGGGCCAAGGAGCTGAAGATGCCCCTCTTGGTTGAGCTCAAGCCTCACGGTGCAGAACCAGAGAATTATGTAGATCTCTTCGTCCAAAAAATGAAGGAGTTGGGAGTTGAAAAGGACTATCCAACCATGTCCTTGGATCTGTCGGTGATGGAAAAGGTGGAGAAGAAAGCTCCGGAGATTAAGACCGGTTATGTCATTCCGATTCAGTTTGGTCAATTTGAAAACGCCTCAGTCGACTTCTTTGCGATCGAAGACTTTTCTTATCAGGAGGATTTGGTAACCCAGGCCCATGAGATGAAAAAAGAGCTCTATGTCTGGACCATCAATGATGAGCAAAAGTTAACGGCCTACCTTCAACGGCCGGTTGATGGGATCATCACGGATGAAGTAGCAGCGGCGCAAACCCTGAAGAAAAACTTGAAGAAGAACAAGACCTACTTTGATCGCTTCCTGAGCTTGGTGTCTCTCAGTACCAGTGAAGAGTAGGAACTTGTCTCCAGAAGAGTGTAAGTCTATTTGGTAAGGACTGACTAAAAGTTTGATTTTTATCCATCGTTAAGCTATAATAACTGTTATGAATAATGAAAGTCGTCCCTACAGTAACGCTGTCAGGGCGCTTTCTCTTTCTATAGCTTTCTTTTGTAGGTGCAATCCTTTCAGACCGAGGAACTGTTTCTTTGTTCGGAAATGGACGTCTTGCTAAAGAAAACTTTACTAACTAGTATTTTAGGAGGTATCTATGCTTCAGTCATTGATTGCTGAAATCAAGGAATACAAGAAACCCTCAATTTTAGCCTCACTCTATATGGTCTTTGAGGTCATGTTTGAGATTTCTATTCCATTCATTATGGCGACGCTTCTGGACAAGGGGGTTCAGAAGGGGGATATGACCACTGTTCTTACCTATGGTCTCCTCATGTTGGTCTTTGCCTTTCTCTCTCTTTTCTGTGGGATGCAGTCGGCTCGCTACGGGGCTTTTGCATCAGCAGGTTTTGCCAAGAATCTACGGAAGGCAATCTTCAAGAAAATCCAAACCTTCTCCTTCGAAAACATCGATAGTTTCTCTTCAGGTGGTCTGGTAACCCGGATGATGACGGATGTGACCAATGTGCAGAACTCCTATCAGATGGTGATCCGGATCTGTGTGCGGGCACCTCTCAATCTGATCTTTGCCATTGTTGCCAGCTACTTGATCAATCCGCAAATGGCTAGTATCTTTATAGGGATTACTATCTTCTTGGGTCTGGTCTTGGGTGTGATCACTAAGATCGTCTATCCACTCTTTACCAAGGTCTTTGATGCCTATGATAACTTGAACAATAGCATTCAGGAAAACATCACCAACATGCGCGTGGTCAAGTCCTATGTCAAGGAAGAAGAAGAGACGGTCAAGTTTAAGAAAGCTTCTCGCTTGATCTACAACATGTTCATGAAGGCTATTCGCATCGTGATTTTGAGTAGTCCAGCCATGATGCTCTCCTTGTATGCTTCCTTTATCTTGATTTCTTGGATTGGGGCACATCTCATCGTGGGTGGAAGCTTTACCACTGGTGAGCTGACTTCTATGTTTGCCTATGTCATGACCATCCTTATGTCCCTCATGATGTTTATGATGATCTTCGTGATGCTCTCGATCTCTATGGCATCTGTAGAGCGGATCAATGAAGTCCTTGGAACAGAGTCAACCATCGTCTCTCCGGAGAATGGTCTGACAGAAGTAGCAGATGGATCCATTACCTTCGACCATGTAGACTTCGCCTACACGGACGAAAATGGCGACAAGGCCCATGTCTTGTCCGATATCAACCTCAGCATTCGCTCGGGAGAAGTGATCGGAATCCTTGGAGGGACTGGTTCTGGTAAGTCTAGCCTGGTCCAGCTCATCCCTCGTCTCTATGATGTGGAGTCTGGTAGCGTCAAGGTCGCTGGTCAGGATGTGCGAAACTATGATCTAGACCATTTGCGCAAGCAAGTTGCCATGGTGCTTCAGACCAATGTCCTTTTCTCTGGTACCATCAAGGAAAACATGCGCTGGGGGAATAAGAACGCGACGGATGAAGAAATCATAGAAGCTTGTAAGATCGCTCAAGCGGATGAATTTATCCAGAACTTTAAGGATGGCTATGATACCATGATTGAACGTGGTGGTGCCAATGTCTCAGGTGGTCAGCGCCAACGCCTCTGTATCGCCCGCGCTCTCTTGATGAATCCAAAAATCTTGATCTTGGATGATTCGACCTCAGCTGTCGATACCAAAACGGATAGTCTGATCCGTCAAGGTCTAGCGACTAGTCTCAAGGACACCACCAAAATCATCATTGGCCAACGGATATCTTCTATCCAAGATGCAGATCGAATCGTGGTCATGAATGATGGGAAGATCGATGCGATTGGTAGTCACCAAGAACTGATCGAGAGCAATGCCATCTACCGTGAAGTCTATGACATGCAAACCCAAGGGAAAGGAGGACAAGCAGATGAAGAATAAGAAAAAAGCTAGCTGGGGCTCTCTGGTACGCTTGCTAGACTATATGTGGAAGCAATATAAGTTTGTTCTTCTCCTAGCAGCTGCCCTCATCGTGACAGCCTCCCTCTCTACGGTCTATATTACGTCCTCTATCCGAGCCTTGGTAGACCAATACATCCAACCCATGTTGGATTCAGGAAGCAAGGATTTTGGACCCCTCTTAACTTTCTTATCAACACTGGCTGTGATTGGAGTGGTGGGAGTTTTGGCCAACTATGGCTTCTCCCTCATTATGGCGACAGTGTCTCAGGATGTCCTGCGCTCTCTACGGAATCAGCTCTTTGCTCGTATGCAGAAGCTCCCTGTCAAGTACTTTGATACCCACCAGCACGGGGATATCATGTCGATCTATACCAATGATATTGACGCTCTTCGCCAAGCAATCGAGCAGTCCATCCCGCAGCTCCTGCAGTCTGCCATCACCATCATCGGTGTAGCCGTCAGCATGATCATGATCAGCCCTCTCCTTTTCCTTCTCGTTCTTTCGATGGTCGGAGTCATGGCCTATGTCATCAAGGAGATCTCTGGAAAGTCTGGTCGCTATTTCGCTGACCAACAAAAGAACTTAGGGATTGAAAATGGCTTTATCGAAGAGATGATGTCAGGTCAAAAGGTAGTCAAAGCCTTTGTCCACGAAGAGGAAAGCATCGAAGCCTTTGAGCGGATCAATGACCAACTCTTTGAATCATCTTATCAAGCCAACCGCTATGCCAATGTCTTGATGCCTGTCTTGGGGAACCTGGGAAATGTCTCCTTCGTCTTGACTTCATTGGTCGGAGGGATCTTCGCCTTGAATGGTATCAGTGGCCTCACCATTGGTGGGCTCATGGCCTTCCTCCAGCTCAACCGTTCCTTCAACGGACCAATCACCCAAGTATCGCAACAGTTGAACTTTGTCCTCATGGCTCTTGCTGGGGGAGATCGGATCTTTGATCTCTTGGATGAAGAAGTCGAAGTGGATGAAGGGAAAGTCACCTTGGTCAACTATGAAGAGGTCGATGGTCGCATGGTCATCACTGATAAGAAGACCAATCTCTGGGCTTGGAAACACCCTCGGGAAAACGGCGACTACGAACTGGTCAAACTGGTCGGAAATGTCGTCTTTACAAATGTAGACTTCTCCTACAATGATAAGAACCAAATCCTCTACGATATTAACCTCTACGCGGACAAGGGGCAAAAGGTGGCCTTTGTCGGCGCGACAGGAGCAGGGAAGACTACCATTACCAACTTGATCAATCGTTTCTACGATATCCAATCAGGATCTATCACCTATGATGGGATCGATGTGAAGCTGATCGAGAAAGATTCGCTCCGTCGTTCGCTAGGGATTGTCTTGCAGGATACCCACCTCTTTACTGGAACTATCGCAGAAAATATCGCCTATGGTCGATCAGATGCGACCCGGGAGGAGATCCTGGAAGCAGCCCGCATTGCCAATGTGGATTCCTTCGTCAAACATTTGGACCAAGGATACGATACCGTCTTGAACGATGATGGAGCTGGTCTCTCTAACGGTCAACGTCAGCTGATCGCTATTGCGCGTGCAGCCTTGGCTAATGCGCCAGTCTTAATCCTTGATGAAGCAACTTCCTCAATCGACTCACGGACAGAGAAGATGGTCCAAGAGGGGATGGATCGCCTGATGGCAGGACGGACTGTCTTTGTCATCGCCCACCGTCTCTCAACCATCGTCAACTCGGATGTGATCATGGTCATGGACAAGGGACGCATCATCGAGCGAGGCAACCACGCTTCCTTGATGGCAGAACGTGGGACTTATTACCGCCTCTACACCGGTGGCCTTGAAATTGATTAATACAAAAAAGTCTGAGCTTTTCTCAGACTTTTTACTTATGGATAATGTTGTCTTTGAAACTTTCCTTAGGTGAGATCGGACGTCAGCGAACTTCGAAGAAGTTCCATGACTAAATCAAGATACAAAGGGCGCCTGCGGATAAAGTCAAAATAGGGAGCAGGACAGAAGCACTGTTGTATGGGATTGCTTCGTTGTCCTGCCCCCACAAGGCTGATTAGGATTCTTTCAAGCTAAAAGGCGAGAGAAGAATTCAATCAGCTACTCTGTCTTGGATATAGTACTAATGTATTTTGCGCTTTTGACACAATCCGCAGCCCGTGTTCAATTCGATTTGAGCTCCTTCGCTCTTTATTTTCTAATCTCAGTCTAGAACAGTTAAAGCCTCCCTTTGATAGATAAAGCGGAAAGAAAAAACGGGCCGAATAGGTCCGCTTTTTTTATGACTTCACTCATTTCCATGGTATAATGGGAGGACTATTGATAGAGAAGATCAAAAGGAGACACGAGTGGATCAAAAACATCACTGCCAAGTCCTATGGGCGAAAAATAAATACCTGGTGCTGAGTCATTCCAGCAACATTTACAAGGAGATCCGGGAATACCTCAAGCAAGACCAGGTTGAGGTCAGTCACGTCGAGGACCTGATTCAGCAAGCGCTGGCCTTGCCGGAAAATCGTGGCCAGGTCTCCAATGCCTTCCAGCATATCTGGGGCTATTTCAAAAAGCAGGCGACTGCAAACGAAAAGGCGGGCTTCATGTTGCTACTTGAGAAGTACCAGCATGGCCAGGCCCAGCAAGTGGATCTTATCAAGGGGATTCAAACTCTCCTTGAGCGCTACCCTAATCGCTACTTACAAGACTCGACGCTACTAGGAGGTCAATAGATGAGACTCTGGCACCAAGACTTGATTCCCAAACTCCCTCGTCCCCAGCTCCTGGGCCAACACCGGGAATGCTGCGCCCTTCGAGGCAATGGCTGGGGCAAGAAGCACGCGACGGTCAACTATGTCTTTGACTACTCGCCCTATCGCCTCTATGCCTATCACCGCCTGATCATGGAGGAGATGACGGCTCGTGGTTACAAGGTAAGTCCAGAGTGGTGGGAGCCGACCTACCGAGGCAAGACCTGCCCAGCCTACCCAGAGCTGGAAGAAGAAGGCTTGAGCACCCCTATCTATCCTGAACATCAGAACACCTATCTTAAAGAATGCCTGGACAATCTAGCAGAAAAAGGGATTCAATTAGACTAAGAAAAAACGGACCAGACCAGGTTCGTTTTTTGCGCCAAATCCAAACAAAATGCTTTGAAAGCGTTAATTTCTTTCCCAAACATGCTATAATAATAGGAGATATCACGGAGGGAATTATGACTGAAGAACTTATAAAGTCTAAACATCGTGTTCAAAAACATGGTGAAGTTTTTACACCATCGTGGATGGTACAAAAGATGCTAGATACTCCTGGGGTAAGGGAAAAAACAGAAGATATTTATGCGACTTTTTTGGAACCATCAGCAGGAGATGGGAATTTTTTAGAGGCCATACTTGAAAGAAAACTCTCTGCTGTTACTAGGAATTATGACAAGAAAAATTGGAAAACTAAATCTCTTTTTGCAATAGCTTCAATTTACGGAATTGAATTTTTAGAAGATAACCTTGAAGTTGCTAGGTCAAGAATGTTTTTGCGCTATCTAGATTGGTATGAAGACTCTTTTGGTGAGAGATTGGGTAGCAATACTGATATCTATAAATCAGCTCATTACCTAATCAAAAAGAATATTGTAAGAGGAAATACTTTGACAAAGCGACACCCTGATTCAAATGAACTTATTATGTTTAGTGAGTGGATGCGAGTAAAAGGACACCCTAGTCTTGTTGAAGAAAAGCGATTTGCTTTTGCTGAACTTTTTGGTGAAAATATTGATGGTGAGGATAGGGTTGTTGAGGGACAATTAAGCCTCTTTGAAGAGTTCGATGAAGACTTTAGCATTGCCAATACGAAGAAAGTAGTTATTAAAAAAGTATATACATTGGGAGATTAAATAATTATGGCATCAAATTTTGATTTTTTAAAATTGAACACAGAAACAGCAGTACTTTTTTCGACTATTAATGAGGCTGAGAATAACTACTCACAAAAAGATTATGAAGGTGTGTTGATAAGAGTTCGTAAAGTTGCAGAAAATACAGCAATCCTATTTGCTAATTGTAAACGTATCAAACTACCATCAAATTCGACTTTTCATGTGACGTTACAAAATATCAAATCTTATATTAAAAATAAAGAAATCGTGGATGCTTTTTTTGAGATTAAACGGTATGGAAATAATTCAGCTCATGAACTTAATCCTAAAGAGGCAACTCAAGAGAATGCATTAAAATCATTGGAACAGATTTATATGATTTTAGTTTGGTTCGTGACTAAGTATGTTAATGATCAAATTAAAGTTTCTTTGTATGATAATTTCTTAGAACCTAAAGCTCAAGAGCGTTATACAACAGCTGAACGTAAGTTTATCTATGTACAGACTGTTAATAACGAAAGTGGAAAACTTGCTGCTTATGAGGGTGCTCAAAAGATCGGTGAAGGAACAATATCTTCAGACGATATTGAAGCCGATTGGACAGCAAATAGTGAGTTTTTACGTAAAATAGCACCAAAAAGAATTAAGCAATATATGACAACCGCTGGTCTTCATTTTGAACTTGGGTGGGTTGAACTGGCTTATAAAAAATCTACAAAAACTTGGTTTCATGATCATGACGTCCATGAAGTTTTAAAGAGGTCAGGAATTAAACACCCTGAAGAATTAGCAGGTAATGAATGGTTTAAGACTGATTTATTGACAGCTAAGAAGGCTATTAAGGCAGTCAAAGATGGACGGTCATTTATTAGTGATGTACCGGCTGAATATATAGCAGATAAATCGGATATTATTCTTAGACCTGAACAAAATGCTGCCGTGGAACAAACTCAAAAGACTTTTAAGAAAAAAGACCGTATGCTTTGGAATGCCAAAATGCGTTTTGGTAAAACCTTAACCTCATTGGAGCTTATTAAGCAAGAAGGTTTTCAACGTGTTCTAATCATGACACATAGACCAGTAGTCCGTGATTCATGGTTTGAGGACTACAAAAAAATGGAAATGGCAGAAGCAGGGTATTTGTATGGATCGGTTGATAAGGGAGAGAAATTAACTACCCTAAAATCTGGTGATAATCCATTCATTTATTTCGCATCTATTCAGTATTTACGTTATAATAGCGCTCAAGCCAATCTCCCTTTATTTTCGGATGTAGACTGGGATTTAATCATCATTGATGAAGCACATGAGGGAACACAGACTGAACTTAGCGATACTGTCATGAAATCTTTGGTAAAAGAAGGTTATACCAAGATTCTAGAACTATCCGGTACACCTTTTAATCTTCTTGATCAGTTTGCACCTGAACAAGTCTATACTTGGGACTATGTCATGGAACAACAAGCTAAACTGAAATGGGATTTGGAAAATCCTGAACTTCCTAACCCTTATGAGCAACTTCCAGAGGTACAAATGTATACCTTTGAGATGAAATATAAGGAAAAATTTACCGATGAAAACAAAGCCTTCAATTTTCGTGAATTTTTCAGAGTGGATGATAAGGGTGAATTAGTTTATAAAGCTGATGTCCGACGTTTTTTGGATAATATCACTAACCCAAATAGTGACACTAATTATCCATTTTCAACAAGAGAATATCGTGATGAACTCCGTCATACTCTTTGGATCATGCCGGGAGTTAGAGAAGCTAATGCTTTTGAAAAGCTTTTAAAAGAACACCCAGTGTTTGGGATGGACTACAATATTGTTAATGTTGTACGAAACGATAAGAGTGATAATATCATAGATGCTTCAGGAGATGATCTTTCGAAGGTACGTCAAGCGATTACGGATGATCCTTCACAAACAAAAACAATCACTTTGACAGTTCGTAGGTTGACAACAGGTGTCAATGTTCCTGAATGGACAGCAGTGATGTTCCTTTCTAATACTAGCAGTTCAACGAATTACCTACAGGCTGCATTTCGTGCACAAACACCATTTTCTCATGAAAAGATTGGAATGAAGAAACGTTGTTATATTTTTGATTTTGCTCCAGACCGTGCTTTAACAGTAATGGCTGAAACGGCTCAAATAAACTCTGGTGTTGGGAAGAAAAATACAAATCAGCAAAAACAGGCGATGGCAAATTTGCTTAACTTTTTGCCCATTTTAGGTAAAAGTGATAATGGAATGGAACCATTTAATGTTGACCGTATGTTGACTCAAATCAAAAAGGTATATGCTGAAAAAGCAGTACGTTCAGGTTTTGAAGAT
Organism: Streptococcus australis; assembly: GCF_015553625.1. GTDB lineage: Bacteria > Bacillota > Bacilli > Lactobacillales > Streptococcaceae > Streptococcus > Streptococcus australis_B. The sequence goes on along the minus strand of NZ_JADNGY010000009.1, from coordinate 28,330 downwards.
GACAGTCTCTACAATGATAATCTCTTAACACTAACTGCTGATGATGCAGAACGTTTCAATAAACTAAATGCTATCGTTGGTAAAACGCAAAAACAAAAAACTCCTACTAAAGTAACAATTAACGATAGTGGTTTGACTGATGAAGAATATGACCAGGCAGAAAAAGCTAAGAAAAAGAAACCTCATGAGCGTAGTCAAGAGGAAAAAGAAGCGATAGAAAAACTCAAAGAGGCTCGTAAACAACAAAAAACGATGATTTCTATCTTAAGAGGAGTTTCTATTCGTATTCCAATGATGATCTACGGAATGGATGTCGATTTAAGTAAAGATATTACTATCGGAGACTTTATCAAAGAAGTTGATGACGAATCTTGGAAAGAATTTATGCCTGCTGGATTCACAAAAGACATGTTCAAAGATATAACCAAGTATTATGACGCAGAGGTCTTTATTGAAGCGGGTCGAATCATTCGTCAACGAGCTAAATCTTTTGATAGTCTTGATTTTATAGAACGTGCTGAAGAAATTGCAACCTTATTTGGTAGCTTCAAGAATCCCGATAAGGAAACTGTTTTGACACCATGGCGAGTGGTCAATATGCAAATTGCAAAAGGTATTGGTGGACTTAATTTCTATGACGATAACTTTGAGTCAATGACTGATGGTGCTACACCAAATCTACATTGGGTAGACACAGATGTTACTGATAGTGTCTATCATCCAGAGACTAAAATCATTGATATCAATGCTAAGACAGGCCTCTACCCTTTGCATGCTGCTATGAGTCTTTATTATCAATACGTACAAAATAATGATGATAATCGATTCGATGCTGATAGTGTCTATCGTGGAATCTTAGAAAACAATATTTATGCCATTGCAAAAACACCAATGGCTAAGACCATTACAGAAAGAACTTTAACAGGTTACAAGAAATATAAGACCAACGTAGCCTATATCGAAAACTTCTCAGATACATTGAAATCAAGTATTGAAGAAGGTAAAAAACAAGTAGAGGAGGCCTTTGATAAAGTGAAATTTGATGTTGTGATTGGGAATCCACCGTATCAGGAGTCAGATAATAAATCTGGTAATGGAAGTGCCACGCCGTTGTACGACAAATTTATAGAACTTTCTATTAGTATTAAACCTAAGTATATTTCGTTAATTACGCCTAGTGTTTGGTTCTTGGGAGGGAAAGGTTTAGATAATTTTAGAAGAAAAATGCTAGAAGATATTCATATCAAATCTTTTCATAATTATGTCACACCAAATGATGTTTTTCAAAATGTAAGTTTAAGAGGAGGAGTTAATTTCTTTGTTTGGGATGCTAATTTTAATAATACGAAATACTTCATACATACGGAGACTATAAAAAACTCTAAGATAGTAGATAGTTCGGATAGACCTTATCGCTTACTAGATTTAGATTTGTTTATTTCTGATAGTAGAGCGTATACACTTCTACAGAACATGTTGGAAAGAAACTATATTAGTTTGGACTTTGAAGATAAGAAATTAATGTTATATGGATTTGTTTCAGAGAGAAATCCTTTTGGTATTGCTACAACGATGAAGGATTTTGGAGATGAAAATGATGATAATGATGTAAAAATCTATGCAAGTAAAGGGCGTGTAGGATTTTTACCTAGGTCCACAATTAAACGAAATCTGGAATTAGTTGATTCTTATAAAGTTTTAACTGCATTTGCAAATAATATTGGGACAGATTTGCCAGACGATAATTTGAATACTATAGTTTCGGAACCCAAAAGTGCTTGTACAGAAACATATCTGGTTATTGGTGGGAATCTTAAGTTGACCAGAGATACTGCTAATAATTTATCAAAATATCTAAAAACAAAATTTGTTCGCATGTTGATTATGTTAGCAAAGGCAAATCAAAATGGTACAAGAAAAACCTATAGATTTGTACCTCTTCAAAGTTTTACAAGTGACTTAGATATTGATTGGTCACAATCCATTGCAGAAATCAATCAGCAATTGTATCGAAAATATGAGCTAAGTGAAGAAGAAATTATCTTCATTGAAGAAAATATAAAAGAAATGGAGTAAGGATGGATATTTCTGCCGTTTATCGTATGGAGTTAATTGAGAAATTAGATAAAACGATTTGGTCAAAGTATGGTAGTTACAAAAAGGTTGAGCAATATGTGAAATTAAATCAAACTTTATATGATGATTTTGGCAATGCGAATTTTGGTATTGTTTACGTGAATAATAATATCCAATTACTTGATACTTTAGGAAATATTGCTCAAACTGATTCCGAACTGTTAATTAAAATGGCCATTGATTTAGGAATTGAAACTCCTGATTTTATACCATCAATTCCAACATTTCGTAATAAACTCAAGGATAACTATAAAAACGCTTCAACGAGTTTTGAACAAGCATTTCAGAGCATAGAGAAAAATCCAGCAGATGCGGTTGGAAATGCAAACTCTGTTTTAGAAAGTATTATTAAAGAAATTTTGTCAGATAACCGATTTGCTCATATATCTGGTGCTTCTAATGCTACTAGTAAGAAGGTGGTTCAGGAAATACTAAAAGTATTTCAACTTAATCCAGATAGCCCTGAATTACCAACCCAAATGAAATCTATCTCATCTTCATTTATAACAGTTGCAAAAGCGATAGAGGATTTAAGGAGTGATAATACTCTTTTTCATGGTCAGGATTCTGAAAAATACTTAATCTCGGAACCCTTATATGCCTATTTTGTAGTTAATGCATGTGCGACCGTTGGATTATTTTTAATTGAATTCTATGAGAAAAAATTTCCAAAAGAACAAAAAACATCAGATGGTATTGAATTTTCAGATTTTTTTGATGATATTTCAGATGATGATTTACCGTTTTAGATGCTCTGATATTAGATTTTGAAAGGAAAATAAATGCTACTTTTTTCTACAATCTTAAACATTGACAAGTCATTAACCAAAGATGATTTCTTGAATTTAGTTATTGAATGGAATCAAAAGAGCCCCCACGATGATAATGTGATTCCTGATTTAAGTTGGGACGGTTCTTATGACCAAAAGTTTGGTAATGAAAAGGTATCTCTTGAGTTTAAGGAGTACCGTAACGAAGAAATTATTGCCGTTAGATATGTAAAAAAATTGGATGATGGCATTCTTTGGAACACAGATTACGTCATGAACTTTAAAGAGTATAAAATGTCAATCATGTTGGACCGAAGTTTTACTGAGGATGCTGTTGGAATTGCTCCTTCATTTTCTACTCCATTTTTTATCAGACTATTGATTGAGAAGGGATATGTCCTTGCTGATGGTAATCTACCAGTGACCATGAACCCTCATTTTATAAGTAAGAATAACTATCAGCTTTTGTTAGATATTGTAAATGATATTCGTTCTTATAATCTTCCTATTGTTTATGTTTCAAAAACACTTTCAAATGACACTCCAGTCGATGTTAGCAAATTGGCCTATGATCTAAAAGGGGTTGCACATGTTCTTGTGCAAGAAGAGCTTGATTTAAATAATATTCTTGAGGATCTTAATGAAGATGTCATTGAGGTAGGGGGTTCTATTGGTCTGTATTTCCAATCCGACAGGATGAATAATAGAACAGTTCTTTATCATAATGGATTTGATTCAGATACAATTAGACAAGGAATTGTTAAGGCAGTTGTTAATTTCACTAACCAGCAGAGCATCGATCCTTTGTACACATGGGATGGTGTACTAACTTCTTTACTTCGAGATCGTTTTGAAAGTCAAAAATCTAAACGTACGAAAGCTGAGAGAACCAAAGAGGAGACAGAAGAACTCCTAGATAGTTTTAGTAATGATTTTGATGAGTTAACTGAAGAAAATGGTCGTTTACGTAGTAGTATTTCTGATCTGGAACAAGAGTTAACCTACTATAGAAATCTTTTCAATAATAAACAAGATAGTGATAGTAGTTTTATATCAAGTGGATCTGAGAAGGAATTCTTTCAAGGTGAGAAAAAGGAATTTGTTTTGTCAGTTCTGAGTGATTCCTTACAGAATATCCAAGATGGAACTCGTAAGAAACATATCATTCAAGATATTATACAACAGAATGATAGTGAAAATATTCTCAATCATAAGAGAGATAAGATTAAACGTCTATTGACAAACTATAGCGGATTGAATAAAAAGTTGAATCAAGAATTGAAACAACTGGGATTCACCGTTACAGAGGATGGAAAACATTATAAACTAACATATTTTGATGATAATCGTTATACTATTTCTATGGCTAAGACACCAAGTGATGGTCGAGCTGGTAAAAATAATGTTTCAGAAATCAATAAGAAAGTCTTTTAGAATTTAAGTCAATTTGTATATTTTTAAGAGTTACGCCACTCCAGAAGCCGATGCTGAACTCAAGAAATTTGTTCAAGAGTTTAAGGGCTAGTTCTTCATCACTATTAACAAACAATTCCCTCCTTATTTTTCTAAGGAGGGTTTTCTGTCGAGTTGTTTTTCTTGCTTCTTTGAAAAAAGAGTGTATAATGATGTAATACAAATTATTACAACAAAACAAAACCGAAAAGGAGATACCCATGACCTACGCCTACAATAGCAAGATTTACCTGGCAGAAGCAGTCCTCAATGTGAAGGACCTGGCGCGCCAGACCGCTTTTTACACCCAAATGTTGGGCTTGGAGATGTTGTCTCAGATGGAGGATGAAGTCCTTCTTGGGGCTGGAGATAAACCCTTGGTGCGTCTCATCCAAACGGATCGGACTGAGGCTCTTAAGGCCAGCTATGGTCTCTATCACATGGCCATTCTCCTACCTAGTCGGGAGGACTTGGCGGATGTCTTCAAGCATATGGCTGAGCTGAACGTTCCCTTTGTCGGGGCAGCGGATCATGGCTACAGTGAAGCCCTCTATCTCGAAGATCCAGAGGGCAATGGCATCGAGCTCTACCGGGATAAGCCAGTGGCGGAGTGGGATATCCGTGAGGATGGTCGCATCATCGGGGTGACAGAGGAACTCTCTGCTCAAGAAATCTATGAAATGGGGCGCAAGGTGGAGCCCTTCCAGATAGCGTCCGATACCCGCATGGGACATATCCACCTCTCCGTAAGAGATAGTCGAGCAGCGTCCACCTTTTATCAAAAAGTGCTGGAATTAGCTGATAAGTTTACCGTTCCATCTGCAAGTTGGATTGCCTCTGGAGACTAGCATCATCATCTGGCAGTCAATGAATGGGCTGGCAAGCACTTGGCCAAACGAGAAGCTCACCTTCCTGGACTTGCCTATTACGTCATCCAAGTAGAAAAGAAAGAAGACTTGGTTGCCATCGCAGAGCGAGCAAAAGAGCAGGAGGCAGCTGTTACCTGGTTGACCTCAAGCGAGCTCGAGTTTACAGACCCAGATGGGATTGTAACACGTGTCAGAAAGGGTTAGAATGCTTGATAAATCTGTCTTTTTGAGAGAAAAAACAAAAAAATAGTAAGAATTAGTAATATTCAAGATGTAATTCTTGACTTTACATCTGGGTCGTGTAGAATAGTACTTGTAATAAATAATCTTACAACAGAAAGAAGAAACATCTATGAAAAATATGAAAAACATTTTATTTATCGTCGGATCTCTTCGTCAAGGATCATTCAACCACCAAATGGCTAAGAAAGCAGAAAGCCTTCTTGAAGGAAAAGCAACAGTGACTTACTTGGACTACAAGGACATCCCGATGATGAACCAAGATTTGGAAACGCCAACTTTGCCAGCGGTGCAGGCGGCGCGTGATGCAGTCCTTGCTGCGGACGCCATCTGGATCTTCTCACCAGTCTATAACTTTGCCATTCCAGGTGTGGTGAAAAACTTGCTCGACTGGCTCAGCCGTGCCCTTGACCTATCAGAAACTCGTGGCCCATCTGCTCTTCAAGACAAGATCGTAACAGTCTCTTCAGTCGCTAATGCTGGACACGAGCCAATGTTTGCAGCCTACCAATCCCTCTTACCATTCGTTCGTACCCAAGTAGTGGGAGACTTCACAGGAACAACCGTTAACCCAGAAGCCTGGGCAACAGGCGAATTGGTCTTGACAGACGAAGCAATCGCAGGATTGGAAAAACAAGCCCAAGCTTTATTGGAAGCATAAGAAAAGAGAGTGGGACAGAAATCGGTCATTCGTAAGAATTCGATTTCGTCGTCCCACCTCCGCACAGTTGAGTAGAGCTGTATAAGCTGATGTGATCAGCGTAGTAGAGCCCACTCAACCACTGCGTCTTGCTCGACAATCCAAAGACAATTAAGAGGCTAGGATTTTTGTCCCAGCCTCTTAGAATGTAGAGAAACTACTTTTTACGTAAACTATCTAGATGATTCTTCAATATAATGACTTCTATTTTTAGTCATTTAAGAAGATCTAAAACTTTCCGCTGTGTGCAAAGTGCCTGAAACGCAATTGTTTCAGGCACTCGGGAGTTTTGGAACCTTAGGTTCAAAACTAAGTCATGGAACTTCTATGAAATTCGCTGACGTCCGTACTCACCTAAGGAAAGTTTTTTTAAAGATTTTATCTTCAATAGCTGAGACAGAAGTCTCAGCTTTTTTAGATACTAAACAATTGTCCAAAGAGGTAGGTAACACCCATGGTAAGTAGTCCAATGACCAAGTTACGGATCATGGCTTGCTTGGTTGGGGCTTTTCCTAGTTTGGCGCTGGTGTAGCCAGTAAAGAGGAGGGAAAGGGCTACGATGATCACTGTTGCGGGGATTCGGATTTCTTTGGGAAAGAGAAGGATGGACAGCATGGGAGGAAGAGATCCGAGGACAAAGGCAACAAAGCTAGATATAGCCGCATGCCATGGATTGGTAAACTCTTCAAACTCTAGGCCATACTTTTCTTCCACCAAGGCCTTGAGAGGGTGTTTGAGAAAGGCCCGCTCGGTCATGATTTGAGCAGCTGTTTCGCATTCCCCATTTTGAATATAGGTTGCGTAGAGGGAGTCGCGTGCAGCTTTTGGATCGCGGTCCAAAAGGGCTTGTTCTCGACTCACAGCGGCTTCTTCTGTATCCTTTTGAGTCGATACAGACACGTATTCACCACCTGCCATAGAGAAGGCACCAGCTAGAATTGCAGAAAGGCCAGATAGAAAGATGATCCAGAGGTTACTGGTTGCACTGGCAACCCCAATGACAACTCCAGCGATTGAGATAATGCCATCATTGGCACCGAGCACTCCAGCCCGTAAGATATTTAAGCGGTCGTTAAAAGAGGCATCAACCCCATGTTTTGTTTCAGTCATACTTGTCTCCTGATTTCTTATTTAGAATGATTATAATTAAATATTTATCAGTTTGCAAGTCTTTTGTCCCAAATGATAAAAGTCCGACAATTTAAGAAAAGTCTAATGACCATTTAATCCTGAGTTAACCCTAAGGTAAGAGAGGGAAATATAGATATTATAGTGTTTTGACATTCGAAATAATTTTAGATATAATTTACAAAAGTAAAAATATTTATAGGAGAGAACCATGAAAAAATTAGTCGCAAGTGGAATCACTTTGCTTTCAGTCTTGACCTTGGTCGCATGTTCGGGAAATCAAACTGCAAAACCAGAGGCTTCTTCAGAGAAATCTTCTAGCAAGGTGGAAAAGAAATCTTCTTCCTCTAAGAAAACATCCTCATCTAAGAAGAAATCATTTTCTTCAAAGAAATTTGAGTTGACGGATGATACAAGTAGTTCTTCCAGTCAGTCTTCATCAGGCTCTGGCGCTCAAGTAACAGCTCCAGAAGTTGTTTTGGTGACAGATCAAGAAATTGAAAACGCGAAAACAATCGGTGATATCAAGGGACTTTATGCAAAACTAGCTGAAAATTATAAGAAGCATGCCAATGAATTGGGAGAAAAATTGCCAAAATCTGAACAAGAATCTTACTTCAAGACCTTGGAACCTGGTATCAAAAAGATGGATGAAGAGTTGGCTTCTGTGAATGAAACACTGACTCAATTTGGAGATGATACGACGCTTTTCCCAGAAGAGCACCGTGCAGCCTTTATTGAGGCCTTCAAAGCAACTCGTGATACCATGACAAATGCTTTGGTAACTGCTTATAAGTTTGTTGGGGGTTTGACTAGCTAATCCCCTATCTTCTCTGTGGGAACTTAGTTTCTGCAGTTATAGATTGGATCAAGATCGAAATGAATAAAAGAGTGAGAGGCTGGGACAAAAGTCCTAGCCTCTCAATTGACTTTGGATTGTCGAGCAAGACGCAGTGGTTGAGTGGGCTCTACTACGCTGATTTCATCAGCTTTTACAGCCCTACTCAACTGTGCGGAGGTGGGACGACGAAATCGAATTCTAACGAATTACCGATTTCTGTCCCACTCTCTGACTCTTTTTTGCTGTCTTGCTTTGCTAGTCTTTTAGGAGCAGTCGTGCTATAATCGTACTAGCAGATTATTGAAGGAGAAATTCATGAATCAAACAGTCGAATATCTAAAAGAACTCACAGCCATCGCATCACCGACAGGCTTTACAGAAGAAGTGGCGACCTACCTAGTCAAGACTTTGACAGACCTAGGCTACAGCCCTGTTCGGACAGCTAAGGGAGGCGTGACCGTCGTCCTCAAGGGTGAGAATGACGAGCAACACCGCTATATCACGGCCCATGTGGATACCTTGGGAGCAATTGTCCGTGCTGTGAAACCAGATGGGCGTCTCAAGCTGGATCGCATCGGTGGCTTCCCTTGGAACATGATTGAAGGGGAAAACTGTACCGTCCATGTGGCCAATACTGGTAAGACCCACTCCGGTACTATCCTTGTCCACCAAACCTCTTGCCACGTCTACAAGGATGCGGGAACTGTAGAGCGGACCCAGGACAATATGGAAGTGCGCTTGGATGAAAAAGTGACCTCTGAAAAAGAAACCCGTGACTTAGGGATTGAAGTGGGAGACTTTATCAGCTTTGATGCTCGGACCATCGTCACAGATACAGGCTTTATCAAGTCTCGCCACTTGGATGACAAGGTCAGCGCTGCTATCTTGCTTAACCTCCTTCGCGTCTACAAGGAAGAAGGCGTGACCCTTCCAGTGACGACTCACTTTGCCTTTTCTGTCTTTGAAGAAGTGGGACATGGGGCTAACTCCAGCATCCCAGCTCAAGCGGTCGAATATTTGGCAGTGGACATGGGGGCTATGGGAGATGACCAGCAGACAGATGAGTACACGGTTTCTATCTGTGTCAAAGATGCTTCTGGTCCTTACCACTATGGTTTCCGCCAGCACTTGGTGGCCTTGGCCAAGGAGCAAAACATCCCTTACAAACTGGACATCTATCCTTTCTATGGCTCGGATGCCTCTGCAGCCATGAGCGCAGGAGCAGAAGTCAAGCATGGTCTTCTCGGAGCAGGGATCGAATCTAGCCACTCTTATGAGCGCACCCACGTGGATTCTGTGGTGGCGACAGAGCGCATGGTCGATGCTTATCTCAAGAGCGACTTGGTCAAATAAGCTTCGTTTTCAAGATTAAAACATAGGATTGAATCTGCCTGGTCAAGTTGACTGGGTAGATTTTTTAGAATAAACTGTCAAAAAATTCTTGACAAGCTAAAAAAATGTAGTAAAATATGTAGTAAATCAGAAAGTAACTAGTCTAAGATTTTCAGGGAGCCTGCGGCTATTGTGAGCAGGTAGTCGGAGTTAGTGAACATTGGGCTGATTGTTTAGAGTAGGAGAAGATAACACATATTCTTCTCGGTAGGCACCCCTTATCGTGCGACTCCTTGTTAGAGGAGATAGAGATAATGGTCGCTTTCTACCCTTTTGACCATTAACTGAGGTGGTACCGTGTTAAACCTGATTTAATGCCCTCACAGAGTGTTACTCTGTGAGTTTTTTTGTATTCTGTTGAAGTTGGTCAGCTTGCTAACTTCGAAGAGTATTGGATGTGCTTGGATCAGGACTTTCATCGCTTCGTCCCTAGGAAAAGAAAGGAATTCCTATGAAAAAAATTTTACCAGCTGATACCTTAACCCCCATTCTAGCCTACATGCGTGTCCAAGGTGACCATAAGGTCATCCTTGAGTCGATCCCGCGTGAGAAGGCGAATGCCCGTTTTTCTATCGTAGCCTACAATCCAGTATTTGAGGTGACCTATCAGGATGGTATCCTGTATGAGAATGGTAAGGTGCTGGAGCAAGATCCTTTTGACTACCTCCACCAGGTAACGGTAAAGGGGCTGACGTCTGATCTTCCTTTCGCTGGAGGGGCCATCGGTTTTGCAGGCTACGATATGATCGGAGTCTATGAGGAGATTGGCTCCATTCCTCAGGATACCATCGGGACGCCAGATATGCATTTCTTCATCTACGAGTCTTATTTAATTTTTGACCACAAGAAGGAAAAAGTCTATGTGGTGGAAGACAATATCTACTCTGGTCGAAGCAATGATGCGGTCCGCCAATCACTGGGGCAAGTGGTGACCGATCTGCAAACCCAAGCGCCAAACGAGTTCACCCCTCAGGCCTTGCAGGCTCTCCACTTCACCAACCACATCGAGAAGGAAGTCTTTATGGAGATGGTGGATAAGGCCAAGAAACTGATCCGTGAAGGCGATATGTTCCAATGTGTCCTTAGTCAACGCTTTTCAGCAGATTTTGAGGGTGATCCCTTGGATTATTACCGGAATTTGCGCGTGACCAACCCATCCAACTATCTCTATTTCTATGACTTTGGTCACTACCAGATCATTGGTGCCAGTCCTGAAAGTCTGGTATCGGTGAAAAAGGGAGAGGTGACGACTAATCCGATCGCCGGAACCCGACCTCGTGGGGCAACGGAAGAAGAGGACCAAGCCCTGGCACATGAACTCCTTCACGATATCAAGGAAACAGCCGAGCACCGCATGCTGGTGGATCTGGGTCGCAATGATATCGGGAAAATCGCTCAAAACGGGACGGTCGAAGTGACCAAGTATATGGAGGTCGAGTATTTCCGCTATGTCATGCACCTGACCAGTGTGGTCAAGGGGCAACTCCTGCCTCATTTAACAGCTCTTGATGCCTTGAAAGCGACACTACCAGCGGGAACAGTCTCTGGGGCTCCTAAGATTCGGGCCATGCGTCGGATCTATGAATTGGAAGAGGAAAAACGTGGCGTCTATGCGGGAGCTATTGGTTACCTCTCTGCGACAGGGGATATGGACTTCGCCATTGCCATCCGGACCATGATCCTCAAGAATCAAAAGGCCTACGTCCAAGCAGGAGCAGGGATTGTCTACGACAGTGTTCCGGAGAATGAATTTTACGAAACGATTAACAAGGCAAAATCGATGACAAGAATAGGAGATGTTCAATGATTTTATTAGTGGATAATTACGATTCTTTTACCTATAATTTGGCCCAATACTTGGGAACTTTTACAGAGGTCGAAGTCTTGCGAAATGATGATGAGCGCTTGTATGAGCAAGCGGAAGTGTCAGATGCCCTCGTCTTCTCCCCGGGGCCAGGCTGGCCAGCAGATGCTGGGAAAATGGAAGCCATGATTAAAGACTTTGCAGGTAAAAAGCCCATGTTGGGGATTTGCTTAGGTCACCAAGCCCTGGCGGAGACCTTTGGCGGCAAGTTGCGCCTGGCTAAGAATGTCATGCATGGCAAACAAAGCCAGATTACCTTTGAAACGCCATCTCCCATTTTCAAGGATATTGAGAATGATGTGCCCATCATGCGTTACCATTCTATCGTCGTTGACCAAATGCCAGAAGAATTTGAGGTCACGGCCATTACCACGGACGACCAAGAAATCATGGCCATCCAACACAAGAGCCTGCCAATCTACGGACTTCAGTATCATCCTGAGAGTATCGGCAGTCCAGATGGTCTAAAAATGATTGAAAATTTTGTGAAGCTGGTCCTAGACTAGACCAGCAGTTCCTAGCAGCTAAAATTTCTATTGAAACGTATAGAAAAAACAAGAGGAAACCCTTATGAAAGAACTATTCTTACAAATCTCTAATCGCCAAGACTTGACGCAAGAGCAGGTCCAAGAAGTCTTTGATCAAATCTTGCAAAACCAACTATCAGAAAGTCAAATCGCTGCCTTTTTGATGGGACTCAAAACCAAGGGAGAAACAGCAGACGAAATTACCGGAATTGTACGCGCCTTAAAGGCCCATGCGACGGTATTGCCAGAGACCTTCTCAGATGCCATGTGTAACTGTGGGACTGGTGGTGACCAATCCTATAGCTTTAACATTTCGACGACTGTTTGCTTCGTTTTGGCTGCTGGAGGGATCCGCATGGCCAAGGCCGGCAATCGCTCTGTTTCTTCTAAGTCAGGCTCTGCAGATGTCCTTGAAGCGCTGGGCATCAACGTTGCTGCCTCGCCAGAGACTCTCTCTAAAGCCTTGGACGAGGTTGGTTTGGCCTTTATCTTTGCGCAAACCATGCATCCGGCTATGCGTTTTATTGGTCCTGCTCGTCAAGCTATGGGGATTCCAACCATTATGAACCTGGTCGGTCCTCTTGCCAATCCACTGGATCTTGAAACCCAACTCATGGGACTCTACCGTGTCGAATTGCAAGAGATTGTCGCGCGTGCCATCCAGCAGTTGGGACGCAAACGTGCAGTGGTTATCACAGGTCCTGACAATATGGACGAAGCGGCCCTTTATGGGACCAATACCTACACCCTACTAGAAGATGGGAACATTAGCCAGCATAGCTTTACCTATGAAGAGCTGGGGATGGACAAGGTGGAGCTGTCCGAAATTACAGGTGGTGATGCCAAGGAAAATGCTGCGATTCTCCTCAGTGTCTTGAAGAATGAAGCCAGCCCTTATCTGGAGACGACGGTTCTCAACGCTGGTCTTGGCTTCTTTGCCAATGGAAAAGTCGCAACGATCAAAGAAGGTGTAGAGTTGGCACGTCAATTGATAGCGGATGGTTCTGCCCTTGCTAAATTGCAACACTTACAAGAGGTTCAAGTATGAGTAAAGCCTTTCTACCAACGATCCTAGAACAAAAAGAAAAAGAAGTGGCTCAAATGGTCATGGAAGACCTCCAACCTCTCCGTCAGACCTACCGTCTCTATGATTTTCTCAAGAGCCATCAAGAGCACTTACAGATCATCGCCGAGGTGAAGAAAGCCAGTCCTAGTATGGGGGATATCAATCTGGATGTGGATATTGTTGCCCAAGCTAAGACCTATGAAGAAAATGGGGCTGCCATGATCTCGGTATTGACGGACCAAGTCTTCTTTAAGGGGGATCTAGACTACCTTCGTGAGATTTCTTCCCAGGTGACGATTCCAACTTTGGCCAAAGATTTTATCATTGATGAGAAACAAATTGTCCGCTCTCGCAATGCGGGAGCTACAGTCATTCTCTTGATAGTCGCAGCCCTACCAGAAGCCCGGCTCAAAGAACTCTATGACTTTGCGACGGGGCTTGGTTTGGAGGTTCTTGTAGAAACCCATAACTTACCTGAGCTCGAAATAGCCCATCGGATCGGGGCTGACATCATCGGGGTCAACAACCGGAACCTCGTCACCTTTGAAACGGATCTGAATACCAGTCTTGAATTGTCTACGCATTTCAAAGACCGGCCCGTTTATATATCTGAGTCCGCTATTTTTAATGGAGCAGATGCAAGCCTTGTTGCTCCCTACTTTAATGGGATTTTAGTAGGGACTGCTCTCATGACAGCAGGGGATGTAGCAGAAAAGGTCAAGGAGTTACAAATTGACAAAGGTTAAAATATGTGGCCTGTCTACAGTGGAAGCAGTGGAGACAGCTGTCCTAGCAGACGCAGACTATATCGGTTTTGTGTTCGCTGCGAGCAAACGACAAGTCAGTCTAGAGCAAGCCCAGGAATTGGCAAAACGGGTGACTGGCAAGACCAAAATTGTCGGAGTCTTTGTCTCACCGAGTCTAGAGGACTTGGAGCAAGCGATTAGTCGGGTTCCCTTAGACATGGTTCAGATTCATGGGGCTTTTGATGAAGCGCTGATGCCAATGATTTCAGTTCCCGTCATTCGAGCGATCCAGCTCAGTGATCAGGAAGCCCAAGTAAGCAGCCAGGCAGATTATCTGCTCTTTGATGCACCAGTAGCTGGGAGTGGTCAAACCTTTGATTGGGGCTTGCTGAAAGATCAGAAGATCCAGCAGGACTTCTTTATAGCAGGGGGCTTGACAGAGGACAATGTCCGCCAAGCTAGAGAGACCTTTCAGCCATATGCAGTAGATGTATCCTCGGGGGTCGAAACGGACGGTCGCAAAGATATAGAAAAGATAAAAGCATTTATAGAAGGAGCGAAAGCATGAACTATCAACTACCGGATGAAAAAGGATTTTATGGAAAATTTGGAGGACAGTTTGTTCCAGAAACCCTGATGACAGCCGTGATTGAACTCGATAAGGCTTATAGAGAAGCCAAAGCAGATCCAAGCTTTCAAGCAGAATTGGATGACTTGCTCAAGAATTATGTGGGACGGGAGACTCCACTTTACCATGCCAAAAGTCTTTCCAAGCACATCGGTGGAGCACAAATCTATCTGAAAAGGGAAGACCTCAACCACACAGGGGCTCACAAGATTAACAATGCCCTTGGTCAGGTCTTGCTGGCTAAACGGATGGGCAAGAAGAAAATCATCGCAGAGACAGGGGCTGGTCAACACGGGGTAGCGACTGCGACGGCTGCGGCTCTCTTCGAGATGGAGTGTACCATCTACATGGGGGAGGAAGATGTCAAACGCCAAGCCCTCAATGTCTTTCGGATGGAGCTCTTGGGAGCAAAAGTTCATAGTGTAACAGACGGATCGCGCGTGCTGAAAGATGCGGTCAATGCGGCCCTTCGTGCATGGGTAGCTGGGATTGATGATACCCATTACATCATGGGATCTGCCCTCGGACCAGCTCCCTTCCCAGAGATTGTTCGAGATTTTCAATCTGTTATTGGTAAGGAAGCGAAACGTCAGTTTGCAGAGGTCTCAGGTGGAAAGCTTCCTGACGCGGTCCTAGCTTGTATCGGTGGAGGTTCCAATGCCATTGGCATGTTCTATCCCTTCGTAGAAGATGAATCTGTAGCGATGTACGGAGCAGAAGCATCCGGTCTTGGTTTGGATACGGACAAACACGCAGCGACCTTTGCCAAAGGTCGTCCTGGTATCCTTCACGGAGCCTTGATGGAAGTGCTTCAAGATGCCCATGGACAGATCATGGAAGCTTTCTCCATCTCTGCTGGTTTGGATTATCCTGGTGTGGGTCCAGAGCATTGCTATTTCAATGAAATTGGCCGGGCAACCTATGATGCGATCACGGATGAAGAAGCTCTAGAAGGATTTCAGTTGCTTTCACGTTTGGAAGGGATTATCCCAGCCTTGGAGTCCAGTCATGCTATCGCTCTAGCGCAAAAAGTCGCAGCAGAAATGACTCCAGACCAAACGCTGATCATCTGCCTATCTGGTCGTGGAGACAAGGATGTCATGCAGGTCAAAGAACGGTTTGAAGCAGAAGGGAAGTAGAAATGACGAAAACACTAACAGAGCATTTACAAGCCATTAAAGACAGCAAGCGTGGGATCTTCGTCCCTTACATCATGGCGGGGGATCATGAGAAGGGACTCGATGGCCTCTTTGATACTATTCAGCTCTTGGAAGAAAGTGGAGCATCGGCTATTGAAGTGGGGATTCCTTGGTCTGATCCTGTAGCAGATGGGCCGGTCATCGAAATGGCTGGGCAACGCAGTTTAGCCAAGGGCGTGACCTTAACAGCTATTGTAAAAAAACTCCAAGAGCAAGAGACCAAGATTCCTCTCGTCATCATGACCTATATCAATCCGGTCTACCAATATGGGATAGAAGCCTTTATAAAAGAGTTAGCCTCTACTTCAGTCAAAGGTTTGATCATTCCGGATCTGCCAAACGAACATGCGGATATGATAGCCCCTTACTTGAAAGAGAGTGACGTTGCCCTCGTTCCCTTGGTCAGCTTGACCACTGGTATCGAACGCCAGAAGACTTTGATCCAAGAAGCAGAAGGCTTTATCTATGCGGTAGCCATTAATGGGGTAACTGGGAAAATGGGCAACTACCGGGATGACTTGGATCAGCACTTGGCGACCTTGAGAGACTTGGCCACTATTCCAGTACTGACAGGTTTTGGAGTCTCCACTAAGGAAGATATCGACCGCTTTAATCAGGTATCTGATGGTGTCATCGTCGGATCGAAAATTGTTCGGGACCTTCATGAGGGCAAAACCAGCGATGTCAAGGACTTTGTAGACTATGGTTCCCACTTTAATAAATGCTAAGGATAAGAAAAATTACAAAATTTAATAAATTTTCAGAAAATTACTTCTCTTCTGAAAATCTTTGTGGTATAATCTTAGGACAACCTTAAAAATTTATTAGGAGTAAACAATGAAAAAAAGAAATGTCATTGCTCTTGCAGGAGTAGCTCTTCTTTCAGCAGGTATTCTTGCAGCATGTTCTGGTGGTTCTAAATCATCTAGCTCTAGCTCAAAATCAAGTGAAGCAGGTCAAAAATTCTCATACGTCTATGAGACAGAACCTGAAAACTTGAACTACATCACATCTGGTAAAGCTGCAACCCACGAAATCACAGGAAACTTGATTGATGGATTGTTTGAAAACGACAAGTATGGAAATTTGATTCCTTCACTTGCTAAAGATTGGACAGTTTCAGAAGATGGCTTGACTTATACTTACAAACTTCGTGATGATGCTAAATGGTATGATTCAGAAGGGGAAGAGTATGCGGACGTGACAGCTGATGACTTCGTTGCAGGGATCAAATATGCCGCTGACCACAAGTCTGAAATGCTCTACATCATTCAAAATTCCATCAAGGGCTTGAATGATTATGTTGAAGGAAAGACCTCTGATTTCTCAAATGTTGGCATTAAAGCAGTCGATGATCATACCCTTCAAATCACTTTGAACCAGGCAGAGCCTTTCTGGAATTCTAAGTTGACTCTTGGGATCACCTTCCCTATCAATGAGAAATTCGTAGAATCTAAAGGGGATAAATTTGCCCAAGCAAGTGACACTAGCTCTCTTCTTTACAATGGTCCTTACATCTTGAAGAGCTTCACTTCTAAATCATCTATCGAGATGAGCAAGAATGAAAACTACTGGGATAAAGACAATGTTCACATCACAGATGTTAAGCTAGAATACTATGATGGTCAAGACCAAAGTAAATTGGCCAACTCATTTGAGGACAACGCTCTTAGCCTTGCTAAATTGTTCCCAACTGGACCTGGATTTACTGACCAAGCTAAGAAGTTTAAAGATGAAATCATCTACACTCCTCAAGATGCCAGCACCTTCGTTATCGGTGTCAACATCGATCGTCAGTCATACAAGTACACATCAAAAACAACAGATGAAGAAAAATCATCTACTAAGAAAGCTCTCTTGAACAAGGACTTCCGTCAATCAATCAGCTTTGCCTTTGACCGTGAAGCCTATGCTGCCCAAGCAAATGGTAAAGATGGAGCAAGCAAACTGATCCGTAACTTGTACATCCCACCTACATTCGTTCAAGCAGATGGCAAGTCCTTCGGTGAGATGGTTAAATCTGAGTTGGTGACTTATGGAGACGAGTGGAAAGATGCAAATCTTGACGATGGTCAAAATGGTCTTTACAACGCAAAACAAGCCAAAGAAGAGTTTGCGAAAGCTAAATCTGCACTTGAAGCAGATGGTGTGAAATTCCCAATCCACTTGGATATGCCAGTAGACCAAACGACTCAATCTAAGGTTCAACGTGCTCAATCCTTCAAACAATCGGTTGAAAGTACGCTTGGAAAAGAAAACGTCGTTGTCGACATCCATATGGTATCCAAAGAAGACCTCTTGAACGTAACGCTCTTTGCTGCAAAAGCAGAAGACGAAGACTGGGATATCTCAGATAACGTTGGATGGAGCCCTGACTATCAAGACCCATCAACTTACCTTGATATCTTGAAAGCATCTTCTGGTGAAAACACTCGTACCTTCCTTGGATTTGACCCAAGCGAAAACAATGAGGCAGCTAAGAAAGTTGGTTTGTACGACTTTGAGAAGATGGTAACAGAAGCAGGAGCTGAAACACAAGACCTTAACAAACGTTATGAGAAATATGCTGCAGCTCAAGCTTGGTTGACAGATAGTGCTTTGGTCATCCCAACAACATCTAAGACTGGTCGTCCATTCTTGACTCGTGTTGTACCATTTTCAGCACCATTTGGCTGGACCGGTGGTAAAGGGAAAGACAACGTTGTCTATAAAGGTATGGAACTTCAAGACAAGGCTGTAACAACCGAAGACTACAACAAAGCTCTTGAAAAATGGAAGAAAGAGCAAGCAGAGTCTAACCAAAAAGCTCAAGAAGAATTAAAAAACCATGTGAAATAAGCATGAATTAATCGAGGCAGTTCGCCTCGATTTTTTTGTTAAAAAGAATTTGATATAAAAGCGCTTACATAGTATAATAGCTATATTGATTACAAAATAGCGAGGTCTCTTTTATGAAAAAGAAAACAATGGTGTCGATGGTGGCTTCTAGCCTCCTGCTAGCTCCCTTTATCTTAAATCAAGTGGTGGCAGCAGATGAGAATCTACCAGAGCTTTCTCCAACGAAAGAAGTCGTGACTCAGGTGGCTCCTGAGCCTGTAACTTCTGAAGGAGCAGCTTCCCAATCTCAAGCGGATCAGACTGCATCAGTCCCAAGTGTGGATCAAAAAAATGAAGTAGCGACTTCTGAACCAGTGATAGGGAATCCAAAGGATCCAGCAGAGATGGAGAAGGTCGACAAGCAAGTTGGTCAAGACAAGCCTCTTACGATTGTTGAAAAAACAAGCATCCCACAGGCACCTCAGGGAACAGGTGACAAAGCTAGCCCTGCAGCTTCGACAGGAGCAACTTCTCCAGCAACAGGACAAGCCTTAACTTCTTATACAGGTAGCTTGGCAAATAGTGAACTCAAGGACAAGGAATTAACCGTTCAAGATGCCGTTGATGAATTGCTTCAGTGGGCTGCGAAGGATCCCAAGCAGGCTGGTCAATCGACCGCAGATCGGGAACGATTTGCTAAAAGTCTGGGAATGATTAGTAGCCATGAGGACTTGAGTCGTAAGGTCAGTCAGGAAGAGCTGACCAATATGTACAGTATTGCTAAAAAGCTCTATGATGCCTATCGCTCTGAAAAGAAAGCTCCTCTCTTTTTGAATGGGCGGGCTCAACCCATCTTCCCTTATACTACAGGGGAAAAAGCAGATGAAGACTATCACTATGAGGATAGCGAAATTGTTCGCTTCCCGGTCTATGTAGAGACCGATTATGATACAGATGGGGATGGCAAGCCTGACTTAGTCAAGGCCATTGTGCAGTTACCTAAGGCTGTGGCCAGGGGAGACTTTAAGGCGGCGACCATTCTCGAAGCGCGTCCATATGTAGCAGGAACCTTGGATGAGAACTCTGTGACCCTTGAAAGCTTGGGCTTGCCGACAGATGGTTCTTATGATATGAAGAAATTGCGGGAGCAACCAGCTAAACGCCAGGCAGTCGGAAGCTCTTCGACAGTCGAAGCAGCCAAGAAAGCCAAGGCTTCTGATTGGTATTACTATAGTCCCTACGAGTATATCTATGACTACGAAAATTTAAACTGGTATGACTATTTCTTGGTCAGAGGCTATGCCTTTATCTCCAGTGCTGGTCTAGGAACCAAGGGATCAGAAGGGTTCAATACGACAGGGTCTGATCTCGAAATCAATGCCTTCAAGAATATTATCGAGTGGGTCAATGGCAAGCGCAAGGCCTACACAGATAAGACTAGCAATGTCGAAATCAAGGCAGATTGGGCTACAGGAAATGTCGCCATGACCGGTCTATCCTGGGCTGGAACCACGACCTTTGGTGTCGCAGGTACAGGAGTCGAAGGTTTGAAGACCATCGTACCAGCTGCTGGGATTGCTTCTTGGTATGACTATTTCAATAGTCAAGGAACAGCTTATGGGAACCCACCATATAGTGATTTATCTTGGTTGTCCCTCTATGTCGGTACTCGGATCCTAGATGAAAAAGACTGGGCAGGCATTTGGCAAAATTATGCCAACTACATCAACCAGCTCAATAAGGATCAAAATGCACATGAACGCAATTATAGCGATGTCTGGAAGGAACGGGATTATACCCTCAATCCTGAAAAATTCAAGACCAGTGCCCTCCTGGTTCATGGCTTGAATGATGACAATGTTAAGACCAAACACTTTGAGCTCATGTACGATGCCCTTAAGAAGGCAGGGCAAAATGTCAAACTCTATCTCCACCAAGGAGACCACGTCTATCCAGCAGCCATGTCTCGTGGGTATGGTATTCAGGCTAATGGCCAAGATTTCTATGACCTGCTCAATACCTGGTTGACCCATTACCTATATGGAGTGGACAATCACGTCGAAAATTTACCAGCTGTCTTGGCGCAAAATAACTATGATCCAAGCAAGTGGACCACTTATGATAATTGGAAGACCACGCAGCGCCTCTTCCTCAATGCGCAGTCGAAACGCTTGGAAGAAACCATTTCGAGCGATTATGCTGGAGCTGGTGTCGAAGTTGCCAAGCGTGATGAAACCGTGAGCCAAGGTTCTTCAAAAGCCAACATGACCTTCGTATCGGAAGTGACAGAAGACACGACTATCAAAGGACATATCCCTGTACACTTCAAGGCAGCCCTGGCTAAGGGGAAAGGAAAGAACTTCCAAATCAATGCTCTTTTAGTCGACGTATCGGATGAAGAATTTGATGTGGTCGGCAACGGTGGGGTTAAGGCGGATAAAAAAGCAGATGGCTTCTGGATGGGTAGCAATTTAAGCAACCTTTCTGTGGCTGAATTCGAAACCATCAAGACCAAGTATAAGGTCATCGCAAAAGGTTGGATCAACCTGGCCAACCCTGAGTCTGGCTATGATTCAGCTAGCTCAAGAAATAGCATCGAGCCAAAAATTGGAGAATTCCACGACTATACGGTCCATCTCCAACCAAACCTTTATACGGTTAAAAAAGGACACAAGCTAGCCCTAGTCTTCAATACTTATGATCCATCAGACTTAACCGTTGAGAATCCTTATGAAGTGACCTTCAAGACAGATTCGATCCGTGCGACTATTCCGATCGTAGAAGGGACTCGTTCCCAGGTAGCCTCTTATCTTCCGAACGCGGCTGATACAGCATATGCTGCCCTTCCTGAGATTCAAGGAGCAAAATTAGTAGAACCAGCCATTCATTCTATCGAAGAATACAATTTGCCAGTCCTTCCAGAGCCTGAAAAATATGGAAAACCAGAAATTCCTGCTAGTCCAAGTCTACTTCCTCTCGTCAAAACAGCTGAGAAAGAAACGGCAAAACCAGAGGCTCTATCTGTTGCTTATGGACAAAGATTTGTCTCTGAGACGGTTAAAGAAGCAACTCCAGCACAAGAAAAAGCAGGTCAGCTTCCTCAAACAGGTAGCGCAGAGGAATGGATGGGATTCTATGGTTTAGGTACCCTCTTCTTGTCTAGCCTTCTTTTCTGGAAGAAAAAGAAAGAGGAGTCCCAAGGCTGAGGAACGTAGCAAATATTTCTAAAAACTTGAATTTTGGTGTAGAATAGAACTATCAATGAGAGATTAGTGACAATCACTGATCAAAGGAGGAACTATGGTACACGTACTAACAGATGCAACATTTGAACAAGAAACGAGCCAAGGTTTGGTCTTGGTCGACTTCTGGGCAACTTGGTGTGGTCCTTGCCGGATGCAGGCACCAATCTTAGAACAGCTGGCAGAAGAAATCCATGAAGATGACTTGAAAATCTTTAAGATGGATGTGGATGAAAATCCAAACACTGCTCGCAACTTCGGCATCATGTCCATCCCAACTCTCTTATTCAAGAAAGATGGCCAAGTGGTGAAACAAGTCGCTGGTGTTCATACCAAAGAACAACTCAAAGCGATTGTTGCAGAATTAAGCTAACAGAAAAGAAGCCCTTGCTTGTTAGATGATTAAACTCGTTCATTTCCAACTGAGGAAGTGAGCGAGTTTTTTCTTTCATGAAGTTGTTAACAGAATCAGATAAAGAATTGACAGCGCTTTCCTAAGGTGTTAGAATGAACCTGTAGTTTGCTATAAAATATAAGAAAGAGAGTGGGACAGAAATCGGTCATTCGTTAGAATTCGATTTCGTCGTCCCACTCAACCACTGCGTCTTGCTCGACAATCCAAAGACAATTAAAAGGCTAGAACTTTTGTCCCAGCCTCTTTAGTCAATCTCATTTTCTAGTTAGTCTGCTAAAACCCATACGCTGACGGAGCGGTCTGAGACTGGGAAATCAGCCCAACCGTCTTCTTCAATTTGGATGGTATCTTGGTAATTTCCTAAAGCGTCGTGGTAAGTCCGTCCTGCATAGGCTTGGCCGATTTCCATCCGTTTTGCGGATGAAGCAGCATTTGAAATGACGCAGGCGATAGGAGCAGTCTCTTCAGTTCCAGAGCGGGTCCAACCAATACAGTTAGGATCGTCAAAGTAGTCTCTTTGTTCACCGTAGGCTAAGTCTTTGCGGATACGAAGGAGTTGATCAAGCTCCGCTTGGAAATCTTGCTGGGCAAACTCACCTGAAATCCCGTAGTAGTCTCCATAAAAGACACATGGGAGACCAGCCTCGCGGAGGAGAATGAGGGCGTAAGCAGCAGGCTTGAACCATTCACCAACTGTGGACTCAAGGGCTTGTCCTCTTTGGGTATCGTGATTATCGACAAAGGTTACCGCACTTTCTGGATGATTACTTGCAAGTGTACCATTGAAAATAGTCGTTAAATCAAAGTTTTCCCCTTCTTGGCTAGCTCTAAAGAGATTTTGGTGGAGGGCAACGTCCACTAAGTCAAACTTGTAGTCAATGCTGGCTAGGTAGTCATTGTTGCTTTGTTCATCCCCATTCCAAAACTCACCAAATACATAGAAATCTTCTCCATATTTGTCCGTAATTTGTTGGATGAAGTTCTTCATGAAGAAGGAGTCGATGTGTTTAACAGCGTCTAGACGAAAGCCTTGAACCCCAGTTGTTTCAATAAACCATTCTGCCCATTGATTGAGGTTTTCGATCACTTCGGGGTGTTTAAAGTCGATATCGGCGTACATGAGGTAATCGTAGTTTCCGTTCTCACTATCAACGAGGTAGTCTTGTGCCCAACCTTTGTTTTCCCCTTGAATCTGGTAAATCCCACTCTTATTGCGGGAAGCATCGTAATCGGTACCAGTAAAGTGGTACCAATGCCAGTGGAAGTCATTGTAGGCCCCATTTCGACCATCAAAGGTAAATTTTGTCCAACCTTTGATCGTAAAAGGCTCTGTCAAGACGATGGTCCGATCGTTAGGGTCCACTTCGACTACTTCAAATGTTTCTAAACCATCGGCAGCTGCTTTATGGTTGAGAACGACATCGGCCATGGGTTGGATTCCAGCTTCTTTTAAGGCTTGGATGGCTTGCAAGTAGTCCTCTTTGAAACCATATTTGGTCCGAACAGTCCCTTTTTGGTCGAATTCCCCAAGGTCAAAGAGGTCATAGACGCCGTAGCCGACATCATTGGCAGAAGTGGCTTTAAAAGCAGGAGGCATCCAAATTTTACGAATACCCAAGTCTGCTAGGTGAGGAGCATCTGCAGCTAAGCGGGACCAGTGTTGACCATCCGAAGGTAAGTACCATTCAAAATATTGCATTAAGGCTTGATTTTCCATTTGTTTCTCATCTTTCGTGAATTAATGCCTTATTTTACCAAAAATGAAAGGATAGGGCAAAGGTTTATGCTCTCGAAAGCGCTGTCTTTATTTCATAGTGTATAAATGGGTAAAAAGATAGGTCTTGTATGGATCAGAGAGAGGGATTTGGCCCCATGAATAGGAACTATTTTTTTATTTTTATTCAAGTTCGCTCAATCTGTCTAAGAAGGCTTTGCTAGTTGAAAAAGTGTCTCCATCATTTGATTTACAGGAAGGAAAGTACAGAGAGCTTTCCCTGCTGTAAGTTAAGTTGTGATCCTGTTTGAAAGCAGGTTGAAGGTCCTAGAATAGAGGTAATATAGACTCTTTCTAGTAGAGATAGCTATTATCATTAAAAGGAGGCCTCCATTGAGATCCATAGAAGATTTCCAAGAACAAATTGCCACTATATTTCAAGAAGCCATGGCAATTCCTAGCTTTACCAATACCGAGACAGAAAGGGAGATGGAAGACTATTTAGACCGACGAATTGGGGCTATTCCATATTTAAAGAGTCACCCCCATCACTTTGGTCGCTACCCTCTTCCTAATGACCATCTTCATCGTAGTGTCAACTGGGCTTTGGTCGATAAGGGAAAGAAAAAAACAGTGATTCTTTTTCACCACCATGATACGGTAGATCTAGAAGATTACGGTCCTCTAGCACCAATAGCTTTGGATTCTGAGGCACTGGTTCAAGCCTTGAAGGGCATTGATTTTCGTTCAGAAATGCAGGAGGACCTAAATTCTGGCCAATGGCAATTCGGACGAGGTTCTTGTGACATGAAGGCAGCCTTAGCACTCCAGCTAGGAGTCCTAGAAGCCTATGCCTCAGATCCTGATGGGGGCCAGGTAAATCTGCTTTATCTATCCGTGGGAGACGAGGAGTCCTATTCTCGTGGGATGAGAGGAGCCTTGGGTCTACTCTGTCAGTTAAAAGATGAGTTTGACTTGGACTATGTGTTAGCAGTGGATTCAGAGCCCTTTGAAGCAGGGAGTGACAAGGAGAAAGTTCTTCATATCGGAACGGTTGGCAAGCTGATGCCAGTCGTTGTCGTCCAAGGAGTTTTGTCTCATATGAAGGAGCCCCTCAAAGGAATCAACGCCCTCTCTCTCCTAATAGCAGTTGCATCAAAATTGGACCTTCACCCAGACTTATCTGATCATGCTCTGGGTGAGCGGTCTCCCCTTCCTTCTTGGTCTTATCTGAGGGATTTGAAGGATCAATATGACGTGTCGACTGTCCTCCATGCTGCCGGCTATTTCAGCGTTCTGCATCTGAAAAAGACCCCTCAAGAATTGTTGCAACGCATCAAAGAGTTGAGCCAGGAAGCGGTTGATCAATTTTATGTCAAATACCTGTCCCTTCAGGACCAAGCAGGGCAAGAACATCTGATCTCTCAGCCAATAGTCATCAGCTATCAAGAATTGCTGGATGGTTGCCAAAAGAAGGAAGGATTTTTAAGCTTTCAAGAGCAGTGTGAGCAAAGAGCCTATCAAGATTTCTTATCAGGAGTCAGCTATCAGACCATTGCCATCCAGCAGATTCAAAGTTTCTTAGAGTTTTTGAGTGAGAAAAATCCTCTGGTGGTTATTGGCTTTGCTCCACCTTATTACCCTTCTATGAATTGTCGGTATTTACCGAATACCAGTCTAAAAATTGATAACCTAATAGATGATTATCGCTACTATTTAGCAAGCAGGGGCTTGTCACTGAAGGTGGAAGAGTACTTCATGGGCATTTGCGACACCAGTTATTGTGCCTTGGAGAGAGAGCTAGAAAGCTATCAAGTCGTATTGGATAGTTTAGCTAGTCCCTCTCAAGTTTACGAGTTGGATCTTGCAAACATTGCACAGATTCAAGTGCCTGCGGTCAATTTAGGGCCTTGGGGCAAGGAACTCCACCAAAGAGGGGAGCGGGTCTTTAGGGAGGACCTCCTAGATACCATTCCTAGTTATCTATTTGGCCTTCTCTACCGCTTTGATGAATTACTTTAATACTTGAGTTTTCCATTGACAAAAGAGGAAAAATGGAATAAAATATTGGCAAAACAAGTAAACCGTTTTCTTTCATCAGGGAAGTGGGATAGAAGAAGGAGAATCTATGATTGAATTTCAAGGAGTCACAAAGGATTACGATGGGCATCTGGCATTAAACCACTTGAATTTGACCATTGAAGATGGGCAAATTGTCGGCTTGATTGGCCATAATGGTGCCGGAAAATCAACGACCATTAAGAGCTTGGTCAGTGTCATCACACCGACGACAGGCAGCATTCTAGTCGATGGGAAGGATCTCTACAGCAATCGATTAGAAATCAAAAAGAAAATTGGTTACGTAGCCGATTCGCCAGATCTCTTTCTACGTTTGACAGCCAATGAATTTTGGGAGTTGGTTGCCACTTCCTATGATATGAGTCAGCAGGAATGTGATGAGCGTTTGGAACATTTGCTGAACCTTTTTGACTTTACAAGTCATCGATATGAGGTCATTGAGTCTTTCTCTCATGGGATGCGCCAGAAGGTCTTTGTTATCGGAGCTCTCCTATCTGATCCAGACATCTGGGTTCTAGATGAGCCGATGACTGGTTTGGATCCACAAGCCTCCTACGACCTGAAACAGATGATGCGGGAACATGCAGATAAGGGGAATACCGTCATCTTCTCAACCCATGTCCTCGAAGTGGCAGAGCAACTCTGTGATAAGATTGCCATCCTGAAGAAGGGGAACCTCATCTTTTATGGAACCATTGAGGAACTGAAGGGGCAACACCCAGAACAAAGCCTAGAGTCCATCTATCTTGGACTGGCTGGTCGAAGAGAAGAGGTGAGTCCAGATGCGTCTTAAGATGGTTCGTCGCCTAGTGGATGTCAACATCATCTATGCTACTCAGCCCGCACAATTAGCGAAATTTCGTAAGAAGCAGGAAAAGAATCCGACTAGGAAGGTGAATGTTTCCGCCCAGTCCATTCGGACCTATATTTTTATTGGTCTCCTTTATCTTTTCCTTTTTGGGATTCTCTCGAGTGCCAATGATTTCGTCTCTAGCCCTGGTCCTTTTGTCAATATGATTACGCTCTTTGGGCTCTTGACGATTTCCCAGGGCTTGATGAGTTTTTACAATGTCTTTTACGAGAGCAAGGATTTGCAATTTTACCGTCCCTATGCTTTTTCGGATGCAGAAGTCATTGCAGGAAAGAGTATTTCAGTCATTTTAGTGCTCTTGATGGCCCTGCTTCCAATGGTCAGTTATTTTATCATTCTTCCTATCCAAGCAGGGGGAAATATCCTAGTGGGGCTCTTTCTTGGCCTTCTTTGTGCCATGATTCTCCTCTCTATCCTCTTCTTGGGCACCTTGTTCTTATCTCACCTGATTACCAAATCAGCTGTCTTTAAGAAGCACACGAGTTTGGTGTCTAACGTCATCATTGGCTTGAGTAGTCTTATCTCCATTGGAGCTTATCTCTATATCAATATGCTCCAGTCAGAGCACTCGGTGGCTGGTGATTTGGTCACTCAACCGAGTATTTTTCCTCCGATAGAGGTCTTTCATACCTTTATCTTGAATCCTTTGGATTCAGGTGCTCTGCTTGGGATGTTGGCTTGGATATTGGTTCTAGCAGTCCTCCTTTGGCTGGTCAAAAGTCAGGTCTTGCCTCATTTCTATGATGCTGCCCTTGAGGTCTCTTCCAGCCATGCAGTCAAGGAGCGGGTGAGCCAGATGAAGGTAGGAGATCAAAAGGCCTTCCATCGCTTTACCGTTTCCTATCATAAACGGCTTCTAAGTGATGGTACCTTGCTGACGCAGGTCATCTTTATGATGGCGATCTTTCCTTATCTTTTTACCTTTGGCTTGTTTTTAGGGGCATCGCGAGCTTCCCTTCAAATTGAAAACTACCTCACGCCCCAATATTTACTTCCTTTGTCTCTTATCGCTTTCATGATCGGAGTTTTCAACTCTGTAGAAAGCTTGACCAGTATCGGAATCTCCTTGGAGCGGGAAAATTTCGCTTATCTTCGTGCCCTTCCGATTGATTTTAAACGCTATTGTTTGAAGAAGTTTTGGATTCTCTTTTCCGTTCAGTCTGCTTTGCCGATTGTGCTATTAGTAGGGGTGTCCAGCTACTTTGGGGTCCATCCCCTCTCTCTTCTAGCTATGCTTTTGATTTGGTTTTTGACCAGTTTGAGTTTGAGTGTGATCGCTTTTCGACGAGACTACAAGCTCTTAACGACCAATTGGTCGACTGTAACGGATTTGATGAACCGTAATAGAGGAAATGCTGCCTTGAGAGGATTGTTGATATTCGTCTTTATTATCGTTATGCTCGTCCTGATAGGCTTTACTTTCTATCTATCCGCTGTAGCTTTCACCACCTTGCTTGCTAGTGTGATTTATCTTCTCATAGCGGGTATTGGAGCTCTTGCGACGTATCTCATTTATAAGAATACTTTCTACAAATTTAACCAAGAAATTGGTGAATAAAAAAGAGAGTGGGACAGAAATCGGTCATTCGTTAGAATTCGATTTCGTCGTCCCACCTCCGCACAGTTGAGTAGGG
>NZ_JADNGY010000008.1 GCF_015553625.1 Streptococcus australis | reverse complement strand
GCACATTGGTTCGTCTTGTTCAGTTTTCAAAGGTCTTTGTCGCTCTCGCGCGACAACTATATTAGTATATCACGACCCTCTCTCCTTGTCAATAACTTTTTTCTATTTTTTTATTTTTTTTGTTATTTTTTTTGATTTGCGACTATTTATTTCCTACATATATAGAAAGCTCCTGTATATTCTACAGGAGCTTTCTGACTGTGTTAACTTATTTGTCTTTAACTTCAAGAAGTCCAATATCTCCATCTTCGCGACGGTAAATAACGTTAGTTGTATTGTCTTCCACATCCTTGTAGATGAAGAAGTCATGTCCCAATAGTTCCATTTGAAGAATCGCTTCATCTAATTCCATTGGTTCAATGTCAATCGTTTTTGTACGGACAACTTTTTCCAATGCAACACTTTCTTCTACTAAAGCTTCTGTAAAGATTTTGCTAGTTGCAGATTTACTACGATTTTTCTTTTCAATCTTTGTTTTATTCTTACGAATTTGACGTTCAATCTTGTCAACTACCAAGTCAATAGATCCATACATATCTTGAGAAACATCTTCTGCACGAAGTGTAATAGAACCAAGCGGAATCGTGACTTCAACTTTTGCAGTTTTTTCACGATAAACTTTTAGGTTTACACGTGCATCCAATTCTTGCTCTGCTTGAAAATATTTTTCAATTTTTTCGAGTTTAGAAACGACATAGTCGTGAATGGCTTCTGTTACTTCTAGGTTTTCACCACGGATACTATATTTAATCATATAAGTACCTTCTTTCTAAACGTTTTTCTTTTTATATCTATATTATAACGCTTTCATTTTATTTTTGCAAATATATTTTTGATTATTCTATCTTGCCAATGAAAAAGATCTTATTTCTTTCACCTCGTTTACATGTAACATTTCTTTAGCTCTTTCGATTGTTGCTCCTGTTGTGTAGATATCATCCATTATCATTATTTTCTCCGGCCAGCTTTTGTTTTCAAGCTCTTTTCGTTCAAAGGCTTGTTCTGCTTTTAATCTTTCTTTTTTATTTTTCTGTGATTGGGCTTTTGTATCCTTTTTTATTAATAGGTCTTGATAAGGGATTCCTGCAGCTTCTAAGATTGCTGTTACCTGATTAAATCCTCTCTTCTCATTTCTCTTATCGCTTAAAGGTATTGGAACAATGGTATACCCTTTATACTTTTTTAGTGCTGCCTTTACTTCTTCAGCAAAGAGACCAGCTAACAGTTGATCCCCCTGGAATTTGTATTTCTGAAAGTATTCCTTCATTTCTTCATTATAGTAGTAGAGTGCTTTATGGTTTACACTTTTCCCTTTTCGTTCCCACTCTTGGCAATCTTCACAAGAAATCTCTGAACTTTTTTTACAACAAGTTTTGCAACTAGCTTCACTAACTTGTTCGAACTTATTTTTACAGTTGTTACACATTGTGAGATTCTCTTTTTTCATTAGGATGAGATCCCTTAAGGATTCTTGATTGGATAGCTCTTGATCACATAACAGACAGTTACTCAAAACCCTGCCTCCTGATTCATTTCTTTTATTTCTTTAATAGCTTGTGTCATTTCTTGGCTGGTTCCTTCTGCTAGGAAAAGCAACTCGCCTGTAGGTCTTTCCATACTTCTTCCAACACGACCAGCGATTTGAACCAGGGTGCTCTTAGTGAACAGCCGATGATTGGCCTCAATCACAAACACATCTACTTTAGGGAAGGTAACTCCCCTTTCCAGGATTGTCGTTGAAACAAGGATGGTAATTTCTTGGTTGCGAAATTTTTCTACCAGTTCTAACCTATTTTCTGTTTTAGAGGTCACCAGTTCGATGATTTCATCCTTGAAGTTCTGTCTTAAGAGGTTAAGGAGCTTTTCTCCTAATTCAATCTCTGATACAAATAAGATCAGTGGAAAGCTTGTTTTTCGTTGCTCCTTTATTAGTCTGAGTAACTTCCCTGGTACTTGCTTCTTTTCTACTTTCTTTCGTAGATCTTTTAGCCATACTTTTCTAGGAATTACTAGAGGGTTTCCGTGAAAGCGTCTGGGTAGGCTAACGCGGTTTATTTCCTGTTTTTTGACCTTTTTATCTAACTCTTTTGTTGAGGTAGCTGTCAAATAGATGAGCTTTCCATTCTTGGTTACGGCATTTGAAACGGCATGGTAGAGAACAGGGTTATCAACAAAAGGAAAGGCATCGACTTCATCGATTATGAGGAGGTCAAAAGCTTGATAAAATTTTAGTAGTTGATGTGTGGTGGATATGACGAGAGGCGTTCGGAAATAAGCTTCTGAATCACCGTGCAACAACGAGATGGGGCAGGAAAAGTCCTTTGTCATTCGCTTATATAATTCAATACACACGTCAATCCTTGGTGTAGCAATGCAAACACATCTCCCCTTTTTTATCACTTCCGCCACCACTTGGTACATCATTTCCGTTTTACCTGCTCCTGTAACTGCGTGTACCATCATCGGCTTTCTATCTGTTAAGGATTGAACCAACTCCTGAGAAACCCGACTTTGAAATGGCGTCAGGCTCCCCTGCCATCTTAGGACTTCTTCCTGGGGAAAGGCTTGTTGGGGAAAGTGATAGAGTGTTTGGTCGCTCCTAACTCTCCCTAATTGAATGCAAGCCCTACAATAGTAGCTTTCTATCTGTAGTTTCCATTTGCTTTTATCAATCTTAGTCCCACACCGATTACAAAACAAGCCCGTCTTTTCCTCTACCATAGCTGGCAGTTCTTGGGCTTGTCCAAGCAGTTCCACCCCTAGTTGTTCTTGGGTGAACAACCTTCCATAACAATCTTCAACTTTCATACTTATATATTCGTAAAAACTCGCAGTTTTGCGAGTTTTTTTGTAAAATAAGTGTATGGAATACAAGACATTTAAAGAGGACGGCCTCGTCCAAGAAGAAATTAAAAAATCTCGCTTTCTTTGCCATGTTAAACGGGTCTATACTGAAGAGGAAGCTCGCGACTTTATAGCTGCTGTCAAGAAAGAACATTACAAGGCAACTCACAATTGCTCCGCATTTGTAATAGGCCAACAGTTTGAGATCAAACGGACCAGCGACGACGGAGAACCGAGTGGTACTGCCGGCGTTCCCATGCTAGCTGTGCTAGAAAATCATGAGTTGACCAATGTCTGCTGCGTTGTCACTCGTTATTTTGGTGGGATCAAGCTAGGCGCAGGCGGTCTTATTCGTGCTTATGCCGGTAGCGTCGCTCAGGCTGTGAAAGAAATCGGTCTCGTTGAAATCAAGGAGCAAGTTGGGCTAGGGATTACCTTGACTTATCCCCAATACCAAGAGTTTGTGAACTTTCTATCCGCTCACCAATTAGCAGAATTTCAGACAGACTTCACCGATGCTGTCTTTAGTCTGATTTATGTAGATAAAGAGCAAAAAGAAGATGTGATTGCAGACCTGATTGATTTTTACCATGGAAAAGTTGAGATTAGTGATCAGGGGCTAAAGGAAGTGGAAGTTCCTATCCAGTTATAAAAAAAGGCTATCACATCGATAGCTTTTTTATATTTTACAAACCGGATTACTGGCGGTATACTGGATACACTAACAAAGGAGTGTATATCGTATGCCAATCTATGAAAATATTACAGAATTAATCGGAAAAACACCTATTGTAAAATTGAACCACTTGGTACCTGAAGGGGCTGCTGATGTCTATGTTAAACTAGAAGCCTTCAACCCAGGTTCATCTGTCAAAGACCGGATTGCTCTTAGCATGATTGAAAAAGCAGAACGAGATGGTCTGCTTCAACCTGGTTCTACTATCGTTGAAGCAACCAGCGGAAATACAGGAATTGGTTTATCATGGGTTGGGGCTGCCAAAGGGTATAAAGTCGTCATCGTCATGCCTGAAACCATGAGTGTTGAACGTCGGAAAATCATTCAAGCTTATGGAGCTGAACTGGTCTTAACTCCAGGTAGTGAAGGAATGAAAGGAGCTATCGCTAAAGCAGAAGAAATCGCTGCAGAACGAAACGGTTTCCTTCCCCTCCAATTTAACAACAGCGCCAACCCAGAAGTCCATGAAGCAACAACAGGACAAGAAATTTTAGAAGCTTTTGGGCCAAATGGATTGGATGCCTATGTCAGTGGTGTTGGAACAGGTGGAACTATTTCAGGTGTTTCTCATGCCTTGAAAAAAGTCAACCCAGCTGTCCAAGTCTATGCCGTTGAAGCAGATGAATCAGCGATTCTTTCTGGCGAAAAACCAGGACCTCACAAAATCCAAGGATTGTCAGCAGGTTTCATTCCAGAAACGCTGGATACCAATTCTTATGATGGCGTAATCCGCGTCACTTCTGAACAAGCTTTAGAATTAGGTCGCTACATTGGTGGAAAAGAAGGATTCTTAGTTGGAATTTCATCTGCTGCCGCTATCTATGCAGCAATTGAAGTCGCTAAAGAGCTTGGAGCTGGTAAAAAAGTCTTGGCTTTGGCACCGGATAATGGAGAACGTTACCTTTCAACTACCCTTTACGATTTTGATCAAGAATAAGAAAGAGGCTACATCGTAGCCTCTTTTTGAATGTAGATAAACTATTGTTTTACATAAAACAGCTGGATGATTTTCAAAAAATGACTTTTATTTTTTAGTCATTTAAGAAGATGAAAAACTTTCCGCTGTGAGAAAAGTGCCTGAAACACAGTTGTTTCAGGTACTCGGAATTATTGAGACCTTAGGCTCAATAATTAGTCATGGAACTTCTACGAGGTTCGCTAACGTCCGTACTCACCTAAGGAAAGTTTCTAAAATTACTTTGTCTTTAAACTGAAAGAGGCTACAATGTAGCCTCTTTTTCTTATATCTGTAGAAACAAATTCTTATTTTCCCTGACTGGTGTCACTCAAAAATTCCTTACTTTCTTTAATCCAAATTGGTAATTGCTTGGCTAAAGGAGTAAAACCAATCTTATGGCGATCATTAGAAAAACGATGATGTCGAAACTGCTTTCTGTTCCCAGCTTCTAAGGTACGAAGAGACAAGCTAGCCTTCCCAGAGTATTCATCAATATCGATAACCTGGGTACAAACTTGATCCCCAATTTTTAAGATATCATGAATGTTGTCGATATATCCACTGCGGATTTCAGAAATATGGATTAAACCGGTTACCCCTGTCTCTAATTCAACAAAGGCTCCATAAGGTTGCAACCCTGTCACAACACCCTTCAGTTTATCCCCGATTCTCATGCTTCTCCCTCAATGTCAATTGATTCCATGACCACATCTTCTTTGGGTTTGTCCATGGCACCTGTCTCTACTGCCGCAATTGTATCTAATACTTGATAAGAAGCTTCATCCATCAACTGACCGAACACTGTGTGACGACGGTCCAAATGAGGTGTTCCTCCTTCTTCCGCATAAATTTCTGCGATAGCTTCAGGCCAACCACCACGGGCAATTTCCTTTTTAGAATAAGGAAGGTGTTGGTTTTGAACAATAAAGAATTGACTGCCGTTGGTATTTGGTCCAGCATTGGCCATAGAAAGTGCACCACGGATGTTGTACAATTCTTCAGAGAATTCATCTTCAAAAGATTCTCCATAAATGGATTCCCCACCCATACCTGTTCCAGTTGGATCCCCACCTTGGATCATGAAATCTTTAATGATGCGATGGAAAATCACTCCGTTGTAGTAGCCATCTTTTGCAAGCGCAATAAAGTTTGCTACTGTTTTTGGTGCTTGATCAGGAAAGAGACGAATCTTCAGATCTCCATAGTTGGTATGAATCGTCGCAATTGGTCCTGTTTCTTGATCCATTTTTGTTTGTGGTAAGTGCAATTCTTTTTCAACCATTTTTAACTCCTCTAAGGCATGTAAAATGCCATCTTCTTCTAAGGTTTTTGTGACAAAATCTGCTTTAGCTTTTAATGCATCTTGGGCGTTTCCCATGGCAATCGCTAAACCAGCATAGTCAAATAATTCTATGTCATTCAATCCATCTCCAAACGTTAAGACATTTTCTGGTTTGAGACCTAGTTTTTCGACTATTTTTGAGACACCGTGAGCTTTGGATTGCTGATCCAAGACAACATCTGATGAGATTGGGTGCCAGCGAACCAAACGCAATTCCTGCCCTAAAGCTTCTGGGAGGGCATCGAATGTTTTACCAGTCTCGAATGTCCACATTTGATAAATGGGATGCTTGGTAGCAAAGTCAGGATCTACTGGTAAATTTGGATAGATGGGATCAATGGCCCGGCTCATATCTTCTGTCCGAGCTGAAAGAGCTGCTTGATGACTCCCAACCAAACCATAATGAATCCCTACCTGCTTGGCCCATGCAATAAAGTCCTGAACAAGTGGATTTGGTAATCTTTCTTCATAAATGACATTCTCCTTACGATCAATCACATAGGAACCATTCAGAGTGACGTAGAAATCAGGTCGGAGAGCCTTAATTTCTTCTGGCACTCCAAAAATCCCTCTACCACTAGCAATGGCTGTGTAAATTCCTTTTTCTCGTAATTGTGAAAACACTCTGGTGACTGAAGCTGGAACATAGCCTGTCTCAACATTTCGTAAGGTATCGTCAATATCAAAAAATACTATTTTTATCTTTTTCGCTTTGTAGCGTGTTTTTGCATCCATGTTGTCTCCATTCAGTATGCTGTCTATTATAGCATGTTTTTGACTAAAAATCTTCCTGAGAGACCAAGTGATGTTGGAAGGCATAAACTACTGCTTGGGTACGATCGCTCACTTCTAATTTTGACAAAATATTCGACACGTGCGTCTTGACCGTCTTTAATGAAATGAATAATTCATCAGCTATCCGTTGATTTTCATATCCCTTGGTTAGCAAAGCCAAGATATCTCGTTCACGCGCGGTCAAGTCATCATGGAGTTCCACGTGGTTTTTCCGATACTCTACTTTTTGGCTGACCTCTGTCTCAATTGCCAACTCTCCTTGCTCCACCTTGCGAATGGCCCGTAAAATTTCCTCTGCACTAGAGGTTTTGAGCATATAGCCCTTGGCTCCCGCATCCAAGACAGGATAGATTTTTTCATTGTCCAAATAGGATGTCAGGATTAATATTTTTGCATCTGGCCACTCCTTTAGGATTGCGAGTGTCGCTTCAATCCCGGTCATATGGGGCATGACAATATCCATAATGATGACATCTGGTCGCTCCTTTAGGGCTAACTCAACACCCTCTTGACCATCACTGGCCTCTAGGACTTGATCAATTCCATCTTGCATACTTAAATAGCTTTTCAAGCCTAATCGGACCATTTCATGATCATCTACTAGTAATAATTTCATCATCTTCTCCTTCTACTAATGGCACTTTAATATCAATAGCCACTCCCTTTTTGGGACTGGTCAAAATCTTAATTCTTCCTGCCATGTCATCTACTCGATCCTGAATATTCTTCATACCGTAACTTAGTTCACCCAAAGATTCTGGATCAAATCCCACTCCATCATCTGCTAATTTCAGATGGAGAGATTGTTCTGTTTGCAACAGATAAACATCCAAGCGCTTCGCATGGGCATGTTTTAGTGTATTGCTCACTACTTCTTGTACAATTCGAAAAATATGCTCTTCAATAGTTTTTGGTAACTTTTGAACATCGTGTTCAAAGTATACTTCTAAATTGCTCTTTTCTTGTAGTTCTCTAAAAATCACCTGGAGACCTTCTACCAAGTTTCGACCTTCTAATTCTGTCGGCCGCAAGTGTAACAATAGAATCCGCAAATCGTTTTGAGCAGTATTTAGAATTTCTGTGACCCCCTTCAACTGTTGCCCTACTTTAGGGAGTTGAAGAACTTGATCCTGACTGGCTACACCAGACAAAATCATATTAGCTGCAAATAATTCCTGGCTCACCGTATCATGGAGATCTCGGGCAATTCGCCGTCGCTCTCTTTCGACAATCTCTTCTTCATTTTGCATGACTCGATTTTCTGTTCGTTGCAAATTTTCTGTCAGGCGTTTGAGCTTGCGATCCAAGCGTTGAAACTCTTCATTAATCTCTTTGTTTTCTCCGAGTTTTAGCTTCTTGCCTTCGAGCAAGTTTCTCAGGTTTTTTTGGACGGTGTTCATGATTGTAAATTGAATCAATTTAATCAATAGAATCATCAAAATAGTCAGAGCAACCGTCAAGCCAAAACCAATAAACAGAAAAGCACGCAGTTTGGATAAATCTTCCAATAGATAAGTCCACTGAAAGTCGAAAAGACCAAAAATAGAATGGATAATAACAGCTAGAATTAAGACCGTATAAAGGAAGATTAAAAGATAGTCTGTTCGTTTCATCCTCTGACGACCTCCACATCTCCTACAATCCCCGCAATAACAAGTTTCACTGTTCGATGGGAACTTCGATAATTCGGTGTCTCCATGCTTACTGTCTCATTTCTCAATTTCCTAGGTTTTTGAGAGAAGAGGCGCAATTCTCCATATAAGGTATTCACCTGCAAACTCAGCTCCACATCCACCGGCAAAATAATTTTCGTATTGCCAAACATCTTTCTCATGATGATGACATTGTCATGATTCACAACAATCACTTCGTCTAAATGGATCGTATCCCGCCCCACTAAACGAGTAATCGTTAAATCACGAAAATGGCAGTTTACCTTTGAAAAATGATGCAGATCCCCAATCCAAGGTGTTTTCTCTTGTCGGATTTCTACATCTTCCTCATAATCTATCTTCACTTCTTCATTTTCACGGTAAAAATAGGGATAAGCCACCAGCATGGCATAGACAACGGCAAACAAAAGCGCAGCGATGACGTAAGGATTTAACATGACAATAAAAAACAGCAGAATGCTGGATGCCACTAAAAGAAAATTACTCCGCTGTTTTCCAATGTAATAATACAATAGAAGCAAGCAAAGGACCACGATTAGGACGATACGAGATATATTTCCCGCCAAAATAGTGATTGCAGCCATGGTGAGTAACAAAGCTTCAACAAACACAAACAATTGAATCTTCCACATAATTGAACCTCTCCATTCTATTTTATCAAAATTCCAAGGGATTCGCTTCAGACTCTAGAAGGATTCGTTAACAACTCTCTCTGTACTAAAAAAACCAGACCGATTGGGTCTGGTTTTATAGAGTCATCACGTTACGACTCTGGTTCAGAAGAGGCTGAAGGCTCCGTATTGGAATGGGATTCCACTGTTGTAGAGCTTGAGCTTTCTGATGAACTGCTTGAAGCTTTCGTGCTACTTGATGGTTCCGTCTTCGGTTCGTATATAGTCAAGACAATGCGAGTCTTTTTAATATCAATGCTCGATTGAGCTTCTGGAGTCTGACTCACAATTTGACCTGGTAAGACTTCTACACCAGCCGGAAGATGCGATGTGGTTTTCCGTTCAATATTTGCTTCCTTCACCCCGTAGATTTGAACGAGATTAGAGACAGCAAATTCATAATAAGAACCAACATAACTTGGTAACTCGATCGAATTACTTTCCTTCGATACTTTCAGAACAACCTTGGTATTAGAAGTCAAATCATATTTTTGACCAGCAGCAGGAGATTGCTCAAGCACGATTCCTGGCTCCACTTCATTGGTCTCGACTTCTTCAATCGAAATCAGCTTGCTAGAAAGCTTATAGGTGGTTTTCAGATCGTTTTCCGCATCTTCTCTAGACCTACCAGTATAGTCCGGCATATCAAAGGTGCTTGGCCCTTTCGAGACAACCAAATCAACCTTGCTGTTTTCCTTTTTCTGAGCTCCTGCATTTGGATTGGTACGGATTACATAGCCCTCCAGCACCGAATCACTGTATTCTTCTTTTTCGTCTCCCACTTGAAGATCCTGATCTTCAATGATAGCACGCGCTTCTGCTACCGTTTTTCCAGATACATCCGGAACTGTTTTGTTGGCTGGACTCATATAAAGAAGAAAGGCAAAGGCAGCTAGTACCAAAGCTAGGGCTACAAACAAGACCTTGTAGCGCGTCCGCAAACGACGACGTGGCTTATTTTTTAGAGAAACTGGAGCTGTTCGATCCTCTGAAGCCACTGGTCGGTCCTCATGAACTGTAGGACGAACCTCTGATGTTGGAAGTGGAGCCGGTTTTGGAACCACATTCACCTTTGGTAGGGTCTTAGTATCCGCTTTTGAAGCGTCATCAAAGACTAATTTTTTCTCATTACGGCGTTCATAAGATAGACAACTTGACAAGTCGACATACATTTCAGCTACCGACTTATAGCGATCGGATAGTTTCTTCGCTGTGGCCTTAATCACCACATTTTCCAAAGCCTGCGGAACATTTTTGTTCTCTTCAATGATGGACGGAAGTGGTTTTTGGAAATGTTGCAGCGCAATGGTCACTGCACTATCCCCATCATAAGGGATATGACCCGTCAGCATTTCGTAGAAAATGATCCCCATTGCATAGATATCACTTTGAATAGAAGCTTTCGATCCTCTGGCTTGCTCTGGTGATAAATAATGAACCGAACCCAACATAGAGTTGGTCTGGGTGAGACTGGTCTCTGCAAAGGCTACTGCAATCCCAAAGTCAGATACCTTGGCATTTCCGTCCGATGTTAAAAGGACATTTTGAGGTTTCAAATCACGGTGAATAATGCCTTGCGTGTGCGCCAAGCGCATAGCAAGGAGGATTTGCCCCATCAAGCGAACAGCTTCTTCATTTGAGAGAGGGGCATTTTCTTTGATATAACGTTTCAAGTCCAAACCAGCGACATATTCCATCGCCAAGTATTGCTGGCCATCCTCTTCACCGATATCCGTGATCCGAACGATATTTGGATGATCCAAATCTGCCATCGCTTTGGCCTCTCGTTGAAAGCGTGCAACTGCAATTGGATCTGTTTGGTAATTGGTCCTCAGTACTTTAACTGCAACTTCTTCACCATCTAAGATTAAATCCCGAGCGAGGTAGACATCTGCCATCCCTCCACGCCCGATTTGACGGATTATCTTATATCGTCCGGCAAAAATTTTGCCGATTTGAATCATGCCACATCCTCCTCAGCAAAGCGAATCAGTACAACTGTAATATTGTCCAAACCGCCAGCATTATTCGCAAAGCGAACCAAGGTTTTTGCCTTTTCTTCAACCGATAAATCGCTAACAACGATATCACGGATTTCATCGCCAGAGATCATATTGGTTAATCCATCACTATTAATAACAATGAAATCTCCCGCTTCAACCGTAACCATACCAAAATCCGGTTGCAATTCATCTTTTTGTCCAATGGATTGGGTGATGATATTGCGTTGGGGATGATGAGCTGCCTCTTCTTCCGTAATCTGTCCGGCCTTGAGCAAGGCGTTTACTAAAGAATGGTCACTGGTTAATTGATGGTATTCCCCATTACGCACGAGTCCAATTCGGGAATCCCCTACATGTGCAAATAAGACTTGGTCATCGATAACGGCAACAGCTTCGAGAGTTGTTCCCATTCCTTTATGTTCTTCATCTTGACCAATGCGATGGATCTGCTGGTTTTCTTTTTCCAAATTCTCTGCAAACCACTCTCTGACTTCGTTAATGGTGCTGATTTCAGTCGCTACCCAAGCAGCGCCGAGATCGGTAACAGCCATCTCGCTAGCAATATTACCAGCACGATGCCCCCCCATCCCGTCAGCTAGAAAAACCATGGATTTTCCCGCTTTATTTTTATATTGATTTGCATAGTCTTGGTTATTTGTCCGTCTTTGACCTACATCGGTTAAGATAGAAATTTCCATACTGTCCGTATCCTCCTGAGATTACGATATTCTTCGAAAACGACTAATAAAGAAACCATCGCTTCCATACAATTCTGGTGTAATTAAAATACAGCCATCTTTCAGAATATCTTTTCGTTCATGATCTAATGGCACGAGTTCAAAATTTGGATGGGTTTTTAAAAACTGGTCAACCACATCAAAATTCTCTTCTCCTATAATTGTGCATGTACTGTAGACTATTATACCATCTTTCCGCACACTTTGACAAACTCCATCCAATATTTCCAATTGAATCGCCTGTAGATACGCAAAGTCAGCATTGTCTTTATTGTACTTGATGTCTGGCTTACGGCGGATCAAACCAATCCCAGAGCAAGGGGCGTCTACCAAGATTTTATCAAAAGCATCTGCTCCAAAAGCTTCAAAGACCTGGCTGGCATCCAGTTTTTTTGTCTGAATTTTATCTGCAACTCCCAGACGTTCCGCGTTTTCCTGAATTAATTGGAGCTTATGATCGTACAAGTCCAAGGCTGTGATCTTCCCATCGACTAGATAAGAAGCTAGATGGGTGGTCTTGCCCCCAGGTGCTGCACAGGCATCTAATACCTGGTCTGATGGTTGGACCTCTAAAGCCGGAGCGACCAATTGACTGGTCTCATCTTGAATGGTTAATTTCCCTTGTTTGAAGTAATCAGAGCCTGCAAAATAGCCATTTTCTTTCACAAGAGCTGTTGAGGCCAACAAGGAATCCGATGCCTGCAATTGCTCCTTGATGTCTTCTTTTTGATCCAGATCGACAACACGAACACTGGCCTTGTTGCGAACATAGAGACTCTCAAAAATCGCAATGGCCCGCTGTTCACCATACTCGTCCATCAACTTTTTCACCAACCAAACCGGAAGAGAATAGCGGATTGAAAGTCGTTTGTTGATTCGTTTAATCTGGTCAATTGATGGAAGCTCCTCTCGTAGCATTTTCCGTAAGAGAGCATTGACATATTTTTCACTCCCCTTCTTCCGTTGCTTGGCAAGCTCTACTGCTTCATGGACAACAGCATGGGGAGGAATCTTCTCCAGATAGACGAACTGATAGAGGCTCATCAATAAAAGATGATAGATCCAGGGATCTACCTGGTCTCGATCAACGACAAAGTGCGATAGATACCATTCCAAGGTTAGTTTGCGTGAAACCGTCCCATAGACGATTTCGGTTACTAGACTTTTATCCACATCTGACAAGGTTGCCTTGCCCAAGGATTTTTTGAGGGCGATATTTGAAAAAGCACCGTCCTGGAAAATCTCTCCTAGAGTAGATAGGGCCACCCCTCGTGCAGTCTGCATCTTATTTACCAAATTGATCACCTACTTGCAGTTGTCGCCCCAAACCATTTAAGAAATCTCCGACAGCCATCTTGGGTTTACCAGCTGGCTGAACAAGGGTCAAGGCTAAGGCTCCCTCACCCGTCGCAACAACGATTTCATTTTTATGGAGAGCTAAAATTTCTCCTGGTTCTCCTTGACCTTCACACGGTTTTGCTTGGTATATCTTAAAGCGTTCACCCTTCCATAGAGTATGGGCAACTGGCCAAGGATACATGCCTCGAACTTGGTTAAAGAGTTCACGGTTGGTCCGTGTCCAATCCAGGCGTTCTTCTTCTGGCTTGATATTTGGAGAGAAGGTGACTTGTTGGGGATCCTGCGGTTGTGGCTTAAGCTCTCCCGCAAGGTAAGCTGGCAGAGTTTCTAAAAGAAGATCCCGGCCAACAAGAGCCAATTTCTCAAATAGGGTTCCCACATTGTCTTCCTCTAAAATAGGGATGGCGCGAGAAGAAATCATATCTCCAGCATCCATCTCTTTGACCATTTCCATGATGGTCACACCAGCTTCTTTATCCCCATTCATAATGGCATAATGAATAGGCGCTCCACCACGGTATTTTGGAAGAAGAGAAGCGTGCACATTGACAGAAAACTTCATCGCCTCTAACAAACGACTCGGCAAAAACTGTCCAAAGGCTGCTGTGACAATCCCATCTGCTCCCAAAGCCAATAAGTCTTCTAGTTCTTGGCTTCCAGATAGTTTCTCCGGCTGGTAGATTGGCAAGCCTGCTTCTATAGCCGCTTCTTTTACTGGTGTCATTCGAATTTCTTTTTTCCGGCCAACTGCCCGATCTGGTTGGGTCACAACGGCTAGAATCTCATAGCGTTCATCAGAAATCAAGCCTTTTAAGACTGTAGCTGAGAAATCAGGCGTTCCCATAAATAGTATTTTTGTCATTTTTTCTCCTTCTACATAAAACTTTGCGGTTCATTGTCAATGCTGACTCGAAGATCTTGATTTTCCCGCTCTTGAGTATAGTCCAAAATCTGATTTAAAACCTGTGGTAAGTGGTCTTCAAACCGGTACTTCAACAGAATCTGGTAATGGAATAAATTATGCGTGCGAGCAATCGGTTTTGGCGTTGGTCCCAAGATTTGGACCTGATCGGACAGACCTGATTTCAACAGATCCATCACCTGATAAGCTTTTTTAACCACGACCTCTTCTTTTTTGTGAGAGAGGGTCAAACCTACCGTGTAATAATAAGGTGGATAACCTAACTGGTGGCGCACCTTCATTTCATAGGCATAAAACCCTTCATAATCTTGGCGTTTCGCATATTCAATGGCATAATGATGAGGATTATAGGTCTGGATCAGAACCTGTCCTTCTTTATCCGCACGACCAGCCCGCCCTGCCACCTGGG
This sequence comes from Streptococcus australis, assembly GCF_015553625.1. Classification (GTDB taxonomy): domain Bacteria; phylum Bacillota; class Bacilli; order Lactobacillales; family Streptococcaceae; genus Streptococcus; species Streptococcus australis_B. Next base: position 75,688 of record NZ_JADNGY010000008.1, on the reverse strand, counting down.
TTAACAGTTGGAAAGTCCGCTCTGACGAGCGAAAATCAGGCAAATTTAGAGCTGTATCAGCATTGAGGACACCGACTAGCGTTACATTGGGGAAATCCAAGCCCTTGGCAATCATCTGGGTCCCAAGCAAAATATCCACTTGCCCTTGACCGAACTGGTCCAACAAGGCCTCGTGACTCCCTTTTTTCCGAGTAGTATCAACGTCCATCCGCAGAATACGAGCCTCGGGGAAAATTTCTTGCAGCTCATCGTAGGCCTTCTGGGTCCCCGTCCCGTAATAACGAATCGATCGACTTTGACAATTAGGGCAGACTGTTGGAATGGCCTTGTGGTAATTACAATAATGGCAATCCATGGTCTTGGTATCCATGTGAAGGGTCAAGGAAATATCACAATTCGGACAGGTATCTACATGACCGCACTCCCGACACATCACAAAGCTGGAATAACCCCGGCGATTGAGCATGAGGACGACTTGCTCTTTTCGTTGCAGACGTTCTGCTATCGCTTCTAGCAACTTAGGTGTATAGGTTCCGGATTCTTGCTGGCCAATATAATCCCTGAAATCAATCACTTCCACCTCTGGAATACGGGCAAGAGGATTGGCTCGTTGGGTCAATTGAAGAAATTCATAGATTCCTTTTCCTGCACGGGCTCGTGTTTCTAGACTAGGTGTCGCCGACCCCAAGACCAAAACAGCCTGGTGATACTGAGCTCGTAGTAAGGCCACTTCACGCGCATGGTAGCGAGGATTGCTATCTTGTTTATAGGTAGCCTCATGTTCTTCATCGATAATAATGGCCCCTAGGTTCTTCAGAGGTGCAAAGATAGCAGACCGCGCTCCTACGACCACTTGAGCTTCTCCACGTTCAACACGTCTCCACTCATCGTATTTTTCACCGTTGGATAGACCTGAATGAAGGATGGCCACTCGATCCCCAAAGCGAGAAATGAAGCGATCCGTCACTTGAGGCGTCAAGGAAATTTCGGGAACCAACATAATAGCTGTTTTCCCCTTTTCCAGCACCTCTTGGATGATTTGGAGGTAAACTTCCGTCTTTCCACTCCCCGTTACCCCTTCTAGCAAGAAGGGTTTGGAAGGTTGCCCAATTTTGCTGGTTACCGCTTGAACAGCTCGTTCTTGTTCAGCATTTAAAACCAAGGCCTCTGTCGACTCTTTGTCTTTAAAGTAGGCAGCCGCACGATTGACTTCTTTTTCAAAAATAAGCAAGGCACCCTGGTCGATGAAATAGTTCACCACTGGACGAGAGAATTCCGCCAATAAATCACTCAAAGGCGCATCTACTTCTTGACCTTGGACAAAGTCTCGCAAGGCCAAGCGCTTTTTAGCATTCTTAGCGATTTCCAAATTTTCAAGTAGGGGTTGATTTACTCGATACCATTTTTCTGTTTTGATATGTTTACGATCCACTGCTTGGTATTCTACTTCCAACTCTCCTTTACGAGTCAGTCGCATCATTCGTGCTTGTGCATCAATATCCAAAGAAGAAAAGGCCAAGCTGGTCGCTGTTCCAAAAATGTCTTCTCGATCCTCTGGCGATAACAATTCTGTCGGATGGAGAATTTTGTCATAGGAAGAATTTAAAACACTCGGTAACATGGCTTTCAAGAGGGTGATCTTGTAGGCAAAAACCGTCTTTCGCAACTGATCTGCCAGCCAAAATTGCTCCTCTCCTAGAACTGGTTGGTAGTCTAAGACCTCCACGATACTTTTCAATTCTTGGTCTTGAGCTGCTGGAGTGGTCTGTTCAAGGCCAACCACAATCCCTTGAATGAGCCGATTTCCCTTTCCAAAGGGAACATGCACCCGCATTCCTTTTTCCAAGAAAGGAGAAAACTCTTCTGGTACCTGGTAGCTATAGGGCTTGTCTGTTTGCATCAAGGGAACATCAACGATGACTTGTGCTAGCATGCTTCCACCTCCTTCCTGTCCTAGCGCTAAATAGCAAAAAATAAGATTGAGCGAACCCAACCTTAAATTTTTTCACCATCTTCTTTTTCTTTCGCGATTTGTTCTTTAATTTTACGCTCTTCTTCTTCTTTACGCAAGCGTTCTGCTTCGATTCGACGACGAACCGCTTCACGCTTAGCTTCTGGATCTGGGTGAATCACCACATTTCCTGATTCAATCTCTTCCAAGGCACGCAAGGTAGATTTTACTGATTGAAATTCTTGAGTAGGAGTTGCACCACTCTCTAACTCATGAGCTCGTTTGGCTTCAAGAATAACCAAAGAGTATTTTGACGGTACTTTATCCAACAATGTGTCAATAGATGGTTTTAACATCATAATCTTTTTACCTAATTCCTATTCTAATTATCGTACCACTTGAGTGGCTTTGGGAAGCATTTCTTGGTAGTGACCAATGACCCGATCAACACGGAAATGTTCTGCCTCAATCACACGTTTAACACGTTCTGCAGCCAAAGGTACTTGATCGTTGACAATGGCATAGTCATACTCCCGCATGAGGGCAATTTCTTCTTTTGCTTTTTCAATCCGCTGGGCAATGACTTCCGCACTATCTGTGCCGCGTCCAACCAAACGGTCTTGCAATTCATCCAAATCTGGAGGAGTTAAGAAAATGAAGACGGCATCTGGTACCTTTTTCTTGACCTGCAAAGCCCCTTGCACCTCGATTTCAAGGAAAACATCGATCCCTTTATCGAGGGTTTCGTTCACATAGGTCAAGGGAGTCCCATAGTAATTGCCAACATATTCAGCATATTCGAGCATTTGACCTTGACGAATCAATTCCTCAAATTCTTCACGTGTCCGGAAGAAATAATCTACTCCGTCCACTTCACCTGGACGTTGTGCACGTGTTGTCATCGATACTGAGTATTGAAACTGATTATCTGAGCTTTCAAAAATCTCACGTCTAACCGTTCCTTTCCCAACACCTGAGGGCCCTGAGAAAACGATTAATAATCCTCGATCCGCCATTTTATCTCCTTCGCTGTCTTTCTATCTAGTGTAACAAAAATAGAAAGATTTTTCAACAGATTTTTCCTAGAGGCAAGGCCCTAACCACTTCTCTACCAATGAACCATTTCATCTGTGCTAACCCATTTTTAACACGACTCACAAAAAAATAGCCAACTAAGGTTGTTCCACCTTCGCTGACTATCTTTTATATATGGCTTTTAACAAGCTCTATTTTGCATAATCAATGGCACGTAATTCACGAATAACGGTTACCTTGATGTTACCAGGGTACTCCAAGTTGGACTCAATCTTCTCACGGATATCATGAGCCAAGATGGTCAACTTATCATCCTTGACTTCTTCAGGGCTGACCATAATTCGAATTTCACGACCTGCTTGCAAGGCAAAGCTTGTCTTAACTCCCTCAAAGCCATTTGCAATTTCTTCAAGATCTTGCAGGCGTTTGATGTAGCTTTCAAGAGACTCGCTCCGGGCACCTGGACGCGCTGCACTCAAGGCATCTGCTGCTGCAACAATAACTGCGATGACACTTTCTGGTTCAACATCACCATGGTGACTAGCAATCGTATTGACAACAACTGGATGCTCTTTGTATTTACGAGCTAATTCAGTACCAATTTCTACGTGGCTACCTTCTACCTCACGGTCGATGGCTTTACCAATATCATGAAGGAAACCAGCTCGACGAGCCAAGGTAGCATTTTCACCAAGCTCACTAGCAATAATACCAGATAACTTAGCAACCTCAATGGAGTGACGCAAGACGTTCTGTCCATAAGAAGTTCTGAATTGCAAGCGTCCCATAATCTTCATCAAATCAGGATGTAGATTTGGTGCGCCAATTTCATAGGCTGCTGCTTCACCATATTCACGAATCCGTTGGTCAATTTCCAAACGGTTCTTCTCTACCAACTCTTCAATCCGAGCTGGATGGATGCGACCATCTTTCAAGAGACTTTCCATGGTCATTCGTGCGATTTCCCGACGAATCGGATCAAATGCAGACAGGGTGACTACTTCTGGAGTGTCATCAATAATCACATCCACACCTGTCAAGCTTTCGAAGGTTCGGATATTTCGACCTTCGCGACCAATAATCCGGCCCTTCATTCCATCATCTGGTAAATGAACCGTTGAGTTGGTCTGTTCTGCCACAAAATCCCCGGCCATCCGTTGCATGGCTTGAACCAGGATATCTTTTGCAACTTTATCTGAACGTTCTTTCACTTCCACTTCTGCTTCTCGAATTCGAGTCTCAATCTCTTTGGAAAGTCGTTCTTCTGTTTGCGTTAAGATAATATCACGTGCTTCCGATTGAGTCAGAGAAGCAATTTTTTCTAATTCTTCTTCTTTCCTCTTTTCTAGCTCATGTAATTGTTCTTCACGCGCATCAATGTGTTTAGTTCTATCTGAAAGACTTTGCTCTTTTTGTTCAAGAGCTTGCTCTTTGCTCGTAAGATTGTCATCTTTGCGATCAAGATTATTCGAACGTTCCGCTAAGCGGGTTTCTAATTGTTTTAATTCTTGACGCTCTGATTTAAACTCAGCATCGACTTCTTCTCGATATTTTCTGGCTTCTTCCTTTGCCTCCAAAAGTGCTTCTTTTTTAAGTGAACTAGACTCGTGCTTAGCTTCTTTCAAAATCAAATCAGCTTCGCGCTCTGCCTGTCCACGTAAATTCGTTGCTTCTTGTTCAGCATTTAAAAGAGTAAGTTCTGCAGCCTCTTTCGATGCTTTCATCTTGACTGAGATCCCTACATATCCAATGACTAAACCAATGATTGCGGCAAAAACAATTGCAATTCCAAATTCCATGTTTTTACCCCTAATCTAATGAATAGTTGAATTAAAAAATTCTTTATTATTTTATCATATTTTTACAAAATTAACAAACAAATTTTCTAGCGAAAACTAATCTATTTCTGCTATTATTCTAATGCTTCTTTCCTTTGATTCTAACGGAAAAACACCCTAAAAACAAGCTTCTGAATCTTATTTCAACGGCTACTTGCCTCTCTCTTCTCTTATGTTTTCATCCACTGACAATTGTGCTATAATCAAGAAAAAAGAAATTGAGGAAGATACATGACGAAAGAAGTTATTGTGGAAAGTTTTGAATTAGACCACACTGCTGTAAAAGCCCCTTACGTCCGCCTAATCGGAGAGGAAACTGGACCAAAAGGAGATGTCATCTCAAACTACGATATCCGCTTGGTTCAACCAAATGAAGACTCTATCCCGACTGCTGGTTTACATACAATTGAGCATCTATTAGCTATGTTGATCCGTAAACGCATTGATGGAATGATCGATTGTTCCCCATTTGGGTGTCGTACTGGCTTCCATATGATTATGTGGGGACAGCACAATCCAAAAACCATTGCACAAGTCATTAAATCCTCCCTAGAGGAAATTGCTGAAGCGACTAGCTGGGAGGACGTCCCAGGAACGACGATTGAATCTTGCGGAAACTATAAAGATCACAGCCTCTTTTCTGCCAAAGAGTGGTGCAAATTGATTCTCGAACAAGGTATTTCTGACGATCCATTCACACGCCATATCGTATAAAAAACAAAAGACTTCTCTTTCAAAGAGAAGTTTTTTTAATTCTTAATAATCCAATGCATCGGAATGGCCTTTTCCGTTTCCGACAAAGTAGCCTGTTTTAGCATTGATACTAAACAAATAAGTTCCATCTGGCTTAAAGAGGTTGTAATAACCATTGCCGTTGATGATATTCACGCGTTCCAAGATGTATTGATCTCCAACGATATGCCCACGTTCCCGAGCAATCTTCAGAACTTTCTCCAAAATACCAGGGTTAAAGGTCCATGCAGGATTGTTTACATCGTCAAGCGCTGCTTGGTTGTATGGCACCCGGCTCAAGTTTCGTTGAAGTGGCACACCAGTACTTTGAAGGCCAAAGCCAGAATAGCCTGGGTTCACTCCGCCTATCGTGTTGCCTTCAGTAGCTGGGGCTGGTGTAGGAGCTGGACTGGTTACCGTTCCTGAAGAAACTGCATTTCCACCTGTAGCACTGCCACCATCATCTGTCACGGGTGCTGGAGTCGCAACTTGTTGCGAGCGTCCTTGAGAAGCTGCATCCTTCAATAATTGGTTCAATTGTGTATTAGATGTTGACACATCTGAAAAGACTGCATCACTCTTTACCTGCGCCTTGGTATCGATGGCCCCATCCTTAATAACTGGGCTGGTAAACTGAGAGTTTACTGTTTGAATAGCAGAAACCTGCTTCACCAATTCATCGTATTTACTTTTGGCTGCATCGTATTCCTTGGTGTCTTTCAATTTATCTAAACTGGCTTTTAGTTTTTCCAAATTACCAAAAGAATCATTTTTCAATTTCGTCTGCGTGTCATCTGTATAGAAGGCTGCATACTGATCATTAAAGTCCTTCAGCAAAGCCTCTGTATTCGCGCTCGTTGAGGAAGAAGAACTAGAGGACTTCTTGCTAGATGAGCTAGTAGAAGAGACGACTGTCGTTTCCCCTTTAGACTGGTTACGGATCCATTGATAAGACAACCAACTAGCCGTAGCAACTGCTGTCAGAGCTAAAACTGAAAACAAAATTGGTTTGACCCGGCTTTTTTTCGGTTCTTCAGGAATCTCAATTTCTTCATCCACATATGGTTCTGTTGGCTCTGGACCAAACTTAATTTTTGCAGGGCGTTCCCCAGGAATTGGATCTGGAATGCGAGCAGATGCAACCTCTTTTTTAGCTGCTTCTGCTGAGCTTGCTTCTGTTGCAGGTTCTTCATTTGGAATTGACTCTGTTGCTTCCACAGTGACTGCTTCCTCTGCCTCAGCCAACATTTCCTTTTGCATGACGATGGTATCAAACTTGTGAGCTTCGATTTCGTCACGGTGCTGTTTGATGTATTTATCGAGGACATTGTCTGTTTCCTTGACCCCTGCTTCGATTTCTTCAGCTTTGCGGTTCGCTTGGCCAATCGTCATCTCTTTGGCGTCCTTAAAATCAAGAACTGACTCTGCCTCTTGGCCCAACTGCTGTTTATCTTCTTTTGTCATATGTTTCCTTTCTCACTAGTCGCTTGTCGACGTACCCGCTCCCCAAAGAACTGATACAAGTCAACCTTTAAGGTTCCGTTATATAATTTTCTTTTTTTATCCGCTTGTCGCCCAAACTTCTTTTCAAAGTTTTCATCGCTGGTCAGGATAAATTTGCTCCAAGTCTTCAAGGGCTCAAAGACCTCTCCCATTTCAGCGTACAATTTTGTCACCCCTGCATCATCGGATAAGCGTTCACCATACGGCGGATTGGAGATAATGACCCCATTGATCTTATCCGAACGCAAATCTTGGACCCGCATTTGCTTAAAGGTGATATCGCTCGCAACTCCTGCTTTTTGAGCATTTTCTTTAGCAATCTCGACCATCCGCGCATCGATATCCGTCCCCATGATGTCTAGAACGAGATCACGATTTATCTTTTTAGTAGCTTCTGTACGCACTTCTTGAATCAGGCGATCATCTACCCAATTCCATTCTTCAAAAGAGAAGGTCCGTCTCAAGCCTGGCGCTATCTGGCGAGCCATCATAGCCGCTTCGATACAGAAGGTCCCTGATCCACAAGTCGGATCAACCAAGGGCTTATCTGGATACCAATTAGAAAGTTGAAGAATGGCTGCCGCCATATTTTCCTTGATGGGTGCCCCACCCTTTTCAGTCCGATAACCTCGTTTAAACAGGCTACTGCCAGTGGTATCAATTAAAATAGTCGCTTGGTCCTTCAAGATAGAAACTTCAATTTTAAATTCTGCTCCATTTTCGATCAATGGAACGCCTTCCGGACGAGCATAGTGTTTTTGCAACTTTTTAACAACTGCCTTTTTCGAAATAGCTTGTACACTCGGTTCGTTATGCAGTTTGGATTTGACGCATTTTGCTTTTGAGATAGGGAAACGCGCTCCTAAAGGGAGATATTGATCCCAATCCAAGGCAAAAACTCCTTGAAAGAGTTCTTCAAAGGTGCGGGCAGGAAAAGATCCTACGACGATCTTGATTCGGTCAGCAGCACGCAACCAAAGATTGGTTTCGATAATCGCACGAACATCGCCTTTGAAACGAACCCGTCCATTTTCCACTTGGCAATCGTAGCCTAGCTCACGCAATTCACGCCCAACTACTGCTTCTAATCCAGCAGCAGCTGTCGCGATTAATTCAAATTGTTTTTTCATTTATTCCCCATTGTTTAAAAAAGGAGGTTGAGATTTCTCTCCCCCTCGCCACCTATATGCAATTTTCTATAAGCCATGTTTTGTTCCAGAAATGACTAGGTACCATTTCCTTCGATAATCATCTGTCTACTGTTTCCAGTCAGAATGCTATGTTCGTTTCCATGCATCCTATGCCCCGACCAAAGTTTGGGTTGCTAGCTTGAGGGGTTTACCGCGTTCCACTTTTTAGGTTTCCCTAAAAACTACGTCACTGTGGCACTTTCAGAGCTAGTAGAACTTATCCTAAGACTTAGCCCGTTCGCTCGCCGTAACTTGAACATCAAGTCCCTAGGCTTATGGATTCACCTAGCACAAACACTACAGGCATCACAGCCTGTGCTAGCATGGACTTTCCTCATGAGAGAAAGCTCTCACGCGATTATCCAAAAATTGCACGATTCATCTTTTATGTCTTAAAAATCACGATCTATGACTTGTTTCCCGAAGACTTCTTTTTCAAGACGATTTAAGCGTTTCAAAATATCGAAGTTTGTCGTAGTAGTGACCTGAGGAAACTCATGCTTTGGAGCAGATTCAGGAACTGATGGACTCGGAGTTGCTTGGCTCGTTTTCTTCGCTAATTCTTCACGGAGCCGAGCATTTTCTTCTTTCAATTCCTTCACTAAGGCAGCATAGGTTTCATAGTCTTTGATGACATCATCCAAAAACTCATTTACCTCAACTTTACTAAATCCACGAACTTCTTTTTTGAAATCTTGATCAAAAATATCTTTCGCAGTAAAAATAATACTTGCCATCATTCTCTCCGTTCTAGTTAATCATAATCATTATATAAAAAATGAGGAGCAAAAATCAAGGTAAATCACTTATTTTTCGTAAATTTTTTCCGCTACTTCATTTAAGTCATCAAAGTTTAATCTTTTGACATGATACTGATCCATTTCTAGCATCATTTTGTAAAGATATTTGAGATTTGTTTCGTGTTCTGGATCGTAAAATAAATAAGCGCCATCTGTATTTTCTAACAAAAATGTATTGTATTCTTTAAATTGGCCTGGCTGGCTATAAGAGGGATAGGCATACTTGACAAAATCAACCTGCTTAAAGCGACTAAGGAGTTCTTGATTGGCCTCATTCCAGTTCTCTCCTTGGTTTTCAAACATAAAAATCGTGGCCAACTGTATCTCGTATTCTTTTTTTAATTCCTGGGCAACCTCCAAGGCCCAGGCTTCAAAACCTAGATTACCCGTAAAAATCAGCCACTTGACGCCCTCTTCCAAAAAACGGACTAAATCCCTGCGAATCGCCTCTTTAATAATGGGAAGTCTAGGGTCCTTTGCTGTCAGAATTCCCAATTCAAATGCCTTGTAACCTGTAATCAGTAAACTATTCATTATTTCCCCTCCCTTCTTCATTTTGTGATATAATAGAGTGATGTAATTGTACCAATAAGGAGAATTATGGTCAACTATCCTCACAAACTTAGCAAGAAATCTTCTTCGCCCATCCAGAGGAAGCAAAGTGTAAACTTTGCCAATCGGGGGATGACATTTGAAAAAATGATTAATGAGAGCAATCAGTACTACCTTTCTAGAGGGCTAGCGGTGATTCATAAAAAGCCGACACCCATCCAGATTGTAAAGGTGGACTATCCTCATCGCAGTCGGGCAAAGATTGTGGAAGCTTATTTTCGCCAGGCGTCTACCACAGACTATTCTGGTGTTTATAAAGGACACTACATTGATTTTGAAGCAAAAGAGACCCAGCAGAAACAATCCATGCCGATGAAGAACTTTCATCAGCACCAGATTGATCACATGGCTGCGGTCGTCCAACAGGGAGGAATTTGTTTTGTGCTCTTGCATTTTGCAAAGCTCAATGAGACTTATCTACTGCCAGCTCCTTCCTTAATCGACTTTTACAACATCGATCACGGCAGTAAATCTATGCCATTGACCTTTATACAGGAAAATGGTTATCGTATCGAGACAGATCACCTTCCAAGCGTTCCTTATCTCGATATTATCGAACAGAATCTACTAGGCGGTAATTAAATGAACAAACAAACAGTTATCCAGTGGTTAAAATATGCAGCGATTGCGGCTATTTCCTTATTTTTCCTTTTACTTATCCTGGGTGGGTTGGTATTTGGATACTATGCCTCAAAAGCACCGACTCTTTCTGAGAAAGACCTCATCGCAACGACTTCCAGTAAAATCTATGACAATCAAAACAATCTGATTGCCGACTTGGGTGCTGAGAAACGAATCAACGTAAAAACAAATGAAATCCCAATCGACTTGGTCAATGCGATTGTGGCGATTGAAGACCACCGCTTTTTCAATCACAGAGGGGTCGACTTTATTCGTATTGGAGGAGCCTTCTTCAGTAACCTCCGCGGAGGTCGCCAAGGGGGATCCACTCTTACACAGCAATTGATCAAGCTCACTTACTTCTCTACTTCTTCGTCCGACCAAACCCTATCTCGGAAAATCCAAGAAGCTTGGCTTGCGACACAATTAGAACAAAAAGCCACTAAACAAGAGATTTTGACCTACTACATCAACAAAGTCTACATGTCTAACGGAAACTACGGAATGCAAACAGCTGCTCGTAGCTACTATGCAAAAGACTTGAAGGACCTTTCTCTGCCACAAGTGGCCCTATTGGCCGGAATGCCTCAGGCACCCAACCAATACGACCCTTATACCAATCCGGAAGCTGCACTCCAACGCCGTAATCTGGTTCTTAAAGAAATGTTGGACATGAAGTCCATTACAAACGAACAGTACGAAAGTGCCGTCAATACACCTGTTACAGATGGTTTACAAAGTCTGACAGGCTCAAGCAACTATCCTGCTTATATGGATAACTACCTTAAAGAAGTCATCCAACAAGTCGAAGAAGAAACAGGCTACAATGTCTTGACAACTGGTATGGATGTCTACACCAACGTCGATACCGCAGCTCAAAAACGTCTGTGGGATATTTACAACTCTGACGAATATGTCAATTATCCAGATAATGAGTTGCAAGTTGCTTCTACTATCATCGACGTGACAAACGGAAAAGTCATTGCTCAGTTGGGATCCCGTCATCAATCATCTAATGTATCCTTCGGTACCAACCAAGCTGTCGAAACGAACCGAGATTGGGGTTCTACAATGAAACCTATCTCAGATTATGCTCCCGCGATTGAACATGAAGAATATAGCTCCACTGGAATAACCATTCCTGATACACCGTACAACTTCCCTGGTACAAATACGCAAATTTATAACTGGGATAGACAATACTATGGCAATATCAGCATGGTCTATGCTCTCCAACAATCCCGTAACGTTCCTGCGGTCCGGGCCCTTGAAAAAGTTGGTTTGAAGAAGGCTCAGAAATTCTTGAGCAGCATCGGAATCGATTATCCAGAAATGGTATATGCAAATGCCATCTCAAGTAATACCAGCGACTCTAGCAACAAATACGGGGCTAGCAGTGAGAAGATGGCCGCTGCTTATGCAACCTTCGCAAATGGCGGTACCTATTACAAGCCACAATATGTGAATCGGGTTGTCTTTAGCGATGGTACAACGAAGAACTTTGATACCTCTGGAACGCGAGTGATGAAAGAAGCCACAGCTTACATGATGACAGATATGTTGAAATCAGTTATCACAGCTGGTACAGGATACAATGCAAATATCTCTGGTCTTTATCACGCTGGTAAAACAGGTACCTCTAACTATGCCGACAACGAATTAAAAAAACTGACCAAAGACTACAATTACTCAAGTATTGTGACACCTGATGAATTGTTTGTGGGTTACACCACGCAATATTCTATGGCTGTATGGACAGGATATACCAATCGCTTGACTCCAGTCCTAGATGATGGAATCAAAGTCGCGACGGATGTCTACAAACAAATGATGCTGTATTTGTATGAGCAATACGGATCAGGTAGCGAAGACTGGACCCAACCAAGTGGCGTATACCGTAGCGGTTCCTACCTCTATCTCAATAATGGTAAGAACAACTACAATTACTACTATTATGAGCCAAGCTATACAGCTGAAGAAACGAGCGAATCAACAGAAGAAAGCTCAAGTTCATCTAGCTCAGAAGAGAATTCTGAACACACAGAATCATCTTCTAAAGGGAATGAGCAAAATCACTAATTAGACCACACTATATTAATAAAACACGATTGTTCTTAAACAATCGTGTTTTTTATGTATATTATTTAGAAGCCAAAGCCCCCATTGGATCCCAAGGAGCTAGGACAATCGGTTCTGCCTCATAAGCAGCCAATTCTTCCGCCGTCAACAGTTCCTTGCGGACGACGATTTGGTAGGTGTATTCGTCCATCCAAGCGTCAGAAGCTACAAAGTAGCCATCTGTTCCGACTTTCTCTCCCCAAGAATTTTCAACCTTCCATTTAAGAGGACGTCCAGCTTCGTCCAAATCTACACCAGTCAAGACCATGGCATGGGTCATGAGACTTTCCGCATAATCCAAACGCCCTGCCTTATCTTGAGTCAGCTGGATATCCATTCCCGCTTCAAAATCGTAGACATCTGTCGCAAGTATTCCAGCTTTCCGGTTGCTAACTTGGCCGACATCTGATCCAAACCAAACAGTTTCCCCAGCTTTCATTTGGGCAATGGCCAATTCTTTCAAGCGCTCCATCGGAACATTAAGGTAGCGGACTTCACGGCTACCGACCACATTCCCCAGCATCTCAACCGTATAGGACTGACCATAAGGCTTGTCTGCCGTAGGCGCATTAATCACAGAAACGTAATCCTCCAACTGAAGATCTACATATTTTTTGTAAAAGCTTTGAGGTGTCAAGCCAGACTCTGTGTGGAAGTTATTGTCCTTATCGCGATAAGAGAAACTAAATGTACGAGGGGGCAAGCCCAGTGACATAGCTAAGAAATTAAAGATTTCTTGGAGGAGCTCTTCTTTCTTGCTTTGAACCGTCCCTTGATCTGCTCCAGTCGCAAGCAATTCGCGCAGGATCTGCGCATCTTGACGCAACAATTTGTTTAAGTAGGTATTGAGCTCCCGGCTATTGCTAGATGAGATGGATTCTGGATAGACAGACTTGGGTACGACCCCATATTTTTCAAAAAGGGAAACGACCATATCCCATTGACCACCATCTTGTTGAGGGGTTTGAAGGAGGAAGGCCACCTTGCGGCTGGCCAAATCCTGATCCGCTGTCGCAATGATTTGTTCCAAGAACCAGTTGGATTTTTCGTACTTGTCCCAGAAGAAGGTATGAGCTTGAGACAACTCAAAATCCTCTAATTGGAAGCTGGCAATCATTTTATGACGGAAGGTATTCAGAGCCGCAAACATCCAACAACGACCAGAAGCTTTCTGGTCCGTCACCTTATCCTTGGTCAAATCAAGAGAAAAGACGGGTGTATTTTCAACCGCACTTTTGCGTGTCTCTAAAGCCGCATGAATCCCATTGTGGGTGATGGCATTTTCGAGAGCCGCAAATTTCACATTTGCTTGGTAATTCGCATAGAGTTGATCTGTAAACTCTTTTGTTAATTCTGACATAAGATTCTCCTTTGTAAAGCTACTTACCATTATAGACCATTGACCAAAATCTTCAAGTAAAAATTGTTTTAAAGGTCAGAAGAATGGATAGTGTAGATTATTTGATCTCCGGCATAGCCTTTTCTGGCAACAGCATTTGGGAGAGTTTCAAGATATTGCATTCCAGCTTTTGCCATTACCCGTCCCGAAGCAGGGTTCAAACTGACATACTTGGCCTGAACTTCCTTGAATCCCACCTCTACCAACAAAAAGTGTAAAACAGCCTGGAGGGCTTCTGTCATCAGACCTTGACCCCAGAAGTTCTTCCCTAGAATATAGCCGACTTCACACAGTTCTTTTTGTGGATCCTGAGAAACGACGCTGATATCACCTATCACTTGTGAGGGATCATCTTTCTTGCAAATCGCCCATTTGTAGGTGTTTTCCTCTTGGTAATGAAGGAGCCATCTCTCAATTGAAGCTTGAGTCACTTGAGGATTTGGATGGGGATCCCAAGTCACATATTTAAGATTATCTGTATCAGACGCCCAATTTTCAAACATTGCCTTTGCATCCTCTACAACAAAGCGTCTTAGTATTAAACGCTTGGTCCCCAATTCAATAGTACCCAATTTTCTCATCCTCTTTCCTCCTATCCTGTTTTAAAAAAGTCGGCTCAACCGACTTTTCTTTCCTATCAACGCCAGAAGTGTCAAACTTAGAGTTCATCTCACAGCTATTTTTCCGCAACCAAATCATAAGGAAAATATGGAAGTCCTTCTAATTCCTTATAATCCAAGCCCTTAAGCTTGCAGAGAGCCCCCGACTCAAAAGACCAGTAACCATAATAATTATCAATATTCTCTTTATGCAAGTCATACCAACTAGTATCCCGATGTCCAGGATACCATTTCTTAGTTACATATTCTTTGAGCAACTTGAGAGCTTGATTAGAATTATCTTCTTCAATGATTTTTCTAGTAAACCCATAGGGTCTTGGGAAATTATAGTTTATCCGAATCGTCCACTTTGGATGACGTGATTGAATCAAGTAATCTATCAAATAATCCTCTGGATCATCCTTTTTGACTAAGTCTACTAACCGATCAAAAATCCCCTCCTCAATATCTAACAGAATCCCAATAGAAAGAGCCCGAATCATTTGGAGATAGCCAGAATTGCTCTGCCAAACTGGAAGAAGGCTATTAACAAAATTAATGTATTCCTCCTTAAAATCTTCAATAGGATAACCTGCTGTATAGGTAGCTATCATTTTCTTTTCTTGATAAATAGAAATATCTTCTTTAGTTAGCCTAATAACTTCTTCAATTGGACGTTTATAAGGATTAATTCCTTGGTTAAGTTGGTCTAACTCTTGTAACCATTCCTTAATCATCATTTCATTAAATTTAATGAGTTCATTAATTTTCACTTCAATAAAAATAGTATCTCTTTTCATCATTTTTCCTCTTATGGGCAAATGCCACCTGGTTTACTCTAATAACGAATCATGCATCCCCTTTAAATTGTCACTTCCTCTGGGACAGAATATAGAATCATGGCTTCTGTAGCTATCTTCGCAGACACCTCTTTAATCAAATGGTTATTCTCCGCCTCTTAGCCAATTTTCCTGCTGAGCTTTTTCGGCAAAATCATACGCCTTATCGATATCTAGGCTTGACTCCGTAGAACCTTCATTAGACCCACTATTTTCCTGGTCATCTCGACTACCCTCCTCTTCTTTCTCAAGCCCTGAAGAGGATTCGTATTCTTCAGGCTCTTCTGTTCGATGCTCTAAAACTGATTCAACATCTCTGCTATCTTCGATAAGATTTGATTCCGTATCCATTTTTAAGATAGGATGGTAAAAAAAATGAAATCCAACAACTACAAGAGCCAGAGCTAAAAGGGCGATCATATTCCGTTTCCCAGCTTCTTCCTGAGGAATTTCTACTCCCTTTGTTGGTAAAGTCTTCCACTCAGGGTGTTCAAGCTCCGCCTCTTTTTTCGCATTGTAAACAGGTAAAATAAGAAACTGATTCATCAGAGAAAGAGCACCAATGCCAATCAGTACATAGACCATATAGCGAGAATGGTTGACTACCATCTGGATATAAAACACAGTAGCTATTAAAGCAATCAGTATATTCAGCATAAATCGAATCTTCAATTCTTTTTTTAGTTGAAGATATTTTTCTTTTGACATCCCTTTACCTCATTTCGTCTAAAAGACCGACTTAAAAGTAACTCCAGTCTCATATTTTTATAGGAGCACTCTCTTAGACTCACTCCTTTTATTCCATTCCTAAGCAACAAGAATCATTACTCTTATCATACCGGATTTGTTCCTCGATATCAAACTATTTACTAACTAGCGTTATTCTAATCTTCTCTCATAGCTAGACAATCCCTCTGCTAGCTTTTGAAATAAGAGTAAAGAAAAAAGAGAAGATCAACTCGATCTTCTCTAGGCTTGTTTTTTGACCTATCTGGTCACTTTATCTGTCGACTTTTCTTACCTATCAACGCCAGAAGGTATCAAATACCGTAATCGGTAGATGGCGTTTGTGTTGGCCTTTGTGCCACCAGTTTTCAATGGTTGCTTGAGCTTCCGGGCTAACTGATTTTCCTTCTAGGTAGTCATCAATTTCTGCATAGGTCACCCCAAGAGCTACTTCGTCAGCGATACCTGGCTTCTCCTCTTCCAAATCCGCAATCGGTACCTTTTCATACAAGGCAGGATCAGCTCCCAGCGCCTGAAGCAACTGCTTGCCTTGGCGCTTGTTAAGGCGGTAGAGAGGCAGAATATCGGCTCCACCGTCTCCAAACTTGGTAAAGAATCCAGTGATGTTTTCGGCTGCATGGTCTGTCCCAATGACGGCTCCGCTATAGGCACCCGCTAAAGCATACTGAGCAATCATCCGACTCCGGGCCTTGATATTGCCCTTGTTAAAGTCTGAGACATCCGTTCCTGTCGCTTCGACAGCACGCTCCATGGCATCGACCGATTCCTTGATGTTCACGACCAGGCTGACGTCTGGCTGGATGAAGGCCAAGGCCTTTTGGGCATCTGCTTCATCCGCTTGGACACCGTAGGGCAAGCGAACTGCAACAAACTGATAACTGGCATCTCCAGTCTCTGCCCGCATTTCCTCCATGGCTAATTGAGCCAGGCGACCCGCTAGGGTCGAGTCCTGACCTCCTGAAATTCCTAAGACAAAGGTCTTTAGAAAAGGATGTTTTTGCAAGTAATCCTTCAAAAAATCAATCGACCGGCGAATCTCTTCTTGAGGATCAATGACTGGTTTGACCCCTAATTGGGCAATAATGTCTTCTTGTAGGCTCATTCTTCTTCACCTCCCAAGGCTTTCTGACGCATCTGATCAATGAGGTCCATCTTATCTTGCCAAACATCCTTGGCCAAGTCCACGGGATAATGTTGTGGATTGAGGACACGTTTGTACTCATCCCAGAGCTTGTCAAATTCCTTCCGAGCATAGGCTTGGATATCCATCAAGGTTGGCAATTCGTAGACCTGTTTTCCATCCTTGAAAATATCGACCAAGAGCGGGATGGCATCAAAATCACGAACCGTCTTCTTGATATAGGTGTAGGTCGGATGGAACATTTTGATTTCTGTCAGTTCATTGACATCTACTCCATCGTAAGTGATGTAATCCCCTTCAGATTTGCCTTTTTCCCGACTGGTAATACGCCAAACTTGCTTCTTCCCTGGGGTTGAAACTTTTTCAGCATTGTTAGACAGCTTGATGGTATTTCGCATTTGACCATTGTCGTCTTCGATAGCAACAATCTTATAGACTGCTCCGAGGGCTGGTTGGTCATAAGCTGTGATCAACTTGGTTCCGACACCCCAGACATCAATCTTAGCCTTTTGCATCTTCAAGTTGAGGATGGTGTTCTCATCCAAATCATTTGAAGCATAGATCTTCGCTTTTGTGAAACCAGCTTCATCCAACTGCTGGCGAACCTTTTTCGAGATGTAGGCAATATCTCCAGAGTCAATCCGCACTCCTAGGAAGTTGATACGATCGCCCATCTCACGCGCCACCTGAATCGCAGCTGGAACTCCGATGCGTAACGTATCATATGTATCCACCAGGAAGACACAGTTGCGATGGGTCTCAGCATAGGCCTTGAAGGATTTATAATCATCGCCATAGACCTGCACCAAGGCATGGGCATGGGTCCCAAGGACAGGGATGTCAAAGAGTTTTCCTGCACGTACGTTACTGGTCCCGCTAGCGCCTCCAATAACGGCTGCACGGGTTCCCCAGATAGCCGCATCCATTTCTTGTGCCCTACGAGTTCCGAACTCCATCAAAGGTTCGTCTTCGATCACAGACTTGATCCGAGCCGCTTTTGTAGCAATCAAGGTTTGGAAATTGACAATATTGAGGAGGGCCGTTTCGACCAATTGACACTGGGCTAGCGGTCCTTCTACTTGAACAATCGGCTCATTGGCAAAGACCAGGTCCCCTTCTTTGGCAGAACGAACGGTCAATTCCATTTTAAAATTTTTCAAGTAATCCAGGAAGGCTCCTTCGTAGCCCAAAGATTCTAAGTAGGCAATATCCGACTCTGAAAAACGTAGATTCTTCAAATAGTTGACAATGCGCTCAAGACCTGCAAAGACGGCATAGCCATTTTTAAAAGGTTGCTGGCGGAAATAGGCTTCGAAGACCGCCTTTTTATTATGGATGCCTTGCTCAAAGTAAACCTGCATCATATTGATTTGATACAAATCCGTATGGAGAGTTAAACTATCATCTGGGTACATGTTTGATCCCTCTTCTTTTTTTACGTCATGGCACCAGTCACGCTCTGTCAACTGGCACAGTCCAAAATAATTTTAAACACATTATAGCACATTTTAAGCAGGACCACATGACTTTAATCCGGGCTAAGACTCATTTTTATCGTAAAAAAGAAGGGATCTTCGCCTCTTTCCATCAGACGAACATCCCTTTCTTCTTTCTTATTCTTCGTGTTCAGTAATATATTTATAAGCTTCTTGACCGGCGACAGCGCCATCCCCAACAGCTGTAGTGACCTGACGAAGATCTTTTTGGCGGACATCTCCAACCGCAAAGACACCCGGCACGGAGGTCTTCATATGATCATCAGTGATCACCCAACCTTGATCGTCTAGAATACCGAGGTCTTTGGCAAAGTCACTGACAGGATCCAAGCCCACATAGATAAAGACACCACCAGCTGCTTGCTCGCGAACCTCACCAGTTTGAACATCTTTTAAGACCAGACTGGTCACACGGTTGTCCCCTTTGATCTCTTCGACCACTGTATTCCAAGCAAAGTGAATCTTTTCATTGGCAAAAGCTCGGTCTTGAAGAACTTTTTGGGCACGTAGGGCATCGCGTCGATGAACAATGGTAACAGACTTAGCAAACTGAGTCAGGAAGATTGCCTCTTCAACCGCAGAATCTCCTCCACCAACAACCATGAGGTCTTCATCTCGGAAGAAGGCGCCATCACAGACAGCGCAATAAGAAACCCCACGACTATTTAATTCTTCTTCACCTGGAACTCCCAACAAGCGATGGTTAGAACCAGTCGCAATAATAACGGTCTTGGCTTGAAGGAGACCATCATCTGTCGTAATCTCCTTGTAGTTTCCTTGATCCACAATGTTTTCAGCTCTGCCGAACAAGTGTTCCACTCCTAAAGCTTCTAGAGGTTCGAACATCTTTTCAGCCAATTCAGGACCACTGATGTTGGCATAGCCTGGATAATTTTCAATGTCAGACGTGTTGTTCATCTGTCCGCCAGGAATTCCTGCTTCTAACAAGGCAACCTTGAGATTGCTGCGGGCTGCATACAAGGCTGCGGTCATTCCCGCAGGTCCTGCGCCGATAATCAGTGTATCATACATAAGCTTCTCCTTTTGTTGTAACTATCTTGATTCTAACTCCAATTCAATCATTTTGCAATTATCTTGCTCGAAGAATAAACAGAACTCCAATGACTGCAAAGGTAAGGACTGGAATTGTCATAATATCAATTAATAAAATATCATAGAGGTGTAACTGGCGTTCCTTAGCTGTTTTATCCGTCTTACGAGCTACTCGCAAGCCTATCCAAACAGCTGAAGCAACCAACACCCCAACTGAAGTGATGATTAAGCTCTCGATATAGAGAGATAGCAATTGGTTTAACATAAGATCTCCTTAGTATCCAAACTTGGAATGAGGGGACGAGATGCCGCTTCGTTTCGTTCACCGTTGGTCAACTTGAAATACCTATCTATGCGGAAAAGTAGACTACTAATCATCATCTTCTCCTGAGGCACCTACTCAAAGAAAAATCCGAGTCTGAAACATCGCGTTCCAGACTCGAGCTCTTATATATTATATCAAACAAACGTTCGTTTGTAACTAGCAAAGAATTCTTTTGTCCGCTCTTCTTTAGGAGCATTCATAATCTCTTCTGGAGTCCCAGATTCAATAATTTTTCCCTTATCAAGGAACAAGACCTTGTCCGCCACCTGGGAAACAAAGCTCATGTCATGACTGACCAAAATCATGGTTTGACCTGCCTGAGCTGCTGCTGCGATGGCTTTTTCTACCTCTCCGACCAATTCCGGATCAAGGGCTGAAGTTGGCTCATCCAACAAGAGGACTTCCGGCTTCATGGCTAGGGCACGCGCCAAGGCTACCCGTTGTTTCTGCCCTCCGGACAAATGACGAGGGTAATGGGTTTCGCGGTCCGACAGACCGACTTTTGCGAGTTCTTCTTTGGCAATCTTGGTCGCTTCCTGGTCGGATAAGCCTTTGACGACGATCAGTCCTTCCTTGACATTGTCCAAAGCAGTCTTGCGACTGAAAAGATTAAACTGTTGAAAGACCATAGCTAGCTTTCTTCGAAGGGTCAGGATCTCGTCCTTACTGATGGTTTCAAAGTCTACCTTTTCCCCATTGATCTCAATGCTACCACTATCTGGTGCTTCCAAATAGTTCAAGCTTCTCAAGAAGGTTGATTTCCCAGCTCCAGAAGAACCGATCAAAGCAACGACTTCCCCTTTTTGAACTTCCAAATCGAGATGGTCTAGGACCACTTGACCGGAAAAAGATTTTGATAATTGTGAAATCCGAATCATGCTGCTCGTTCCTCCTCTTGCAAGGTTTGGGTAACAACTTTTGGATCTTTGATAGCGAGTACCTGTTCGATCCAACGTCCCAATTGTTCAATCAAAATATTAATGGCCCAGTAGATCAATGAAACAGAGATAAAGCGCTCGAAGTAGCGACTGTCATTCCCCGACATAATCTTGGCTTGGGCAAAGATTTCCAAAACACCTGCATAAAAGGCCAGGGAAGTCCCCTTGGTCAAACCAATCAAAGAGTTGATCAAGGTCGGAGTCGCAACCACGGCTGCATTTGGAATAATAATCCGACGATAAACTTGAGCATTGGTCATGCCGAGACTCTTCGCTGCTTCGATTTCACCCGCATCAACAGATAAAATTGCTGCCCGAATGGTCTCACTGGCATAGGCTGCCTCATTGAAGGCAAAGGCTACAATGACAAATAAATGGGCTGGCACATCGTTGATATTAAAGGCTGTCCCATATTGTTGGTTAATGGCCTTCAATAGGAGCGGGATTCCATAGTAGGTCAGCATCAACTGGACCAAAATTGGTGTCCCTCTTAAAAAACTCACAAACAAGGCTTGGATCGGGTAGAGGATTTTTACCCGATTGATTTTGACAATGGCAAACAATAGGGCTAGCAATAAACCAAAAAAGGCTCCTGCCAAGGTTAACAAAATCGTATTTGGAAGCTCTTTTAAAATTCCGGGAATAGCTTCAAAAACGACGCGTAGGTTAAAGATTTCTCCTTCTGGTATCCATTTTAAAAACTCTTCGTACCAGCCAGATGCCAGATAAGTAGTTGTAAACATCTTCGTTACTTCCTCCCTCGATAATGAATCATTCTATCATATTTACAGTTAAAATGCTGAGTTTTGCTACTGATCGTTCGTAAATCATGCTTCAGGTCTGATGTGATAACAAGCAAGCATCTCCCCTAAGAGCAAAAAAATAGACTATCTATAGATAGTCTGTCACAAAATAAATCAGCGACCAAATAGTTAATTTTTATGGAAATCTTTAAATTTCTTTATCACTAAAAGGTTTGGCGTTTCGCCTTTCTTTCTGCTCGACCTCGAGCACGATTCTCAGCTCGCTTGGCTTTGCGACGTTTCTCGTCCACAGCCCATTTGATTTTTTTCTTGTAGCCTGGTTTGATTTTTTTCTTTTTCTTCTTGACCAAGCCGATCATCTCAATGTCGAGTTTTTCTTGGCGTTTTTCACGATTAGCCCGACGGTCCCGGTCATAGGTATCTTCGATAGTTCCAGCCTTCAAGACCTTAGGGACAAACTGGATCCCCAATTTTTCAAGCTCCCGAATGTCTGAGTCATCACTCGGTTGATAGAGGGTGATGGCTGTACCAGGAAGACCATTCCGACCAGTCCGGCCAACGCGGTGAACAAAGAAGGATAAGTCTTGTGGAATAGCATCGTTGATGACATGACTGACCCCTTCGATATCAATCCCACGCGCTGCCAAGTCCGTTGCCACGATATATTCAAAATCCAGATTTTTAACTTGGTTCATGATTCGCTTGCGCTCCCGTGGAGGAACCCCCCCATGGATTTTAGCGACCTTGAGCCCCTTCTCTACTAGAAAAGCATGCAAATCGTCCGCTCTGTCCTTGGTATTTACAAAGATCATAGCCAGATAAGGTTGAAGAGCCTGCGTCAGTTGATAAATCTGCTCGTTTTTGTCACGCCCCTTTGTCGATACCAACCAGTTATCAATGGTGTCCGAGATTACCGTTTTGGTTTTGATCTGCTCCATGACAGGGTTAGACAAATATTTCTTCAAGAAGGGTTGTAACTTTTGTGGAATCGTTGCTGAGAAGACTAAAAACTGAAGCTTCTTTGG
The DNA here is from genome assembly GCF_015553625.1 of Streptococcus australis. Taxonomy (GTDB): domain Bacteria; phylum Bacillota; class Bacilli; order Lactobacillales; family Streptococcaceae; genus Streptococcus; species Streptococcus australis_B. Next base: position 52,962 of record NZ_JADNGY010000008.1, on the reverse strand, counting down.
AAGACTGGATGCAATCTTGTCTACCGTCGTCAAAAAGCCCATATCGAGAGTCATATCCGCCTCATCAACCACAAAAGTGTGAGCCTTATGAATAGCCAAGTCTCCAGAAGCGACCAAATCATAGATCCGTCCAGGTGTCCCAATGACAATATGGGGTTGGGCTACTTGGAGCTTATCGATTTGACGAGCCTTATCAGTTCCCCCAACGTAGTTGGCAATCCGAATTTCTTTTTCACAATGGCTAGCAATCTGACGAGCCGCTTGGTAAATCTGTGTGGCCAATTCCCGACTAGGCGCTGTAATGACCACTTCGACATTGCTACTATCCTCATTTAAGGTTTGAAAAATTGGTAAGAGGAAAGTATGGGTCTTCCCTGATCCTGTTTTAGATTCACCGACCAGATCACGGCCTGCTAAAACAATCGGGATCAGCTTTTCTTGAACTTCTGTTGCTTCGATAAAATTAATCTCTTTTAAGGCCTCTTGGATATAGTCCTTAAACTTAAAATCTGTAAATTTCATTCTCTTATCCTTTCATCATCTCCACTATTATATCAAAAAACTCCTCTTCCCGCTCTTCTTTTGGACAGCAATTCCTAGCCAGCGAAAAAGGCTGAGATAGCAATCCCAACCTTTTATGATTCATGGCTTATGAATTGATCAAATAGTAGATCAAGAGGGTCAAGGCGCTCATTCCTGCACCAACACTCCAGAGAAAGGCATCGACCTTCCACTCAGACCATTTAGGTCCATTACCTGACAGACCACCTAATTCTAAATGGTGATGGAAAGGCGTCATGCGGAAGATCCGGCGTCCTTCCCCTGTCCGTTTTTTCGTCCATTTGAAATAGGACACCTGGAGCATGACAGAGCTAGTCTCAAAGACGTAGACAATCCCAATCAAGAGCAAGGTCCACTCTACGTGGAGAGCCATGGATAGAGTCGCAAGCATCCCACCTAGGGCTAGGCTTCCAACATCTCCCATGAAAATCTTGGCCGGCTTGTGGTTGTAGACGAAGAAACCTAATAGAGCTCCAATCATACTAATCGTTACAAAAAGGATATCGATTCGTCTTTGCCAAACAGCGATGATGGAATAAGCGATCAAGCTGATGGTTACCGAAATACTTGCCAAGCCATCAATCCCGTCCGTTAAGTTGACTGCATTTGAAAAACCAACCAACCAGAACAAGGCAAAGACAATATAGAAATGTCCCAAATAGACATCCCAACCAAAGACATTGAGAAGACTACCAGCTCCATGGCGTTCAGAGAAGAGATAGAAAATGATCCCTCCCAACAATTGCAGGGCTAATTTTTGCTTGGGATTCAGCCCTTCATTAATCTTACGAAAAACTTTTAAGAAGTCATCTAAGAAACCGACGATTCCATACAAGACCAAAATAAAGAGAATTAATTGAACAGGTCGCGTAAAGTTCCCAGTTAAAAAGCTAAAAACAAGGGTGACAAAGACTGAAGTGATCAAGAAGACCACTCCCCCCATAGTAGGAGTGCCCGCCTTGGCTTTGTGTTGCTTCACATCTTCGTGCATTTGTTGCCCCGAAATATGGGCCCGTTGATAGAAACGGATAAAGGCAGGAATGCCAATAACCGTCAGTATAAAGGATACTACTAGGGTAGCAAGTAACATATCAATCTCCTAATGTAATTGTTATTTTCTTCGTCTTCTTTAAAGCAGTTTCTACTTTGACGTTTTGTTTGCTCACACGAGAACCTTCCCCTTTATAGGTGACCTCAATGCCCGTCCATTCCGCAAATTTATCAACATTTTCCTTGGTCCAGCCATACATATCAGGAACTGAATCCAAATCATCTGTCAACAATAATACTTGCTCATTTGCCTTTAATTTTGTTCCTGCTGAAACTGACATCTTTTTAATATTTTTTCCAGTTCCTAGGACGACAGGCTGGATCAGATTGCGACGCAGTTCATCTGCGAAGCCACCTGGACTGATGGTCTGCTTCAACTTCAATTCTTTCGACAAGGATTCTGCCGACGGCATCTTATAGGTATCCTCTTTCGTGACCCCATCTAAGGCCTTGGTTTCTGATACCAGATTCAATTCATCCTTCAAAGCAACCGCATCTTCTAGGACTGGATTAACCAGTTCTTGCCAACTCTTTGGACTAAAGCTGACTTCAGGCTGTTGAACCGTCACATACATAATGAAATCTGGATCTTCAGCCGGTGTCATGACAACAATCGAGTTGATATTGTCATTTTCGCCTTCCAAATATCCATTAGCTGTTGCAATTTGGGCCGTCCCTGATTTGACAGCAACATTTTGTCCAGCTACTTGAATAATAGGACCATCCGACGAGTAGAGAGTACCGAATTGAGGATCGGTCCCTACCGTAATCATGTAATTACGAGTCTGCTGAGCAGCTGAAGCAGAAACTGGATTGCCGACGACCTCTCTTTGTGATTTACGAGCGGATTCATGCTTGCCGTCGTAGATCGCACTGATAAATTTAGGCTCTAACATTTCCCCATCATTGGCAATGGCAGAGAATGCTCGCAACATCTGCGTTTGAGTAACGGATATCCCCTGACCAAAAGAAGACATGGCTTGAGTGACATAGTTATCACCTGGCAAGCCTCCAAAACTTTCGTCTCCCATACCAAACCGAGTAGGAAGTCCAAATTTAAAGAGAGTGAGGTAATTCATCCAAACATTATTACCCATCTTCTGTTCAAGCTTGGTCATCCCAATGTTACTTGAATAGGCGAAACCTTGGGCAATATTCATATAGCGACCTTCTGACAAGCCCATATTGATTTCCCAGTCTTTGATGATCGCATCTTTTACTTGTAGCTCGTTATTGTAATATACCTCATTATAGGCTGGGAAAGTCCCATGATCAATCGCTGCAGCCAAGGTCATGACCTTCATAGTCGAACCTGGTTCGTACTGGTCCTGGTAAAGAATCGTATTCCAAGTTCTCAAATTCTTGATATCCAGACCTTCTTTGGTATCTGCATTAAAGGTTGGCCGTTGCGTCGTTGCAAGGATTTCGCCTGTTTTGGCACTCACTAGGGTCGCACTGACAAATTTGCCTTTTACCTTTTCTTGGAATACATCCATTCTGGTTTCGAGATAGGTTTGCAGTTCCGCAGAAATGGTTGTATAAACATCCTTTCCATCTTCTGTCTTCACGGCAACCTTGTCTGATCCCGGCACAATATTTCCGTTACGATCCTTTTCATAGGTCACAACTCCATCCTGACCACCCAAAATACGATCCAAGGATTTTTCTATTCCCGTTGTTCCCTGTAGGGTTTTATTGCCCTCTTTATCTTCTACCAATTGAGCTTGACCGATAAATTGAGAGGCAAAGGTCCCATTTTTATAACTCCGATTTGGACTCGTCGTAAAATCAACACCTTTAATGTTGGCAGCTTCTAGTTCACTCCGGATAGCATCCATATTGCTATAGCTGATATCGTTCCCCGCCGCACCAAAAGAAACTTGGTTGAGCTTCTTTTGAGACAGTTGTTGGACGACATAATCTTTTTCCATCCCCAAATAACGATTAAAAACGTCCGCTACTTGGTTGTATTGGCTTTCTTCAACGTATAAAACTTCACCTTTTGCTGATTTATAAGTTTTGTCGATGATAGCATAAACATTATAAGTCGTCGCATCTTCAGCAATGACAGCTCCATTTCGATCATAAATTGTTCCTCGTTTGGCTGGAACAATCTCAGTTTTCTGATGGACCTGATGCGATAACTCAGATAAATTTTTTCCAAATTTGCTATCTGTGCCTATAATAACTGCAAAATTAATAAGAAAAATGAAGAAAACAAGAATGGAAAGCAAACTTAAATTCTTAGCTACTTGCCGACGATTTTGGTCTGGAAGTTTCCTTTTTTTAAGGGAATAACGAATGATTTTCTTTTTTAATTTACTCATCGCTACTTGAACTCACCACTTTTCGATTTTCTTTTTGGAGGGTCATCCCCTGAGAACTAGCTAACTTAGACAAGCGTTCATATCGAGTCAACTCATTGACTTCTTGCCGGATATCTTCTAGTTCAGTCTCTTTTGTTTTTAGTTCCGTATTGAGGTTTGTCAAATCACTTTGCACTTGTAGAATCCGCGTCTGCATAAAAATAATACTGACAGCGAGGATAATCCCTGTTAGGACAATCGAGCCATAAAAGGCTTTCTCTACTCTGGTAAAGCGACGAATACGATCTTGCAATTGACTGCCACGAGATCGTAATTGTTGATCTGCCATGTTCATTTCCTCTTACTTATGAATTTTTTGAGCAACCCGCAATTTTGCAGAATGAGCCCGGTTGTTATTTTCTAACTCTTCTTGGCTTGGAAGAATCGGTTTTCGAGAAACTAATTCCATTTTTGGTTTTAAGTCCTCTGGGATGAAGGGCAAGCCCTTCGGTACATCTACTGTAGAAGCTTCTTTAAACAATTGCTTGGTCAAACGATCTTCCAAGGAATGAAAGGTAATGACTGAAATACGACCACCAACTGCCAACAAATCCATAGCCTGCTGGATTGATTCATCAGCCGCTCCCAATTCATCATTGACTTCGATCCGAATAGCCTGAAAAATTTGTTTGGCTGGATGCCCCTTTTTCTTGAGTTCCTTGGCTGGTTTTGCCAACTTAATAATCTCTGCTAATTCTGTCGTCGTTTCAATCGGTTTTATCGCACGCGCCTGTTCGATCTTTCTAGCAATTTGTTTGGAGAATTTATCTTCCCCATACTTGAAAAAGATGCGAACCAAATCATGGTAATCATAGGTATTGACTACTTCATAAGCTGTCAAAGAAGCGTCTTGATTCATCCGCATGTCCAAGGGAGCGTCTTTTTTATAAGAAAAACCACGAGACCGCTCATCTAACTGAGGACTAGAGACTCCCAAGTCATAACAAATGCCATCAATTTCACTGACTCCCAATTCTTGGAGACGCGCTTGAAGATTCCGGAAATTGTCTTTGATGAAGGTTACCATGCCTTTTTCAACGTAAGGAGCCAATCGTTTCTCCGCATTATCAATCGCATGCTGATCCTGGTCAAAGGCATATAAATGTCCTTTTTCACTTAATTGACTTAATAAATATTCGCTATGGCCGGCTCCACCTAATGTGGCATCCACATAGATTCCATCTGGCTTTACATCCAGCATATCAATCGTTTCATGGAGCAAGACCGTTACATGATGAAATTCTTTACTCATATCTTATCTATTTTACCACAAATCTGACCAGGATGCACTTGAGATTCCTTCCTCTATCCACACACCGTTTCAGGATAATAAGTTCCTATTCTTTAAAAACCTCATCCTATCAACCAATAGACCTAGAGAAGTAAATTGTGATACAATAACTCTATGAAAGATAAGAAATACCTTCTCCTTGGCCTGCTAGTGGCCGATCTTATTGCAGTTTACTTTTTCCTACGAACTCCTGTCCCTTGGATTTTTTGGACAGCAACCTTCGTTCTTGCCGTCTCCATTTGGATATTTAAAAATCAATGGAAATACTACAAAAATAGAAATAAGGATTCAGAGTAGCCCATATAGAACCAGAAAACTCGATCAGTTCAACATCTGATCGAGTTTTCTATTGTCTATTTATGAATTGGGATCGTCAAGACTACGGCCATGCAGGCCTTTTTCCCGTTGGACTTGACGTAGTTTTTCTGGTGTCACATCATTTCCTTCTTCGTCCACAACTTTGATCCCTTCAATGTGATGACGGACGGAGCGTCTGTAACCTTCGATATACTCTTCACGAAGTTTAGCTTGTTCTACCTCTTCTTCTGGTTTCAAGCCTTCTGCTTTTTTCTTTTTGGCAAGCTCATTAATTCGAGCAATTTTTTCTGGTGTCATAATAAGTCCTACTTTCTACCTGTCATCAGGTCATTATTTTGTATTTAATTGGTTAAAGGCTGCGACTTTATTGGCTTTTGCTACTAGACTAGCAAGAAGAGCCAAACGGTTATTTTTAACAGCCTCATCTTCTGCCATAACCATGGTATTGTCAAAGAAAGCGTCAATGACTGGGCTGAGAGCAAAGAGTTGAGCCAATTTGTCGCTAGCTGAACCTGTCAATTCAAGACTTTCTGCTGCTTGAGCCAAGGCTTTTTCTTGATCATTTTCAAAGAGACTAGCATCGACCGCTACTGAAGCATCTGCTTTTTCTGCCAAGTTGAAGGCACGAGAGAGTGACTCAACAGCTGCCTTATAACCATCAGTCTTAGCAGCTTCTGAAAGAGCTTCAGCCGCTTCCAGCATATCCGCTACCACGAAGTTTGAACCAGCAAGTACAGCTTCTTTGATGTCTTTAGATGTGCGTCCCATCATCTTGTCTACACGCGCCTTGATGAAGTTGAGCACTTCTGCTTGATTGGCATACGAAAGACTATCGAATGAAAGTCCGTAAAGACTATCGATTAACTCATCCATCGGGATGTTCCAACCAAAGGCATCCAAGATACGAACAATCCCTTGTGTTGCACGGCGAAGCGCATAAGGGTCATTGGAACCAGACGGAATCAAACCGACTGAGAAGAAGGAAAGAAGGGTATCCAATTTATCCGCAAGAGCAAGGATGGCACCAACCTTGGTTTCAGGAAGGGCTCCGTCTGCTGAATCAGGAAGATAGTGCTCACGGATAGCTGTCGCTACTGCAGCATCTTCACCAGCAAGGAGGGCGTATTTTTCACCCATGATTCCTTGCAATTCATCAAACTCTCCAACCATACCAGTCAAGAGGTCAAATTTGTAGATCTCTGCTGCACGAGCTACGGCTGCTCTTTCTTCAGCAGTCAAGCCAGCTTGCTCAGCCAAGGAAGCCGCAATGACACCAGCACGGGCCATGTGTTCTGAAAGAGAACCGATTTTTTCATGGAAAGTCACGTGTGCCAATTTAGCAACCAGGTCTTCAATCTTGAGTTTTTGGTCTTCACGCCAGAAGAATTCACCATCTTCGAGACGCGCCACCAAGACTTTTTCATTTCCTCGGATAACATTTTCCAAGTGCTCAGCATTCCCATTACGGACTGAGATGAAGTTTGGTTTAAGCTTACCGTCAAGGTCACGTACAACAAAGTAACGTTGGTGCGTTTCCATTGAGGTCACCAAGACTTCTTCTGGAACGTCCAAATACTTAGTATCGAAACTTCCCATAAAGGCAGTTGGGTATTCGACCAAGTTCAAGACTTCATTCAAAAGTCCTTCTTCGATTTGGACTTGAACACCTTGTTCTGCTTCAATAGCTTTGATTTGCTCACGAATCATGTTTTCACGTTCTTTGCTGTCTGCAATGACGTAAACGGTACGAAGGTCTTCTTCGTACGAATCCGCATTGGTAATTTCCACTTCATGTCCAAGGAAACGGTGTCCGCGACTCACACGACCTGAATGGATATCCAAGAAGTCGAGATCAAGCGCTTCATCACCCAAAAGGACAATCAAGGTATGAACTGGACGAATGTATTCAAAGGTGTTGTTAGCCCAGTGCATGCTGACAGGGAAAGTCAATGAGGCAAGTACTTCTGGAACGCCGGCCAAGACTTCTTTGGCAGGTTTTCCAGCTTCATGTTTCGTCACGTAAACGTATTCTTCTCCCTTAACTTCACGGAATTCGATGTCATCTACAGTCAAGCCTTTTCCACGGACAAAGCCTTGCGCTGCTTTTGAGAAGTTTCCATCAGCATCCAAGGCTATTTTCTTTGAAGGTCCTTTAAAATCTTCGGTCAAATCGGTTTGTTGGTCAGCCAAACCAAGTACACGAACGGCCAAACGACGTGGAGTTGAGAAGGTTTGAATGTTTTCATATGAAAGGCGGTTATCATCCAAGAAGGCTGCCATTTTCTCACCCAATTGTTTTTCACTTGGTGTGACAACGTAGGCTGGTAACTCTTCAAGTCCTAGTTCTACTAATAAGTTTTTTGTCATGTTTTTTCTCCAGAAAATATCTTTTTTCCAGTTTGCCTTATGTGATTGGCACGCAAGCAACCGACTAGGTCGTTTCATTGCTAAAATTGGAGCCTAAGGTCTCCAATTTTGCCTGGTATCATTAGTTTCTCTAATGATACCTCAATCACTGCGGCAACTGGTTCTGTAGGATTATTCTATAATCCAATTCTATTAATACACTCTCTTTATTCTTCCTCTTCTGCTAGGAGTTTTGCGCGTGTGGCTTCGTCAAGAAGTGGGTAACCGAGTTTCTTACGTTCTGCGACGAAGGTCTTGGCTACAACACGAGCCAAGTTACGGATGCGGGCAATGTAGCCGGCACGTTCTGTAACGGATACAGCTCCACGAGCGTCGAGTAAGTTAAAGGTGTGTGAACATTTCAAAACGTAGTCGTAGGCTGGGTGAACAAGACCCAATTCCAAGGCACGTCCTGCTTCTTTTTCAAATTTCTCAAAGTTTTCAAGAAGCATATCTTGGTCTGAGACTTCAAAGCTGTATTTTGAATGCTCATATTCTGGTTGAAGGAAGATTTCTCCATATTTTACACCTGGAGCCCACTCAATATCATAAACCGAGTCTACTTCCTGGATGTAAGAAGCCAAACGTTCCAAACCATAAGTGACCTCAGCGGTAACAGGACCTGTTGCCAAGCCACCGACCTGTTGGAAGTAAGTGAACTGAGTGATTTCCATACCATCCAGCCAAACTTCCCAACCAAGACCAGCTGATCCAGTTGATGGGTTTTCCCAGTTATCTTCAACGAAGCGGATATCGTGTTCCAATGGGTTGATACCCAATTTTTCCAATGATTCCAGGTAAAGTTCTTGGATGTTTGATGGTGATGGTTTCATGACCACTTGGAATTGGTGGTGTTGGTAAAGACGGTTTGGATTTTCCCCGTAACGACCGTCTGCTGGACGACGAGATGGCTCTACATAAGCCGCATTCCATGGTTCCGGACCAATGGCGCGAAGGAAGGTGTAAGGACTCATCGTACCCGCACCCTTTTCATTATCATAAGCCTGCATGAGCATACAACCCTGGTCATTCCAGTATTGTTGCAAAGTCAAAATAATCTCTTGAAAAGTCAATTTTTTAGACATGTTTTACTCCATTTTCTATAATTTCTTGCGACACGAGTCTGCCTCGTCGATCATACGAGGCAAGACGAGTTAGTACTGCGTCTAGCTCAGGCACCCTAGTGCTGAGCGTGGGACAGCCCGACTGAAAGGAGGTCTCTGCCACTGACGCAGTGGAAGGTTAGTTTTTTAGACCTTGTTAACTCCTTTTTCTATAATTTCTTGCGACTCAGAATGCAAAAAGAACCGTGTCTTTCCCCCTAAGCCAAATGACCTAGGGGCGTCAGAAACGCGGTTCCACCCTAATTTATTACTTCATTTTATTCTACTGTACTCAGCTATCTACTGAGAGAAAGCGCCACTTGCCTATCTTGTTCCACTTGGCTTTCACTGTCCCAAACTCGCTAAAAAAACGCCATAAGCCTTTCTTTCTTGACTAGTATTATAGCAGATTTCTATTCGAGTGTAAACAAAAAACAAGTCCGAAACAGTTGTTTCAGACTTGTAGAAATTCCTTTCAAAGAAAGGTGACTGTTATGGGCGTTTTGCAACCTTTGGTTTTTTCCCATTTAACTTTTTCTTAGCAGCTTTAACCTCTGCTAAGGCCGCCTTGACTTCCTGTTGACTAGCACCAGGATTAGCCAGTACAGCTTGAGCGCGGATAAAGGCTTGAAGGTAGTTCACCTTCACCTTATCTGCTGCATAGATAAACTTAGCGTTCTTAGCTTGGAACTGGAGTTCTGACGCAATCAGTTTCTTAAGACTTGAAAAATCAGTTGTTTTCCCATTTAACTGTTGATCAGCAGTCTGGTAGTTCGCAAGTGCTTGGTTGATTTGCTCTTGTGTCACACCTTCACGAACGAGCAAGAGGGCCAATTCCTTAAAGCTTTGATCAAAGGCACGCCGAGCAGTATCTTTAGCATTCGCATAACGGCCTGTTTTTGAAGTCGCATCATAGGCAGCAATAGCTGATTTTAGCGCTGTGAAATCAGACTCTTTCCCATCTAATTGACTGGTTACCAATCCAAGATTTGAAAAGATTTGGTCAACTTCTGCTTGTGATAACTTAGTCGCAAGAGCTTTCTGAGCTTCTTGGTATGCTGCATCATAAGCTAAACGTTTTTCACTTGTTGCATTAAAGTACTGAGGAGTGCTGGTCAAGTTAGCTTGTTGAGCCAGCAATTGCAACAATTGGGTCTTAATGACAACAGAAAGTTTTGCGAGGTTGTTTTGATCCGCCAGAACGGTCACAGTCGGTGCATCCTCAAACAACTCATAGCCTGTTGGTAGACTGACTGAAATCGTATAGGTTCCAACTGGGACATCTTTTCCAAAGGCATTCTTACCATAGCGTTGAACTGGAAGAACAAAGGTTTCGCCAGCTTCATTTTTCAAGAAAACTGGTGTTGTTCTTGGTACTGCTTGATCAAAGACCAGACTCAAAGGTGCAGTGACAATCTCTTTAGCCAAGAATTCGATGGTCTTAAAGCTATCCTCTGCAGTGATTTCAAATTTCTGAGTTCGTTCGCTGACGAGTTTCAGATCTGATTTATCATAGGCAAAGAGTTCTGCAACATAGCTACCAAACTTAAGGAAATTGATTTCTTTCCCTTTATCTAAGTTGACATACTGTCCTTGTTCATCCTTGATACGGTAGACAAAATCAGTATCTAACTCTTGATGTGTATCGGTATCTAAGACTGATACCTTAATCCGGCCACTATCTTCAGTACCAGCAAAATCAGCAAGAGAGGCAAAGTCGCGGTTTCCAGCGTAATCTTCAACCACATAGTAAAGTAAGTCTTTACTGATTCCTTCTGGAAGAGTATAGCCACCGTCCTCATTTGCCGTTAAATAGACACGGTTTTCAAAGCGGCTAGTCTTCCCTAGGACATCTTTCCCCTCCTTAACCAGGTTTCCTTCTTCATCAAAGGCCTTGACATAGAAGACTTGCTCTCGTAAGATTCCACCGTTGCCAATATCTTTTGTTTTACAAGCATAGAAGGTTTCTACTCCATCCTTCTTGGTCGTATAACCTGAAGTCAAGACTGGTTTTTGGGTGTCAATTTGGAGGTTAAAGCGAACAACTTGCTCCTCTGCTCCTGGAACTGCTGGCGTATAACGAACCTCATAGACATAGTGACCATCCGCCACCTTTTCACCCTTGGCATCCGTTCCTTCCCAAGCCGAGTTGTCGACTAGATAAGATCGTTTCCCACGTCCATCAAAGTAATTCTTACGAGCAGAGAAAGCTCCTGTACTTGTCCAAATTGGGTTAGCAAAAGCTTGATCATCTGCCTTGTAGACAGCCGCTTTCATATTATTTAGGTTTCGCAAGACGACTGCACGGTACTGCACGTAATCTTTGTTTCCATCTCCATCTGGAGAAATAGCCAGACGGACATTGCCATCAGCATCCAAATGGAGGACGTTCAAACCTTCTGGTGTTTCCACTGTTCCAAGAACGATTGGGCTTCGTTCTGCTGTTTCCTTCTTAGCAGTCGTATAGAGCACATCATTCGTGTTTGAAACTAAAGAGGTGACGTTTGCATTCGATGGCACGTGTTTGGTTTCTGGGACATCATAGTAGAATCCTGATTTCCCTTCTCTTACCAAGTTGTAGATTGGTTTTTCAACCGCAGGGATATCTTGGAAAGAACCACGGAAGCCCATAAATGGGATGCTAACCACATCGCCATCATCTGCAGGGTCCACAAAGCGAACAAATCCTTCTAGGAAGTAACCGTTCGGCATCAATTTAGTCAATTCTTCTGCAAACTTAGATGCATCGACAGTCACCGTCACTGTCTGACTACTATGGGCTTTTACAGTTACATTTGGCCATACAGTCTCTGTTAATTTCCGTGGCTTCAAGGTAAAGTGATCGTCTTTTACATCGTCGGTAGTGGTATTCACAATCATCTTCAACTCTCTGTCAGTATCAGAAATATTATGAACGGTCACATCAAAACTGAATCGATCTTCCACATTACCAAGAGTTACGCTTGGGTATGCATCTTCATTCGTTACATATAAATCTGTTGAGACGGCTGCAGCAGTATCTACAATCCCTGCCCCTTGTTGACGTACTGAAGTGTAGGCGCCCGTTTCTTTGTTAAAGTGCGGTTTTGCAGTTGACATGATCAAGGCCTTGACCGTTGCAGATAGCTCCTCTGGTGAAAGTTCTGGATGGTGAGCTTGGAGGTATTCCTTCACCAAAGCCGATACCCCAGCCACATGAGGAGAGGCCATACTGGTTCCACTCATACTGCCATAGCTATTGTCATTTAGTGAAGAGAAGATTGATCCACCAGGTGCTGTGACATCTGGTTTCAATTGTCCATCCGTTGACACTCCCCAACTAGAGAATTCAGACATTTTTCCTGCGTCAGGGTTTGGACGGTTATCCAGACTGCCATCAAAGACTATCTTGTAGTCTTTGTCTTTGATCGCTTCTCCATAGCGCTTAGAAATAAATACCGCAGGAATCTTTCTCGCATCGCCTTCGAGGCCCATTTTGACATTCGCGCCTTCGACACTATTGTAAATGAGGGCGCCAATCGCTCCTTTTTTATAGACATTAGCGACCTTATCTGAGAAGGTGATTTCACCACGTTTGATGAGGGCGACTTTACCAGTCAAATCGAGACCTTCTAAATCACTCTCACGCCCCAAACCAGCATCCACATAGTCATATTCTTTCCCATTTTCAAAATTAGCATCTGTTTCAGCTGCTGTATAGGTAAACTTCCCTTTATCCAAGTCGGCATTGTCTTCCAAACCACGTACTGTAAAGACTTCTTCTGTTACAAATGAATCATTTACTGAGGCAACTGAAATAGACTCTTCTACGGTTGAAGGACTACCCACGACACCGTAATCAGGGTTTTCAGCACTTGGATTGTCATAACCGTATCCATAGGTATTGCTATTGCCGGCAGCGATAATGACACTAACCCCTTTTGCGCGTGCTCGTTGGATAGCTTCTCGGACAGCGGGACTAGCATTCACTGTAGAACCTGTCACAGATCCCAAACTCATGTTGATGACGTCCGCTCCCAATGCAACTGCGTCATCAATCGCTTTCACATAGACAACATCACTGGTTGATCCACTACGATCAGAGAAAACACGCATAAACATCACTTGGGCTTCTGGAGCAACTCCGTATACATAGTTGCCATCCCCAGCTTTTTTGTCAGGGTTCCCAGTCGCAATCCCTGTTACGTGCATACCATGTGAATCATGGTCTTTTTCTTTAATATTGTCATCTCCATCCATATAATCATAAGCAAAGACGACCTTATCGTTGTACCATTTTCCGTAATCAATTCCCGCTGCTTTTTTTGCAGCTTCTAATTCTGTTTGATTTTTGAACTTCCCTTTTGTCGGGTCTGAAATCCGCAATACTTCATGGTAGACATCTAAACCAGAGTCAATGACTGCAACAACAGTCCCTTCACCCTTGTAGCCTTTTTCCCAAGTTTGAGGCACATTAATAATCGTATTGCTGCTGATACTGAATGGTTTGTCTTCAGCTTTCTTTTCAGCTCTTGCTTCTGTTGCAGGTTTAGCCTCAGCCTTCTCCTCTGTTGAAGAGGGTTTAACTTCTGTTTTTTCCTGTCCCTCACTTGCTTTTTCTGCAGGTTTAGCCTCATTTTTAGTTACAGCTTCTACTTGCTTTTCAGTAGCTTTATCCTCTGTTTTTGCTTCCTGGGCAACTACTTGGCTACCTGATTCGACAGATGGACTTGTTGCCTCTTTTTCTGAAGAGGCTGGCTCGTCAACAACTTTACCATTTTCAACTACTGAGTCTCTAGTCTGCTCATTTGCCTGATCACTTACAGGAGAAGCAGACTCACTTGGCAACGCTGGATTTGCTTCTGCAGATGCAATTACTGCAGTCTCTGGTTGTTTTGTTTCATCCGCACTTACATTTCCTGCTCCAAAGACAAGGACCGACCCTAACAGCACCGATGCAACACCAAATTTATATTTTCTCAATGAGAAACGCTGTTTACTCATAAAATTCCCCCTATATACTAAATTATTCTTATTATACTCCTAATTTTTCAGAAAATTCACTCAACATTAACTTTGTTATCAAATTGTAATATTTCCGCATGATATCTTTAATTAGGTGTTTTTTGTTTGTTTTTAGTGATTTTATAATTCAAATAATTAGAAAACTAAAACCAATCATCCGTTTTTTTATCTCATTGCACAAAAAAAACAGCGAGAGCAAACTCTCACTGTCTTTTATAAATCAACTAACTTACTGTCTTAAAAGTCTTTGGTATCTGGGTCTGGCGCTCCCGCTTCTACTGGGATCTTCCGAAGGAGCTCACAGTCTTCTGGAGCCAATTCGATTGTAGTGCATTGAAGATTACTTGCAATGCGTTCAGGAGTCACTGATTTAGGCAAAGGTAAAAATTCTTCTGCTAAACTCCAAGCTAAAAGAAGCTGGGCTGGAGTTACACTATATTTTTTAGCCAATGCAAGAACTGTCTCATTTTGAAAAAGCTCTCCTTGACCAAATGGCCCCCAAGCCTCCAATAAAATTCCTTTTTCACGGCAATAACGGACTACTTCCTCTTGATAGACCCCAGGAGCCAAGCGAATCTGATTGACTGCTGGAAGAACTTTGGCACTCTCCAACAGAGCATCCAGGTGATGAGGCAAAAAGTTACTCACGCCAATCGAGCGAATTTTACCCTCTGCCTGCATATCTTCCATGGCTCTCCAAACCTCACGATTCCGTTCTTTCCAGGCCTCATTTTCTCGGTGGGTCACAGGATTTGGCCAGTGGATTAAATACAAATCGATAAAGTCTAGTCCCAATTTGTGCAAAGATTCTTCTAGGCCATTGAAAGCATCCTCATAGGTATGACGATTATTCCACAACTTGGTCGTTACAAAAAGTTCTTCTCTTGGAATACCACTATCCCGGATAGCCTTTCCGACGCTTTCTTCGTTTTGATAGATGGCTGCCGTATCAATATGGCGATAGCCCGCTTCTAAGGCTGTTTTTACTGCTTGATAAGCTTCTTCGCCATCTTTCGCCTTCCAAGTACCAAAACCTAGTACAGGAATTTGGCGTCCATCATTTAGTTTGTAGCTCTTCATCTTATTGCCCGTCACTTTCCTTTGTTTTTTTTACCAGACTTAGAAGTCTTCGCATTCAAGCGCAACTTTGGCTTAAAGATATTTTCCTTAGGTTGCACCATCGACTTACTAAAAAAGGCGTAGAGTAAAAAGGCACTACCTGCCACTAGAATGACGGGACTACGGCGTAACATACCGTAGATAAAGAAAAACAACCCCATCAATAAAAAACGTACATTTATCTTATGCATAAAACTACCTCGCGATTCAATTAATTTCATTATACCATGTATCGGAGCAAAGAGACAAATGGCTAGGCTAAGGAATCCTATTTAAATGAGAGTGGGACAGAAATCGGTCATTCGTTAGAATTCGATTTCGTCGTCCCACCTCCGCACAGTTGAGTAGGGCTGTAAAAGCTGATGTAATCAGCCTAGTAGAGCCCACTCAACCACTGCGTCTTGCTAGACAATCTAAAGACAATTAAGAGGCTAGGACTTTTGTCCCAGCCTCATGGAAGAAATTCAATTTTAAAACTGGTAAAAGAAATCAAAAGCAATCGATTCGTATTTGAACCTATTTTTCACCATTAAGCTTCAAATCGTTTTTGGCCATCCAAGAAGGTTGCTACCAACTCTAAATCTTTATCCAATACAATAAAGTCAGCGTCATAACCCTCACGGATTTGGCCACAGACATCATCAATATGGACGGATTTAGCAGGGTTGAGACTCGCCATCATGACCGCTTCATGAGGATTGGCAATGCCCCACTCAACAACATTCTTCAATCCATCTTTAAGCTTCAAGATCGAACCAGCCAGGTTCCCTGTCGATTTCAAACGGGCTGTTCCATTTTCTACGACAACAGGGAATTCACCCAACATGTAGTCGCCATCTTCCAAGCCACCAGCTGTCATACAGTCAGTGATCAAAGCGATATTTTCCACTCCTTTTTGTTTGAGGAGAATATCACAGGCTTTTGGATCAACGTGATGGCCATCACAGATTAACTCTGCATAAGTATGAGGAAGTTGGTACATAGCCCCAACCATTCCAAGCTCACGGTGCGTCAAGCCACGCATTCCGTTATAGGCATGCACCCAGACACTAGCTCCAGCATCCACTGCTTTTTTGGCTTCGTCAAAGGTTGCATTGGAGTGCCCAAGCGCAACCGTCACCCCTTCTCCTGTTACTGTACGGACAAAGTCTTCTACACCTTCCCGCTCAGGAGCAAGGGCAATTTTATTGAGCAAGCCGTTGGCTGCTTTTTGCCATGCACGGAATTCATCCATCCGAGGATCTTTCATATAGGCTGGATTTTGAGCTCCCTTGTACTTCTCTGTAAAGTAAGGTCCTTCAAAGTAAATCCCACGAATCTTTGCACCGGAAGCTTCTTGGTATCGTGCGCCAATGTTTTCAGTTACTGCTAATAATTGCTCATAAGAAGAGGTCAAAGTTGTTGGCAAAAAGCTAGTAACCCCTGTGCTCAAGAGCCCCTCGCTCATAGTATGAAGGGTCCCCTCAATGTTGTTGTCCATAACGTCAACTCCACCAAATCCATGGATGTGCGTATCGACCAAACCAGGAGCAATACTATAGCCGGTATAGTCCAAAACGGTAGCTCCCTCTGGTAGCTGATCCACATGTTTTCCGAATTTGCCATCGACAATTTCTAGATATCCTCCCTTACGAATTCCATGGGGATAAAAGAATTGATCTGCTTGTATATAGGTTGTCATGGTGATTTCCTTTCTTTTTCTACCGATATATTCATACACATTATAATCCTTTGTGCTACATTTGTAAATGGTCTAGACCTATTTTATTTAAATATATTAATATTCTTTATAAATACAATAAGAAATCCAGTTCTAAAGAACTGGATTTCAGAATATTGACAAACTTTTTCCATAAAATAGATAGATGATTTTTTTAAAAAATTATCTTTTTTGAGAAATTAGGCAGATCTAAAACTTTCCGCTGTGAGAAAAGTGCCTAGATCAATTAAGGTCTAGGTACACGGAATTATTGAGACCTTAGGCTCAATAATTAGTCATGGAACTTCGAAGAAGTTCGCTGACGTCCGTACTCACCTAAGGAAAGTTTTAAAAAAAATGTTATACCAATCTAAAGAGAGTGGGACAAAAATCGGTCACTCGTTAGATTCGATTTCGTCGTCCCACCTCCGCACAGTTGAGTAGGACTGTAAAAGCTGATGAAATCAGCCTAGTAGATCCCTACTCAACCACTGCGTCTTGCTCGACAATCCAAAGACAATTGAGAGGCTAGGACTTTTGTCCCAGCCTCTTTTTGCTTTTTTAGATCTGCTCTAATTGTACCTTCTCTGCTAAATTCATGGCATGGTCTGCAACACGTGTATAGTGAGAGATCATATCAATAAAGTTGACACCTGCTTGAGGTGTACACTCGCCCTTGTTTAGACGAGAAATATGGGTCTTCCGCAATTTCTTTTCGAGCTTTTCAATTGCCTGATGGCGCTGTTCCAACTCTGCTGCCAACTCTTGGTTATCCTCTTCTACACTTCTAAGTGCATCTTTAACAAAAGTAGCAGTTTGTTGGTAGATATCTTCTAATTCAGCCAAGGCATTATCAGAAAACACAACTTTCTTCCGAATGAGGTAGTCCGTCAGGTTGATTAAGGATTCCGCGTGGTCTCCAATCCGCTCTAAATCTCGAGAAGAATCCAAAATATTAGTCAAGGATTCACTTTCTTTTGGACTCAGAGCTTCACTAGACAAGCGGATCAAGTATTTGGTCAACTGATCATCGATGGTATTAATGGCTTCTTCTGTTTTATGGCCTTTTTCAGCTAGCTTTTCTTCTTGATTTACAATGTAGCGATAGGCCAAGTCGAAACTCTTTTCAGCATAGGTTCCTAAATGCAATAGTTCTTTTTTGGCATTTCCTAAAGCAATCGAAGGAGCTTGGGTAATCAGATTTTCATCCAAGTAAAGTGGTTCGTATTTGACCACTTCATCCTCACCAGGAATCAATTTCGTCACAAAGTAAGCCAAAGCTCCAATGAAGGGGAACTGGATGATGGTATTGGTAATATTAAAGGTCCCGTGAGCAAAGGCTATGGTCATCTCGGGAGACAAATGAAGAGTCGTTTCAAACCATTGAATCAAAGATGTAAACGGAACAAGGAAGACAAGACAGATAATGGTTCCGATAACATTAAAGGCTACATGGGCACCCGCCACACGTTTGGCCGCAATATTTGCTCCCAAGGAAGCAATGATGGCTGTAATGGTCGTTCCGATATTATCACCAAAGAGAACTGGGAGAGCCCCTTTAAGGTCAATCAAATGACTAGCATAGAGATTTTGTAAGATACCAATGGTTGCAGAGGAAGCCTGAATCAAAAGAGTTAATCCTGATCCGACAAAGACACCCAAGATAGGACTTTTACTCAACTCCACCATGTAGTCACGAAAAACTTGCAAATCTTTAAGAGGTTCCATAGCCCCACTCATCAAGTTGAGGGCAAAGAAGATACCACCGACACCAAAAACGATTCGTCCAACATTATTAACCAAACGATTTTTGGTAAAGAAGAGACAAATCGCTCCGATAAAAAGCATAGGCAAGGCGTAGTCTCCTAATTTAAAACCAATGATAAAGGAGGTAACAGTAGTTCCAATATTGGCCCCCATAACAATACCAATAGCTTGACGGAGGGTTAGAAGTCCAGCACTCACCAGACCGACCGTAATCACTGTAACCCCTGAACTAGACTGAATCAAAGCAGTCATCCCAATCCCTACTAGAACCCCTAGAAAGGGATTACTCGTATATTTATCAATATAGTATCGAAGGCGATCCCCTGCAGCCTGTTGCAAGCCTTCTCCCATGGTTTTAATACTATAGAGAAAGAGACCCAAGCCACCTAAGAAGTTAAATAAAATGTTCTGCCAATCAATGGACATTTCTTTCCTCCATCATCATTCGATAAAAGTTTACTCACTCTATTTTAAAACATCCACCACTTGGACACAAGTTTTTTTTTGAAATTTCTTCTGAATTTTGTCCTAAAAAAACGATAGACTCTACAAAATCTATCGTTTTGTTCATTATTTTTTATCAAGCTCTCGTAACATTTGATCAATTTTGTTTCCATATTCAATGGATTCATCTTTGATAAAGGTTAAATCCGGAATCTTATATAATTTTAAATTCCGACCTAATTCGCGCTTGATGGTTCCTGTTGCTTTTTCAAGCCCTGTCTGAGCCTTCTGATTATCTGAAGCCAGGTCACTCATAATCGAATAGTAGACCTTAGCCATAGACAAATCGCCTAGCATCTGAACATCCGTAATGGTGACACCTTGAACACGTGGGTCACGAACTTTTTTTTGCAAAATTTCGTTGACTTCACGCTTGATTTCCATCCCTACTCGGTCTGTCCGAAAATGACTTGCCATAGGAACTCCTTTCTGATCTGTCTTTAAAACTAGGAAATGGGAGATTTCTTCTCTTCTTTCCTAGTTAACAGTTTATTTTTTAATTTCTTCCATGATGTAAGCTTCGATGGTATCATCCGTCTTGATATCATTGTAGCCTTCGATCATCAATCCACCTTCGCGACCGTTGGTTACTTCTTTGACATCATCTTTATAATGTTTCAAGCTAGCAAGAGCGCCATCATAAATCACGACACCGTCACGAATGACACGAACTTTGGAATCACGAGTGACCTTACCACTGAGGACCATAAATCCACCAATGGTACCCACTTTAGAGACTTTGAAGGTTTCACGAATAACCGCTTCCCCGATGACTTTCTCTTCAAACTCAGGATCCAACATTCCCTTCATGGCATCTTCCATTTCTTCAATCACTTTGTAGATGATTGAGTGAAGACGGATTTCTACCTCATCAGCTTCAGCTTGCTGACGCGCTTGAGGAGTAGGGCGGACGTTAAATCCAATGATGAAGGCATTTGAAGCTTCTGCGAGGGTAACGTCTGATTCGTTGATAGCACCAACCGCTGAGTGAACGATGGTAACCTTGACACCTTCTACTTCAATCTTTTGAAGGGAAGCAGCAAGGGCTTCAACCGAACCTTGTACATCAGCCTTGATAATGACATTAACAGATTTCACTTCACCAGCCTTCAAAGTATCAAAGAGGTTTTCAAGGCTGACACGATTAGTTGCTTGCCGTTGTTTCAAGAGGGCACGTTTGGCACGTTCTTCACCCGCTGCACGCGCTGATTTTTCATCTTCATAAACCGCAAAATGGTCACCCGCCATCGGCGCTTCGTTTAGACCAGTAATCGAAACTGGTGTGGAAGGACCTGCAACCTTAACCCGACGTCCAAGGTCATTGGTCATGGCACGGACACGCCCGAAAGTATTCCCGACAACGATTGGATCTTGGACATTCAAAGTACCTTGTTGCACAAGAAGAGTTGCAACCGCACCTTTTCCTTTATCCAAACGCGCTTCGATAACGGTACCAATAGCACGGACTGTTGGGTCTGCCTTGAGTTCTTGGATTTCAGCTACAAGAAGGACCGTTTCCAACAACTCATCGATGTTTTGGTTGAACTTGGCTGAGATTTCTACAAATTCAGAATCTCCACCCCAAGCAGTTGACATAACGCCGTGTTCTGCCAATTCTCCAATAACACGTTCTGGATTGGCACCTGGTTTATCAATCTTGTTAATGGCAACGATAATTGGAACGTTAGCCGCTTTTGAGTGGTTAATGGCTTCAATCGTCTGAGGCATAACCCCGTCATCCGCTGCTACGACCAAGATGGTAATATCGGTAACAGATGCACCACGTGCCCGCATAGAGGTGAAGGCTGCGTGTCCAGGTGTATCCAAGAAGGTAATCTTCTTGCCGTTTTCCATGATTTGGTAGGCTCCGATATGCTGGGTGATCCCACCGGCTTCTCCTGTCGCAACCCGTGAGTTACGAAGGGTATCCAAAAGGGTTGTTTTACCATGGTCAACGTGTCCCATAATGGTAACAACTGGTGGACGCTCCACCAATTTATCTGGATTCAAATAACCATCTTCGACGAAGAAGCGCTCGATATCCGCATTATCCACTTCAACCTTTTTCTTAGCTTCAATTCCATAATCCACTAACAGAAGTTCAATGGTATCGCCATCCAAAGATTGGTTTTGTGTCGCCATCACGCCCATCATGAAGAGCTTCTTAACGATTTCTGCCGGCTCACGCTTAATCCGTTTTGCGATTTCCGCAACCGTCATTCCATCTGTGTACTCCAATTCACTTGGCAACTCATGGAATTTACGCTCTGTTACTGGTTTTGGAGCTTCATTGCGGTTATTCTTTCCTTTTTTATTCTTTTTGTTGTTATTCCAGTTACTATTTCTTTGATTTCTCACTTGGTTTTGACTACTTCGATTCTTTTGTTGTTTTCTTGGACCATCTTCTTCACGATCAAAATCTTCACGTTTTTTGTCTGGTCTAGCTTGCTTTTTCCGACGTGTATCAACTGCTGCAGGACTTGGACTCGCTACTGGAGTTGCTTTCACTGGCTCCGCCTTTGGTTGTGAAGCGACAACTTCAGTGGCAACCACTTCTTCGCGCTTACGACGTTGTTGTCGTTCTTGCTCAACCTTGGCTGCCTGGTTTTGCTTGTAGCGTTCTTCACTACCACGTGCATATTCCGCATTTTGCTCTGCCTTTAATGCTGCAGCACGGGCTTTGAAATCAATCTTGGGTGCACCGTTTACTGGATTTGGACGTCCTTGACCATTTCCAGCTTGATCGCGACGACGATCATTCCCTTGATTTCGACGGTCATTCCCTTGATTCTTTCGCTCATTGCGATTTTGGAAACGATCTCCGTCCCGACGGTCGTTTTGTTGTTTTTTAGGTCGATTTCCTTGTTGTTGACGACGTTCAGCTTGCTCTTTCGCACGGGCTTCACGTTCCGCCTTGAAATTACGACTCTTTGGCTTCACAACAGGTGCTACAGCTGTTTCAGTTGTTTTTTCTGTATTGTTTGCAACGGGTTCTTTTGCAACCGGCACAACTTTTACTTGTTTTTCTTCCGTCACTTTAGGAGTTTGAGGAGCCTTTGATGCAAAACTATTCACCAAACGCTCAACAGCTTCACCTTCAATACTAGAAGCGTGACTCTTTACCTCCAACCCTAATTCTTTCGCACGTGTGACGACTTCTTTACTTTCCTTGCCTAGTTCTTTGGCAATCTCATACAATCTTTTCTTAGACAATTGCTGTCCTCCTCTTCTATTCCATAAGAGACCTCATTTTCTTTGAAAATCCAGCATCTGTCACGGCCACAACCTTTCGTGAGCGACCAATGGCAGTGCTTAATTCTAGTGTTGAAAACACGGTTAATACCGGAACGCCATAATAGTGGCATTTATCTGTGATTTTTTTTGTAAGATTGGGAGCGGCATCATCTGCTAGAAAAACTAAGCAAGTCTTTCCTTCTTGAACAGACTTGATAACCAATTCTTCCCCAGAGATAATTTTCCCTGCTCGCTGAGCCAATCCCAATAAATTACTGACTTTTTGCTTATTCAAGGCCTAACTCTCTTCTCTTCACCTTATGATCCACATAAGCAATCAATTCGTCGTAAAAAGCTTCATCCACTTCCATGCTAAAGCTGCGATTGAAGACTTTCTTCTTTTTAGCTTGAAGTGCTTCCTCATTATCCAGTTTGATATAAGCACCACGACCATTTGCTTTCCCAGTCGGATCGATAAAAACTTGACCTTCTTTATTTTTTACGATTCGCAAGAGATCTCGTTTATCGATGACCTCGTTTGAAACAACAGACTTGCGTAAAGGGATTTTTCTTGTCTTTACCATGATTCCCTCCCTATTCGTCTACAGAATCCAAATCACTTTCTACTTCTTCAAAAGCAGGTTCTTGACTTGCTTCCATTTCTTCGTACTCACTAGCTGATTTGATATCAATCCGGTAGCCAGTTAAGTGAGCCGCCAAGCGTACGTTTTGACCCCGACGACCGATCGCAAGAGATAGTTTGCTATCTGGCACTACCACAAGGGCATGTTTGCTGTCTTCTTCGTCAAAGATAACTTGATCGACCTCAGCAGGAGCAATGGCATTGTAGATAAATTCTGCTGGATCTGGGACCCACTCAATGACATCAATATTTTCTTCTGTTGGAACCATACGATCCAATTTCTGATCATAGCGAGCTGGGTGGAACTTGCTGGTGATCTTTTTAATATTCGATCCACCACGACCAACGATGGTTCCAATCGCATCCACGTTTGGATTATGGCTACGAACAGCAACTTTGGTCCGGTCGCCAGCTTCACGCGCTACGCTCATGATTTCAACCGTTCCATCGTAAACTTCCGGAATTTCTTGCTCCATTAAACGTTTGATCATTTCTGGATGGCTACGGCTTACGAATACGTTCACCCCACGAGGATTGTCTTCTACTTTGTAGACAAATACTTCGATGCGATCATGAGATTGGAAAACTTCTCCTGGAATTTGATCTTGTTTAGACAATTGAGCTTCGATAGATCCTAAATTCACATAGATAAAGCGATTATCAAAACGCTCCACAGTTCCACTCATAATTTCATTTTCATGTTCTTTATAAGTGTTATAGGTAATCGCACGAGTTTGCTTGCGCATTTTTTCCATGATGGTTTGTTTGGCAGATTGTGCTGCGACACGGCCAAACTCAGCAGGAGCCTCTTCAAATTTGATTTTGTCTCCCAATTCATAGGCAGAGCTAATCGCAAGAGCATCTTTCAAACTAATTTCTAACCGGCTATCAAAAACTTCGTCTACTACTTCACGAACGGTATAAACACGGAAGTCACCAGTCTTTTCATTAAACTCGATAGCAGCACTCTCGGCTTGGCCATACCGTCTCCGGTAAGCTGAACGCAATGATTCTGTGACAGCTTCAATGATATCTTCTTTTTTGATTCCTTTGTCTTCTTCTAAGATGCGAAAAGCATCTAGCATTTCTTTACTCATTCTTTTCTTGCTCTTAAGCTACTAAGAGCCTTCCTTTCTTTTCTGCTATAATTTGACAGCTAATCTTGCTTTCGATACAAGACTATAGGGGATTTCAATGGTTTTCTTTCTGGTTTTGTCCATGTATTCCATGGTCAATTGGTCATCTTCGAACTTAACGAGTGTTCCTTCAATAACCTTTTGTTTGTCAACTGCCTTGTACAAGCTGACATGGATATATTGACCCAGAGCTTTTTCCACTGCATCTTTGGTTTTTAAGGGACGCTCCAAACCAGGACTCGTCACTTCTAGGAAGTACTGTTCCGGGAATGGATCTGGTTGAATCTGATCCAACAGAGGACTAATCACTTCTGTTAAATCTGCTGTATCGTTCAGGGTAATACCACCTGGCTTATCAACAAAGATACTTAGAACATAATCTCCTACAACCTTTTCATATTCAACATCCACTAATTCAAAGGGAGCTTGGATGACCGGTTCAATAATTTCTGTTACTAATTCAACAATTGTTGCGATAGGACAACACCTCCTCACAGATAAGAGGCGAAGATATGTCTTCGCCTCTCCTTTTCTATTCATTTTAAACATTTTAGCACAAGTTCCGTCGAAATGCAAGAATTTCGCCTTCCTCATTCTTACAGCTATCATCAAAAAGAAAAACGAGAGTGGGATAGAAATCGGTCATTCGTTAGAATTCGATTTCGTCGTCGCACCTCCGCACAGTTGAGTAGGGCTATAAAAGCTGCTGAAATCAGCCTAGTAGAGCCCACTCAACCACTGCGTCTTGCTCGACAATCCAAAGACAATTGAGAGGCTAGGACTTTTGTCCCAGCCTCCTTAATCCTTATCTAGACTTTAAAATTGTGCTTCAACTCGATAAATAACCTGACCCTTACTTGAGAATTTCTTTTCATATTCGGTCATGACATTGCCCTCAAAATCACTCGCATGAAGATCTAACCAGACACCCTTTAAAGTCATTCCGTATTGAGAAAAACTCACCAAACTATATTCAAAGAGTCCTCGATTGTCCGTCTTAAAATGAATCTCCCCATACTCTGGCAAAATCTGTTTGAAGGTATCTAAGAAACTCTTATAAGTTAAGCGACGTTTTTCATGACGTTTCTTCGGCCAAGGATCTGAGAAATTGAGATACAATTGATCAATTTCACCATCTTCAAAGTAATTGGTCAGGCTATCTCCATCTACCCAAAGCAACTTGATATTCGGAACATCGGCTTCTAACACCTTGTCCAAAGCGTAGCTCAATACCGATTTTTGAATATCGATCCCAATATAGTTGATATTTGGATTTTGTTTAGCCATTCCAGTGATAAAGGCTCCTTTACCGCTTCCCACTTCAATATGAATCGGATGGTCATTTCCAAAAATCTCATGCCACTTCCCTTTGGCTTCTTCTGGTTTTAAGATGACATATTGCGGATTGGCTTCTAATAATTCGGTTGCACCTTTGCGGTTTCTAACTCTCATGCTTCCTTCCCATATTTTGACCGGAAATTACGCAAGGCATAAATTTCCCGGTTAACATTCTCTAAATCATTATTTTCATAGTATTTTACAATCTGACAAAGGAAAGAGTATTGACCAAACCAGTACAATTTACCAAATACAGTTTCGTTGTACTTATAGCCGTAATAGACCAACCAATCCTGCCACTGAAAGTCTGGAATGTAGTGACTTAAAACATGAGCCACGTCCATCATCCGATCTGTTAAGCGGACAGAATCCCAATCAACCAAGTAGATAAATCCACTGTCCGTTTCAATCCAGTTACTGTGGCGTACATCTCCATGAACAATGGTCGCATAATCTTCTCGAAAAGCTGGAACAGTCTGTCTTAAACTCTTTAACACAGATTGCAAATAATTGTTTTGACGCAAAGCGATTGGCAACTGACTGCTCAGAGAATTCAATAAATCCAGCGGAGATTCTGCCGTATAGCCCAATTTTCTCAACTGCGTCATCAAGGGGCGTGAACGGTGCAAACGAGTCAGGATATGAACCACTTGCTTTTTCCCCATCCCATTTGGAGTTAGAATTTCTCCATTTAACCATTCTTGTGCGCTCATCACATTTCCGTCAGGTAAGCGTCGGCTCCATAAGAGTTGTGGAGCAATTTGTTCTTTAGCTAGCCCCGCTAATATTGGAGTTGTATTCATTTTGACAAATACTTTCCCCCCATCCGGGTAAGTCCCCATAAAGGCTTTCCCGCTTTTACCAGCAATTGGGGTCAACGTTAGCTCTTTTTCGTTCGAGTCCATCTATTCCTCCGTAAAAAGTTTCCCATCTATTTTACTAATTTTAAGGCGTTTCGTCAACTAATCGTCTCACCTTGAAAGGTGCATAAACATAGGCTAAAAAGGCTGTGAAAGCTAGCAAGGCCAAGACAAGAAGTTTGTCTTCAAAGACCACCAATCCTAGGCCTCCCTCGATGAGAGCCACAAACAAAGTCACCGATTGAACTGTTTGAAGAAGCCCTCGTGTCTTAGCACGATTTTCCAAGGGGAAAAGTCGCGTTAAATATTGATAGTCAAAGGCCTTGTAGAGTCCAAGCAATTGAAAAACAAGTAAATAATTCAAGAGCCCAGTGACAGCCACTGCTACTAGTGTTTGCGGGATGAAGAGAAAGACCGCTATTGATAGTCCTAATAGACGCAGGCTCATGGAAAACAGATCCCCATTTCTGAGATAAGAACGGAGATACAAGTTGTTCCAGGTCTTGTCGCTGACTTTCGGAACCATTTTTGTCAGCTTATCTAAATAAGCCCGCCGTTTTACGCTATTAGTCATTCCTTTTACTGTTGTAAAAAGGGCAAAAAACCTTAGAATACTTTGCTTTCTCAGGTTTTCAAGCTCTACGATTCGCTTCCAATCAAGACCCGCCTGGTTATAGAATCTTTTCCCCTTCCCTTGAAAAACAAGAACTTTCAAGAGAAAGAGAGCAACCAAATAAACCCCTACAATGGCAAGAGACAGTCCTAAAGCCAGAGCCAAAGGGACAAACAGGACAAGCACAAAGGTTTGCACAATTCCCCAGAAAATAGTCGCTCGTAAGGTTTGTTGTTTCAAATAGCCCTTCAATTCCTCTTCTTTTACTAGGAGGAAAATCATGTCTGGCTTCTCAACATAGGTTGCGATTGAACCAACAGGAAGCAGGAGAAAGGGAGCTAGGACAAGTACAAGGAGGAGAAGGCTCTTATCTTCTGGTAGAGAGCGCAAAAATTGGCTGTACTGAACTGCTAAAAAACCTAGAAAAATCAAGAGAAAGAGAACAAAGTGATCATTAAACACATAGCGAGAATATTTCAAACACTGATTGCGAAAGCTCGCTTTCCTCTTTTTTAGTACTTCTATCATCGGTCAGCCTCTTTTGTTAGTGCAAGGTAAATCTCATTCAAATCCGCATCTGCCATTCCAAACTCTTTTCGCAATTCCTCTAAAGTCCCCTGGGCACGGACCTGTCCCTTATGGAGGATGACAAAGGCATCACACATTTTTTCAGCAGAATCCAGAACATGGGTACTCATTAAAATAGATTTTCCTTTTTCTTTCTCTGCATTCAATAGTTGAATTAAATCTGAGATTGCAACTGGATCTAAGCCTAAAAAGGGCTCATCCACAATAAACAAACTTGGATCAACAGCAAAGGCACAAATGATCATGACCTTTTGTTTCATCCCCTTAGAAAAATGGACAGGAAACCAATCCAATTTTTCCTCTAGTCGAAATTGCTTCAGGAGAGGAGTCACACGCGCAAAAACAGCTTCTTGATCCAAATCATAGGCCATAGCTACTGTCTCAATATGCTCACGTAAAGTTAATTCTTCATAAAGGCTAGGGGTTTCTGGGATATAACCAATTTTTTTGCGATAAGCACTTGGAGAAGCCACTAGAGTCAAGCCATCAATCCGGATTTCACCAGCATAGGGACGCAGGAGACCTATAATTTCATTAATGGTCGTTGACTTTCCTGCTCCATTCAAGCCAATCAATCCAATCAATTGACCATCGCCAACCTCAAAACTAACATCTTTTAAGACAGGGATATTGACATAGCCTCCTGTCAGGTTTTTTATTTCTAACATATTTTCTTTGCTTTCTGGTATAATGTTCTTATATTATAACAAAATCTAGCTAAATTGAGGTATATTTATGGTTTCGGATTGTATTTTTTGTAAGATTGTTTCTGGAGATATTCCTGCTTCTAAGGTCTACGAAGACGACCATTTTCTTGCTTTTTTAGATATCTCTCAGGTCACTCCAGGCCATACCCTTGTGATTCCAAAAAAACATGCCCGCAATCTGTTGGAAATGACACCAGATGAAACGGCTGATCTCTTTAACGTCGTTTCAACAGTCACCAAAAAAGTGGAAAGTGCTACGCAACCTCAAGGGATGAATATCATTAGTAATATGGAAGAAATCGCAGGACAATCTGTCTTCCATACTCATGTCCATATTCTTCCACGCTACTCTCAAGATGACGACTTAAAGATTGATTTCATTGCCCATGAACCCGATTTTAATCACCTTGTCCAATTAGCCAAGGATATCTCAAACCATTAAAAAGGAGCTTACTATGAAATTAAGAGATCTATTTTGGTTTGCGACTGGAGCAACCATCAGCTATCAGCTTGTTAAAAATCGCGAACCTCTGAAAAATGAATTCAGTGAAACCAAACAACTAACCGAAGGAATCCAATCAAACCTTTCTAACATCAAAAAAAATATTGAAATCATCCAAGATCAAAGAGTCCTTTTAAATCAATTACTGGAAGACTTTTCCTATAAAGCAAGGGTCTTCTCTCAGCAAGCCAATGCTTCTGTAGAACAAATCCAAACTATTTGGTCTGAGAAATCAAATCACGAATAAGCAAAAAAGGTTTTGAGACAGTCGTCTCAAAACCTTTTTATTTTTAGAAGAGAAATGATTTAGTTTCCTCCAGCACCAGCTACCGTTGTATCCGCAGAAGGAGTGGTAGGTTGGTATTGTGTAATTGCTTCTGAGCTTACAGTAGTTTCTGGAACATAGGAAGGTTCATAATATCCTCCACCAGTATCCTGGCTCGATTCTACTGAAGCTTCACCACTTTCTGATGAAACAGTTCCACTAGCTTCGTCTCCATCTAATAAAACAGCACTCGTTTTAAGCTTGCGCAAAGGCGATAAACCAAGACTTTTACGCAGTATATTCTGCATCTTCAACAGGTGTTCTGAAGTAACAATTTGGTAACTTCCGCCATCGGCAAGGGTAGCATCTTCACCTTTCAACTGTTCCATACGAATGTTCTTCAAGGCATCTCGATAGCCCATCAACTGCATCAAACTATCCGTATCCAAGGAGATATTGGTCTGCATATTATCACTAACCGCTTCAATAATTCCTTGATAATTGCTCAGACCATCCAAAGTCAATATTTTCTTGATGATCTTTTCGATGACTTCTCGTTGACGTTTTTGACGACCATAGTCTCCTTCTGGATCTTGATAACGCATCCGTGAGTATACTAACGCTTGTTCTCCGTCAATTTCTTGACGACCAGGTGGAATTTTAGCTGTATACTCCGGTTCATTTTCTTCAATCGAAATATCGAAATCAAATGGATTGTTTACCGTTATTCCGCCGACCTTATCAACCAGTTGGACTAGGCCTTTCATATTAATCATCGCATAACGGTCAATATGAATATTCATCAAATCTTGGATGGTTTCAATGGCCAACTCGGCCCCACCTTGAGCATAAGCTGCGTTCAGCTTAGCTTGAAAAGTTTCTCCATCCTGCGTAATATTGGTTAAGATATCTCGTTCCAAGCTCATAATGGTTGTTTCACGGGTCTGTGGATTCACCGTCACCAGAATCATCGTATCACTGTTTCCTACCCACTGATCCTCTCGTGAGCCTGATCCAGTATCAACCCCCATGAGCAAGATGGTCATTGGTTTGTTTTCTGCAATGACATTGTTTTCACCGCCAATCCCTTTGTAGGTCTTACTCAACGTATTTGTTGACTGATTAAGGATGGTCAACCCGTACGCCCCAATCCCAATCGTCGTTACTGCTAACAAACTAAAAAACATTAATAGAATTTTTTTAATCATTGATTCTGTCCATCTATCAGTTTGCCCATTAGGTAAACATCCAGATATTCCCCTTCCTTGTACAGGCCTCTCTTGCGGAGACCTTCAATTTCAAATCCTAGCGTTTGGTAGAGATGGATAGCCCGTTCATTTCGAACTTGGACACTGAGGTCTAACTTCCGAAGGAGGTTGGTACCTTCCGCCCATGCGATTCCTTCTTCTAGAAGAAGGCGACCTAAGCCTTTATTCCAGTATATCTTCCGGATAACAATAAAGAGATCTCCAATATGGCGCAAGGCTCTATTTTGATCCGCGACAATATTTAAGACGCCTACCAGATCCTCACCCAAGTATAACAAGAGACATAATTGATTGTCTGTTTGCGCTTGTTTTTCCACAAACATTTCCAACTCTTGCTTGGTCATCCCAAGTCCTTCTGGAGCCAAGGTCGTAAAATCAGATTCAGTCGCTACATCTTTAAAAAATTCAAGTAAAGACTGTGCATCCGAAGCTTCAGCCTCTTTCAAAAAGAGATCTAGTACCTGTTCCATCTTCAAGCTCCTACAGAAGTCAGAAATGACTCCCTTAATTGTTCTGCACGTTCACCGACAGCTGACAAGCGTATCTCACGTCCGTCACCGTCCTTGAGCAGTTCAACCTTTAAATATCCAGCAGGAAGACTGGTCTCTAGCAACTCTCCCCATTCAATGACGGTAACCCCTTCACCAAATAAAAAGTCATCCAAATCAATCGAATCTGGATCGTCCCCAATACGATAGACATCCAGGTGATACAAGGGCAAGCGTCCTTCATATTCTCTCACGATAGTATAAGTAGGACTTTTGATCATCTGGCGAATGTCCAAACCTTGAGCAAGGCCTTTTGTAAAGGTTGTTTTTCCTGCCCCCAAATCTCCAGTAAGAATCACTACATCCTGTTTTTCTAATCGTTGACCCAACTGTTTCCCAATCGCAATCAACTCTTGTTCATTTTGACTTTTCATTCCACCATTATACCAAAAATAATTGATTCTTGCCCACAATTTTTAGTCAATCATCCTTCTAGCTCACATGAAACAATAAAAAGAAGCTTGGACTATTTGTCCAAGCTTTCCTCTATTTCCATTCTAGTGCAAGGCCATACTGATAAAGTTCAGGATAAACAAAGCATCTAAAATCCAAATCATACTGTGAACATCTTTGGCTTCACCTTTGACAAGTTTGGTCACTGTATAGGTAATAAAACCTGCTGCAATCCCATTTGTGATTGAATAGCTGAACCCCATAAAGATAGAGGTGAAGAAGGCTGGTACAGCTTCTGCCATATCATCCCAATGGATGTTTTTCAAGCTACTTAACATCATGATCCCAACGATAATCAAAATTGGTGCTGTCGCAGCAGTTGGAACAATGGCAAGAAGGGGACTAAAAATACTTGACACAGCAAAACAAAGGGCTACTACGAGGGCTGTCAGACCAGTCCGTCCACCAGCTCCAATACCCGCAGCTGACTCAACATAAGTCGTCACATTCGAAGTACCCGCAATTGCACCAACAGATGTCGCTACTAGATCTGAATAAAGGGCTTTATCCAATTTAGCGGATTGGTGATTTTCACCATTTGTGGCAACAATACCAACTTTTTCACCTGTTCCAATCAAGGTACCAATAGTATCAAAGATATCTGTCAATGAGAAAGCGAGAATAGCCATCAAGGTTTCAGGAAGACGAGAAGTATTGGTAATCAAAGAACCTAATCCTTCTGAACCAAGTGCAGCTCCAAAAATTTTGCCAAGATCATTGACAGCTGCTCCAAGATGGGTACTACCAAAGTCAATCGTTGAAAGATCAACAATTCCAAACACAATACCGAGGATTGTTGTCGTAAGGATAGAAAGGATAATTCCTCCTTTAATGCCCTTGATGACAAAGAAAACAGTAATGGCTAAGCCAGCCAAGGCAAGGAGGACTGTCGGACTATTGAAACTAACAAGTCCTGGGACCGCTGCAGAATTTGCTGTAATCGCTGCATTCGCTTTGTCAGCCCCTTCTCCTGCCACCGTATAGGTATGCGGATCAATCGAAAACTTCAACAAGCCAGCATTTTTAATTCCAACATAGGCCAAGAAAATTCCGATACCAGCTGAAATAGCTGAACGCAAAGCATTTGGAATGGACTCAATAATCATTTTCCGAACATTGGTTAATGTGATAACCAATGAAATTAGTCCGCAAATAAAGACCATTCCCAAGGCTTCTTTCCAAGAATAGCCCATCCCAAATACCACTGTAAAGGTAAAGAAGGCATTCAAGCCCATTCCTGGTGCTTGGGCATAAGGCAGATTCGCGTAGAAAGCCATCATGAGAGTCCCGACGACTGACCCAATAATGGTTGCTAGAAATACTCCTTGAGCAGGCATTCCTGTTTGGGAGAGCATTTGAGGGTTTACAAATAAGATATAAGACATGGCAAAGAAGGTCGTTAAACCAGCTAATACCTCTGTACGAACCGTCGTTCCGTGTTCAGATAGTTTAAAAAACTTATCCATTTTTCTAATAAACTCCTTAAAAAAAATAAATCTGCTCGCGACTCAATCACGAACAATACTAATATCTTATCAAATATCATTCACTTTTACAAGAGATTCATCTGAACAATCTTTTCTGCCACATTATTTACCATTCGAAAGACTGAAATTTTCCTATTTATCTGGTATAATGGTAGCATTCTTCTTAAAATATGGCACTTCTATACTCCTTATTTAGAGTTCGAAAAACCATACAAATGAAAGGATTCTTCCTATGAATAAAAAACTAATTGCTGTCGATTTAGATGGCACCTTATTAAATTCTGAGAGCAAATTATCATCCTATACGATTGAAACCATCCAGAAAGTCAGTGAACAAGGCCACCAGGT
This sequence comes from Streptococcus australis, assembly GCF_015553625.1. GTDB lineage: Bacteria > Bacillota > Bacilli > Lactobacillales > Streptococcaceae > Streptococcus > Streptococcus australis_B. Next base: position 19,784 of record NZ_JADNGY010000008.1, on the reverse strand, counting down.
CATTATTACAACTGGGCGTCCCTATCGAATGGCAGATCACATCTATAAGGAATTGGGATTGGAAAGTCCCATGATTAACTTTAACGGCGCTCTCACTCATATTCCAAATAAAAAATGGTCGAAAGAACTATCCATGACCCTTGATAAAAAATACCTCCTCGATATGGTCGAGAGAGAAAATGACATCCAGGCGGACTTTATTGCAGGAGAGTACCGAAATAAGTTTTATGTCACCCATACCTACCACCATACGATTGATCCCGCCTTATTTGGGGTTTCAAAAATCTCCTCCAAAACAAAATTCGAAGCCCGTAAAGTTACCGAAAACCCAAACGCCATCCTCTTTCAAACACGCGCTGAAGATAAGTATGCTTTAGCCGAAGAAATGCGTGATTACTACCATCACGATCTAGAAATCAATAGCTGGGGTGGTCCCCTCAACATTCTTGAATGTGCTCCAAAAGGCGTCAATAAGGCCTTTGCCCTCAACTATCTCCTCGAGACTTACGGACTTAATCGGAAAGATCTGATTGCCTTTGGAGACGAACAAAACGATACAGACATGTTGGCTTTCGCAGGAACTGGTTATGCAATGAAAAACGCCAATCCTGTCCTCCTCCCCTATGCCGATAAACAAACCGAGTATACAAATGATCAGGACGGCGTTGCTCGTCAACTAGAAAAACTCTTCCTATAAATAAAGTGAATCGCTTGAATCACCTTTTACAAGAAAGGATTCAAGCTTTTTTGTTTTCTCAAACATACGAAACTTTATAGGGACTTTTTCTGAAAATAATTTAACCAGTTAAGTTTATTTTCAGAAAATTTTTCTATGTAAACGCTTGCTAACTGATGGAGTTTGTGATAAAATTAACATAACAAAAATAAAAAAGGAGCCTAGCTCGTTTCATACGATAATGATTCAAGTGATGTTACTTCTCGTTTTATTACCGTCTCTAATTCAACTAAGCTCTTGAGGAGGAAAACTATGAAAGCTGTTGTTGTAAATCCAGAAGGTACTGGTGTTGAAATTGTTGCAAACAAGGAGATGCGCCCATTAGAAACAGGGGAAGCTCTTGTTCAAATCGAATACTGTGGTGTCTGCCACACGGACTTGCACGTTGCTCACGGAGACTTCGGTAAAGTTCCAGGCCGTGTTCTTGGACACGAAGGAATCGGGATTGTTAAAGAACTTGCTCCAGATGTGACAAGTTTAAAAGTTGGTGACCGTGTCAGTGTTGCTTGGTTCTTCGAAGGATGTGGCACTTGTGAATACTGTACAACTGGTCGCGAAACTCTTTGCCGTACTGTAAAAAATGCTGGTTACTCTGTTGATGGAGGAATGGCTGAACAATGTATCGTAACTGCAGACTACGCAGTAAAAGTACCAGAGGGATTAGATCCAGCCCAAGCTTCTTCTATTACCTGTGCCGGTGTTACAACCTACAAAGCTATCAAAGAAGCCAAAGCTGAACCAGGCCAATGGATCGTTATCTATGGAGCTGGTGGCTTGGGTAACTTAGCTGTTCAATATGCCAAGAAAGTCTTCAACGCTCATGTCATCGCTGTTGATATCAACAATGATAAACTCGAATTGGCTAAAGAAGTTGGGGCAGACTTTGTCATTAATGGTCGTGAAGTCGAAGATGTCCCAGGATTGATCAAAGAAAAAACAAATGGTGGAGCTCACTCTGCTGTCGTAACAGCCGTTTCTAAAGTAGCCTTCAACCAAGCAGTAGATTCAGTTCGTGCGGGTGGTCGCGTTGTTGCAGTCGGACTTCCTTCTGAAATGATGGAGCTCAGCATTGTGAAAACAGTATTAGATGGTATCCAAGTCATTGGTTCTCTTGTTGGAACTCGTAAAGACTTAGAAGAAGCTTTCCAATTTGGTGCAGAAGGTTTGGTAGTGCCAGTCGTTCAAAAACGTCCAGTAGAAGATGCTGTTAAGGTCTTTGACGAAATGGAAGCCGGAACCATTCAAGGACGTATGGTACTTGACTTCACTAACTAAATAAACGAACCTACAAGACTAGTCCAAGAGGGCTGGTCTTTGAATTTAGACAAACTATTGTTTTACATAAAATAGCTAGATGATTTTCTTAAATGACTTTTACGTTTTAGTCATTTAAGAAAAGGAAAAAACTTTCCGCTGTGGGAAAAGTGCTTGAAACACAATTGTTTCAGACACTCGGAATTATTGAGACCTTAGGCTCAATAATTAGTTATGGAACTTCGAAGAAGTTCGCTGACGTCCGTACTCACCTAAGGAAAGTTTTTCATAAGACTATGGCTTCAATCTGAGACCAACCCAATTGGGCTGGTCTTTTTCACTTTCTCATAAGCAGGGCCTACAAGGAGTTTCTATATCTTTATTTTACCCCTCAGAAGCTACTACTTATCTTTTCAGAAACTTCGAATCCCCTTCACTCCCATTTTGTCAAGGATTTCCAAAGGCTTTTCGAGTTCAGTCGTAAAAAACTCTGCTAGCACTCGAAGATAAATATTAACAAATTAATATATTAAAAAACCTTCTTTTTCCTTTAATTTAGTACTGAAAAATTGACTTTATGATGAAAACGTTTTATAATAAATTAGCTTAAAGTTTTCTTAAACTGAAAGTCAAACAAATTTTATAAGGAGGAATGTCAATAATGAGTATTGGTATCATTATTGCTAGCCACGGTGAATTTGCAGCTGGAATCCACCAATCCGGCTCGATGATCTTTGGGGATCAAGAGAAAGTTCAAGTGGTTACGTTCATGCCAAGTGAAGGCCCAGATGATCTCTATGCTAAATTCAATGCTGCTGTTGCCGCATTTGATGCAGAAGATGAAATCTTGGTTTTGGCTGACCTTTGGAGTGGTTCTCCATTTAACCAAGCTAGTCGTGTCATGGGGGAAAATCCAGATCGTAAATTTGCGATCATCACTGGATTAAACCTTCCGATGTTGATTCAAGCTTATACAGAGCGTTTGATGGATGCAAATGCAGGCGTTGATCAAATCGCTGCAAACATCATCAAAGAATCTAAAGATGGAATCAAAGCTCTTCCAGAAGAATTGAATCCTGTCGAAGAAGCAAGCACTGCTTCAGCTGCTCCTGTTGCCCAAGCTGCTATTCCAGAGGGAACAGTGATTGGAGATGGCAAACTCAAAATCAACCTTGCTCGTCTCGATACTCGTCTCCTTCATGGACAAGTCGCTACTGCTTGGACTCCTGATTCAAAAGCAGATCGCATTATCGTTGCTTCAGACTCAGTTGCCAAAGATGAACTCCGTAAAGAGTTGATTAAGCAGGCGGCACCAAATGGTGTAAAAGCAAACGTAGTCCCAATTCAAAAATTGATCGACGTCGCAAAAGATCCACGCTTTGGTGAAACACATGCTTTGATCTTATTTGAAACACCTCAAGACGCTCTTCGTGCCATCGAAGGTGGTGTTCCGATTAAAACCTTGAACGTTGGTTCAATGGCCCACTCAACTGGTAAAACCATGGTTAACAATGTGTTGTCAATGGATAAAGAAGATGTGGCTACATTTGAAAAAATGCGTGATCTTGGAGTAGAATTTGATGTCCGTAAAGTGCCAAATGACTCTAAGAAAGATTTGTTTGACTTAATTAACAAAGCTAACGTTCAATAATCGATTACTTACGAAAGGATTTTAAACATGTCTATTATTTCTATGGTATTAGTGGTCGTTGTTGCCTTCTTAGCAGGTCTTGAAGGTATCCTTGACCAATTCCAATTCCACCAACCACTTGTTGCTTGTACCTTAATCGGTTTGGTAACAGGTAACTTGACTGCCGGTGTGATGCTTGGTGGTTCCCTTCAATTACTTGCACTTGGCTGGGCAAACATTGGAGCTGCCGTTGCACCCGATGCTGCTCTTGCATCTGTCGCTGCTGCGATTATCTTGGTTCTTGGTGGTGACTTTAGTTCTAAAGGAATCGCTGTGGCTCAAGGTGTGGCTATTCCACTTGCAGTCGCTGGTCTTTTCTTGACCATGATCGTCCGTACTCTCTCTGTTGGTTTGGTCCACACTGCCGATGCTGCTGCTAAAAAAGGTGATATCAAAGGGGTAGAACGCGCTCACTTTGTAGCTCTTCTTCTTCAAGGTCTTCGTATCGCTATTCCTGCAGCCCTCTTGTTGATGATCCCTGCTGAAACTGTTAAAGGTGCGCTTGAAGCGATGCCTGCTTGGTTGTCAGACGGTATGCAAATCGGTGGAGGTATGGTTGTAGCCGTTGGTTATGCTATGGTTATCAACATGATGGCAAGCCGTGAAGTTTGGCCATTCTTTGCCATTGGTTTTGCACTTGCTGCCGTCAGCGAATTAACTTTGATTGCTCTTGGAGCGATTGGTGTTGCCCTTGCCTTGATTTACCTTTCACTTTCTAAGAAAGGTGGCAACGGAGGTGGCGGAGTCGCTACTTCTAATGACCCAATCGGCGATATTCTCGAAGACTATTAAGAAAGGTGTGACACTATCATGACTGAAAAATTACAATTATCTAAATCAGATCGTCAAAAAGTTTGGTGGCGTTCAACCTTCTTGCAAGGTTCTTGGAACTACGAACGGATGCAAAACTTGGGTTGGGCTTACTCATTGATCCCAGCTATCAAAAAACTCTACACCAAGAAAGAAGACCAAGCGGCTGCTCTTGAGCGTCACATGGAGTTCTTCAACACTCACCCATACGTAGCTGCTCCAATCATCGGGGTTACTCTTGCCCTTGAAGAAGAAAAAGCAAACGGTGCTGCTATTGATGATGCTGCTATCCAAGGGGTTAAAATTGGTATGATGGGGCCTTTGGCTGGTATCGGAGATCCAGTCTTCTGGTTTACAGTTCGTCCGATCCTTGGAGCACTTGGTGCATCTCTTGCCTTGACTGGTAATATCCTTGGTCCACTCATCTTCTTCCTTGCATGGAACGCAATTCGTATGTCCTTCTTGTGGTATACCCAAGAACTTGGATACAAAGCCGGTTCTGAAATTACCAAAGATATGTCTGGTGGAATCTTGCAAGATATCACTAAAGGAGCTTCTATCCTTGGGATGTTTATCCTCGCTGTCTTAGTAGAACGTTGGGTATCGATTAAATTTATCTTCAATGTCTCATCAGTTAAGCTAGACGATAAAGCTTATATCCACTGGGATAAACTTCCTGAAGGATACAAGGGAATCCAAGAAGCCTTCGCTCAAGTTGGTTCAGGCCTATCTCAAACACCGGAAAAAGTTACGACTTTCCAACAAAACTTGGATTCATTGATTCCTGGTTTGATGGGCTTACTTCTTACTTTTGCTTGTATGTGGTTGCTTAAGAAGAAAGTATCTCCTATCACTATCATCATCGCCCTCTTTGTCATCGGTGTCTTGGCACACGTTGCGGGCTTGATGTAAGCAAAGATCAACAAAAAAGAAGGTTTCGACCTTCTTTTTATTATGATATAATGAAATGAACATAGTTACAGGAGGAGCACATGGCGCAATCACAGAATAAAACCGTGGAATTCCATACCACTGGTGTCTCTTATCTAGGGGTTGGAGGAAAGGTTGGAAAAATTTTAGTTGGGAATGCTGCTTTCGAATTTTATGCGGATGCAAATGTTGAAGACTACATCCAAATTCCCTGGCAGGATATCGAACAAATCGGAGCTAATGTATCCGGACGTAAAATTAGCCGCCATTTTGAAATCTATACCAAAGAATCAAAATTTCTCTTTGCTTCTAAAGACTCGGGAAAAATCTTGAAAATTGCACGAGAACATTTAGGAAATGATAAAATTGTCAAGCTACCGACCTTGATCCAAACCATCGTAGCTAAAATTAAAAATCTATTTGCAAAATAATTGCTTTTCTTGTATAATAAACGAAAACGGATAAGTAAATTAAGAAAATCTTTCAGAAAGTCTGCGGTTGCTGCGAGCAGATAGAAATCTTAATTGAATTCTACCGTTTAGTTAAAATACAATATCGAATCAAGTGCACACCTGTGAAGTTGGATGGAACCGTGGCTCTGCCACTCCAACACTCTGACAGGTGTGTTTTTTGTTAAAGGAGAAGCTATGTTAGATATTAAACGGATTCGTACAGACTTTGATGCAGTTGCTGAAAAATTAGCGACACGCGGTGTAGATGCTGCCATCTTGAACGAAATGAAAGAAATCGATGCCAAGCGTCGTGACATCTTGGTCAAAGTAGAAGGCCTCAAGGCTGAGCGTAACACCGTTTCTGCTGAAATCGCCCAAGCCAAACGCAACAAAGAAAATGCAGATGATAAGATTGCTGCCATGCAAACTCTTTCTGCAGAAGTCAAAGCACTCGATGCAGAATTGGCAGAAATCGATGCGAAATTGACAGAATTTACCACTACTCTTCCAAACATCCCAGCTGACAGTGTTCCTATTGGAGCAGACGAAGACGATAACGTAGAAGTTCGCCGTTGGGGAACTCCTCGTGAGTTTGACTTTGAACCAAAAGCCCACTGGGATCTTGGCGAGGACTTAGACATCCTTGACTGGGAACGTGGTGGGAAAGTTACTGGTGCACGCTTCCTTTTCTATAAAGGCCTGGGAGCTCGTTTGGAACGTGCCATCTACAACTTTATGCTAGATGAGCACGGTAAGGAAGGCTATACGGAAGTCATCACCCCTTACATGGTCAACCATGACTCTATGTTTGGTACTGGGCAATATCCAAAATTTAAGGAAGATACTTTTGAACTCAGCGATACTAACTATGTCTTGATCCCAACTGCTGAAGTGCCTCTAACGAACTACTACCGTGATGAAATCATCGATGGCAAAGATTTGCCAATCTACTTTACTGCCATGAGCCCATCTTTCCGTTCAGAAGCTGGTTCTGCCGGTCGAGATACTCGTGGCTTGATCCGTTTACACCAATTCCATAAGGTTGAAATGGTCAAATTTGCCAAACCGGAAGAATCATACGAAGAATTGGAGAAAATGACAGCCAACGCTGAAAACATCCTTCAAAAACTAAACTTGCCATACCGTGTCGTTGCTCTTTCTACAGGAGATATGGGCTTCTCAGCTGCTAAGACTTATGACTTGGAAGTTTGGATTCCTGCTCAAAACACCTACCGTGAAATCTCAAGCTGTTCCAATACAGAAGATTTCCAAGCCCGTCGTGCGCAAATCCGTTACCGTGATGAAGCAGATGGTAAAGTGAAACTTCTTCATACCTTGAATGGTTCTGGATTGGCTGTTGGACGTACCGTCGCTGCTATTCTTGAAAACTATCAAAACGCAGATGGTTCTGTAACCATTCCAGAAGTCCTTCGTCCATACATGGGTGGAGCTGAAGTTATTGCACCAAAATAAGATAAGATAAGATAAAAAAACTGAGTCTTGCATCTGCAAGCCCAGTTTTTTTAATATTTACGAAAACGCTGGTAGCGTTGCTCTAGCAGATCTTCGAGAGACAAAGCTTGTAGTTCCTTCAATTCTGCTTGAATTTCCTTCTTCACTTGAGCTAGTAGTTCTCCATTTGAGAAACCATGCTCCGGAATCACCTTGTCCACAATATCCATATTTAACAACTCATGCGAAGTAATCTTCATCAACTCAGCAGCTTCCATGGCACGGCTTCCATCTTTCCATAGAATAGAAGCAAATCCTTCTGGACTCAAGACGGCATAGATAGAGTTCTCCAACATCCAGACCTTGTCCGCTACAGCCAGAGCAAGGGCGCCACCTGAGCCTCCTTCTCCGATGATAATTGCAATAATCGGAACCTTTAAATCACTCATTTCCATGAGGTTACGCGCGATAGCCTCACCCTGTCCCCGTTCTTCAGCGCCAACACCCGGATAAGCACCCGCGGTATTGATGAAGGTTACTACTGGACGACCAAACTTCTCCGCCTGTTTCATCAGACGCAAAGCTTTTCGATAACCTTCAGGGTGGGGTTGACCAAAGTTTCTACTTAGGTTATCCTGAAGATTCTTTCCTTTTTGAATCCCGACAACCGTTACCGCTTGATCTCCAAGCCAACCAATTCCACCAATCACTGCACCGTCATCTCGGAAATTCCGATCTCCATGTAGTTCGATAAAGTTTTCAAAAATTCCATGAGCATAATCAAGAGCTGTCAAACGTCCTTGGTCACGAGCTTCTTTAATAATTTGTGTTATTCTTGTCATTACTTCCCTCCATGAAAGGCTAACAAGTCTGCGATTGTTGAACGCATATCACTACGCTGGACAATCACATCCACAAAGCCATGCTCTTGTAAAAATTCAGCCTTTTGGAAATTATCCGGCAACTGTTCCCGCACGGTTGACTCGATCACTCGACGACCTGCAAATCCCACAAGGGCTTGACTCTCTGCAATGATGATATCCCCTTCCATTGCAAATGACGCCGTTACCCCTCCTGTTGTTGGGTCTGTTAGAACGGTAAGATAAAACAAGCCTGCTTTTGAGTGTCTTTGAACAGCTGCAGAGATTTTAGCCATCTGCATCAAACTGACGATTCCTTCTTGCATCCGAGCACCACCAGAAGCTGTAAAGAGCACGACTGGGAGCTTTTCTTCTGTCGCCAATTCAAATAGGCGGGTAATCTTTTCACCGACCACAGAGCCCATAGAAGCCATGATAAAATTGGAATCCATAATACCAAGAGCGACTTTATGGCCCCCAATCTTTGCAGTTCCTGTTAACACAGCCTCATCAAGCCCTGTTAATTCACGAACAGTCGCCAATTTCTTCTTGTAGTTTGGAAACTTAAGCGGGTCCTTGGTCTCAATACCCGTAAACAGTTCAATAAAGCTTCCTGGATCAATTGTCAATTGAAGCCGTTCTACAGCAGAAATACGGAAGGTATAGCCACACTTAGGACACAGACGTTCACTTCCTAGATCCTTTTGGTAAATGGTATGTTTACAGCCCGGACACTGAGAAAACAACTCATCTGGAACCTCTGGTTTCGGCTGAGGTGCTTCAATGGCCGACCGATTGGGATTAATTCGAATGTACTTATCTTTTTTAGAAAATAAAGCCATCAACTTCTCCTTACTTGGTAAAAGAACTTTGTAATTGTGCGCGTTCATTCCTTGTGAAAATGAATCTCACATTTACAAAGTTCAATGTTTATTGATTTTTCTGATAATTTGGTAAAAATGTCTCCATCAGAAAGGCGGTATCGTAATCACCAGCAATCACATTCGAATCTGAAATCAAATCCAATTGGAAATCACTGTTGGTCATTACACCGTCAATTTCCAACTCATAGAGGGCGCGTTGCATCTTCATCAAGGCATCAAAACGATTCTCTCCATGGACAATGATCTTGGCAATCATACTATCGTAGTAAGGTGGAATCGTATAGCCAGGATAGACAGCTGAATCCACACGCAAGCCGACTCCTCCACTTGGAAGATAGAGATTGGTGATTTTTCCTGGGCTAGGTGCAAAGTTAAAGGCAGGATTTTCTGCATTGATCCGGCATTCAATGGCATGGCCAGAGATTTGAATATCTTCTTGGCTTACAGACAATTCTTGCCCAGCAGCAATTTTAATTTGCTCTTTCACGATATCAATTCCAGTAACAAATTCTGTCACAGGATGCTCTACTTGAACCCGAGTGTTCATCTCCATGAAGTAAAATTCGCCTTTTCCTTCATCGTAAAGAAACTCGATTGTCCCAGCATTTTCATAGCCAACAGATTCTGCTGCTCGGACAGCTGCAGATCCGATTTGGTCTCGAATTGTCTTACCGATTGCTACGGATGGAGATTCTTCGAGGACTTTTTGGTTGTTTCTTTGAAGGGAACAATCCCGTTCACCCAAATGAACCACATGTCCAAATTGGTCAGCCAAAATTTGAACCTCAATATGACGAGCTGGGTAGATGACACGTTCAAGGTACATAGCTCCATTGCCAAAGGCCGCCTTAGCTTCTGTCGAAGCAGATTCAAAAGCTGGAACTAGGTCCTCTGCCCGTTCTACTTTACGGATACCTTTACCGCCACCTCCAGCTGACGCCTTCAGCATAACAGGATAGCCAATCCGATCAGCAACTTCCAAGGCTTCTTCAGCTGTATGAACTTCACCATCTGATCCTGGAATCACAGGTACGCCTGCTTTGATCATTTGTGCTCGGGCATTAATTTTATCACCCATCATATCCATAACAGATCCTGATGGTCCAATAAACTTAATCCCTACTTCTTCACACATGGTGGCAAACTTCGAATTTTCACTCAAAAATCCAAATCCTGGGTGAATCGCTTCTGATCCAGTCAAAACTGCTGCAGATAAAACAGCATTCATGTTCAAATAAGACTCGGTTGACTTGGCAGGCCCAATACAAACTGCTTCATCCGCTAGTAAGGTATGCAAGGCTTCTTTATCAGCCGTTGAATAGACAGCGACTGTTTCAATTCCTAATTCACGAGCAGCTCGAATAATCCGGACCGCAATTTCACCACGATTCGCGATTAAAATTTTTCGGAACATAGAAACCTCCCTAGTTACCAATTGCAAATGTTAGGGTCCCGCTAGCAGCTAATTTCCCATCGACTTCCGCTTTTGCTTCCACGACCGCAATCGAACCACGACGCTTGACAAAGGTAGCCGTCATCACGAGCTGATCTCCCGGAACGACTTGTTTTTTAAATTTAACCTTATCCATTCCAGCGTAAAAGACTAATTTCCCTTTATTTTCTGGTTTGGATAATTCTAAGACACCGGCAGTTTGTGCCAAGGCTTCCATAATGAGGACACCTGGCATTACTGGGTAGCTTGGAAAGTGCCCATTAAAGAAGGGCTCATTGATCGTCACATTCTTAATGGCTACAATCGTATCCTCACTTGTTTCAAGGACGCGATCCACCAACAACATCGGATAGCGATGCGGAAGAGCCTCTTTAATAGCTTGAATATCGATCATTTAATCCGTACCAATCCTTTCCCAAACTCGACCATTTCTTCATTTGAAACAAGGATTTCAGTGACGATTCCATCTCTTGGCGCAGGAACTTCATTCATGACTTTCATTGCTTCAATAATCAATAAAGTTTGGCCTTTTGAAACGCTATCTCCAACCTGAACAAAAGCTGGTTTATCTGGACCTGAAGCTAAATAAGCTACACCGACAAGAGGACTTTCAACTACTTCCCCTTCTGCTGCTACTGTTGGAGCAACTTCTGGAGCTGACGGAGCAGCTGGTTCTTCTGCGAGAACAACAGGGCTTTCAACAGCGGGCGCCACTTCCTGAACTACAGGAGCTGGCGTAGCAGGTTGCGAGCTAGCTACACTGCCAGTATTTTTACTAAATGATAGCACATCCGTTGCATTTTGATAGCTAAATTCACGAAGACTGGATTGGTCAAATTGACTCATTAGGTCTTTAATTTCTTGAATATTCACTTTATCCCTCCCAACGTTTAAAGGCTAAGACAGCATTGTGTCCTCCAAATCCAAATGTATTGGAAATAGCATAGGAAATCGGACGTTCTTGCCCTTCACCAAAGATGACATTGGCTTCAATATAATCTGATAACTCTTGTGTTCCAGCAGTTTTTGGAACATATTGATGGCGAATTGCTTCAATTGTCGCAATAGCTTCAACTGCCCCTGCTGCTCCCAAGAGGTGACCTGTAAATGATTTTGTAGAAGATACTGGAACTTCTGTACCAAATACAGAAACGATTGCACCACTTTCTCCTTTTTCATTTGCTGGAGTAGAGGTTCCATGGGCGTTGACATAATCAACTTGAGCTGGTTCAATTTCTGCCTCATCCAAAGCCAACTTCATTGCCTTGATAGCACCTTGACCTTCTGGATGTGGAGAAGTCATATGGTAAGCATCACAGGTATTACCGTAGCCCACCACTTCAGCAAGAATGGTTGCACCACGTTTTTCAGCGTGTTCCAAACTTTCAAGTACCAACATACCTGATCCTTCACCCATTACAAATCCATTCCGATCTTTATCAAATGGAATAGAAGCACGAGTTGGATCTTCTGTTGTTGAAAGAGCTGTTAGGGCTTGGAAACCGGCAATTGCAAATGGCGTAATAGAAGCTTCTGAACCACCCACCAACATCAAATCTTGGAAACCAAACTTAATAGCGCGGAAAGCATCCCCAATTGCATCATTGGAAGAGGCACAAGCAGTATTGATCGATTTACAAATTCCATTAGCTCCAAAACGCATCGCAACATTACCAGATGCCATATTTGGCAAAGCTTTTGGAAGTGTCATTGGTTTGACACGTTTTGGTCCTTTTTCATGCAAGCGAATCACTTGATCTTCGATTTCTTTAATACCACCGATACCAGAAGCAACAATGACACCAAAACGATCTTTATCAATAGTTTCTACATCTAAACCTGCATGATTCACAGCTTCTTGAGCGGCATACAAGGCATACAAAGAGTAGTTGTCAAAGCGGTTTGTATCTTTCTTGATAAAGTACTTATCAAATGGGAAATCATGGATTTCAGCTGCATTATGAACAGCAAAGTCACTGTGGTCAAATTTTGTAATTGGACCAATTCCAATCTTTCCTTCTTTTAAGCTATTCCAAAATTCTTCTGGAGTGTTTCCGATTGGAGATGTCAAGCCATAGCCTGTTACAACAACACGATTTAATTTCATTTCAAAACCTACCTCTTTTTATTGCATGGTTAAGCCACCATCAATTGCGATGACTTGCCCTGTTAGATATTCTTGAGTCGCAAGAAAGACTGCAACATCTGCTACTTCTTCTGTATTTCCAAATCGTTTCATTGGAATTTGAGCGAGAGACATTTCTTTAATTTTTTCAGGAAGTCCTTCTGTCATATCAGACTCAATGAAGCCCGGCGCAATGACATTGACTCGGACATTTCTACCAGCTACTTCACGTGCTACCGATTTAGAAAAACCAATCAAACCAGCTTTTGAGGCAGCATAGTTGGCTTGTCCAACATTTCCTGTCAGACCGACAACACTCGACATGTTAATGATAGCACCTTCACGCGCCTTGGTCATCGGTTTTAAGACTGATTGTGTCATATTAAAAGCACCGGTCAAATTCACCTTCAAGACTTGCTCGAAATCTTCTTCCGTCAATTTCAACATGAGCTTGTCATTGGTAATCCCAGCATTGTTGACAAGGATATCTACTGAACCAAGTGCTTCAATCGCTTCCGCGACCATTCGTTTCGCTTCCGTAGCTTGGGATACATCCCCAGTAACGCCAACTACCTTCACACCGTATGAGGCAAATTCATCCACTAGACCTGCTGGGAGCTCTCCACGACTATTTAAGACAATGTTGGCACCTTTTGACGCAAATTTATGCGCAATAGCCAATCCAATGCCTCGACTTGAGCCAGTAACAAATACATTTTTATTCTTTAGTTCCATAGTCACCTCATCTTATTCGTTCAGTAGGGCATCAAGGCTGGCTTGATCCTCCACATTTTTCGTTGGAAGAGTTTTATCAATCTTTTTCAAGAAACCAGTCAAGACCTTACCTGGACCAATTTCAATCACTTCATCTACTCCAAACTCTTGAATCGTCGCAATCGAATCATAGAAACGAACAGGCTCCATCACCTGGCGAGCTAATAAAGCTTTGATTTCGTCTGATTTCATGATCTTTGCTTCTGTATTCCCAACCAAAGGCAAGCTAAAGTCCTTAAAAGTAACTTTTTCAAGTTCAGTCGCTAGTTTTTCACTTGCAGAAGCAAGCAAGGCCGTATGGAAAGGACCAGAGACATTTAGAGGAATCAACCGTTTTGCCCCTGCTTCTTGTAAGAGTTCAACTGCATAATCCACAGCTTCAACCTCTCCACCGATCACAATTTGGGCAGGAGTATTGTAGTTAGCTGGTGTTACAACTCCCTTTTCAGAAGCCTGTTGACAGATTTCTTCAATCAAGGCAGGATCAGTATTCATAACAGCTACCATCTTCCCGCTTCCAGCAGGCGCAGCTGTTTCCATAAATTCACCCCGCTTGGCTACCAAAGCGACTGCTTCTTCAAAAGAAAGAGCACCTGCAGCAACCAAAGCAGAATATTCTCCTAGGGAGAGACCGGCAACAATATCCGGTGTCATGCCCTTTTCTGCTAATAGACGATAAATAGCTACTGAAGTTGTCAAAATAGCCGGTTGGGTAAAGCGTGTTTGATTGAGCTTGTCTTCATCAGAATCAATCAATTCTCGTAAATCATAGCCCAAAATCTGACTTGCAGTATCAAATGTCTCCTTAACAATCGGATAAGTTGCATACAAGTCACTAGCCATCCCCAATTTTTGGGCACCTTGACCAGCAAATAAGAAAGCACGTTTTGTCACTGTCCTCTTCCTTTCCTTTACTTGTTAGAATTTGACATCTGCCCAGCGAGCTGCTTCTTTCTGAATGACTTTAGCAGCTCCAAAATAGATATCTTCCAAGATTTCAGCACAGGTTTCTTCTTTACCTACGAGACCTGCAATTTGTCCTGCCATCACAGATCCGTTATCAACGTCTCCGTCCACAACAGCATTGCGAAGAGCACCTGCTCCTAATTCTTCAATTTCTTCTTGAGTCTTCTTACCTGCCAAGAAATCTTTTTCCGCTTGGTTATAGGCAGAAGCCAATTTATTCTTAATCGCACGAACTGGATGGCCAACAACTGACGCAGACACTACTGTATCAATGTCTTTAGCTTTCAAGATTTTATTCTTAAAGTTTTGGTGAGCATTTGATTCTTTAGCTACGACAAATCGTGTTCCCACTTGAACAGCAGCTGCTCCAAGCATGAAGACTGCAGCTGCTCCAGCACCATCAGCCACACCACCAGCACCAATAACGGGAATAGAAACAGCTTCGACCACTTGACGAACCAGGGTCATGGTAGTCAATTTACCAATATGCCCACCTGCTTCCATTCCTTCAGCAATCACAGCATCCGCACCTAGTTTTTCCATCCGTTTTGCTAAAGCTACTGAAGGTACAACTGGAATAACGGTAATGCCAGCTTCGTGGAAACGATCCATATATTTCCCAGGATTCCCTGCACCAGTGGTAACAACTTTAACCCCTTCTTCGATAACCAAGTCAACAATGTCATCTGCAAAAGGAGAGAGGAGCATGATATTCACTCCAAAAGGTTTGTCAGTAATGGATTTGACACGATCAATATTCGCTTTGACAACTTCTTTAGGTGCATTTCCTCCACCGATGATCCCAAGACCACCTGCATTGGATACAGCTCCAGCAAGATCTCCATCTGCTACCCAAGCCATACCACCTTGGAAAATTGGATATTTAATGTTTAATATTTCTGTAATTCGTGTTTGCATAGTACCTTCCTCATTTTCGCTTAAGTAATAGTTTGAAAGCGGTTCTTTGCTTTGAGCGTCAAACTATTACCTAAACAAGAGAGAATATCTTTCGATACTCTCATCCATTATTATTTAGTTTTTTCTTCTACGTAAGCAACAAGGTCACCTACAGTAGACAATCCTTCTTCAGTTTCAATTTGAATGTCGAATGCATCTTCAATTTCTGAAATCACTTGGAACAAATCCAATGAATCAGCTTCAAGATCTTCAAAAGTAGACTCAAGTGTTACTTCTGATGGTTCTTTACCAAGTTCTTCAACGATAATTTCTTGTACTTTTTCAAATACTGCCATGATTGGCCTCCTTAAAATAATAAAAAATTTTTAAAATGTGTTACCACATGTTTAACTAGATTGTAACAAGAAGTGAGCCCCATGTCAAACCTCCACCAAATCCAGACAGAAGAATTGTTTGACTTCCATCCAATTTGATCAGTCCTTGGTCGACACACTCCGATAATAAAATTGGAATACTTGCGGCACTCGTGTTACCATATTCCATCATGTTTGCAGGAAGTTTTTCCCGATCAACCCCGATTTTCTTAGCCATTTTATCTAAGATACGGTCATTTGCTTGGTGCAGAAGAAAAAAATCAATCTCTTCAACAGGCACTGGAGCATCTGCTAACGTATTTTTAATACTCTTAGCCACATCCCGAATGGCAAAATCAAAGACTGCTCTCCCATCCATTGACAAATATTTTTTATCTTCTTCCTTATCAGAATATGGTGAAGATAAACCAACAGATGATGATTGAAGAACTTCTCCACGGGAACCGTCTGAAAACAGACTTTCTGCTAAAAAAGTTTGTTGCTCGGAAGCTTCCAATAAAACACCGCCAGCACCATCCCCAAACAAGACTGCTGTTGTCCGATCTTCCCAATCGATCACTTTCGATAAGGTTTCACTTCCGATAACGATTCCTCGTTTGTACTGGCCAGAGCGAATATACTTTTCAGCAGTCGCAAGCGCAAATACAAATCCACTACAAGCAGCGGTCAAATCAAAAACAAAGGCTTTAGAGGCACCAATTTTAGCTTGAACACGAGCAGCTGTAGATGGCATCATAGAATCCGGAGAAATCGTTGCAACAATGATAAAATCTATCTGATCCGCATGTAAACCACTCTTTTTAAGCAAGCGACGAGCTACTTCCGCAGCTAAATCGCTGGTTGACTCCGACTTGGATATATGGCGCTTTCGAATTCCCGTCCGACTTGCAATCCACTCATCGCTGGTATCCATCCGTTCAGAAAGATCTTGATTGGAAATCACTTGGCTAGGCGAATAATGGGCTACTTGACTTATTTTTGCAAAAGTCATTATTTCAACTCCTCCAAGAAACGATAAAGGTTCTGCAAACCTTTTTGCATCACTTTCCGTTCATCTGGAGACATCCCATCGATAATCTGATTGACCATCCGCTTGTGAAATTGTTGGTGAAGGCGATACAAGAGCTTTCCTCTTTTTGTCAAACTCAAATGGACAACACGACGATCAACTTCAGACCTGGTTCGTTCAATATAACCTTTTCGTTCAAGATTATTTAAACTGGTAGTGACTGTACCTAACGTTACCATTAACGAACGCGAAATATCACTTGGAGTTGCGTTTGGTGTTGAGCCGATCACATCAATTGTGTGCATTTCCTTGATAGAAACATCATTAAATCGACTGCTACGTAAACTAGTTTCTTCGATGACTAATACGTTGTTAAAAATGGATGTAAGATAATCATTGACTAGTTGAAAATTCAAAAACCACACCCCCTATTCATTACTTTGATAATCGAATTTTATCAAAATTCAAACCAAATAGCAAGCCTCAACAACAAAAACATAGAAATTTTACGTTTTTATTTTCCTTGAAATTTTGGCCGCCGACGCTCTGAATAGGCTATCACTCCCTCTTTGAAGTCTTCTTTTAGAGATAGATTTCTTTGTAACTTCAACTCAATTTCGGCATAGCGATCCCAGTCAATCAACATACTAGACCATGCCAACTCCTTAATCGCAGCAAAAGAATTGTCTGAGCTACGTCTTAACTTCATGAGAAGTTGATTGGCAGTCTTATCTAATTTTTCTACTTCAGAAACCTTATAAACAACTCCATATTCCAGAGCCTTTTCAGCACCTAATGGTTCACCAGTCATCGCTAACTGAGTTGCTCTACTCAAACCAATCGCTCTTCCTAAAAGGAAAAGACCACCTGCATCAGGAGCTAAACCGACTCCAACAAAGGCTTGAATAAACTTCGCTTTATCAGACGCAATACAAAAATCTGCCGCTACTGCCATATTAGCAGTTGCTCCTGCAACCGCACCATCTGCAACCATAATCACTGGTTTTGGAATTTGCTTCATTCTTTTAGAGATTTGATTAACCAATTCCGCAATTTGCGTTAAAGAATCGATATCATCGGCATCGACAGCCCGTTTCATCTCTGCTAGATCACCACCGACTGAAAAAACCTTTCCGACTGCTTTAAATAAAATAAAACGAACGTCTGCGTTCTGCTCAGCTAATTCTAATGCTTCAAGAATTTCCTGACACATTGGAATGTTAAAACCATTTGAAACCTCAGGCCTATTTAAAATAATGGATGCGAGATCCTCTTCTACAGAAAATATAATCGTTTCGAACACCATAAGCTACCTCTTTACTAATTAGCTATTCAAATTATTTGATAGTTGAACTTGTTTATTTTTATATTATTTTAGCACAACTACTTTGAGAAGTAAATTACATTTTCATAACAAAGTGTCTCATCCGAAAGACTCCCTTGATAACAGTGCTATTTTAGATTGTAACAAGGCCCTATCTTTGGTATAATTTAAAGAAAGTTGTGTAAAGGAGTCCACATGAAAGTAGTTAAATTTGGTGGTAGTTCATTAGCATCTGCTACCCAGCTAGAAAAAGTATTCAATATCGTTAAAGAAGATGAAACCCGTAAATACGTTGTCGTCTCTGCCCCAGGAAAACGAAATCCTGAGGATACAAAAGTTACAGATGCCCTCATTAAGTATTACAAAGAATATACCAACGGAAAAGATACTAGTCAAAGTCAAGAATGGATTATCAATCGCTATCGTTCTATTACAGAGGAGTTAGACTTGGACGAGGAAATAATTGAAGAGATTTCTAGAGATATCAAGTCTCTTGCAACACTTCCCAAATCCGATAACACCTTCTTATATGATACCTTCTTGGCAGCTGGAGAAAACAATAATGCAAAACTGATTGCAGCCTACTTTGTTAAAAAAGGCTTAGAAGCAAAATATATCCACCCAAAAAATGCAGGTATTTTTGTAACAAGTGAACCTTGCAATGCCCGTATTCTCCCTTCTAGTTATGACAAGATTGAAGAACTGATAAACCATAATGAGATTTTAGTTATCCCAGGATTCTTTGGAATTACAAAAGAAGACCAAGTATGTACATTCTCAAGAGGAGGATCTGACATTACAGGATCCATTATCGCAGCCGGAGTTAAAGCAGATCTCTACGAGAACTTTACGGACGTAGACGGTATTTTTTCAGCCCACCCAGGAATCATTAAACATCCTCATTCTATTCCTGAATTAACTTATAAAGAGATGCGAGAATTAGCCTATGCTGGCTTCAGTGTCCTCCATGATGAAGCACTCGTACCTGCATATCGTGGAAAGATTCCAATGGTCATTAAAAACACCAACAATCCAAAACATCCAGGTACCAAGATTGTGCTGAACCATACCGATGAAAAAGTTAAAGTTGTTGGAATAGCAGGAGATTCTGGATTTGTCAGCATTAATACCACAAAGTACCTAATGAATAGAGAAGTCGGTTTTGGTAGAAAACTATTACAAATTTTAGAAGATTTGAATATTAGTTGGGATCACATGCCAACAGGAATTGACGATTTATCGGTCATTCTACGTTCGAAAGAACTAACCCCAATTAAAGAACAAGAAATCCTAAAACATTTAATCCAAGACTTACAAGTGGACTATGCAGAAATCGAACATGATCTTTCTATTATCATGATAGTAGGAGAAAATATGAAAAATCAGATCGGTGTAACTGCAACAGCTACGAAAGCTTTATCAGAAAACAACATTAATATCCAAATGATTTCCCAAGGATCCAGTGAAGTTTCTATCATGTTTGTAGTTAATCAAGAACAAGAAAAACAAGCCATAAAAGCTCTATACAATGTATTCTTTAACTAAAAAAAGGTTCGAAAGAACCTTTTTTACTTATCTAATAAAAAAGAAAAATAAAAAAACCCTTTCGGGCACTTACTCCGCCAGTAGGACTCGAACCTACGACATCATGATTAACAGTCATGCGCTACTACCAACTGAGCTATGGCGGAAAAAAGCTAAGCGACTACCATATCTCACAGGGGGCAACCCCCAACTACTTCCGGCGTTCTAGGGCTTAACTTCTGTGTTCGG
>NZ_JADNGY010000007.1 GCF_015553625.1 Streptococcus australis | reverse complement strand
GCACATTGGTTCGTCTTGTTCAGTTTTCAAAGGTCTTTGTCGCTCTCGCGCGACAACTATATTAGTATATCACGACCATGAAAACTTGTCAATATCTTTTTTCTATTTTTTTAAATTTTTTGTTGTTTTTTTGATTTTAAAAAAGGAAATGCTGTTAAATCAGCATTTCCCAAGCTCTTTTATGATTTCTTCGATATAAACCTCTTCTTGGTTTCCACGATCCATCAATCCTCTTTTTGATATTTTTAACAGATCTAACGAATATTGTTTAATTTTCACCAATTCACTTTCAGTTAACTGTTTTTTCGAATATTGCCTTCTTAATTCTTTCGGATTTTCTTTACTAAAATCAAAAACTATATTTTGAGCTAAATACTCGTCTAATTCTTTGATATTATGATGCAATCCGACATGAAATGCAATTGGTGCAAATGTTTTATTTAATGGTTGAGTACAAACACTTCTATATTCGATGGTTCCTCTTGTTGTTAAATCTTGAAAATGGTAGCTTCTATGATTCTTTAGGTCCTCTTCTTGCGGTTTTATTTCTTGTCTAGATCTATCTAAGCGATAGGCTACTATTTTTTCTTTTGCGAGATAATCCTCTACTCTAATAGGTTCGAAATATAAGATTTCATTCTCACGATAAACATAAAACAAGGCTGTCTTCGCTAAATATTCTAGAAAGTCCTTTTCATTTATAAACTCTTTAGGATTTACACCAACATTTTCCTGATAATAGCCATGCATGGAATCTTCCCAGAAAATATCTCTTGAGATCTTCGTATCCCAGTCTTCTCCATCGAAAATGGAATTAGCAAACAGATATGCTTTTGCTGGCTCTACCTTATTCATCGCATTAATTATTTCCAAGTAATTCGTTCTTGAAACATCTAATTGTACTTGATTGCCACAAATAAAGGTTCCATAGTCTGGATAATCATGGAATCGATGGTTAGGATCTTGTCCAGACAGTTGTAAGAATTGAATCAGCATTTTATAACGATCAATTTTTACAGGTTGATTTTCATTTATTCTCCAATAAGGATGGATGCCTTTTCCTTCTATTTGATGCTGCCTCTCTCTTAAGAATGGTTGAATGATTCCTAAATAGTGTTGCAACCGTCTTTCGACTTCTTGGATGGTTTTAGTCTTTTCAAAAGCAAATTCAATGGTATTGTAAGATAACTCAAATACAATTTGATCTTTGTTTATTTTATGTTGTAACTGGACTGGATTCCCATCTTCATCTTGTTTAATCGCAATAAACTCTTCAACTTCTTGTAGATACCTAAAAAGAGCCTTTGTAACCAGTACATCCGTTTTATTCCCCATTGTATTTACGATTGGAAATTCGAGTTCAACCCCAATGTACTGCTCTGGATTATTTTTCAGCGAGGCAAGGTAACGCTTTGCCAATAATTGCTGGGCGAGTGCTTTTGATTTTTCTTTTACTGTCATAACTCTTCTATTATATCAAAAAAACGCCTGCTTACGAAATTGTTTTAAATTAAAGCAATTTCGTAAACAAGCGTCTACCATTTACCTCAATATGATGAGTGTTACCGCTAGGATAAATCCTAGCGGCAGACCAGAGCTAGACTAAGAAGAACCATTCAGTTCTTCCAACATCATAACACTCAACAAAATTGATGATTTTATACTAATTCGATAATTGCCATTGGCGCAGCATCCCCACGGCGTGGTTCAGTTTTAAGGATACGAGTATATCCACCATTGCGCTCAGCATAACGTGGTGCAAGTTCAGAGAACAATTTTTGAAGTGCAGTTGTTTCTGAATATTTACCAGTTTCTTCATCAAAGTTTTGTGATGCAACTTCGTTACGTACGTAAGCAGCTGCTTGACGACGTGCATGCAAGTCACCACGTTTACCTAAAGTAATCATTTTTTCAACTGATTTACGGATTTCTTTTGCACGTGCTTCAGTTGTTACGATTGCTTCATTGATGATAAGATCTGTAGTCAAATCACGAAGCATTGCTTTACGTTGTGAGCTAGTGCGTCCTAGTTTACGGTAAGCCATGTATTCCTCCTCTATTTATCGTTTTTTAGCCCAAGGCCTAAATCGGCAAGCTTAACTTTAACTTCTTCGAGACTCTTACGTCCAAGGTTACGAACCTTCATCATTTCTGGTTCAGATTTTTCTGTCAAATCATACACAGTATTGATACCGGCACGTTTCAAACAGTTATATGAACGAACAGAAAGATCCAATTCTTCGATGGTACGTTCTAGTACTCGATCATCTGATGCTGTATCTACTTCCTTCATAACATCTGTCGCAATCGCGATTTCTGTTAAGTTCGTAAAGAGGTTAAGGTGTTCTGTCAAAATACGAGCAGATAAACCTAAAGCATCTTCTGGAATAATTGTTCCATTTGTTAAGATTTCAAGGGTTAGTTTGTCAAAACCATCGTTGCTACCAACGCGAGCTGGTTCAACTTGGTAATTAACTTTTGTCACTGGCGTATAGATTGAATCTACAGCAAGTGTTCCTACTGGTGCATCATCTTTTTTATTTTGATCAGCTGGAACATAACCACGACCGCTGTTTACAGTCAAAGTCGCTTTGAAGCTTGATCCTTCACCGATTGTGAAAAGATAATGATCAGGGTTTACAATTTCAATATCACTATCTGTAAGAATATCTCCAGCAGTCACTTCTGCAGGACCTTCTACATCAAGTTCAATAATCTTTTCGTCTTGGACGTAAGATTTTACAGCGATCCCTTTAACGTTAAGAATGATTTGCATAACGTCTTCACGGACACCTGGAACTGTATCAAATTCGTGCAATACACCTTCAATGTTAATTGAAGTAACAGCAGCACCTGGAAGTGAAGCTAATAATACGCGACGAAGAGAGTTCCCTAGTGTTGTACCATAACCACGTTCAAGTGGTTCTACTACAAATACACCGTAATCTTTATTTTCATCAATTTTTGTTATATTTGGTTTTTCAAACTCAATCATTTGCTATACTCCCTCTGAAACGAAAAGCTGTGTAATTGTTGATGATTATACACGGCGACGTTTTGGAGGACGAGCACCATTGTGTGGCACAGGAGTCACATCGCGGATTGCAGTAACTTCAAGACCAGCAGCAGCAAGAGCACGAATAGCAGACTCACGACCAGAACCAGGACCTTTAACAGTAACTTCTACTGATTTAAGACCATGTTCTTGAGCTGATTTTGCAGCAGCTTCTGATGCCATTTGTGCAGCAAATGGTGTAGATTTACGAGAACCTTTGAAACCAAGAGCACCTGCAGATGACCATGCAATTGCGTTACCATGCACATCAGTAATCATAACAATTGTGTTATTAAATGTTGCGTGAATATGAGCAATACCTGATTCGATATTCTTTTTCACACGACGTTTACGTGTTGGTTTAGCCAAGATTTTTACCTCCTTATTTTATTTTCTTATTTTTTCTTACCAGCAATCGCAACAGCTTTACCTTTACGAGTGCGAGCATTGTTTTTAGTGTTTTGTCCACGAACAGGAAGTCCACGACGGTGACGGATACCACGGTATGAACCGATTTCCATCAAACGTTTAATGTTCAAGTTCACTTCACGACGAAGGTCACCTTCTACTTTAATTGCGTCAACTTCACGACGGATAGCATCTTCTTGATCTGGTGTAAGGTCGCGAACACGAATATCTTCAGAAACGCCTGCAGCAGCAAGAATTTTCTTAGATGTTGGAAGTCCGATACCGTATACATAAGTCAATGAAATTACTACACGTTTGTCATTTGGAATGTCAACTCCAGCAATACGAGCCATGTTTTCTCCTTTCTATCTTATCCTTGACGTTGTTTGTGTTTTGGATTTGCTGGGCAAATTACCATAACACGACCATTACGACGAATTACTTTACAGTATTCGCAAATTGGTTTGACCGATGGTCTTACTTTCATTTTTATCCCTCCAAGTTTTTCGATTATTTAAAGCGGTATGTGATACGTCCACGTGTCAAATCGTACGGACTCATCTCCACTGTAACACGATCTCCCGCTAAAATACGAATATAGTTTTTACGAATTTTACCAGAAACTGTTGCTAAAATCTGATGTCCATTTTCAAGTTCAACCGTAAACATAGCATTCGGCATCGTATCGACTACTTTGCCTTCTACTTCAATCACATCGTCTTTTGCCACGCAAAAGTACCTCCATAAATTTCGATTCATTCCTCTGAGCACAGAGGTAACAATTATAAGTCAGACTAATTCATTGTATCACTTGTTGTCAATTATTGCAAGTGACTAAAACGTTTTTATTTCAAATTCTCCAAGACTTTTTGGATATCTTTAAAGACGTCGTTAATGTCTTGATTTCCTTCGATATCATGGACTAACCCTTTTGCACGATAATGAGCAAGAATTGGCTCACCTTGAGCAATATTCACATCCAAGCGACGTTTAACCGTTTCTGGTTTATCGTCCTCACGTTGGTAATAGTCTTCTTCCTTGTAATCAGCTGGTGGATTGAATACCTTATGGTAGGTTTCACCTGTTTCACGGTGAATAATACGTCCACTCAAGCGTTCAAGAAGGCAAGATGGATCTACTTCGATGTTGATCACTCCCTCAAGTTCAAGACCAAGGTCGACCAAGATTTGATCCAAAGCATGTGCTTGTTCAATTGTACGAGGGAAACCATCTAAGAGGAATCCTTTTTCCTTAATATCGTCTTGAGCCAAACGTTCTTTTACAATCCCGTTTGTCACATCATCCGGCACCAATTCACCTTTATCGATGAATGATTTTGCCAACACACCCATTTCGGTTTGATTGGCCATTGCAGCACGGAACATATCCCCAGTTGAGATATGTGCAACTTGAAATTGTTCGACAATCTTAGCCGCTTGTGTCCCCTTACCTGCTCCAGGCAATCCCATGATTAATAGATTCATAATCATTTGCTCCTTATTTTGTTTTTAAATAAGTCTGTTACGATCTAACAAACTTATTCAAAAACAAAATAGAAGGTTGACAATGTCAACCTAATTCTATTCTGTTGTATCCATGAAACCAATGTATTTGCGTTTCAATAAGTAACCTTCTAATTGTTTCATTCCTTCAATACCAGTTGAGATGATGATCAAGAGACTAGTTCCTCCGAGAGCAACTGTATCTGTTAAACCAAAGACATCCCGAGCAAGGATTGGAATAATAGTGATGAATCCAAGGAAGAGAGAACCAACTGTAGCCAAACGTCTAAGAAGACGCGACATGTAGTCTTCTGTTCCCTTACCAGGACGCACACCTGGAATGTAGGCACCACTCTTTTGTAGATTTTCCGCAGTTTTTTCTGGGTTAATCTGTACAAAGGTGTAGAAGAAAGTAAACAAAATGATTAGCAAAGCATACATTGCTACACCTGTTGGTGTATTGGTTGCTAACATAGATTGTGCTGTTCGAACCCATCCAGCATTGTAACCCATGGCACTAATGACTTGGAAAATTGCTGCCGGTGCAGCTGTGATCGAACTAGCAAAGATGACAGGAATCACTCCAGCTGGATTTACCTTCAGTGGAAGATATGAGCTAGATGGTGCTCCTTGTGCAATCTTTGTGTATTGAATTGGAATTTTATACTGTGCTTGTTCCACAAAGGTTGTGAAGTAGATAATCACTAATACCGCTAAGATTAATACACCTACGAAAATTAGTGAATTGTTCAATTGTCCAGAACGGACGTTGACAAATGAATCTTCATAAACACCTTTGATCATTTCTGGGATGGAAGAAACAATCCCCGCAAAGATGATCATAGAAACACCGTTTCCGTATCCTTTGTCTGAAATCTGTTCTCCCAACCAGGTCACAATCATCGAACCTGTCGTTAAAATTGCACCAATTAAGATGTAGGTTTCAACGTTCGGTGTCGATACTAATTTAGCTTGTGACAAAGTATGGAAAGTAGCTGTAATTCCAATGGATTGAACGAAAGCTAGAACCAAAGCAATATAGCGCGTTGCCTGATTTAACTTTCTCCGCCCAACTTCTCCTTGTTTCCCCCACTCAACAAACTTTGGAAGCAAATCCATTTGAAGGAGCTGAACTACGATGGAAGCCGTGATGTAAGGACTCACCCCGAGGGCGAAGACAGAGAAGTTTCTCATAGCATTCCCTGACACCAAGCTCATCATATTCAAGAAGGAAACATCTTGTAAGTTGTTAAGGATCTTCGCATTCACACCAGGAACCGTAATCGTGGTCCCAATTCGGAAGACAAGTATGATAAAAATAGTAAATAAAATTTTTGATCGTACTTGTTTAACCTTAAATGCATCTTTTAATAATTTAAAGAACATAGGTCACCCCTCTTAGATGACTTCTACTGAACCACCTTTAGCAGTGATAGCTTCTTCAGCTGATTTAGAGAATTTAGCTGCCTTAACAGACAATTTCTTAGTCAATTCTCCGTTACCAAGAATTTTAATTCCTGATTTTTCAGCTTTTACAATACCTGCTTCAACAAGTACAACTGGTGTTACTTCAGCACCATCTTCGAAGACGTTCAACTGATCAAGGTTTACAATCGCATATTCTTTAGCGTTGATGTTTGTAAATCCACGTTTTGGAAGACGACGGAACAATGGAGTTTGTCCACCTTCAAAACCAAGACGTACACCGCCACCGCTACGAGCTTTTTGACCTTTTTGACCACGGCCAGAAGTTTTACCATTACCAGATGAAGTACCACGACCAACACGGTTGCGGACTTTACGTGAACCTGCAGCAGGTTGTAATTCATGAAGTTTCATTATTATTTTCTCCTCTTTTGTAAATTGCTAACGCATGTAATCAGGAAAAGGTGTCCCGACTACAAACTCGCCTATACTTATATTTAGTTTTAGGGGATGAGAAATTTCTCATACCCCTGAAAACCTTGTTCTATTTCAAAATAGATTATTTTACTTCTTCAACTGTTACCAAGTGAGATACTGCAGTAATCATACCACGTACTGCTGGGTTATCTTCTTTAATAACAGAGCTGTTCAATTTGCCAAGTCCAAGTGCTACAACAGTTTTACGTTGTGACGGGATGCGTCCGATTGGAGACTTAGTCAAAGTAATTTTAATTTGAGCCATTTGAATCTCCTTTCTTAAGCCAAGTCAGAAACTGAAATACCACGAAGGGCAGCAACTTCTTCAGCGCGTTTCAATTGAGCTAAACCTTCCACTGTTGCACGAACAATGTTGATTGGAGTGTTTGATCCAAGTGATTTAGATGTTACATCTGCAATACCTGCCAATTCAACAACGGCACGAACTGCACCACCTGCAGCAACCCCAGCCCCTTCGATAGCTGGTTTCAACAATACACGAGCTCCACCAAACACTGATGTTACTTCGTGAGGAATTGTTGTTCCAACCATAGGAACTTCAATCAAGTTTTTCTTAGCATCTTCTACTGCTTTACGGATTGCTTCTGGTACTTCTTGAGCTTTACCTGTACCAAAACCAACACGTCCGTTACGGTCACCAACAACTACAAGAGCTGCAAAGCGAAGACGACGTCCACCTTTAACAACTTTTGTAACACGGTTGATGGCAACTACGCGTTCTTCAAGTTCAACTGCATTGTCTTTAAATGCCATTTTCTAGTGTCCTCCTATTAGAATTTCAATCCGTTTTCACGAGCTGCATCAGCCAAAGCTTTAACACGTCCGTGATATAGATATCCACCGCGGTCGAACACCACTTCAGAAATACCTTTAGCAACTGCACGTTCAGCAACAAGTTTGCCGACAACAACGGCTTGTTCAGTTTTAGTTCCTTTTGAAACTTCTTTGTCAAGAGTTGAAGCGCTTGCGAGCGTTACACCCGCTACGTCATCAATTACTTGAGCGTAGATGCCTGTATTAGAACGGAATACGTTCAAACGTGGGCGATCAGCAGTTCCAGAGAGTTTTCCGCGAACGCGACGGTGGCGTTTTTGACGGATTTTATTTTTATCTGGTTTCGAAATCACAATTTTCACCTCTTAATTTTAAAATCATGTGCTAAGCACTGAGTTGGTAAGATGAAGATTGGTTGAAAAACAACCAATCTACATTATTTACCTGTTTTACCTTCTTTACGGCGAACGAATTCACCAACGTAACGGATCCCTTTACCTTTGTAAGGTTCTGGTGAACGAAGGCTACGTACGTAAGCAGCTGTTTGACCAACTACTTCTTTTGAAATTCCGCTGATAACGATAGTCGTTGGGTTTGGAAGTTCAAAAGTAATTCCTTCTGGAGCTTCAACTTCGTCTGGATGAGATTTACCTACAGCCAAGACAAGTTTGTTTCCTTGAAGTTGTGCACGGTAACCAACCCCGCGCATTTCAAGTTCTTTCTTGAATCCTTCTGATACACCAACAACCATGTTGTTCAAAAGGGCACGAGTAGTTCCGTGGATAGTTTTCATTTCTTTTGAATCGTTTGGACGGTGAAGAGTTACTTCAGTACCTTCCACACGGATTTCAATATCTTTTGAGAACTCACGAGTAAGTTCTCCTTTAGGTCCTTTTACAGTTACAACGTTGTCATTGTTAGTGAGTTCAACACCAGCAGGCAACACGATAACTTTATTACCAATACGTGACATGTTTTTATTCTCCTGTTAAATTGTCAGGCCTTTGAAGGCCAGTTTTCACGGGGTTTAAGATACTTATTTAGTTCAAGAGCTGAACTGAACACGCTCTAAGAACTGTGTATCTTGATTTGAGTTCGAGCTAAGAATTTGGTGAAAAAGATAAGTTTGTCTTGGAGCATCGCTCCTTCTACAAACTTCCTATTTTCACTGCATTCTTTTAACGCTCTCACATCATAAATTACCAAACGTAAGCGATAACTTCCCCACCAACGTTCTTTTGGCGTGCTTCTTTATCAGTAAGCAAACCTTCAGAAGTTGACAGGATAGCAATTCCAAGTCCGTTAAGAACTTTTGGAAGATCTTCACGTTTTTTGTAAACACGCAAACCTGGTTTAGAAACACGTTTCAAGTTTGTGATAACTTTTTCACCGTTTGCTCCGTATTTCAAGAACACGCGGATGATACCTTGTTTGTCATCTTCGATTACTTCAACGTTTTTTACAAAACCTTCGCGTTTAAGGATTTCAGCAATCCCTTTTTTGATGTTTGATGCAGGTACTTCAAGTACTTCGTGTTTTGCTTGGTTAGCGTTACGAATACGAGTTAGGAAGTCTGCGATTGGGTCAGTCATAACCATTTTATATTTCTCCTCTTACTAGTAGTTTGAATGTTTCACTTGCTAGTTAATACATGATACAAAGAGCGTAACAGCACGAGCAAAAATAGGCAATTTAGTGTAGGAGCTCTGCTCCGAAATAAATTGGTCTTTTTTGCCAAAGCTGTAGCTCGTGTTCAAATTGGCAAGCCCAACCGAACCCGGGCTAAACTCTGTGTGAAAAAGATAAACTTTCCTAGAAACTAGAGTTTCTCCGTCAAGTTTCCTATTTTCACTTGGAGTTTTAACGCCCTTGATATCTTAAATTACCAAGATGCTTTAGTGACACCAGGGATTTGTCCTTTGTATGCCAATTCACGGAAGCAAACACGGCAAAGTTTAAACTTGCGGTAAACTGAGTGTGGACGTCCACAACGTTCACAGCGAGTGTATGCTTGAGTAGAGAACTTCGCTGGGCGTTTGTTCTTAGCAATCATAGATTTTTTAGCCATTAGTTTTACCTCCTATATTATTTTGCAAACGGCATACCAAGGCCAGTAAGCAATGCACGTGATTCTTCGTCTGTGTTCGCAGTAGTTACGATTACGATATCCAAACCACGAGTTTTATCAACATCATCAAAGTTGATTTCTGGGAAGATCAATTGTTCTTTCACACCAAGTGTGTAGTTTCCGCGTCCGTCAAATGATTTTGTTGGAACACCATGGAAGTCACGAACACGTGGAAGTGAAACTGAAACCAATTTGTCCAAGAATTCGTACATACGTTCGCCACGAAGAGTTACTTTCGCACCGATCGCTACACCTTCACGAAGACGGAAGCCGGCGATTGATTTTTTAGCTTTTGTGATAAGTGGTTTTTGACCTGAGATCAATGCCAATTCTTCAGCAGCTTTCTCAAGGTTTTTAGCGTTAGAAACAGCATCTCCAACACCCATGTTCAAAACGATCTTATCAACTTTTGGCACTGCCATAACTGATGAGTAGTTAAATTGTTCAGTCAAAGCTGGAACTACTTCATTAAGGTATTTTTCTTTTAAACGATTAGCCATTATACTTCTCCTTTCCTTCGTGATTAGTCAAGCACTTCGCCTGATTTTTTGTTATAACGAACTTTTTTGCCGTCTACGAATTTGTAGCCAACACGTCCAGCAACACCGTTCTTGTCCAAGACTTGAACGTTTGATACGTGGATTGGAGCTTCTTTTTCGATGATAGCACCTTGAGGGTTTTCGTTATTTGGACGTTGGTGTTTTTTAACAAGGTTTACACCTTCAACAACAACTTTATTTACTTTTGGAAGAGCAGCAACGACTTTAGCTTCAACACCTTTGTCTTTACCAGCAATTACACGAACTTTGTCGCCAGTTTTTACAAACATTTTATTCTCCTTTTATTCTTACGCCCGATGGGCACCCTGGCCAATGAGCCAGGGGACTGTGTTTGTGATTTTTTTAAAAATTAAAGTACTTCTGGAGCAAGTGATACGATCTTCATGAAACCACCGTCACGCAATTCGCGAGCGACTGGGCCAAAGATACGAGTTCCGCGAGGAGTTTTGTCTTCACGGATGATCACTGCAGCATTTTCGTCGAATTTGATGTATGAACCATCTTTACGACGAGCACCTGATTTAGTACGAACGATAACAGCTTTTACAACGTCACCTTTTTTAACCGCACCACCAGGAGTAGCTTGTTTTACAGATGCCACAATAATATCACCGATGTTTGCAAATTTACGTCCTGAACCACCAAGAACTTTGATAGTCAAGATTTCGCGAGCACCGCTGTTGTCTGCGACTTTCAAACGAGTTTCTGTTTGAATCATTTCAGTTTTCTCCTTTCAGGTTTGATTAGATGATAACCGCTTCTTCAACAACTTCTACAAGACGGAAGCGTTTTGTAGCTGAAAGCGGACGAGTTTCCATGATACGAACGATATCGCCTTCTTTGGCAACGTTGTTTTCATCATGAGCTTTGTATTTTTTAGAATAGTTGATACGTTTACCATAGACTGGGTGGTTACGTTTAGTTTCAACTACAACTGTGATTGTTTTGTCCATTTTGTCAGACACAACGCGTCCAACAAGAACTTTACGATTATTGCGTTCCATTGAAATTCTCCTTCCCTAGTCTATTATTTAGCTTCTGATTGAACAGTTTTGATACGAGCGATTTGTTTTTTCACTTCTTTCAAACGTCCAGTTTGCTCCAATTGACCTGCAGCAGCTTGGAAACGAAGTTCAAACAATTCTTTTTTCAATTCATTTTCACGCTTCGCGAGTTCTTCTTGAGAAAGACCACGAAGTTCTTTAACAAATTCTTTTACTTCTGTAAGTTTCATGACCTCTCCTTATTTTGCTTCACGTTTTACGAATTTACATTTAACTGGCAATTTGTGGCTTGCAAGACGAAGCGCTTCGCGAGCGATCTCTTCAGATACACCAGCAACTTCAAACATTACTTTACCACGTTTAACTGGTGCTACCCAACCTTCAGGTGCCCCTTTACCAGATCCCATACGTACCCCGATAGCTTTAGCGGTGTATGATTTGTGTGGGAAGATTTTGATCCAAACCTTACCACCACGTTTCATGTAACGAGTCATGGCAATACGAGCAGCTTCGATTTGGCGGTTAGTGATCCAGTGGCTAGTTGTAGCCTGAAGACCGTATTCACCGAATGATACTTCTTTTCCACCTTTTGCTTCACCGCGCATTTTACCACGGAATTCGCGACGGTGTTTTACACGTTTAGGTACTAACATTGGTTATTTACCTCCTTTAGCGTCTTTACGAGCTGGAAGAACTTCACCACGGTAGATCCATACTTTAACACCAAGTTTACCGTAAGTTGTATCTGCTTCTTCCCAAGCGTAATCGATGTCTGCGCGAAGTGTGTGGAGTGGAACTGTACCTTCAGAGTATCCTTCAGCACGGGCAATATCTGCACCGTTCAAACGACCTGATACTTGGGTTTTGATTCCTTTAGCTCCTGCGCGCATAGTACGTTGGATCGCTTGTTTTTGAGCACGACGGAAAGCCACACGTTGCTCCAATTGACGAGCAATTCCTTCACCAACAAGGTGAGCATCCAAGTCAGGACGTTTGATCTCGATGATGTTGATGTGAACTTGTTTACCTGTCAATTTATTAAGAGCTGCACGAAGTGCATCGACGTTTGCTCCACCTTTACCGATAACCATACCTGGTTTAGCAGTGTGAAGTGAAACGTTAACTTTGTTTACTGCGCGTTCGATTTCGATAGTAGAAACCGCTGCGTCAGCTAATTCTTTTTGAATAAATTTGCGGATTGCAAGATCTTCATGAAGGTAATCCGCGTATTCTTTTTCAGCATACCATTTGGCATCCCAATCACGGATGATGCCGACACGCATTCCAATTGGATGTACTTTTTGACCCACGATGTTACCTCCTTATTTTTCTGTCACAACCACTGTGATGTGGCTTGTGCGTTTGTTGATTGGTGAAGCTGAACCTTTCGCACGTGGACGGAAACGTTTCATCGTTGGTCCTTCGTTTGCGAATGCTTCAGATACTACCAAGTTTGCTTTTTCCAAACCAAAGTTGTTTTCAGCGTTTGCTACTGCTGAGTTCAACACTTTCAAGATGATTTCAGCTGCTTTGTTTGGAGTGAATTTCAAGATTGCTACTGCATCGGCTACGCTTTTACCACGGATGTTGTCAAGAACAAGACGTGATTTACGAGGTGAAACACGCACTGTACGAGCCATTGCTTTAGCTGAAGTAATTTCTGCCATTTATGTTCTCCTTATTTTCTACGTGTCTTCTTGTCATCTGCAGCGTGACCTTTGTAAGTACGAGTTGGTGCAAATTCACCAAGCTTGTGACCTACCATGTCTTCTTGGATGTAAACAGGTACGTGTTTACGTCCATCATAAACTGCGATAGTGTAACCAATGAAACTTGGGAAGATCGTTGAACGACGTGACCAAGTTTTGATAACTTTTTTCTTTTCGTCGTTAGCTTGAGCTTCAACTTTTTTCATCAAATGCTCATCGACGAAAGGTCCTTTTTTAAGACTGCGTCCCATTTTATTATTTTCTCCTTTAAATATAGTACCACAGCGGCTTGCGCTCACAAGGAGCGCTACCGAGCTGGCGGATCATCTAGCGCTTAAGCGACTAGTTCTAAATTATTTCTCGTTGCGACGACGAACGATAAGTTTGTCTGATTTCGCTTTCTTGTTACGAGTTTTAAGACCAAGAGCAGGTTTGCCCCATGGAGTAGATGGCGCTTTACGACCAACTGGTGCTTTACCTTCACCACCACCGTGTGGGTGATCATTCGGGTTCATTACAGAACCACGAACTGTTGGACGGATACCTTTCCAACGGCTACGACCAGCTTTACCAAGGTTTACAAGCCCATGTTGTTCGTTTCCGACAACACCAACTGTAGCACGACAAGTACCAAGGATCATACGAACTTCGCCTGATTGAAGACGAACAAGAACATATTTACCTTCAGCACCCAATACTTGAGCAGAAGCTCCAGCAGCACGTACCAATTCTCCACCACGACCTGGTTTCAACTCGATGTTGTGGATCAAAGTACCAACTGGAATGTTAGCAAGTGGAAGAGCGTTTCCGACTTTGATATCTGCTTCTGGACCTGAAACGATGCGTTGACCAACTTCAAGACCTTTTGGAGCGATGATGTAAGCTTTCACACCATCAGTGTAGTGTACCAAAGCGATGTTTGCAGAACGGTTTGGATCGTACTCAATTGTTTTTACAACGGCTTCAACGTTATCTTTGTTACGTTTGAAGTCAATCAAACGGTAATGACGTTTGTGTCCACCACCTTGGTGACGAACTGTGATACGTCCGTTGTTGTTACGACCTGCTTTGCTCTTCAATGAAACGAGCAAAGATTTCTCTGGTGTGCTTGTTGTGATTTCAGCGAAATCCAAAGAAGTCATATTACGGCGACCGTTTGTTGTTGGTTTATAAACACGAATTCCCACGATATTTCCTCCTTAGATTATTCAGCTTCAGTAGCGAACAACTCGATTGCTTTTGAATCAGCTGTAAGCGTGATGATAGCTTTTTTAGTTTTTGAAGTAAAACCAGTGTAACGTCCAACACGTTTAGCTTTTGGTTTTACGTTTACAGTGTTCACATTCGCAACTTTTACACCTTCAAAGGCAGCTTCAACAGCTTGTTTGATCAAAAGTTTGTGAGCGCGAGTGTCAACTTCGAATACATATTTGCCTGCTTCAAGTTGAGCCATTGACTTTTCAGTGATAACAGGTTTTTTGATAACATCATACAAATTCATTATGCAAGAACCTCCTCGATTTTAGAGATAGCTGCTTGAGTAACAAGAAGTTTGTCACTATTTGCGATGTCAAGAACACTTGCAGTTGTAGCAGTCGCAACTTTCACGTTTGGAAGGTTACGAGCTGAAAGAGCTGCGAATTCGTTTCCTTCTTCAAGAATAACAAGGACTTTAGAATCGATGCTCAAAGCTGCAAGAACTTTTGCAAATTCAGCAGTTTTTGGAGCTGTAAATTCAAGAGAATCAACGGCTACAAATTTGTTTTCAGCAACTTTTTCTGAGTAAACAGATTTAAGTGCAAGGCGACGAACTTTTTGAGGAAGTTTGTACGCATAGCTACGTGGAGTTGGTCCGAAGACGATTCCACCACCACGCCATTGTGGAGAGCGGATAGAACCTTGACGAGCACGTCCAGTTCCTTTTTGACGCCATGGTTTGCGTCCGCCACCTGAAACAGCTGAGCGGTTTTTAACTGCGTGAGTTCCTTGACGAAGGCTAGCACGTTGGCTGATGATCACATCAAATACAACTGCTTGGTTTGGTTCGATACCAAAGATCGCATCGTTAAGAACAACTTCGCCCGCTTGTTTACCAGTTTGGTCGAATAATGTTACATTTGCCATTTTGACTGTATTCCCCTTTCCTTATTATTTACCAGCTTTAACTGCTGACTTGATAGTGATAAGAGATTTCTTAGCACCTGGTACGTTACCTTTGATAAGGATAACGTTCTTTTCTGGAACAACTTGTACAACTTCAAGGTTTTGAATAGTTACACGATCGCCACCCATGCGTCCTGCAAGGTTTTTACCTTTGAATACGCGGTTAGGTGCAACAGGTCCCATAGAACCTGGACGACGGTGGTAACGAGAACCGTGAGCCATAGGTCCACGTGATTGTCCGTGGCGTTTGATAACACCTTGGAAACCTTTACCTTTAGAAGTACCAGTTACATCAACAATGTCTCCAGCTTCGAAAGTATCAACTGTGATTTCAGCACCAACTTCCAAGCCTTCAACGTTTTTGAATTCACGAATGAAGCGCTTAGGAGCCGTGTTAGCTTTTGCTACATGTCCTTTAGCAGGTTTGTTGCTCAATACTTCGCGTTTGTCATCGAAACCAACTTGGATAGCGTTGTAACCATCTGTTTCAACAGTTTTCACTTGAAGAACAACGTTTGGAGTTGCTTCGATAACTGTTACAGGGATCAATTCGCCAGCTTCAGTGAAGATTTGAGTCATTCCCACTTTTTTCCCTAAGATTCCTTTTGTCATGAGAAAATAGTTCCTTTTCTATAGTTTTTTATTCAAAAAGTTTTTAACGAGCGTTTTTTATGCTCAAGGTATCAAGCTTTAGATTAAAGTTTGATTTCTACGTTTACACCACTTGGAAGATCCAATTTCATCAAAGCGTCAACTGTTTTTTGAGTTGGGTTGATGATATCGATCAAACGTTTGTGTGTACGCATTTCGAATTGTTCGCGAGAATCTTTATATTTGTGAGTCGCACGAATGATTGTGTAGAGGCTACGCTCAGTTGGAAGTGGGATTGGACCCGCAACTTGTGCACCTGTACGAGTAGCTGATTCTACGATTTTTGCAGCCGCTGTGTCAAGTGTACGGTGTTCGTACGCTTTCAAACGGATGCGGATTTTTTTGTTTGCCATCTTTTTCTCCTTTTCGTCTATTTAAGATAATAGGCTAGCTCCACAAGAAAACCGACGCGCGTTGCGTGGCAATGCAACCGAGCGTGTCGCAACCTCTTGCATCAAAGCTAATAGCTGTTTTTCACAGCACCATAGTAGTTTAACACAATGAAAGCCCCAATGCAAGGAATTTGAGCAGATTTTTTTCGTTTTTTTGATGAAAGTGTTTTCGAAAGAAAAAGCGTGCTAAAAAAGTTGCTAATATATAGAAAAAAGGGAGCGAGACAGAACAAATTTATTTCCAAATTTGTTCATCGTCTCGCCCCCGCACAGTTGATTAGGTTATCTTTGGAGCTTAACAAGCGAACAAAGATACCAATCAACCACTGCGTCTATCAGTTATTCCTATTATTCTCAGATGGCTGTAGTCTTTTTTCTTTCTATTTAGCTTTTCCTAGAAATTCCGCCCTGATTTGTTATAGCCATATTTTTCGACGAAATGCTCACGGAATTCTAAAAGATTGTCATCCATGATGGCTTGACGGACCTGCTTCATGAGGTTGATCAAGAAGTAGAGGTTGTGGTAGCTGGTCAAGCGAATGCCGAAGGTCTCATCTGCCTTGAGGAGGTGGCGAAGATAAGCACGGGTGTAATTCTTACAAGTGTAGCAATCACACTCGTGGTCTAGCGGTGTAAAGTCTTCTGCAAATTGCGCATTTTTCACCACCAGACGTCCTTGACTAGTCATACAGGTGCCATTTCGCGCAATCCGCGTCGGTAAGACACAGTCAAACATGTCCACTCCACGAATAACGCCATCGATCAGACTGTCTGGTGCTCCTACTCCCATGAGATAGCGAGGCTTGTTCTCTGGTAAGAGCGGAGTTGTGAAATCCAGCACGGCATTCATCTCTTCATGGCTTTCTCCAACAGCTAACCCACCTATAGAATAGCCTGGGAAGTCCATGCTAACAAGATCACGCGCAGACTGACGGCGCAAGTCTTCAAATCCAGCCCCTTGAACAATCCCGAAAAGACCTTGATCATGAGGGCGACGATGAGCCTTAAGGCCACGTTCTGCCCAACGACTGGTCCGTTCGATTGATTTCTTCACATAATCATAGGGTTGATAGAACTGAGGACATTCGTCAAAGGACATCATGATGTCGCTCCCTAGATTATTTTGGATCGAGATGGCCTTTTCTGGGGAGAGGAACATCTTCGAACCATTGAGGTGGTTTTTAAAGGTTACCCCTTCTTCGGTGATATTTCGGGTATCCGCTAGTGAATAGACCTGGAAGCCTCCACTATCTGTCAAAATGGGCTGGTCCCAGTTCATGAACTGGTGCAGTCCTCCTGCTTTTGCGACTAGATCATCCCCCGGACGAAGCCAGAGATGGTAGGTGTTGGCCAAAATAATTCCGGACCCCATTTCCTTGAGTTCTTCTGGTGATTGGGTCTTAACGGTTGCCTGAGTCCCTACAGGCATAAACATTGGAGTTGGGAAAGTCCCGTGGGGGGTGATAATTTCTCCCAGACGAGCTCCTGTATGCTTTTCTTTTTTGATTAATCGATATTGAATCGGTGAATCTGTCATGGTTACCTCCGTACTGGGAAAAACAGTCCCAGCCTTCTTATTCCTGTCACAGGATCTCCTGTGAGCACCTGTACGATTGTACCAAATTTTACCAGCTCTGTCACGGACTTGTGTTATAATAAAGGGTACTACTACCATGAAAGAGGACATTATGAATATAAAATTGGTTCGTGCTCAAGCTCGTCAGCTGCAATTGCAACATCCCAAAGTCTTCTCCTACTTTGCCTTACCAACTTTCCTGACAATCCTTGCAAGTTACATGCTGACAGGGACAGACATCACTGAAACACTTGCTCACATGGAACTTAGAGAAGGGATACTCTTTCTTCTAAGTCGGCAGATTTTTCCTGCGATTGTTGGTTTTATCCTGTCTTTTCTCTATTTAGGGGCAACTTTTCGCTTTTTGATTTCTGCCTCTAGCAAGGGAGAAAAGAACTTTGGTATCTTCACCATCTTTCAGAGCCAGTATTTTACACCTGCGTTTTTGACGCTATTCATTAAGCAAGTGATCCTGTCTTTGTGGGGGAGTCTCCTCTATGTGAGTCAACTCCTCTTAACGGTGGTCAGCTATCACGTTCTCGCTATCAATGAATCCTCCTCCACTACGTCTACCCTTAGAGCGGATACTCCAGAAGTTCAAGCAATTCTAAAGTTAGCTCCAACGATGACGACCGGCCTCTTAATGGCTCTGGTTGGGCTCCTGCTCTTCCTCCCTTTTTATTACCAGTATAGTTTGGTCGAGTTGATCCTATATAGTCGACTGATGACAGGAACCTATGATGGGCCTATGTCTATCCTCCGCCAAAGTAAGGAAGAGATGAAAGGCTTTAAGAGCCACCGCCTTGTTCTTGATTTGAGCCTGCTTGGTTGGCAAATTCTATCTTTTTTCACTTTAGGAATGGCGAATTTTTATGTCAAACCTTATGCAACCAGTTGCCAAATCATCTTCTACCATACCCTCCTTCAAAAACGGATGCAGGCGGACAGTCGCTTCCAGCAAAAGGCGCCGGATCTACCAAAGTCTAATCCACTTGATTAACAAAGAAAACAAGAAAACCCACCTTCGATTGGAGCCATTCTCCAAAGCACTAGGTGGGTTCTTTTATCTCTGTTAGGGAAATCCGTCTGTATTTATTTCATCTCCCGTATCAGTTTAATCACCGGATGAAAGACGCGAGGTTCTGGGATAAATCAAAGGCTATCCTTCTCCTAAGACCAAACGAGTGTGCTCGCGTTTGATACAGCGGTTCATGACGATATCTTCTCGTCCAGCTCCACGAAGGATTTCTTCTGCTTCTTGATTTTCCAGCTCCAATTGTGCCCAGAAAATCTTCGCATCCGACTCGATAAAGTCACGCGCTACATCTGGCAAAAACTCACTGCGACGGTAAACATCGACGATATCTACTGGGAAAGGAATTTCCTGCAGGCTAGCGTACACCCTTTCTCCAAGGATTTGGCCACCGGCTGCACGAGGGTTGACAGGAATAATCCGATAGCCCCGCTCTTGCATCTCCTTGCTAACACGATGACTGGTCGTATCTTCACGGTCAGATAATCCAACCACAGCGATGATCTTGCTGGTTTCTAGGTAATGTTTGATAATGCCATCACTAGGATTGCGAAATGAATAAGCCATAAGAATCTCCTTTTGTATGCGTTTCCTTTATTTAAATAGTATAACAATACGGAAGGCATTGCAAGTGTTTGTCGTTAAAAGCGGTAGGAAACTGAAAAGTTTCCTACCGCTTTCTGTTTTGAACAAACTTAATCTTATTTGGCTTCATACCATGTTTTGCCTTCATTCTCATCGGCTTCCAGTGGTACCGCAAGTTCGATAGCGGATTCCATGGTCTCTTTGACGAGCTCTTTGATCGCTGCCAGTTCATCACTTGGTACTTGCAGAACGATTTCATCGTGCACCTGAAGGAGCATCTTGGTCTTGTATGCTCCTGCTTCTAGCGCTTGGTCCAAGTGGATCATAGCAATTTTCAAGATATCGGCTGCCGATCCTTGGATTGGTGAGTTGATAGCTGTTCGCTCCGCAAAGCCTCGAACATTGAAGTTGCGAGAATTGATATCTGGAATCTCCCGACGACGCTTGAAGAGAGTCTCCACATAGCCTTTATCACGCGCTTCCCGCACCACTCTCTCCATATAGTCCTTGATGCCAGGGTAGCGTTCGAAGTAAGTCTCAATGTAGGCCTTGGCTTCTTTTCGACTGATCCCTAGGTTGTTAGACAGTCCAAAGTCGGAAATTCCATAAACCACACCGAAGTTTACCGCTTTTGCATTCCGCCGGTCATTCGGCGTTACATATTCTGGTTTTTCAATGTTGAAGACGCGCATAGCAGTCGATGTATGGATATCTGCCCCATGCTGAAAGGCATCAATCAAATGCTCATCTCCCGAAATATGGGCCAAGACGCGCAATTCAATCTGTGAATAGTCCGAACTGAGCAAGACACTATTTTCCTCTTCTGGGACAAAGGCCTTACGAATGAGACGGCCTTGTTCCAAACGGACAGGAATGTTTTGCAAGTTGGGATCCACGCTGGACAAACGGCCTGTCTGCGTCAAATCCTGCACATAGCGGGTATGGATTTTTCCATCCTCTAGGATAGCCTCTTGCAAGCCCACCACATAGGTAGACTGGATTTTTGCGATTTGGCGGTATTCAAGAATCTTAGATACAATCGGTGCAATTGGAGCTAGGCGTTCCAAGACATCGACGGCTGTTGAATAGCCGGTTTTGGTCTTCTTCGTATATTCAAGAGGGAGTTCCAATTTTTCAAAGAGAATGACCCCCAATTGTTTTGGAGAATTGATGTTAAACTCTTCTCCTGCAAGCTCATAGATTTCTTGAGTTAAGCGTTCCAAGACCACCTCGTTTTCCACCTGCATATCTTCTAGGGTCTGGCGCTCTACCTTAATCCCCGCGATTTCCATCTTGGCCAAAACAGCTGCTAGTGGTTGCTCCATATCATAGAGCAAATCCAATTGGTCATGGGCTTGCAACTGCTCCACCATGGGCCCTTCGGTATCCAGTAGAACAGCGACTTTTCGTGCCAAATGCTCTAATAGGACCGCCTTTTCTGGGATAGCTTTTTTGGCTCCCTTGCCATAAACGACTTCGTCCAACGGTAGCGCAATCTGACTATAGAGACTCGCAATGGTTGAAATTTCATTGTCCTCTACGGTCGACAAGAGATACTTAGCCAATCGACTATCAAAAGCCGGCTTTTGCAAGGTAATGCCCAAGTGGCTGAGCAAGACCTTGGCCCGCTTAAAGTCATAGACCTTGAGGGGCGTTTTTTCGAGAAATTCTTTGAAAATCGGTGTTTGTAAAAGACCAGTATCTGTACTCGCGTAGAGCTGACCTTTGGTCCCCCATGCAAAGCCGATGATGGGTTCCGTATGGTAGTTGTCCCCAAAAATCTCGAAATGGAAGAAACTATCTTCCGCAAGCATATCTGAAGTGACTTGCTCGACTTCTGTATAGTCAATGGCTACAGGAGCTACTTCTTCTCCACTGAGATCCAAGGCTTGGCGAAGTTGCTTAAAGCCCATCTCCTCATAAAACTTGGCGAGATTTTCTAGATGAGGGCCCGTATAGATGATATCATCCAGGCCAAGCTCAATGGGCGCATTGGTATCAATGGTCGCGAGAGTCTTGGATAGGTAGGCCTGCTCCTTGTCGTTGATGAGGTTTTCCTTCATCTTAGAGGCCTTCATCTCATCGATATGCTCGTAAATGCCATCGAGAGAGCCATACTCTAGGAGTAGTTTGATCCCTGTCTTTTCTCCGATTTTGGTGACACCCGGGATATTATCCGACTTATCTCCCATCAAGGCCTTGAGGTCAATAAACTGCTCTGGTGTCAGTCCCATCTTTTCTTTCAGATAGGCTGGAGTGAATTCTTCAAACTCTGCCACCCCTTTTTTGGAGATTTCAACCACCGTATTATCATCTGTCAGCTGGATCAAATCCTTATCCCCAGAGACAATGGTGACATCAAAGGGCACCGAGCTAGCTTCGGCCATCTTATCTATCGTTCCAATGATGTCATCTGCCTCATACTGGGCTAGCTCATAATAGCGGATCCCCAAATGATCCAGTTGTTCACGAATGAAAGGAAACTGCTCACGGAACTCATCTGGAGTTTTTGCCCGGCCTCCTTTGTAGTCGGCATACATCTCCGTCCGAAAAGTCGTCTTGCCTGCATCGAAAGCAACGAGGACATGGGTTGGTTGGATGCGCTCCAAGAGATGGCTCAACATGAGGTTAAAACCATAGACCGCATTGGTATGCAACCCATTGGCATTTTTGAAGCGATCGATTTGATTATAAAGTGCAAAAAAGGCACGAAAAGCGACGGAAGACCCGTCGATGAGTAGTAATTTGTTCTTTTTTTCCATAGGCTTATTATACCACGAATCACAAGGTCTCTGGTACATAAAAACTCTACCCTTTCGGGTAGAGCCTTCTTTAGGAATTTCTTATGAAAAATGAAGAGAAGTGTTTATTCGCCGTAACAAGAACCTTGTTGTGGCAATTTCTTAAAGCGTTTTGGATAATTAACTGAGATTTTCATTTTCTGTACCTCATTTCTTATTGGATGAGTTTAGTATACAGCTCAAACCTAAACCATTCCTTATAGAAAGCTTTAAGAAAACTAAAAGCTGAGGCGCAAAGCATGCAGTTGTTTTTTGCTGCAGACCGGTAACTGAAGATGGAGCCCTTGCCATCGTAGCCCTAAGAAAAGCAAAGTAAAAGACCACCGGATTTGGTGGCCTTTTAGGGAGAT
Organism: Streptococcus australis; assembly: GCF_015553625.1. Taxonomy (GTDB): domain Bacteria; phylum Bacillota; class Bacilli; order Lactobacillales; family Streptococcaceae; genus Streptococcus; species Streptococcus australis_B. Next base: position 93,036 of record NZ_JADNGY010000007.1, on the reverse strand, counting down.
TATTATGAAAAAGAAAAGTTTTAGGATTTCATAAACAAAGTTAGGAGGTCTTTGTTTATGGTTTTATTATATCGGATTTATCTTAAAGATTTCTTAAGGAATTATTTCATTTCCAAAACAAATTGTTTACGGATTCTTTTCATAGCGCCATTCCAGCAACAAAGAAGCCTAGCTTTGTTAAATAAGTTAACTTTTTTCTTCTTCAAAATAGAGGCGAATGTCATCCAAATGACGAATCGCATGATTGACATCCGGCTTGTAATCCAAAAAATTAATACTCCCGATTCTTGCATTGTCTGCCAGATCAACATCCAAGGTTCGATCTCCAATATAATAGGTCTCACTCCGATCCAGTTGATACTTATCCACTAGATAATCGACTCCTTCTGGATCTGGTTTTCTTCGAAAGCCATTGTCCGTTGTGACAACCTCTTGGAAATAGGATAAGATCCCTAGATCTTCCAGAATTGGATAAGCATTTTTCCCCTTGTGGGTATAGACGAATTGGACAATCCCTTCCTCTTTGGCCCAAGCTAGAATGTCTCTAGCTCCTGACATCAGATGCACTTGGGCATTTTTCTCACGCAGGCTAGACGCGCGATAACGATTCATTTCTTCCGCATCCAAACCATGTTCTCTAGCCACTTCTTCAAGAAGTGCCTGGACGGATTGTTGAAGGATAAAGGCATGGACCGCTTCTCGATCAAAGTCCAAAGAGTAATGCGCATAAGTCTCAGCAATCCCATCTAAAATAGCTTCATAAGAATCCAAAAGAGTTCCATCCAAATCCCAAATAAAAGCTCGTGTCATACATTTTATTCCTTCCATGTCCGATGATAGAGTGTTTTTAAGAAAATCCAGCGAAATCCATTGTCCAAAAGGGTACCAGCCCAAATCCCTGGCAAGCCCCAACCGAGGCTAACCCCCATCAGATAACCTGAGCCAATCCGAATCACCCACATGCCGATAGTGGTCGCATAGAAGGGAAGACGCGCGTTGCCTAACCCTTGCCAGACCGCGGTATAGATGACGGTCCCAGCTGTCAGAGGCGTTCCAAGTAAAGAGAACAAAATGACGGATAAGGAGGCAGCAAGGGCTCCTGGATCCTTAGTGTAAAGGGCTGTCAAAGGACTTCCAAACAAGAAGATGGTAAGGGCGAGGGGAAGCATGGTGAGAAAGGAAATCCAAAAACTCCTACTGATGATTTGCTTGATCCCTTGTAAATCATTCTGTCCCAAACTTTTGGCGACCAACATGACTGTCGCTGTCGCAATCCCAAAGACCGGCATATAGTTGAACTGGGTCAAGACTTCCCCAATAGCATTCCCAGCTACCGCTCTAGTACCAAAAACGGCCACCATAGCAATGATGACAATATCCCCTGCTCGCATCATGAGGCGCTCACCAGCAGCAGGCAAAGCAAGGGAGAGCAAGTCTCGATCCAAGCCCCAACGAAAAGGAGCAAAGGGAAGTTGAACCTGACGCCAGAGCAAGAAAGCCCCTAATAAGCGAGAGAGAACCGTTCCTAAGGCAGCCCCGGCGATGCCCAGCCCAAAAACAAAGATCAAGATGCTCGATAATAGAGCATTCAAAACATTGGTCAACAAACTGACATACATGGGTAGTCGCGGGTTATGGGCCACACGGACTAGGGCTCCCAAGGTCGTCATCAGACCTAAAAGCAAAATACTTCCTCCGACAAGGGATAAATAAATTCCTCCGGCTTCTGCAACCGCTGCTTCAACCCCCAAGAGGGCAATCAATTCCTTGCCAAAGCAGAGGGATAAGACCCCCAAGATACAACTTAATAAAACCGTGACTTTAATAGATTCAGTCGCCTGACGAGCTATGGCTTTCTGATCTTTTTGTCCCATACTTTTAGATAAGAGACTCACGACCGCTGCTCCAAGAGCGATAAAAATAGCTTGGTAAATCGTAATGATATTGCCTGCAACGGATACACCCGATACAGCTACTAAACCCAACTGAGCAACCAAGTAGCTATCTACCATCCCCATGAGCATTTGGAGAAAGTTTTCTCCGATGGCTGGAAGGGCAATTCTTAAAATTTGTCGATCTACTTGTTGTTGACGTGACACACTTTCCTCCTGATGAAAAGAAACTCAGCTAGTTGCCTAACTGAGTTCTGCTTGTAGAACTATTGTGAGATTTATTCAGTCAAGTCCTAGAGACTTCTGCTTTCTAATTTTGGGACTCCCACTTACAATCCCAAATAGGCTTCAACTGCAGCCTGCATATCTGTTGCTGCAACAGTTGTCTTGTGACGAACTGGAGCAGTTTCGAGACCATCCACTGCTGGTGGCAAGGCTACACCTGAGATTTCATGTAATTGAGCCAAGGCTTCAAAGTCGCTCAAACCTGATTTCCCTGTTACAGCTTCCACCGCAACCACTGGGAATTTGTAAGGACTAGCTGTTGATGCAATTACGGTCTTGGCCGCATCGCCTGTCGCTGCTTGGTATTTTTTATAAACTGCTGAAGCAACCGCTGTATGAGGGTCCTCAATATAAGAATCTGACTCATAAACACGCTTAATTTCTGCTGCTGTTTCCGCTTCCGTCGCATACTCAGCTGCAAAGAGGTCAAGGATTTCTTCATCAAAATCTGTCAATTCATACTGACCTTGCGTATTCAAGGCAGTCATGAGTTCAGCCGTCTTAACCGCATCATTTCCCAAAAGATGGAAAATCAAACGCTCCAAGTTTGAAGATACTAAGATATCCATAGATGGACTAGTGGTTACCTTGAATTCACGCTTCTTGTCATAGACACGAGTTTTAAAGAAGTCTGTCAAGACATTGTTGTCATTTGAAGCACAGATCAACTTGCCGACTGGTAGGCCGATTTGTTTTGCGTAAAAGGCAGCTAAGATATTTCCAAAGTTTCCTGTTGGAACAGTAAAGTTAACCTTGTCACCAGCATTAATTTCGCCAGTTTTAACAAGCTGAGCGTAGGCATAAACATAATAGACAATCTGTGGGACCAAACGACCGATATTCATAGAGTTAGCTGATGAGAACTGAAGCTTGTTGGCTGCCAATTTCTCACGAAGAGCCACATCATTGAACATATGTTTCACATTGGTTTGGGCATCGTCAAAGTTTCCATCAATGGCGATGACATGGGTATTTTCACCCGTTTGAGTGGTCATTTGCAACTCTTGGACCTTGCTGACACCATCTTTTGGATAAAAGACGATAATTTCCGTACCTGGAACATCCGCAAAACCTGCCATAGCAGCTTTCCCAGTATCTCCAGACGTCGCTGTCAAGATGACAATCTTGTTTTCCAAGCCGTGTTTCTTAGCTGCCGTTGTCATAAAGTAAGGCAAGATAGACAAGGCCATATCCTTGAAGGCAATGGTTGAACCGTGGAACAATTCCAAGTTGTATTGGCCATCTAGTTTCACAAGAGGAGCAATGGCTGGCGTATCAAACTTGCTGTCATAGGCGTTGGTGATACAGTAGTCCAACTCTTCTGCTGTAAAGTCATCCAAGAAAGCTGACAAGACAAGCTTAGCTACTTCTTGGTAAGAAGCGTCTTTCAATGTGTCAAAATCCAAATCTACCTTTGGATAGCTAACTGGAGTAAATAAGCCTCCATCTGTTGCCAAACCTTGCAAAATCGCTTGGCTGGCTGTTACGGTATTTTTCGCATCACGCGTTGATTGATAAACTAATGTCATGTCAATTTCCTCATTCTGTTCCTTAAATGTACGAGTTGGATCACTCTAACTTTCGTACAATCCATTCCATTATACCATGAATCCTTCTGAATTTTATCAGTGAGAATGAAATTGTCTGAAAAAAGAGCCCCCTTCTTGCAAACTGAAAAACCACGAAAACCTCTCTTCATCAATTTATTTGCCCTCCGACTCTTGCTACTCTCTTTTCACTTGTTCATAGGATTCCTTGCCATCATTGAGCTTGTCCCAGATGACGACTTTTCCTTCTTTGAGGGACTGTTGGACATCGATGATCCGCTGGTTGGAAGAGCCACGAAACTGCAACATGAGGTTGCGTTTGCTCTTATCATAGCGACCATCCACCAGAATATCAATCAGCGAAAGCAGCTCCAGTTTGTCCGGTGTTTCCAGCATCATTTCTTCCCAGGTGTAGCCGGTCCAAGACCAGATATCTTTGTCAGGCAACTCTCTTTTCACCCGCTTGACCAAGGGCAGCAGGATGCCAGTGTTGAGAAAAGGTTCACCCCCAAGCAGGGTCAAGCCCTGAACATAGGGTTGGGCCAGATCAGCCATGATCTGTTCTTCTAACTCTTTGGTATAGGGAATGCCAGCGTTGAAAGACCAAGTTGCTTCATTATAGCAGCCTTCACAGTGAAACATACAGCCACTGACATAGAGGGAGTTGCGGACGCCTTCGCCATCCACAAAGTTAAAGGCCTTATAGTCAATGATTCGCCCCTTACTCAGCTCCTCACTTTTCCATTCTTGAGGTTTGGGATTGTTCATGACACCTCCCCATCTAACTCTATCCAGTAGCGCTGACTTCTGTCGATTGTATTTTCGTAAACACCGCCAGCAGATAGAATCGTGCGACGGCTAGCTTCGTTGTCTTCATCACAGGTAATCAGCACTCGTTCTAGTCCTTGTTTTCGAGCCTCTGCTAGTCCTAGCTCTAGCTGCAACTTAGCCAAGCCCTTTCTGCGTTGACTGGGCCGGATGGAATAGCCAATGTGACCACCCTCTACAAATAATTTGTCATTCAAGGACAAGCGCAGGGCTAAAAAGCCCAGAGGGTAGCCAGTCTCATCAAAGGATAAAAATTGAATGGTAGGAACCCAGCCTTCTGGCAGATTCTCAGTATCCTCCTGCTGCTCTACGATTCGCAACCAATCCGCAAAATCCTTTGCTCGCTTCCAAGTGGAGCCCATGCCACCGTGCATATAGGATTTTGCAGCATCGAACTCAGCAATCATCTCTAAAATCGCGTCTTTATCTTCTAAAGTTGGTCGTTGTAACTTCATAAACTTTCCTCAATCTAAATCAATCCAATAGCGCTCTTTCCCGCCTCGAACATCCTCTAAAGCTCCGCCATTAGTCAGAATCACTGCTCGACTGGCAGCATTGTCACTATCACAAGTCACTAAAGCACGTTTGATATTTTTACTTTTGGCTACTTGCAATCCTTGCCGCAGCTGCTCTTTTGCCAATCCTTGCCCACGCGCAGAGGGACGGATACTATAGCCAATATGACCACCTACCTCCAGCAAATAGTCACTAAGACGCAATCTCAGATTGAGAAACCCTACGGCTTGTCCATCTCTCGAAAAAGCAACTAACTGAATATCAGGCACCCACCCTTCAGGCAAATTAATCCCCATTTCATGATTCTGATTACTTTCCAACCACTCTTCATAAACAAAATTCTCAGCATCCCAAAATCCGCCATCGTGAGCTGATTGATTCGCTTCAAACTCTGCCATCATGTCTAATACAGTTTCTTTATCTGCTAGAGTCGGTCTGCGTAGTTCCATCTTTACCTCCCCCCATACGAGAAAAGCGAGAGCGGACTCTCACTTTTATTTTTTCTTAGCCTTTTTTAAAAATTTCTCTCTTAGGCTGGCCACGCGGTCTTTTTTATTGACTCCACCTGTCGAATGCTTTTCGTGGAATCGTTGAACCTGGGCCTTGCCTTTATCGTCTAATTGGTATTTTCCCATAATCTTCCTTTTCTAATCTGTCACTTGCTGTCCAGCTGATTTGATCGTGGAGCCATTCATGTGTTTCACCCGTGCAGCTATTTCCTTATGGCGGCCATTGACCATGGGGCGAGCTTGAGGATTTCCGAGATAGCCGCAGGTCCGTTTGACCACATCTACTGTCTTGGGATCACTATTGCCACAGTTTGGGCAAGTAAAACCACGCTCGGTTGGTGTGAAGTCCCCTTCGAAGTCACACTTGTAGCAACGGTCAATCGGTGTATTGGTTCCGAGATAACCGACCCGGTCATAGGCATAATCCCAAACCGCCTCTAGGGCTTTTGGATTTTGTTGGAGCACTGGATACTCGCAATAGTGGATAAAGCCACCGGAGGCCCCTGCTTCTGGATAGACTTTTTCAAAATCCAGTTTCTCAAATGGAGTTGGGTTCTTGCGAACATCGTAGTGGAAACTATTGGTGTAATATTCCTTGTCTGTGATATCCGGAACCTGACCAAATTTCTCCGTATCCATGCGACAGAAGCGATCTGTCAAGCTTTCTGACGGCGTCGAATAAATCGAGAAGTGGTAGCCATACTGGTCGGACCATTCTTCGACCCGCTTCTTCATATCCTTGATGATGGCGATTGTAAATTGTTTGGCTTCTGGATTTGCTTCCCAATTTGGACCATAAAAGACGGTTGCAACTTCATAGAGTCCGATATAGCCAAGAGAAACAGTTGCTCTGCGATGACGGAAGAGCTGATCTACCTGATCGTACTTGCCCAAGCGTTTCCCGAAAGCCCCATATTGGTAGAGAATCGGCGCATTAGCTGGTGTCGCTTCTTTGGTGCGTTCCACCCGGTAAACCAAGGCATCTTCAGCGATGTTCATCCGTTCATTAAAAATTTCCCAGAACTTTTCTTTATTCCCTTCTGACTCCAAGGCAATCCGAGGGAGATTGACTGTCACAACCCCTAGGTTCATCCGACCAGAATTGACTTCAACGCCATTTTCGTCCTTCCACCCTTGGAGGAAAGAGCGACAACCCATGGGCACCTTGAAGGAACCCGTCAACTCGACAATCTTGTCATAAGACAAAACGTCTGGGTACATGCGCTTGGTCGCACATTCCAAGGCCAACTGCTTGATGTCGTAGTTGGGACTACCTGGTTCTAAGTTGAGGCCTCTTTTTAAACTGAAAATCAACTTAGGGAAAATAGCGGTCCTGTGTTCTGAACCAAGTCCCTTGATTCGAATTTCCAGAATGGCCTTTTGAATTTCCCGTTCGAAGCGATTGGTTCCAAGACCAAAGCCAAGCGAAGTAAAGGGCGTTTGCCCATTTGAGGTAAAGAGGGTATTGATCTCGTACTCCAAGGACTGCATGGCATCATAGATGTCCTTTTTCGTTTTCTGCCAAGCATAGTCCTCGAGTTTTTCAGGGAGAACCCACTCCTCTGCATCTTTCAAGTGCTTCTGATAATTCTTTTCTGCATAAGGAGCCAAGACCTCGTCGATCCGGTCTGCTGAGCAACCCCCATACTGGCTAGAGGCTACATTGGCAATGATTTGCGAGATCTGAGCCGTTGCAGTTTGGATGGACTTAGGACTTTCTACTTCTGCATTCCCAATCTTAAAACCATTGCGTAGCATGCCTTCAAAATCGATCAAACAACAGTTGGTCATCGGAGTGTAAGGACTATAATCCAAATCATGGTAGTGGATATCCCCTTTTTGGTGGGCATTGGCTACGTGTTTGGGCAACATTTTAAGACCAATAGACTTGCCGACAATTCCTGCTGTCAAATCGCGCTGGGTATTAAAAACGTCGCTGTCCTTATTGGCATTTTCATTAACGACAGCTTGGTCCTTGTTGAGTAGCTTGCCGATGGTAAAGTTGATATCCGTTGCCTTTGAGCGCTCAAAATCACGCTGCGTGCGATAGGTAATATAGCTCTCGGCAATCGCATATTCATTGGCTTGCAGCAACTCGTGTTCAACGACATTTTGAATCTCGTAGATTTTTACGCCACGAGGGAAGCGTTCCAAAATTTCAGCCACAATCCGGTCTGTTACGGTTTCTAATTTCGCTTCCAAGGCTGGAGTGAGACCGGCCACTTCTTCTGTCGCTTTGACCAAAGCACGGTAAATTTTATCGACATCAAACTTGACCTTCCGCCCATCTCTCTTTTCCACAAAGAGTTGGGGGAGACTTTGGATATGCTCTTCTCGTAACGTTATCATACGCTCGCCCACTTTCTTTTTTATACAAATAGAATTCACTCCATATTATATCACTCAAAAATAAAAAATCAATATCTTGTGGCACAAAATGTTATTTCATTTCAAAACCACAAGATATTGATAGTCTATTTATATTGGTACAAGGTATACTGGGAACCTTTCTGGTTCACTTTTTCATAATTTTTAGTTAAAACTTTTTGCAGAGCAGACGTTACATCTAGGTCCTTATTGACCACAATAAACTTCGGCTTGTCTTGCTTAATCTGATTAATCAGATTGGTTCGATTTTCCCTCGGACCTAGATAGGCCGTCGGAGTTAGGAGGGACGAAGATGCCAGGCGACCACTTTCCTGATAGAGATGGGCCGTCTGATCCCAAGCATAGATGGTATCCTTGGAATCACTATGACTCTTGATATAGTGGGCAATGGTGCTTCGTTCACTCGCTAGGTTGTTTTGGAGAACAAATTGATTCACAACTGGATAGCCAACTAGATAAGCCATTGCCAAAAACGGTAAGAAGGCTTGACTGGAGAAATAAAGGTCCCAGATAGAATTGTTCTTCATCTTCCGGCGCTGATAAGTGGACTCTTCTCCCGCAAACCAAAGAGCGAACAAAGGGAAACCAAAAGGCAAGAAGCTAAGGAACTGATAGGCCCCTTGCTCTGGTGTCCCAACCACAACAGTGGCAACCAGCAGAAGACCAAACCAACTCATAAACCGAATCACACGTTGACCGCTTGTCGATACTTTTCGGAAAGACATGACGAAAGCTGAAGCGAAACCAAGGGTCAACAGCAATAAACAGTAATAAACCAGGTTGGCAAATAGGTGCCCCGCATCAAACTGGAGGGAGCGGAGACTATATAAGGTCTGATGAATTGCATACCCAAAGGAGCCGTTCCACACAGTGATGTAGCCTAAGGGATAGAAAAGAAGAGAGAATCCCAAGAGGGCAGCAAGGAATTGATAGAAGCCGTGGGAAAATTTCTTTTGCTTCACATGATAGGCTGTCAATCCAAGGAAGGCAAGCAGATAAAAAATCACACTCAGCCATGGCACCATCATAAATGCCAAACAGGCTCCTGCGCCATAAGCGACAAAGGATTCATCTGTTTTTTCACCCTCTAGATAAGCGAGAATGAAATTCATAGAGCCAAATAGGAAGGGTAGGGCATAAAAGACAGCGTAATTGCCGCCAAATCCAAGCACTCCAGCAAGTAGGTAGAAGAGCAGCTGGACTTGTCCTGCAATTTTTTCACTTGCAACTAAGCTTCTGACCATCCGATACAGGCTCGTCCCAGCAAAAAAGTAGGCTAAAATCTGGAAGACCACCAGGAGAACTTGACCTCCTACCAAACTTCCTAAACCGCTGATCCCGTAGTAGAGCAAGCCATTGACCCCAAAGAAATGACCATAGGGAACTTGACCTTGAGACATTGCCCAACCGGCATATAAGTCCTGGGTTTGCTGATTGGTCGCCAGTAAGTTGATAAAAGGAAGGGCTACATGGACCAGCCCAAGTAGGACACTAAGAGCAATTGGTAGTGACAAGGGAACTGGTCGCTTAATGGCATAGCGCCCCAACGACTTTTCATCTTCTTGCTCTTCTAATGTCTCTTCTACATCCTCTTGGTCTTTCGATCTCGCTTCAACCTTCTCTTTGCGACGATGACCAGATTGTGATAGGCGACTTAGAGTTCCGGTCGAAGCTTCTGTTTCCACCGCTTCTCCAGCAACCTGGCTCTCTTCCTGGTTCTGCTCTGATTCCACCGGTTGATTAGCCGTCAAAACTTCTTCTTCCCGGCTAATTGATTGTTCCAATACCTTTCGTAGCTCTTGAGTATCTTGAAAATTGGACCCGACACTCAAGCCAAGTTTATGCGATTCTTTTTCTTTTTCACTCATACCGTGTTTTTTCCTTTACTAGAATTGCAAGTGCTAAAGGGCACATGCATACCCTACTAGTATATCAAAAATGGGCCCAGCTGTCAGCTTTCTCCACAAGGAGAAAGTAGAGGACATGCAAAAAGACTGACACCTTCTCGGCATCCGTCTTTTCTTTTTATAGTTGATTCAAAATAGTCTGAAAATCTTTTTTTACTTCTTCGATGAACGTGGTCATTTCCTGGCGAGTCTGGTTGTTTTTGACGGTGATTTGACCACTTTCAACCTCGCTACCACCTAAGGCAATGATAGTTTTGGCCCCAAAGACGTCAGCTGACTTGAACTGAGCCTTCAACTTACGGCCTAGGTAATCACGTTCTGCGATGAAGCCTTGACGACGAAGGGCCTGAACCAATTCCAAGGCAGCTACTTCTGCTTCTGAACCCAACACAGCAATGTAGACATCCAATGACGTCTCAACAGGAAGCTCAACTCCTTGTTTATCGAGGATCAACAAGAGACGCTCAAGTCCCATCCCAAAACCAAAACCTGGTGTTGCTGGTCCACCAAAATATTCTACCAAGCCATCGTAACGACCTCCCGCACACACAGTCAACTCATTCCCATCTACTTCTGTCACGAACTCGAAAATGGTGTGGTTGTAGTAGTCTAGACCACGTACCATATTGGTATCGATGACATAGTCAATTCCGAGACCGTCTAGCATAGCCCGTACAGCATCAAAGTGTGCTTGGCTTTCTTCGTCCAAGTAGTCTAGGATAGATGGAGCATTCTCAACCGCTTGCTTGTCTTCTTTTTCTTTTGAGTCCAAGACGCGGAGCGGATTTTCCTCTAGACGACGTTGGCTATCTTTTGAAAGTTGGTCCTTCATTGGAAGGAGGTAGTCGATCAAAGCTTGGCGATAAGCTGCCCGACTGGCTGTGCTACCAAGGGTATTCAAGTGGAGGACGACATTTTCAATGCCAATTTCTTTGAAGAATTGGTCAGCCATGGCAATCGTCTCAACGTCTGTTGCAGGATTGCTAGATCCAAAACACTCTACACCAATCTGGTGGAATTGACGCAGACGGCCAGCCTGAGGGCGCTCATAGCGGAACATAGGACCGATATAATAGACCTTGCTTGGTTTTTGAACTTCTGGTGCAAAGAGTTTATTTTCAACATAGGAGCGGACCACTGGTGCTGTCCCTTCCGGACGCAAAGTGATATGACGATCACCCTTATCATAGAAGTCGTACATCTCCTTGGTCACGATATCCGTTGTATCCCCTACCGAACGACTAATCACCTCGTAATGTTCAAAAATAGGTGTGCGGATTTCTGCGTAATTGTATTTTTTAAAGGTTTCGCGAGCAAATCCTTCTACATATTGCCACTTAGCGGATTCCTGTGGCAGGATATCTTGGGTTCCTTTTGGTTTTTGTAATTTCATAGACACCACTCCTTTGCTTGCTTTGTACTATTTATTTTATCATAATTTCTAGTTCGTGACAGCGCTCAAGCGATAAAATCAGCCTACAAGCCCATCAGGAATAGAAAAAGGGAACTTCTCCAGCCCCATAAAAATCGAGCCCGCATCACATGCAAGGCTCGATTTCTTTCGTTTCTTTACTTTCAACTATCTTATAAGATATTTTCATATTGTTCGCGAACTTCCTGCGGCCAGACGCTGGTTTGGACTTCTCCGATATGTTTCTTACGAAGCAAGAACATAGCCATCCGCGATTGACCAATCCCACCTCCGATAGTCAGTGGAAAGAGTCCATTCAAGAGCGCGCGGTGCCATTCCAATTCTAAACGATCTTGATCTCCTGTAATAGCAACCTGGCGCTTGAGGGTGTCTTCATCAACCCGAATCCCCATAGAAGATAATTCGAATGCCGCCCCTAAGTTATCATTCCAAACAAGGATATCCCCATTTAAGCCCTTGTAGCCATTTTCAGTTTCCGTTGTCCAGTCGTCATAGTCTGGTGCCCGTCCATCGTGCGGTTTGCCATCTGATAAGACGCCACCAATCCCAATCAAAAAGACAGCTCCATATTCTTTGGTGATGGCATTTTCCCGTTCTTTCGGCGTCAAGTCAGGATAACGCTCTACCAACTCTTCTGTGTGGATAAAGGTGATTTGCTTCGGCAGGATTGATTCAATATCATAGCGAGCTTCGACAGCTAACTCTGTTAGACGAATGGCCTTGTAGATTTTTTCAACCGTTTCCTTCAAGTAAGCTAGGTTACGGCTCCCATTTGGAATGACCTTTTCCCAGTCCCATTGGTCAACATAAACTGAGTGGGTCGCATCCAACGAATCTTCATCTGGACGAAGGGCCTTCATATGGACGAAGAGACCTTCCCCTTCCCCAAAGCCAAATCGCGCCAAGGTATGACGCTTCCATTTTGCAAGGGAATGAACCACTTCATAGGTCTCATTGGGAATTTGTAAGACCTTTACAGAGACAGGGTTTTCCACACCGGATAGGTTGTCCTGCATCCCATCTCCTACCTTGCTCAAGATTGGACCTTGAACCTCAACGACTTCTAGTTTGTCTTTCAAATATTGAGTAAATGTTGTTTTTACAAATGAAATTTCTTCTTGCTGATGAATAAAACTCTTCTTCATAGAGACTCCCTTTAAATAGTATGAATTTGATTATACGCTTTTTTAGAGAAAAAGCAATACCTACTGCTTCAAAAAGGGGTTTTGAAAGCTATTTCAAGACCCTCTCCTTTCAGCTATTTAACCTATCTATTTTATACTCATTTTTATTTTAACAATCAAAGTTATACTGTTGAAATAAGGCGCTTTTTGTGCTACAATCTATCTAAGAAGACGATCTTGTGATTGTTTGAACAAAGGGAGGATTTCATTCTTAACAACACCGTAACTAACAACCGAGTAACCTGTCGCAATACCGAGTCGTTTAATAGCGATTCCATCTTTTGGAAGCCTACTGTTCGTCTTAGTTGAACTAAGAGTAGGATTGTTTATTAAACACCCATCTTATGAAAAAGGAAGAAAATTATGGATAAAAAGAAATTTTGGATTTTCCCATTTGTTCTTTGTTTGCTAGCCACCCTATTCACTTTAGGTTTGAATAGATCATCTGCTGAAACATCGACTGTTTCGGTAACAGGAAAATTTGCGGACACGATTACCAGTGTCAACGTCACCAATAACGAAGGTGGAGATCTCACTTGGGAGTTGGAGCAATGGGCTACTTTCCGAATTAATGCCACCTACGATTTAGCTGGAAAAAATGTCAAGGCAGGGGACACCACCGTCGTGACTGTGCCAGATGCCCTTATCATTTCTTCAGACAGCTTCGAGATTCGAGATATTAACACCAACGAGGTCATCGCTCATGCAACCGTAGATGCTGCAAAAAAATCGATTTCCCTCACCTATACAGACTATGTTGAAAAACACTCTGACACAAACGGTTCCTTCTTCTTCTATGCACGGATTGATTTCCAGAAGCACCCTGAAAAAGGAGAAATTCCGATTGAAATCACCATTAACAACGAGCTTAAGGTCGGCGGAAAAGTAACCTTCAAGGGAGTTGGAGACGGGAATCCCAAAGTCTTAACAAAGACGAGCTGGGTGAATTCAGACAATCACAAGAAGGTATCCTATACCATTTCTGTCAACCGGACCAGAGAAAATATCAATAGCGTGACCATTGAAGATCACATGAAATTTACCAATGCTTCTTATGTGCCTGGTAGCATCAAAATCTTAAAAGGTACCTTTGCCTTTGTAGCAGGTGAATGGCAATTTAGCAACCGAACAGATGTCACTGACCAACACAAGGTGACCATTAGTGAAGATGGTCAATCCTTTGTAGTTGACTTAGGCGATATCACTGAAAACGACCAGTATCGTATTGCTTACGACGTTGAGCTCAACTACGAGCCTGTAGATGGCGAACTCCTAAAAAATGATGCCATCTTAAAAGGAAAAAATACAGTAGTGAAAGAAGTAACCAATGCTGCCGCTGTACAAATCGCTGGTGGCTCTGGTGTTGGCTATGTATTTACTATCAATATCCACAAAGTAGATGATGCCAACCAACCTCTTCAAGGTGCCAAATTCAAGGTCGTACGTCAAGCGAACAACCAAGTCATCGGTGAGTATGTAACCGACGAAAACGGGAACATTACTGTCAGTGCTTTGCTAAAAGATAAGTATATCTTAACTGAAACAGAAGCACCCGCAGGCTACACCATCAAATCTGCAGATACAGAAGTCAATGCTGAAGATTTCGGAGCCGATCACTCAGTAACTAAGACGATCGTCAATCCGAAGGAAGAAACAACCACGACTACTACTACGACTACGACTACGACTACAACGACTACTACAACAACCGAAGAGCCAACTACTACTTCAACCACTACAGGTGAAACAACGACTACTACGACTACAACTGAAGAACCGACTACATCTTCAACTACTACAACAACCAAAGAAGATACAACAACGACTACTACGACAGGTGAAACAACGACAACGACAACAACTACCACAAGCGAAGAACCTACTACTAAAGTAACGACTACTCCAAACCCAACTCCGTCATCTTCAACAACTGAAGGTACCGGCGATGGCAAAGGTAAAGGTCGGAAGAAAGTCCTCCCAAGTACAGGTGAAGTTGCCGCTACTGGATTCATTGTTCTCGGAGCAGTTGTTCTATCAGGTGCTATCTTATTGAAACGTAAACTCTCACATCAATAAAGATGACTAAATCGCAACCTCTAGCTAATAGCTAGAGGTTTTTTGTGTCTTCTAAAATAACATTTCTACTGGCAACAACATCTTCCTAGCAGGTCACAAGGAGATCCAATTTAGACCTATTTCGATTTTTTTCAAAATAGAGTTGACAAAATGATAGTGGAGTTATACAATCTATTTAGAAAGATATCTAAATAGGTTAGAGGAGATAGAGAATGAATTTTGCGCAAACATTTAAGGCTTTATCAAACCCGATAAGAAGAAGTATCTTAGAACTGCTAAAGGCGGGGAAATTATCTGCTGGCGATATCGCTGGCCACTTTGATGTAGCAGGAGCGACCATTTCCCATCATTTAAGCATCCTCAAGCAGGCGGATTTGATTCGAGAGGAAAAAGAAAAGAATTTTATCTACTATGAACTCAATACTTCTGTCTTAGAAGATTTAATGGTCTGGCTCGTTGATTTGAAAGGAGATTCTACTGATGAAAACGAATAAAAAATTATTGGCCTTAACCTCTATTGTGATACTCTTTCCCATACTTTGGGGGCTGATGATTTGGTCACAATTACCTAACCAAATCCCGATTCACTTTAATGTTGCTGATCAGGCTGATAACTTCCAATCGAAACCCCTGGTTGTTTTTGGTCTTCCTATTCTCCTTCTCTTGGTGCATCTGTTTGTGATCTTTATGATCGGACGTGATCCTAAGAACCGTACTATGAATGAGAAAATGGTCAAAGTAATCTACTGGTTGATTCCAATAGTCTCCTTAATCGTCTCCTATCTCATCTATAGTAAGGCGCTAGGTTCTACTACCAATCCATCTGTTTTTGTTTCGGCTTTGCTAGGGCTCATCTTTGTAATCATGGGCAACTACATGCCTAAGCTAAAAGTGAACCATACGGTTGGGATCCGTCTGCCTTGGACCTTACAGAGTGAAGATAACTGGCACAAAACCCATCGCTTGGCAGGGAAGTTGTGGGTCCTCGGAGGCTTGATCCTCCTACTGGAAGCTGGCCTTCAATTCGCGCTTTCTTATGTATTGGTGCTGGTCATCCTCGCCATTGTGTTTATCCCTATGATGTACTCTTATCAATTAAGTCGGAAAAATCGTTAGTATAAAAAACAACCAGAGAAGAAGCAGTCGTGAACTGTTTCTTTTCTGGTTGTTTTTGCATATTCATCGTTTCAAATTCCAAATTTTCAGGGAAAGATTTTTTTCTGAAAGTCGAAGGTCTATCCTTTGTATGAGGAAGGTTTTATGTCTTTGGATAAGTAGAGTGGATGACTAGGGGTTCCATTTTTATTTCTCTTTAAGCAATGTAAGTTAGGTATCAATGAAATAACTTCTTTATCACGACTAAAAAGGATTTTTCCTTTGGCTTCAATTCCTAATTAATCAATGAACCTAATACTAGGTCTCGAAAAGAATTATGCTTCCTCTTTCTGTCTGAGTTCAAAGAGGTCTTCTATTTTCAGATTAAAAACTTGAGCAATTTTAAGAGCCATTTCCAGCGAAGGATTGTAACGGTTATTTTCTAAGTGCAGAATTGTCTCGCGTCGCATGCCGATGAGGTCGGCTAACTCCTGCTGGGTCATGCCTGTGGACTCACGAACAGATTTGAGATTAGTAATAATCTTGCTTTCTTTGGCCATGCTTATCCTCTCCGTTCCAAGATAAGATAGACAACCGCAAAGATGAAAATCAAGGCAGATATGCTAATAAAGATCTGGCCCATGTGAAGAGTGAGAGACCCTATATACCCAATGATAACTGCTAGAATCATCAGTGCGCCTAGTATAAAAACAAACATCAAGCTAGCTGCCTTGGCTAAATTAGCATAAAAGCGTTCGTCCGGAGTTTCCTTGACATTTTTCAAACAGAAAAAACCAAATACAATCACTTCAATAACGAGACCAATTCCCAAAATCCATTCTTTAATACCAGAACTTTCGCTTGGGGTCGCAACCCAAATCCCTACTGTATAAAAAATGCTTGCTGCAAAAAAAAGTATCGTGTAAAGCTTAGCAGACAAGTCAAAAATAGTCTTCCCCTCACCTTTCTGAATCTTATGAGGCCGTGGTTTCATATGTAGCCAGCTCCATATAGCTATAATTTGACCTGACACTGAAATACCAGTAATAACTAACTTGGACCCCCAACTAAGATTAGAACCAAATAAAACAATAAAATCAATAAAGAGAGCTACGGCAATCATTGCAATGAGGCCACGCATTTTTTGACTTTTTTTCACGATAGACTCCTTTTTTATGTTATAAATATATAACATTTAAATTTTATGTTATAAATATATCACACTTAAATTTAGAAAGCAAGAATTTATGTGTCAATGTGGCAATTATTTGAAAAAATTTTTTAATTAAAGACCTCGCTAGTCAAACAACTAAAGAATTTTTTGAAGCAATGCATCGGATTTGGTTTGGATGGTTTCGTTAATAATATTTGATGATAAAGAATTTTTGGAAAATCTAGATACTGTATGAATCTCTGCTTTTTTCTTAGACAGTTATAAAGTCGATCAGAATGAACCTTGTAAATGTATAAGCTAATTCTTACAGACCTAAACTATTCCCCTGTTTAAAAAATACTGATTCAAATTTTATGAAATTAAACAGTATATCCCGTTCTGAAAAGCCTTGATATTACGCTATTTTTAATCCAACTGAAACCCAAACTTTCCAAACCAGGTCTTAAGAAAGCTCGTAAAGCATCACAATTATCAAAACGTTAATCAACACGCTTATATCAACGTTTACAGACATTTAAGAAATTTCTCTTGGATGTCTTTTTTTGTCTAGCTAAATTTTACAAATTGGGCAATTTAGGTTACTCAATAATATAAAAAAGATAAAAATTTAAAGTTCGAATTTTAATTTTAAAAAAAGTAATTATTATTGAATATCTGTTCAAACATTTTTTCTTTTCTAAGGTTAATATAAGTATATATACTTTAAAAAAGGAAGTCAAACATCTTGCTCATAGATTTTTGCATTTTTAAAAAATACATTTTGTCATATAATAATGTGGAAAATTGACAGATTCCTTAAATAATCATATGATATGAATATGTAAACCCTTACATACTATTCTACTTATACTTGATAAAATGCAAGTTCTTGAGGATCTATAAATATATAGACACTCTTCTATTTATAAAGTGAAATAAAGAATCACGGAGAAAGTTTATGGATATTAAAGAGACATTCAACCAGCTAGACAATACAAAATTTAATGATTTCAATAATCGCCTTGAAGGTTTTGAGAAACTTTTTAAAGACAAATATTATTTTACCCATCCCGAAGATTTTAGCTCAATCTTTAGCATTTTGGTAAAGTATGGAAAAAGTACAAGTAAATATATTTTATCGAAAGGAGAGATATATGAGTGAAATAGTTATTAATGCTCAGAATTTATCTAAAAATTTTTATAATTTTGATTCAAGACTCCCATTTATCAAGAGATTTTTGAAACGTAATCAAATAACGATTCGAGCTGTTCAAGATATTAGTTTTACGATTAAGAGAGGGAGTATAGTTGGCTTTATTGGGAGTAATGGAGCTGGTAAATCCACAACGATTAAAATGTTGACTGGGACTCTTTATCCTAGTTCCGGAAAATTAGAAGTGAATGGAGAAATTCCATTTAAAAGAAGTATAAATTTTAGAAAAAAAATTTCAATAGTAGTAGGAAATAAATTACAGTTATTTCAAGATGTTTCGGCTATGGATTATTTTCAATTGATTGGTACTTTATATGAGGTAGAACCGGCGATTTTACAAGAACGAATTCAGGAATTAAGCAATTTGTTGAATGTAAAAGATCAGCTTTACCAGCAGGTCCGGACCCTCTCTCTTGGACAAAAAATGAAAATGGAGTTTATCGCGGCATCTTTAACAAGTCCGGAAATATTATTTTTAGACGAGCCTACTATAGGGTTAGATATACAGTCTAAAAAAGATATCAGAACATTTTTAAAGAAAATGAATGAAGAATGTCATACTACTATTATTTTAACGAGTCATGATATGGATGATATTTCGTCTGTTTGTGACGAATTAATCGTCATTGACAAAGGAAAAATTATTTTGCAGGAGTCAATGGATGTTATTTTATCTAAATTTTCTGATTTTAAATATTTAAAGATAAAAATGACATTAGATTTGGTACCAGAGTTATGCTCTGTTAAAGGAGTAGTAGTCATTTCTCAAACAAAATCGGAATGTATACTAAAAATACCTAGAGATTTTGTCTTTGAGACATTAGAATCAATCAATAAGCTTGTAGATATAGAAGATTTTGAAATATCAAATCTTTCTTTAGAAGAAATTATTTTACAAAACTATTTTACAAAAAAGGAGCACAATTGAAAAAAGAAATGTCTATTATTCTGATATCATTTCGATCTATTTTGAACTATAAATCAAGTGTACTATTGTTAATGTTACAGGCAAGTATACAAATTATGATATCAGTATTTTTATGGACGTATATATATCAGAGTAACCAGATAAATATAGCAGGATATGATTTTACCTCAATGGTTCAATACTATTTGGGGACTATAATTTTTTCATATTTTGTTTTTTATCCAGTTGATTGGGAAATCAATGACGATGTTCATTCAGGAAATTTTTTTAGCATATTAATAAAACCTGTTACTTTTTATAAGTATTATTTTTGTAAAATGCTTGGAGATAGGCTTGCTCATTTATTATTTATCATCATTCCTGTCATTTTATTCTCCAGTGTTTATTACAAGAATGAGTTATTAACCATTGAAATTCTTATTTTAGGAAGTATTGCAATTATTCTATCTATGGTTCTATGGTTTTTAATATCATGTTGTGTAGGTATGCTTTCTTTTTGGTTAGAAAATATATTTTTTGTCCTTACTGTTAAAGAAATAGTAATTCAGTTTTTATCAGGAATATTATTGCCTTTAAGTTTTTTTTCAAATAATTTTCGTCTGTTTTTAGATGTATTACCTTTTAAATACTTAGTATATGAACCGCTTCAGATGTTTAGTAATGATACATATAAATTAATAGACTATTTGAGAATTATTTGTATTCAATTGATTTGGTGCATCATTTTTTATATTATATCAAGATTCATATTGAGAAAAGGAGTGGAGCACTTCTCAAATGTGGGAGGATAAAATGTTTAGAATAAAAGTAATTTTTAGGCTACTTCATTTTGGTTTTAAATCTGATATGAATTTTCATTTTGACTTCTTTTGTGGTCTATTTTCGTCGATACTGTGGATTGGTTTACCTATTGTATTTTTTAGATTGATTTTCTTAAACATAGACTCTTTTAATGGTTGGGACTATTATCAAATTTTATTTTTGGTAGGTTCCTACACTATTGTAGATGGAGTTATGATGGGATTGTTAATTAGAAGTATGGGAATTTTAGAATCAGATATTTTGAGTGGTAACTTGGATCAAATTTTATTGAGGCCGTTTGATACTCAGTTGTTCTATATTTTTAGATCATTTAATTTAGTTCAATTCGTGAATACTTTTTTTGGTCTTGCGATCATTTTTATAAGTTATGGAAATTTAAATGTACATTTAAATTCATTAAAAATATTATTTTATATCCTTTCTTTAATGTGTGGTTGTATTATATATTATTCAATTTGGTTTCTAATAACGATTAGTTCATTTTGGTTCCCAACTAAATTTTCAAAAGTAGATGTATTTTTGAATTATATTGGAATTTCTAAGTATCCATATAATATTTTTACAGGTATTAACAGATTGATCACTATGTTATTTGTTCCCAATTTATTAATTGCCAATCCTGCAGTATTAATATTTTTAGGGAAAGATACATTGAACCTATTTTTCTATCAAATAGTTTTTACAGTTTTTTTGATTATTATCAGTCGTACAATTTTTAGAAAAGGATTGAAAAAATATGAAAGTGCAGGAAGATAAACAATGTTGTTCAGTTATATGTTTGACTAAAGGAAGTGATTCGCTGTACTTTGTTTTGTGGTCATTGAAACATCAGATAATTATAAACTATAATTTAAAGAATAGTATTATTAACTTATAGGTGCTAAGAAAAAATTTAAAGAAATTCCCTCATTCAATCAAACTTATTCATATTTTTTAAAATAAGAAAATAGTTGGATTTTGATGATGGTTGATATAAAGCTAAACTGAAAGTACCTGAAATCCAACTGTGTCAAACCAGATCATACGATCTGTGAGAAAAAGAACACATAACAAAAAGAGGAGCTTCACAATAAAGTTCCTCTTCTTTTATATATCCGAATCATTATTCTTATTTCAAAAAAAGTAGTGAAAAAGGTAGTGATTCGGTTGATTTATATTGCAATGTAGTGAAATTTAGAATTTCAAGAATCGCTTAAAATCAAGGTTTCTAACATCTATTGACGTGTAGTGAACCCCTATTTCACCTCTGTAAACACAACGTGTTTGCGAAGTTTTGGTGAGTATTTCTTCAATTGAAGACGGTCTGGAGTGTTACGTTTGTTTTTAGAAGTAAGGTACAAGCGTTCACCAGATTCTTTGTGTTCAAGTGTAATATTTACGCGCATGGTATCTCCCTTCTATTATTCAGCTGATGCAGCTTTAGCGATCTTACGTCCTTTGTAATATCCTTTAAGTGATACACGGTGTGAACGTGAGTAATCTCCAGTTGCTTCGTCAAAGTTTACAGATGGAGCTGTTACTTTGTAGTGCGTACGACGTTTGTTTTTCTTCGCTTTTGATGTGCGACGTGCAGGTACTGCCATTTCGTTTTTCTCCTTTTAAGATATAAATTCAATTAGGTTTGATTTTCATCAACTTTAACAGTATAACAAAACTTTTTTGTAAAGTAAAGTTACTTGACAACTTTTTTCAAATAATTTCTTTCATCCTGCTATTCTCCATCCTCACTCTGTTAAATTGTCTGAAAATTCAAGAATTTTCTTCTGTCGTTGGGTCGTAAATTGTGCTATAATAATAAAAAATACGATGAGAGGGAATCAGATGACAGAATTAGATACACGCCATCGCAGTAGCGTCTATGACAGCATGGTCAAGTCCCCTAACCGGGCTATGCTTCGGGCAACTGGGATGACAGATGAAAACTTTGAAAAACCAATCGTAGGGGTGATTTCTACTTGGGCTGAAAACACACCTTGTAACATGCACCTTCATGATTTTGGAAAATTGGCCAAAGAAGGTGTAAAAGATGCGGGAGCTTGGCCGGTCCAATTCGGAACTATTACGGTTGCGGATGGGATTGCTATGGGAACGCCTGGGATGCGCTTCTCCTTGACTTCTCGTGATATCATAGCAGACTCTATCGAAGCGGCTATGGGCGGTCACAACGTGGATGCCTTTGTAGCCATCGGGGGTTGTGATAAGAACATGCCTGGTTCGATGATCGCCATTGCCAATATGGATATCCCAGCGATCTTTGCCTATGGTGGTACCATTGCACCGGGTAATCTGAACGGCAAGGATATTGACTTGGTTTCTGTTTTCGAAGGGATCGGGAAATGGAACCATGGTGATATGACTGCTGAAGAAGTGAAGCAACTAGAATGTAATGCCTGCCCAGGCCCTGGTGGTTGTGGTGGAATGTACACTGCCAACACCATGGCGACAGCGATCGAGGTTCTTGGGATGAGCTTGCCAGGTTCCTCTTCTCACCCTGCTGAATCAGCTGATAAAAAAGCCGATATCGAAGAAGCGGGTCGTGCAGTTGTCAAAATGCTTGAAATGGGACTGAAGCCATCTGACATCTTGACCCGTGAAGCCTTTGAAGATGCGATTACAGTGACCATGGCGCTGGGTGGTTCAACAAATGCGACTCTTCACTTGCTCGCGATTGCTCATGCGGCTAATGTGGATTTGACCCTTGAAGACTTCAACGATTTCCAAGAGCGGGTGCCTCACTTGGCAGACTTGAAACCTTCTGGTCAATACGTCTTCCAAGACCTTTACAATGTCGGTGGTGTGCCAGCCGTCATGAAATACCTTCTTAAGAACGGTTTCCTTCATGGGGATCGCATCACATGTACTGGTAAAACAGTAGCTGAGAACTTGGAAGCCTTTGCTGATTTGACACCAGGCCAAAAAGTCATCATGCCACTTGAAAATCCAAAACGTGCGGATGGTCCATTGATCATCTTGAAAGGGAACTTGGCTCCAGAAGGGGCGGTTGCCAAGGTATCAGGTGTGAAAGTTCGTAACATCACTGGTCCTGCTAAGGTCTTTGACTCGGAAGAAGCGGCCATTGAAGCGGTTCTTTCGGATGAAATCGTGGATGGCGACGTTGTTGTTGTTCGTTTTGTGGGTCCTAAGGGTGGTCCTGGTATGCCGGAAATGCTGTCCTTGTCATCCATGATCGTTGGGAAAGGCCAAGGAGATAAGGTGGCCCTCTTGACAGACGGACGCTTCTCTGGTGGTACTTACGGTCTCGTTGTTGGACATATCGCGCCTGAAGCTCAGGTCGGCGGTCCAATCGCCTACCTCCATACAGGGGATTTGGTAACAGTTGACCAAGATACTAAAGAAATCACCATGCACGTCTCAGACGAAGAGTTGGCCAAACGGAAGGCTGAAACAACCTTGCCACCACTGTATAGCCGTGGGGTTCTCGGTAAGTATGCCCACACGGTATCCTCTGCTTCACGCGGTGCCGTAACCGACTTCTGGAATATGGAACAGTCTGGTAAACAATAAGATAAGAAAAAACTCACTTTACTGATTTGTAAAGTGAGTTTTATTGATTTATCGTGGTGGCAAGCCAAGGGCAATACGCCCATAACGGCTGATCCGGGTAATTTTCCAAGCTGGCGACCAGGTTACTTCTACTTTGACGTCTTCAATACCGTCAATTTCTTTTAGGCGGGCGACGATTTCGATAGGCAAACTTTCCGCACAGTCACAAGCGGTATCGGTAAAGGTCATGACTACTTTGCAAGTCCCTTCCTCATCCAGGTCCAACTCGTAAATCAAACCGAGGTTGTAGACGTCCAATTCAACATCGGTATCAAACACAAGCTCTAACTTCTCAATCAATTGTTTCTCCAGTGCTAGGGCACGATCGTTAATCTTGATATCCTCTCTCATCTCGCTATCCTTTCCCTCCTTTAATGAAGACTATTTTCTCACAATTCTGACAATAATGCAAGTTAACCTAGAATGAGATCGAATGACAGCTACAAATCAAACCATCCGTCTTAAGACTGATTTTAAATTACAGGAAGGTATCTTAAGCTTTCTTTAAGTTTTCCGATTTATACTAATACCATCAAATGAAGACCTCCTAACTTTGTTTGATAGAAAATCCTAAACTTTTTCATAATAATCTCCCATAAAGGCCACCAAATCAGGTGGCTTTTTTTATGGGAGTGAGACAGAACAATTTTTTAAAATTGTTCGTTGTCTCACCCCCCGCACAGTTGATTAGGTAATCTTTGGAGCTATAAGAGCGAACAAAGATACCAATCAACCACTGCGTTATGTAATTATTACCAAACCTATTTCCTTAAACCAATCCTAACAAGGACGTAGATGAGCTTAGGTACATTGATGCAGTTCGAACGACAGAGAGAACTACGTTCCTTATCTTTACGAGCATCCGTGAGTTTAGGTACGTTGACGCAGTTCGAACGATAGTGAGAACTCCGTGCCTTAGAAAACTGAATGAGGTGAACTCGGTGAGTTCAACCGAATTTAGAGATATGGATGCAATTTGAGCGGAGCGAAAACTACGTTCCTATAAATATATATGCGAAGAAAGTTTGAAAACCTTCAAAATATTTTTTTCAGCTCTATCTTTCTATTATTTCCTATATTTGTAGGCGAAATAGCTATTTTACAGGCTTTTTTCCCCGATAATTCCTTTTGCCTCCTCCAAGTTCTTGTGCTATAATGATACGGATGCTGTTCATTTTCGAACAAGGAGGTACATTATGAAACAAAACCATTCTCGTTTTCTCATTCCAGGAATCCTTTTACTAGGAGTGGTCTTGCGGGCCCCATTTACGACCCTCTCCACTGTCTTATCAGATATTGCTGCTAGCTTTGGTGTTGAGGTGAGTTCTCTCGGCCTCTTGACGAGTCTGCCCCTCTTAACCTTCGCTATTTTCTCTCCTTTTGCTACTAGCTGGGCGAGACGCTTTGGGATTGAGCGACTCTTTCTCGGAGTTTTGATCCTGATGACGATTGGATCTGCTCTACGCACCATCAATCTGCCTCTCCTCTATGTGGGAACTCTTTTGATTGGTGCTGCTATTGCCTTTATCAATGTCCTTCTACCAAGCTTGATCCAAGCCAATGAGCCTAAACGTCTTGGCTTCTTAACAACCCTCTATATCACTGCAATGGGCTTGTCTACTGCGGTAGCTTCTTCTGTTGCTGTTCCTATCACTCAAGCTACCTCTTGGCAAGGCCTAGTCTGGGTGCTGACAGTTGTCTGTGCGCTTGCACTTGTGATCTGGCTTCCCAATGCTCGTCATAATCATTATTTGAAAAAAAACTCCTCTTCTAATGAAAATAAGACTAGCTGGTATAAGAATGGTAAGGTCTGGGCTATTATGCTCTTCTGTGGTCTTCAGTCTCTCTTGTACTATACCACGATGACCTGGCTTCCTACCATGGCGACCCAAGCCGGCATCAGTCAAGCCAATGCAGGAATTTTAGCATCTGTATTCACCCTGATGAGTCTTCCCTTCTCTATGACCATTCCAAGTCTCACCACCAGCCTTTCTGAACGAAACCGTCGCATCATGCTGATAACGACTGTTTTAGCTGGTTTTACTGGAATTGCCATGCTGTTACTAAAGACAGACAACTTCATTTACTGGTTGATCCTGAATATCTTGATCGGAAGTTTTACGAGTATCTTATTCCCTTACCTCATGGTTACCTTCTCCATGAAGTCTAGCTCTCCTGAGAAAACTGCTCAGCTCTCTGGACTAGCTCAAACGGGAGGATACGTCTTTGCTGCCCTTGGACCTATCTTATTTGGTTCAAGCCAACAAATCTTCCACTCTTGGACACCCGGGATTCTTATTCTTCTTGTTGTTGCTTTGTTTATGAGTATGGCTCTCTATCAAGTTGAAAAATCTGATATCATCCTTTAATCCACTAGGTCCCATTGAGCAATGGGATCTATTTTTTATACAAAAAAAGAATCAGGAATATCCTGATTCTTTGCTATGTCTTAATTATTCGTAAAATGATACGTGTACGTGGTCGTAGTGATTTTCTGTTACGCTACCACGGTCTGGCATTTCATTCCAAGTGTTTGCTGGTCCATAAATGTTATTTACTGGAGCATAGAAACGTTGTTTCCAGATGATGTAAGAAATGCCATTTTCTTGCATGTGATCGATTGCATATTGAGCTACTTGATCACCAATCGCTGAACTTTCTGGAACCATAACGTCTATCGCAAGACCTTTACCGTGATCTTCTGGGTCACCAGGACGGTAACCACCGATATCAGTCAAGCCAAGTTCATTAATCACTTGTTCTTTGAATTTAATTGTTTGAGGTCGAAGACCTTCATTTGAAGTTGGAGTTGCTGTTGAAGGAGTTGAAGCTGTCGTATCAACAACTGGTGCTGGTGCACCATATTGTGGTGTTGAAGCAACCGCAGTAACTTCTGGTTCTGCTGGAACTTCTACGACTGGAGCTGGTTCAGCTACTGGAGCCGCTGGGGCTTCCTCAACAACTGGTGCTTCTACAGGAGCCGCTACTTCAGCTGGCGCTGCAGCAGGTTGTGCAGGTGCTTCTTCAACAACTGGTGCTGGTGCTTCCTCTGCTACTGGAGCTGCTGGTGCAGGTGTTTCAGCTGGTGCTTCTGGAGTTGACAAGCTTTCTGATACTTGCTCTGCCACTGCTGCTACAACTGCAGGTGCTTGAGGGAGTTCTACAGCTTGGTTGCTTTCATCTGCTACTGGTTTTGTCAAATCACCCACTGCAACAGTTTGGTTGTCTACTTTGATTTGGTTGTTTGTCAAATCAGCAGAAGTTGTCACAGTTGCATCAGCATTACCTGCTGTAGGAGTTTGGATTTCTACACCTGTCACTTGATTTTGATCATTGACAGTTGTTGTCAAGACAGTTCCTGGGAAAATCAAATCAATGTTACTGATTTGGTTCAAGTTTGCCAAAACAGTTACGTCAACATTCAAAGCTTCCGCAATCGTGCTTAGGGTATCCCCATATTTGATAGTGTAGGTTTGTTTGTTTTCTGAAGTTGAGATATCTGCACGAATTTCATCTACAGAACGGGCAACCCAATCTCCATTTGATTCTGCTTTACCAGTTGTAAATGGCAAGACCGCCATAGCAACAGTCGAAGCAATTAAAGCCTTTTTATTTACTTTCTTCATACGTTCTTTCCTCGTTTTCTTATTATCGGAGATTTATCTCCAGACAGATACATTTAATATTCTACCATATTTTTTGTCTTTAGAATGGCTCCTCT
The DNA here is from genome assembly GCF_015553625.1 of Streptococcus australis. Taxonomy (GTDB): domain Bacteria; phylum Bacillota; class Bacilli; order Lactobacillales; family Streptococcaceae; genus Streptococcus; species Streptococcus australis_B. The sequence goes on along the minus strand of NZ_JADNGY010000007.1, from coordinate 65,976 downwards.
TTTCTTTTAATCTAACTGACCCTAATTTGTAACATTAGCCCTTTCTTGTTACATTCTCTTAACAATTAATGACAGTTAGTACTATTTGGATAATCAAACAAATTCATTGTGTCAGAAGCTTTTGAGAGCTCTGAACGAAGGGATTTTAGAAGATTTTTCAGTCGAATAAAAGCTAAAAAAGCACCCTAAGTTCGTGTCCTGTAGACATCACTTGAGGTGCTGTTTTTAACGGCTTGTATCTTATGAATTGAACACGCCCTAAATGCTGTGTGAAAAACGCAAACTGTAATAGTACTAACTTCAAAGGCACAGTAGCTGATTGGATTTTTCTCTCGCTTTAAGAGCTCGGAAAAATCCTAATCAGCCTTGTGGGGGCAGGACAACGAAGCATTCTATACAACAGTGCTTCTGTCCTGCTCCCTATTTTCCTTTGAGTTGCTTAACGGCTTTGTATCTTATTTGACCTTCATCATTCGGACCAGGTTGGCGCGTTCGGCTTCTTCGAGTTTCATTTCGATATAATAGATGGTTTCCTTGAGGTCTGGAATAGTCGCATACTCCAGTCCATTGACCCGACGACGCGTTTTTTCGATCTCATCGGCCATGAGCTGACAAGTTTTTTCAATCTCTGCTAAGCGCAACAGGTCTGGAAGGAGTTCTTCCATTTCTTGAATGGTATTGTCCATCTGGCTATTGGAAGCCACGTAGCTATAGACCACGTCTCCCTCATCGTCTCCATATGGATTATCAATATGGGCATGCATCTTGGGCACGCGCACACTCATGATATTCTCCGTCTCGATATGCAGGCTGACTTCCCGCGTCGGAACTGCAAAGATTTCCTGGACCATGAGGTCATTTTCCAGACATTTAGCCAGGACAAATTCTTGCATATTCCCAATGAGAGCGGCTTCAACCTTCTGACGGAGGCGGTCATTTTCACGGACCGATTCGATGAAGCGTCGCATGAGCTCGTCTCGTTTGTCCTTGAGAAGTTTGTGTCCTCTGGTTGCCGTTTTCAGACGCTCTTTGAGGGTGTTTAACTCCATCCGAGTGGGTTTGACATTTAATCGTGCCATTTGACTTCCTCCTTTCTACTCCTAGGCTTGTGCTTCCTGAGAAGTTTTTGGGAGGTATTCGTCAATCATGTCATCCTTGATCCGCTTGAGCTCTGTCCGTGGCAAGATAGCCAGCAATTCCCAACCTAGATCCAGACTTTCTTGAATGGTCCGATTGGTGGTAAAGCCTTGGTTGATGTACTCCTTCTCAAAGCGATCCGTAAATTTGACATAGAGCTTGTCTGTATCGGACAAGGCGGATTCTCCAAGCACCACGGCTAACTCTTTGGCTTGTTTCCCTTGGGCGTAAGCCGCAAAGAGCTGGTTCATGGTCGCCGCATGGTCTTTCCGAGTCTTGCCTTCACCAGAACCCTTGTCCTTCAAACGAGAAAGGGATGGAAGAACATTGATCGGTGGACGGTAGCCACTGTTGTAGAGATCGCGGGACAGAATAATCTGACCTTCTGTGATGTAGCCTGTCAGGTCAGGGATGGGGTGGGTGATGTCATCTTCTGGCATGGAGAGGATCGGAATTTGGGTCACAGATCCTTTCTTTCCAACCAAGCGTCCTGCACGTTCGTAGAGGGTTGAGAGGTTAGTATAAAGGTAACCTGGATAGCCCCGACGTCCTGGAACCTCACGGCGGGCAGCAGATACTTCCCGAAGGGCCTCACAGTAGTTGGTCATGTCGGTCATAATGACCAAGACGTGCATGTCTTTTTCATAGGCCAAATACTCGGCAGCTGTCAAGGCGATCCGAGGAGTGGCAATCCGCTCGATAGCTGGGTCATTAGCTAGGTTGATAAAGAGGACCGAGCGGTCAATCGCACCTGTTTCCCGTAGGTCGTTCATAAAGAACTCGGCTTCTTCAAAGGTAATCCCCATAGCCGCAAAGACCACGGCGAAGTTTTCTTCAGAATTAAGAACCGTCGCTTGACGAGCAATCTGAGCTGCCAACTCCTTGTGAGGAAGACCAGAACCTGAGAAGACTGGGAGCTTTTGGCCCCGAACTAGGGTGTTCAAATGGTCAATAGCTGAGATCCCTGTCTGGATAAATTCATCCGGATAGTCCCGCGAAACAGGATTGATGGCTTGTCCATCAATGTCCAAGTATTTCTCTGGGATAATTTCTGGACCACCATCGATGGGTTTGCCCATCCCGTTAAAGATGCGTCCCACCATGTCTTCAGACACTGGGAGTTCTAGGGGACGTCCGGTAAAGCGGACTTTGGCTTTTTCCAAGTTGATCCCGCTAGATCCTTCAAAGAGCTGGACCATGGCCTTGTCTTCTTGGACTTCGAGGACTTGTCCCTGACGGGTCGTTCCATCATGAAGCTTGATTTCTACCAGTTCATTGTAGTGAACCCCTTCAACCTGATCGACAATCATCAAGGGGCCAACAACTTCGCTGACAGTACGGTATTCTTTAATCACGCTCATTGTCTACTCCTCCTTTTGCGACGATTTGGTGTAGGGTTTCTACGATTTCTTCTTTCAGGGCTTGAATGGCTGCCAACTGGTCCTCATGGATGAACTTGCTCCGGGCAATGCGGTCCCGAAGGTCTACAGTTCCTTCCATGATTTCTGTGAAGTAAGCTCCTAATTCTAGTGCTTTTTGACTTTCTTGGTCAAAGGCCAAAATGTTGGTCAACAAGGCCACCTGCTTGCTGAAGGAGGTATAGGTATCGACCTCATCAAAGGCATTTTGTTGCAGGTAGTCTTCACGGATCATCTTGGCCGCATTCATGGTCAAGCGGTCTTTTTCAGACAGGGAATCCAGACCAACCAAGCGGACGATTTCTTGCAATTCACTCTCTTTTTGAAGCAGGTTCATAGCGCGGGTCACTTTTTCTGCCCAGCTAATCTGTTCATGCTGATCAATATATTGGCCCACTTCATCTTGGTAAAGGGAATAAGAACTCAACCAGTTAATGGCTGGGAAGTGGCGGCGTTGCGCCAACTGAGCATCTAGTCCCCAGAAGACCTTGACGATCCGCAGGGTATTTTGGGTCACCGGCTCTGAAATGTCTCCACCTGGAGGGGAAACGGCACCGATGGCGGTAATCGAACCTTCACGCGCAGTAGTTCCGAGTGTCTTAACCCGACCTGCACGCTCGTAATATTCAGCAATCCGGCTACCAAGATAGGCTGGGTATCCTTCATCCCCTGGCATTTCTTCTAGACGACCAGACATTTCACGGAGAGCTTCTGCCCAACGCGAAGTAGAGTCCGCCATGATGGCAACGGAATAGCCCATGTCACGGAAGTATTCGGCAATGGTAATCCCTGTGTAGATGGAAGCTTCACGCGCCGCTACCGGCATGTTCGAAGTATTAGCGATCAGAACCGTCCGTTGCATAATGGATTGACCGGTCGTTGGATCGATCAATTCAGGAAATTCATTTAGAACGTCCGTCATTTCATTTCCACGTTCCCCACAACCCACGTAAATTACGATGTCTACATTGGCAAACTTGGCCACCTGGTGTTGCACAACTGTTTTCCCAGCTCCGAAAGGACCAGGAACAGCTGCAGCTCCACCTTTAGTCACTGGGAAGAAGGTATCAATAACCCGTTGGCCTGTAACCAAAGGCTCTACTGGAATCAGTTTTTGTGCAAAGGGACGGCCTCGACGAACCGGCCATTTTTGCATCAAGGTTCCAGTAAAGAGGCTACCATCTGCCTGCTCGATCTCATAAACTGGCTCTTCCACTGTGTAAGAACCTGCTGCGATCTTGGTCACACGTCCACTGACACCGAAGGGCACCATAATGCGGTGTTCCACCATATTGGTCTCTTGAACGGTACCGACGATGTCTCCGGCAACTACCTCTGTTCCTTCTGCCACACTTGGCTCGAAGGTCCATTTGGTGTCACGGTCTAGATTTGGAACTTGCACCCCACGAACCAAGAAGTCACTGGCGGTGACTTCTTGGAAGCGTTCCAAGGGGCGTTGGATCCCGTCAAACATCTGAGAAATCAAGCCTGGTCCCAACTCGACAGAGAGGGGAGCTCCGGTTGTTACCACTGGTTCTCCTGGACCGACTCCAGACGTTTCTTCATATACTTGGATAGAGGCTTCGTCACGCCGCATCTCAATAATTTCGCCAATCAAACCAAGATCGCCGACCCGGCAAATGTCTTGGATATTGGCCTCCTGCATCCCTGATGCGACCACCAAGGGACCGGAAACTTTAATAATTTTTCCTTGAGTCATGTATTCCTCCTGGGAATCCTTTGTTTCTTTGTTTTACTTTTGCGCTATCTCTCTTAGAGATTGCTTTTGTTGGCCATTGGCATCGAAATTGCTTGGATCCAACCAGGCTTCGAAGCGCTGTTTGATAGCTGGCCATTCTTGGTCAATGACAGACAACCAGTCTGTATCACGGGTCCGACCTTTATAAACAACAGCCTGACGGAAACAGCCTTCATAGGTGAATCCTAAGCGCTCAGCTGCTTTGCGAGATGCTTGGTTTAGGGCATCGCATTTCCACTCATAGCGGCGGTAGCCTAAATCTTCAAACACGTAGCGCGCTAAGAGATACTGGGCTTCTGTAGCCATGCGTGTTCTTTGGAGCGCTGGTGAGTAGGTCACTGCTCCGACTTCTATCACTCGGTTAGCTTGATCGATCCGCATCAGAGAGAAAGTCCCCAAAGCCTTGCCTGAATCTTTGTCTACAATCGCATAGTAAAAGCGACCTTGATCTGTCATGAGATCATCCAATAAGCGGTCCCACTCCTCTTCATTGCGGGCAGGATCTTTGAACAGAAAGGTCCACATCGCTGCTGGAGAGTCCGGCCCGTAGACCTGATAAAGATCTGCTCCATGTTTTTCTTTTGAGAGGCGTTCGATCACAGTATAGCGACCCTCGATCCGCTCAATAGCTGGCAGACGCCCTGGTGTAAAATCAGGCAGTGCATCGCCAATCGCTTGGCCAAATTCATTTGTTCTCATAAAATATCCTGTCCAACTGCTTTTTCGACATTGTCTCGAATTCGCTGCCGTCCCAGTCCAGTCGTTCCCTTATGAGTAGGGATCAAGATGACGGCTGGGGTTACTTGGCGATCATAGTGGGCAATGGTATCTGGGATTTCCTGAGCCATATCCTCCGTCAGATAGATGATGCCAAAATCTTCTTGGCTCAAGTGACGTAAGGTATTGATGGTTTCCTGAGCCTCTGCTACGGGAAAGGTCTGAAAGCCAATCATTTGAAAAGGAAGGATGGCATCACGGTTTCCCACAACGGCAATTTTTTGCGTTTTACTGGCCATAGATTGGTCTCATCCTTTCTTTTATTTTGTCAATCGGGAGCTGATTATCCAGACCCGTCAAGACCAAACGAAGGTTCTTCACCTCCAGCTCTTTTCCAAAGAGATAGCGAGCTAAAGGTAAGGGCCCGTCTATCTCAAATGAAGCTTGTTCCAATATTCGGTACTTAAGCACATGCTCCAGGTATTCCACTGTCTCAGCAGTTACTCTGCCTGCTCGCATCTGCTCCTCATACTGTGTCAATTCCACATCATAAGGCAAGGGATTGACTTGTTGGAACCAACTGATGAGGTTGCCCTGCTCGACGCACTGGATGACTTCTCTTGCTGAGAAGGTCCCTGCATCGGACAAGAGTTGCTTCATAAAGCTGTTCGGCTTTTTCAAACTGAGGGCTCGTTCAACTGTGATGACATTGTAACAATCAATGGTCAAGGTGACCAAGGATTTTAAAAGTGGATGGTCCAGATCTTTCGCCAAGCATTTGAGATGATCAAAGTAAGCCAGATCCATGCCGATCTCCAGAACCCGAATATCCTGATAGTCGACATATTCCTGCCAGGTTGCTGCGACTTCTTGAGCCATAAACTCTGGGCAGTTCTCTGAAGAAAAGGTCTTGGCTACTTGTTCAAGAACTGCTAAGGAATAGGGACCTGCATCCAATAATAGGAAGTTCAAATCCCGCCCCGTTGCTCGCTCTTTCAAGAAGACCTTGAGATTGTGATAGGTGTACTTGAGGGCAAAGAGGTCGACTACCGCAGGGTTCGGAGCTACCTGATAAGCCCAATCGTACTCTGCTAGAAGGTGCTTCATCAAGGCTTGCTCGATCACTTGGACTTGACGCAGTTGATCTGCCTCCAAGGCATAGGCCGTCCCTTGCAAGAGATTAGCACGCGCTTCTGCATCGGAGCTATTCAGAAGGGCATCAAACTGAGCCGGGCTCAAAAAACTAGCTTCACGTACACTAATCCCGGTATTTACTTGAGAATACGTCCGTTCACTCATAGCCCCTCCTAGTTTTTCTCTTCTTTAAAAATGCTAGCTGCCATATGGAAGCTTTGCTCCTCCCGTACAGCATCAACCAAATCACGGTAGAGGTAGCTGGCATCCACTTTGCCAAAGGAAAGGACAAAACCAGCCTCTTGGGCAAGTGTTTCTTTCACTAATTGAAACTGTGGATAGGCCTCTATCAAATCCTGACGATCTTGATCTGTCAATTTTTCTGCCGTCACAGCACCAAACGTTAAGACCATTGCTTGATCTGCATAGCGAGGAAGAATGCGATGCAGAAATGCGAGCTCTTCTTGGCGTGACCAAGTCGCCATTTTCTGGTAGGCATCCGCAAACAACTCTTTTAAGACCCGTTGCTTGGTGACCAATGTCGATTGGCGCTTTTGATTTTCGATTTGTTGGCTTTCACGTTGCAAGCGGCGCTCAATGGTCTGCAATTGAACCGCCCGTTGGTGTAACTTTTCTTCTACCAAACGAGCTTCCTGCAACTGGGACTCTGCTTGAACCTTGGCCGTCGCTTCTGCCACTAATTTCCGGCCTTTTTCATGGGCCTGTTCAAGGATGGAATCCTTTAATTGGGAATAATCCGTCATTGTTTTTATTTCCTCCTTTGGAGTTCTTCGCCACCGATAATAGACGAAGAGAACATTCCTCTTCTTTGACTGAGGTGTGTCTAGATTAGCCGACGCGAAGAGTCAAAAGGAAGGACACAACGAAGGCCAAGATGGCATAGGTTTCAACCATGGCCGCAAGGATAACCCCTTTCATCATGTCTTCAGGGCGTTTTGCCAAGATTTGCATCCCAGCAGTTGCGACATTTCCTTGGTGTTTTGCTGAGAAATAGCCGACAATCGCTACTGGAAGGGCTGTGAAGAAATAAGCAACTCCTGTTTCAAGAGCCATATCTGGCTTAATTTGCAACCAAATCAAGATCCCGATAACGAAACCGTACAAACCTTGTGTACCTGGCAACAATTGCAAGATCAAGGCTTGGGCAAATTTTTCTGGTTGTTCTTTCAAGAGTGCGGCAGCTGCTTGACCGGTCTTACCAACACCGAGAGCTGAACCCATTCCACTAAGAGCCACTGCAATGGCTACACCAAGTGCTGCAAAGAAGGCACCCCCATGGGTTGAGAAATATGAAGCTAAAGATTCCATGAATATACTCCTATAAAATTTTTTATGATTGATTTACTGAATTATTTTTTTGTTTTGACATAGCGTTCCGACGGTTTTAGAGGTCGGAAGGGCTTGCCACCACCCTCGTAGAACTTGCCAAAGAACTCGACAAAGATCAAACGCGCTCCATGCACATAGCCTGATAAAAAGGACAGAAACATGTTGATGGCATGGAGGAGGACAAAGAGGACAAGGCCGACGGTGAATCGTCCCAGGGTTGGGAAGAGATTGACAATCAGGTTAAAGGCTGAACCGATGCTGGCCCCTGATAAACCAAGCGCCATCAAACGAGTAAAGCTGACCAAGTCTCCGACATAGCCACTGACGTTGTAAAGATTAAAGAGACCTGCTGCAAGTCCTGATAATTTCTTGGCACTGACAATGGACACGACCAAAATGCCAATCGCATTGAGAATGGCTAGCCACTGGCCAATGGGGACTAGATAGGATAAACCTGGTAGGATGTTTCCGACTGCTAAGAGCATCAAGCCTAACAAGATCAAGACCCAGGCAAAGCCTGCGTTGTAGGCTTCCGTATAGTCTTTCAGGCGAACGTTTTTCATTCCACCTAGGAAGAGACCAACCAAAACGGTGATGAAACCAAAGACAACCGATAGGATCAAGATAGCCATGGCATTGGTCGTCGTACTGATCAAAGCAAAGGGCATCTCAAAGCCGAAGAAGGAACCGTAGACGACTCCCCAAAGGGCTACCGAGATTCCTAAGAGGCAGAAAAATCGAAGGTTTTTTGCTGCGCTCGGCTGAAGCTGGAAAGCTTTTAGAGCAAAGCCAGTTGCCAATGTCAACAAGAGACCATAGCCGATATCTGCTACCATCATGCCGAAGAAAACAAAGTAGAAGAGAGAGACGATTGGGGTCGGATCTTTCTCGTAATACTTGGGCAGAGCATACATTTCCGTCACTAACTCGAAGGGCTCCACCAAGGCATTGTTTTTCAGTTTGATTGGCACCTGATCCCATTCTTCTTGAGTAACCTCTCGCGTCTGCAAGACGACTTGGTTCCCAAATTCCTTTTGAAGTTTGGCCTTTAAAGCTTTGAGTTGAGAGCTCTCAATCCATCCTTCTAATGCGACTAGATGGGCTGTACTGGCCAGAGAGCCTTTAGCCTCTTCCCGAGCTCCTAGACTCAAGACATAATCGAGTTGGTACTTGAGTTGGTTGAGATCTTCCTTGGCTTGGCTAAGCCTTTCCAAAGTAGCCGCTTCAACAGCACCTTGTTCTTTGATCTCTCTCTTGAGTTGCTCCAAACGTTCTTTCGGCAGGGTCTCTCCTTGGTAGTCAAACTCTTTGAAATGTGAACTGGTCAGCGTATCTTGAAGATCCGCTAAGTCACCAGACTTGTACAGGATAACGACTCCATGCTCTGTTTCCGAGCTGAAAACTACATCAACCTCTACATCTGGGTGCGCTAGCAAGGCTTGACGCGCCTGATCCTGTTCACTATTGGGAATGGTGCCGATTAAGCCACGAACATAGCGGAAACGCTTGAGCTGGTCAGGTGTCATTGACAAGTCAACCCATTTTTCTAAAGAGGCAAGCTCTTCTTGGGCTAGCTGGATGCGATCCCGTGCCTTTGCTAAGACAGCCAATTGTTTTTGCACCGACTGTAAGAGACATTGCTCATCACGAATGACCCCATGGGACTCTAAATCGTGAAAAGACAAAGATAAGGGAGCTTCTTTTAGTTTTTCTAATCCCTTCTTTTGAGGAATAAAAGGCTCCAAGGCCTGAATGGCCTTTTCTAACTGCTCTTCCCGACGTCTTAGTTCATCCAGTCTTTGAGCTGATCCTTTGGCCCCATCACTCGTCTGGAAAGCAACTTGCCAGTCCTCTTTCTCGCTCAAATCATAGATTTGGACGGACTCCTCTGACTGGAGCGACAAGAGAAGCTCGTCCATTAGATCGGTTGGCAAAACCAAGGAAAGGTGTTGCATTGGGCTAATTGCCATAGGTTGCTACCACCTTTTCTACAATTTCATCTACCAAAGCTGCACGCTTATTTGTCATGGCTTGCTGCACCTTTTCGTCATTGCGCTGGCTGGTCACTGCAAGGTCTGCTTCCAAGCTAGCAATCGTCGCTCTCGAGGACTCTTCCCTCTCTGCTACTAGCTTTGCGGTCTCTTTGTCATAGGATGCTGCTACCTCCTGTAGGTGATCACCTAACTGTTGGCGCAAATCTTGGACCTGATCTTCGTAACTTGCGACAACGGCTTCTGCCGCCATTTCAATCTCTTGCATCATTTCTAGAGTTGCGTTGGCCATCACTCCACCTCCTTACCTCTTCCTTTACGAGAAGGAACAAATTCTTGTGTAAATTATAACATATTTTAACAACTTTTTTCAGCGTCTTTCCTTTGTTTCCAGAGGTTATTTTTTTAACAAAGGTGATTTAAAAGAGACGCTGATTCTGTTCCTTCTTTCAGTCGTTCGCTGGTCGTACTCCTTGTATATCCCGGTTTTTTATGTTATACTGTGAAATATATTATAGGATTTTCTCCATGTGTAACCTCAGTTGAAAGGAGGACCGCTGTGAAACAAGATCGTGATCTCCGAAGCATTATTAAGAGCCATCAAGAAGAAATGACGGAGCTAGAGTTAGACATCGCCCGCTATTTTTTATCTCCTGAAGCACAGCAACACTCTCTTTCCTCGTCTAGAGTGACGGAACTGTTGCATGTATCAAAAGCTGCTTTGACCCGTTTTTCCCAAAAGTGTGGCTTCACAGGCTATCGAGAATTTATCTATCACTTTAACGAAGAAACCAAATCTCAAAAACAACAATCCCCGCACGACGAATTAACCCAGGATGTCTTGCGTCGCTACCAACATGTCCTTCAGGCTACAGAAAACCTAGCAAAAGATGACCAAATCAAAGAAGTCGCTAACTTAATCACTCAAGCAGATCGGGTCTACTTCTTTGGAAAAGGAAGCTCAGGATTGGTGGCTTCTGAGATGAAACTTCGTTTCCTCCGACTAGGCGTTATTTGTGAGGCCTTAACCGATCAAGACGGCTTTGCATGGACGACCAGTATCTTGGATAAATCCTGTCTGGTCATTGCCTTCTCTCTGTCGGGAACCACACGCTCGATTATCCATAGCCTCTTGGATGCTCAAGAAATGGGGGCAAAAACCGTTCTTCTTACTGCTCAACCAGACGCTATCAAAGATGACTTTACGGAAATTTTACCAGTTGCTCCCCTACCTGGAAGCACCTATATTGACCGTATTACGGCGACCCTTCCGTTCTTAACCACGATTGATTTAATCTACGCTCACTTTCTTGAAATGGATCGGGAGCGCAAAGAGAAAATTTTCAATAGCTATTGGGAAAACAAAAAACTCAATGGCTACGATTCACGTAGACGGTAGTCTCCATATGTATCACCAGGCGCCAAGGGCTTTTGCCTTCGGCACCTGGTTTTTCTTTTCCACAAAAAGAGAGTGGGACAGAAATCGGTCATTCGTTAGAATTCGATTTCATCGTCCCACCTCCGCACAGTTGAGTAGGGCTGTAAAAGCTGATGAAATCAGCGTAGTAGAGCCTACTCAACCACTGCGTCTTGCTCTACAATGCAAAGAAAATTGAAAGGCTGGGACTTTTGTCCCAGCCTTTTCGATTTAATTGCGTCTAGCTTGCTGTTGCTTGAAATGGTAGTAAGCTCCTATCATCCCCGCCGTATTTTGATGATGCGCAAACTCCAATTGTGTTTTGTCTGCAAGGCTTGGAACGAGGGAGTCTTTGAGGGCGACTGAAATTTTTGGTTTCAATATAGCTTCCTGTCCCATGACCCCACCACCAAGAATGACCACTTGAGGATTGACAACATAACAGATATTGGCAAGCCCCTTACCTAGGTAGTCGACCATGCGATCGATTCCCGCCATACAGATAGTATTTCCTTGGGTCGCTTCCTTGAAAATACGACGACCGCTCCATTGTTCGACAGGGTCCCCATGTTGCTTAGCAACATATTCAACTAAAGCTGTTGTTGAGGCCAAATCTTGGAAGGCGCCATCTTGAAGATGGAGGTAACCGACTTCACAGGCAGAATTGCTAAAGCCATGGAAAATCTCCCCATTGATTAGGAGACAGCCACCGATTCCAGTGCCGACTGTTAAACAGACCGCAACTTGAGCCCCCTGGCCATTCCCTGACATGACTTCTGCTAAACCAGCACAGTTGACGTCATTTTCAATTTCGCAGGGAATATGATAGGCATCTTCAATTTCTTTTTTAAACTGAGTTCCCGCATAATTGGGAATCTGAGGCCCTGCATAAAAGATTTCTCCCTTATCGGGATCAACCATGCCAGCTGACGAAATACAGACTCCAAGAATATTATTTTCTTGGAGGTAAGATTCTACTAAAGCTTTGGTTTTCCCTAGAATTCCAGGTCCCCCTTTTTCAGCTTCTGTCGGCATTTCATGCGACTCAATCAAATTCTCTGCTTCATCAATCAGACCATATTTGATATTGGTCCCACCGATATCAATCGCTAGGTAATAGGCCATACACCTCTCCTTTCCGATTTCTATTCTTTTTTAAAGAAAACGTTCCTTGACTTCACGGATTAAGCTAGCTGCTTTTTGAACCACTTGCTGGTCTGCTTCCGTTACTGGAGTTAATGGACTCCGAACAGATCCCAGTTCTAGACCTTCATTGATCCGCAATACTTCTTTAATGACTCCATACATGTTGCCATGTGCAGACGTCAAGACTCCGATAATGCCATTGATGGCAAACTGCAAGGCACGCGCAGTCTCCAAGTCCTTGTCCGCAATCAATTGATTGAGTTTCAAGAAGAGTTCCGGCATAGCACCATAGGTACCTCCAATACCAGCTCCTGCTCCCATCAGACGGCCACCTAAGAATTGCTCATCCGGACCATTAAAGACGATGTGGTCTTCACCACCTAAAGAAGCAAAGGTTTGAATATCCTGCACAGGCATGGAAGAGTTTTTCACCCCAATGACCCGTGGATTTTTCAACATTTCTTTATAAAGACTCGGTGTCAAAGCCACACCTGCCAATTGCGGGATATTGTAGATAACAAAGTCTGTGTTTGGCGCTGCTGCGCTGATTTCATTCCAATAGTGGGCTACACTATACTCTGGCAAGCGGAAGTAAATCGGCGGAATGGCCGCAATGGCATCTACTCCTAGTTCTTCTGCATGTCGTGCCAATTCCACGCTGTCCTTGGTATTGTTGCAGGCCACGTGAGCGATGATGGTCAATTTTCCTTTAGCCACTGCCATGACTTCTTCCAAGACTAGCTTGCGATCGGCTACGCTCTGGTAGATACATTCGCCGGAAGATCCGTTGACATACAAGCCCTGCACACCTTTCGCGATAAAATATTCTACCAGCGCACGTACCCGCTCCGGGCTAATTTCTCCTTGGTCATCATAGCAGGCATAAAAAGCCGGGATGACTCCTTCATATTTTTTTAAATCTGACATTTTTTCTCCTTTTGTCGTATCAGTAATATTATTAACCCATGATCTCTGATAATTTAACTTTTCGGTCTTCATTAATGGAACGAGTACAAGCATCAGCAGACGCAATCGCTTCTAACGCCGCTTCTCCGGTTAATAGTTTTTCAAATTCTTTTGATACAGGAGCACCATTCATTATGTCATGAAGGTATTTCATTTCTTTATCAATAACAGAAGATAGCCATAATGGAGTTCGTTTCCCTGGTTTGCCATAAGCAATGGCACCATCCATCTCCGTACTATGATAAATTCTTGTACGGTCATCATCCTCTTCCTGAGATTCATGAATTAAGAAATAAGTTTCTTTTCCATCTACTTTCAGAGTACCTTTACAATTAAATAGGTCTAATTTTATAGCACCCTTCGTTCCCTGAATCAGAACATAGTGTTCTCCCCAACGATAGGCAGAACCCCATTCAAGCAAGGCAAATCGCTTGCCAGGGAATTCCATATTAACAAAAATCATATCATCTTCATCACCAAAGTTTTCTCCTTGGTGAGCTACATTTCCACCTGTCATCGTAACTGTTTCAGGAATACCTCCCATTAAAAATTGAACGCAATCCAACTCATGGATATGGTGGTAAAGATGGCCCCCTGATTTTTCACGAATTTTTTTCCATGAAATGGATGGTTGTTGTTCTTCCCAGCCATTTCTCGCTGTATGACAGTACAAAACATCTCCAATAACCCCTTGATTGATCAATTCTTTAGCATGATGAACACCATTAAAGAAATTCATAATGTGACCAGCCATGAAAATCACACCATTTTCTTTACATGTTTCTACCATCTCTTTACAATCTTCATATGATAAAGCAATCGGTTTTTCACAGAAAACATTTTTTCCATTCTGAGCAGCTTTAATAACGGGTTCTTTATGCAGATTATTAGGAGAAGCAACAATCACGCAGTCCACATCATCACTTTGAACCAATTCATCTAGTGACGAAGCCACTCGTGCTCCTAATTCTTCTGCTACAGCTTCTGCATTTTCTGGATCATACACAACTGTAATTACTGCACCGTCATTTTCTTTCATATATCTTGCTAATTCAGCACCAAAGTATCCTGTGCCAACAACACCATAATTTACAACCATTGTTTTTCTCCTGTTTCTATTTTTACTATTTTACGGATCCTTCAGAAAGACCACTTGCAATTTTATTTTGGATAATTGAGAAGAAGATGATTGAAGGCAGTACCACAATTACAGAGGCTGCCATCATATCTCCCCAATCTAGAATCTCCGAACCGTTTAATGAACGCAAAGCCACCGCAACCGTCATCTTACTTGTATCATTGATCAAGATCAATGCATAAAGAAATTCATTCCAAGCATTAATAAAGGTATATATGGCTGTGGCCACAATCCCTGGTGCAACAATTGGTAACACCACTTTATAAAAGGTAACAAATTTATTCGCGCCATCTATTTTTGCTGCTTCCTCGATTCCAATTGGAACTGTTTGGAAGAACCCTACTAACAACCACACTGCATAAGGGACACTAAACGAAAGATAAACAATCATTAAACCAATTAAACTATTGGTTAATCCAACTTTTGCAACGGCAATAGAATAAGGAATTGCCAACAAGATCGGAGGGAAGATATAAGTAATTACTAACAATCGAGACATGATCGCCCCTAATTTTGGAAAGAAGCGAACAATCCCGTAAGCAGCCATTGCAGAAATGATAATAGCGATGACAGTTGTCGTTAATGCGATTAATAAGCTATTTTTTATATTATCTATAAAATGTAGGTCATTAATAACATGCGTAAAATAATCGAGAGTAAACTGTTTAGGCCAAAATCTTGTTGGAAACTGGGTTAATTCACCTTTTCCTTTTACAGAAGATAAAAGGATCCAAATTAAAGGAAAAATTGCGATAATAGTTGAAATAACTAAAACAACATGTGACCCAATATCAAGGAGTACATTTGTTCTTCTCTTCATCATTTTCTACCCTCCTTCTCCCATTTACTAATTACTCCAAAGTAAATGAAACATACTGCCAACAAGAAAATAAATAGCAAGACTGTTACTGCGGAGGCACGCCCAAGAAGTTTTGTTCCCCAACCGAGATTATATGCGAATATTGGCAATGTTGTTGTTGCGTTTGAAGGGCCTCCACCTGTAATCAGATAGATAATATCAAAGTTATTAAAGATCCATACTGTTCTAAGTACAACAAGTAATCCGACTACTACTTTAATATGAGGTAAAATTACAAATCGAAAAACTTGCCAACTGGAGGCTCCATCAATCCTAGCTGCTTCAAACTGTTCCTCCGGAACCGTTTGTAAGGCAGATAGAACATTGACCATGATCATAGGGGCACCAAACCAAATATTAATAAATACTAAACAGATGAAAGCCCACGTACTTTCTGTCAAAAATCCAGGGACGTGATTCATCAGTCCTAATTTCACAATCAAGTTAGGTAGATAACCATATACTCCATTTAAGATCCATTGCCAAGAAAAGGCAATGACAATAGTTGGGAACGCCCAAGGAACAATCAACAATGTCCTATATAACTTCTTAAAACGTCTAACTCTATGCAATGCAAGTGCTAATACAAAACCAACAAGCACTTGTCCCACAAGAGAAAAGACTGTCCATTTAAGGGAGTTGAAGAAGGCATTGTAGAAATTAGGATCCGATAAAACTGCTTTATAATTTGCTAATCCTACAAATTTATACCGCGGCAAGATCAAATGTTTGTTTGTAAAGCTAAAATAAATGCTGGAGAAAAATGGGTAAACAAATAATAGTCCAACAATGATAATAGCAGGTAACACAAACACCCATCGAGTCAAATTTCTATTTTTGACCATATGCTTTTTCCTCTCTAAAAACAGAGGCTACATTATTGTAGCCTCTGCTATTATTATTTAACATCAACTGCTACAGTTTCGAATAAATCGTTCAATTGTTTTTCTGCATCCTTAGCAGCCTCCATTGGATCTTTACCATTTGTAATAATATCTTGGAACATTTGTTCAATGATATGTTGGTTTGTTAACATTCCAGCTTGAACACTTGGACCATTTTCATATCCAATAGCTGTACCTTTTTCTGCTGCTTTTGTAATAACTTCTTCTGCATGTTGGAATTTCTTGCGAATGTCATTATCTTTATAGGCTGGATCATCACTAATTCCTTTGATGGCAGGCAACATTCCAACAGGAGTTGAATCTAAGAAATTAATGTAATCTTCCTTTTCATACAAAGATTCTAAGAATGCCTTCGCTACTTCTGGATGTTTGGAATTCTTCCAAACTACCAATGGAATATTAGAAGTTTCAATACCATAATCTTTATCTGATTCTTTCACCTTTGGAATAGGATAGGCATCAATTGCATCAATCAATTGAGGGCTATTTGCTTGGATACCACCAACATGGAATCCTGAGTTAAAGTCAAATGCTGTCTTTCCTTGATAGAACAAAGTGGCTTGTTGCAAGACATTAAAGTTAAGTGAATCTTTTGGAGAAAATTCCTTGTACATCTTCACCCAATATTTAATTCCATCTTGAGCCAGTTTACTTGTCAAGTCAGCTTTCATATCTTTTGTCAAAAGACTTCCACCACCACTTCGTACATAGAAATTCAAGAAGCGTGTCCCCATCATATCATTTGTCCCGAAAGGTACAGACACTCCATAAACTCCATTTTCTTTTAATTTTTTGGAAGCCTCATACAATTGATCCCATGTTTTTGGAACTTCAATATTATATTGTTTCAATAAATCGGTGCGAACCCACATTACTTGAGCATGTGAGTACAAAGGAATGGAATAAAAATTGCCATCAACCTTCGCTTCATCTAATGCTGTTTTATTAAATTTATCTTCTCCTATTTTTTTAACGGTATCATTCAATGGAACCAAAGCATCTGAATTGACCATTTCCATGACCTGATTCGGCAATGCAGTGCTAATATCTGGAACATTCCCATTTGCTAATCCAGTCGTCCATTTTGTATAGAAGTCGTTCCATGAAAACGTCTCAATCTTAATTTTAACCTTTGGATGCTTCTTCATAAACTCATCCGCTGATTTTTGAATACTTTCTAACCGCGGACCCTGAGTAAATGAGTGCCACACTACAATTTCACCAGATAATTCTCCAGTTTTATTACTTCCTTCTGCATCATTTTTTGAAGATGAACATGCAGTGACAAATAATGCGAATAACGCGAGAACCAAAGCTAAAAGAATTTTCTTACTATTTTTCATTGTTTTCCTCTTTCTGTTTTAAATACAAAATATGTAATCAGCGCTTTGAAGACTTAACTTCTCCGAAAAAACTAACTATATTGCCTATCTCCTCCATTTTCTATTTAAGACATCTAATCAATCGCAATTTTGAATAAATATTTTCTGACTGTTTCTTCCTGACCTGAATAACCATTTGGTTGGTGAGGTTCACCAGGGAAGAAGACTGCAAAATTATGATAGCCCAAATGAAGTGGATAGAATTTCTCACAATGAACAAAGCCAATATCACTTGCTTCATCAAATGGAATAGCTTCATCTAGGATAAGGGAACCGTAGCTAGAAAATTCATGTCCTTCAACTAATAAATGAAGGTCGGCATAACGGCGATGATGTTCAAAGCGATCATTTTCATCTTTGTTAAGGGTGTTTTCTTGGACAACGAGAAAGACCTTGTCACCGTCGATATCATATCTCCCTAGCTCAAAAGAATCTTTCCGGTGTTCATAGAGAAAATCAATCGCTTGATCCAGATTAGGATGAATCCCTTTGTACAATTTTATGTTTATTAAATCATCAAATATCATCTATTTCTCCTTTTACACTAGATTTATGTTGCAGAAAGTTAAGCAAATATGACTTCCTTCTTGAAATCTTCATCGTTATCCTTCACTGAAACATTCTCATTAAATGAATTCGACTAGTCTCTATTGGGTCTCCTCCTCCTTCAATCTTCTGTTTTGTTTTCTCAATTTAAGGCTGCGACGAAGCGTTCTGTAATTTCTTTAGGTCGTGTAATAGCTCCCCCTACTACAACCCCTCTGACACCCAGGTCATGAATTTCTTTGGCTTGTGCAGGATAATGAATCTTACCTTCAGCAATCACATCGACATCCGCTTGGCAGAGTTGGCGAATCAAGTCAATGTCAGGTCCGTCTACTTTCGGGCTATAGTCTGTGTACCCAGATAAGGTCGTTCCGACAAAATCAACGCCTGCTTCGACAGCTGTTAAGCCTTCTTCAAAGGTGCTGATATCTGCCATCAAGAGTTGATTAGGATATTTCTCCTTCACTTGCTGGATAAAGTCGACAATCGATAGACCGTCATGACGCGGACGTTTGGTACAATCCAGGGCAATCACTGCGATATCTAATACGGCCAATTCATCTACTTCTTTCATGGTAGCAGTAATGAATGGTTCTTCAGGAGGATAATCTCTCTTGATGATCCCGATAATCGGAAGCTTTGTCACTTCCTTGATTTCCTTGATATCCCGGACACTATTGGCTCGGATCCCGACAGCTCCACCCTGCTCAGCCGCTCTAACCAAGAGAGGAATGACTCCTCCTGTTTCTGTATAAAGCGGTTCGTGAGGGAGGGCCTGACAAGAAACAATGATGCCATCTTTGATTTGTTCAATCAGTTCATCTTTTGTAATCTTTGACATAACTCCTTCTCCTTTGATACTAAGGCAACTCGAGTACTTGTAAATTGATTATAATCTATTTTTAAAGCGCTTACAACATTATTCTTGCAATTGGATTATAGTTTCACATTTTGGGAAAAATAAAAAGATCTCTAAAACTAGTTTCAGAGATTCAAACATTCTAAAACTTTTTTAGATATTTTTTCCATTTCCAGATTTTTATACGAATAGTATAAGTGACCAAACAAAAAGAAAGGAGGACCACAGATGTACTATACTCCCATTATCATCCCATGGTTTTTGTATTACTTCTTCCGTAAATAAATAAGGAAAGGGAATGCCGAACATGAAAAAGAATACTCAATTTTTTATTCTATTACTATTCTTATCACTGATCATCCTGTAAGGAGAAATCATGAAAACAAGGAAAAACAAAAAAATGTCACTCATCATACTCGCTAGCATTCTAACACCCGTTTTGATGTATGGCATCTATCAAGTAGGCTACGAACTAGGAAAAACACTAGCCAATGTGCTCTAACAGAAAGGAAATATCATGACAACAATTGATAAAAAGTTTTCAAAACTAAACGACGCTGAATTAGAAGAATGTACTGGAGGTTTCATCCCTTTCATCTTGATTCCTCTTGGACTTTTGGCTTTAAGTAGTTGCCAAAGAAAGTAATAACAGACAATACATTAGAAAAGGAGATAGCTTATGACACAAACAAATCAACTGATTGACAATCAATTCACTACTCTGACGGATGAAGAGTTAACTCATGTCAACGGTGGGGTAGCACCTTTTATCGTCTACGGAGGATGCATCATCACTGGTCTAGCCCTTGGCTTCATTTTAGGATAAGGCTTATGAAACGACATTTACACACCATTATTTTCGCCATCATTATCGGATTAACCATGTTACACGATGCACATCTGATTGCATTTCAACCAAATATGAATTTAGCCATTGCAGCCACAATCTATTTGGCAGTCGATGCTACCCTAAAACAAGTAAAAAATAAAAAGGAAAACTAAATGACAACAGAATTCACACAAAACTTTGTAACCTTGACGGAAGATGAACTAGTCGATGTTAACGGCGGAGCAGTAGTTTCAGCAGGAGTCTGCGTCGCCCTCGTCGCTCTATGCTATACAATTGGCAAAGATATCAAAAAGAAATTCTTCTAAAAGGAGGCATTTCTATGATTTCTCTGCCCTTTATCACCCTCATCCTTTTGACAGGATACTGCATTCTTGATAAAAAAGCACCCAAACAGGTAGAAGGGTACTTTCCTAAATTTGCTATTGCCTTCATGGTCACTTTCACCATTCTGAACGAGGCAATTGATTTACTCTACACAATCTTACATTAAGGAGGACACTTATGGATACAAGCATCCATTATACTTGCCTAACAGAAGCTGAACTGGCGACCATTGATGGAGGAGCCTCCGTCTTTGACTCGGCAAAATTCATCGTTCAAACATGGAATATTTTATACAATTCCGGACGTGATTTTGGCCGTAGTATCATCAATGGCATCATGCACTAGAAAGGAGCAAGCATGAAACTCGAAGAAACACGTTTTAGAAGCTTATCCGAGCAGGAACTCAGCCATGTAGATGGTGGATCCGTATGGATCACTGTTGGACTAATCGCAACTCCCCTACTCATGGGAACCTTCGCTGGCGCCTTTGACGAATACGCTCGCAAACGAGGCAAATAGTAACACTTCTTTATCATCTCACTAAACAGTACAAACATCCCAGCTATCATTCTATAGCTGGGATGTTCTATTGCTAAAACGATCTTTTTAAGCAAAAAAAAATGAGGCTGGGACAAAAGTCCTAGCCTCTCAATTATTTTTTGATTGTCGAGCAAGACACAGTGGTTGAGTGGGCTCTACCACGCTGATTTCATCAGCTTTTACAGCCCTACTCAACTGTGCGGAGGTGGGACGACGAAATCGAATTCTAACGAATTACCGATTTCTGTCCCACTCTCATTTTTCTACCTTATTTAGGTGATGGAACCATCCAACTTCTTAGCTGAGGTCATTATCAATAATGACTTTCAAAGCACTGTTTTCCCCAGCATGTTTGAAGATTTCGTATGCCTTCTCTGCTTCTGAAAGTTTGAAGTGGTGGGTCACCAACTTCGTCGCATCAATCTTACCTGACTTCAATACATTAAGAAGCATTTCAGTTGTATTGGCATTAACCAAACCAGTATTGAGCGTGATGTTCTTGATCCAAAGGTCATCAAGATTGAAGCTAACTGGTTTACCATGCACTCCGACGTTGGCAATATGACCGCCGACCGAGATAATATTTTGGCAGACATCGAAGGTAGCTGGATAGCCCACACATTCCATAGAGATATCAACACCACGACCATCGGTCACTTCATTGATAAAGGCCTTGATTTCATCAATATCACTTGAACAGATGGTATGAGTAGCCCCAAACTTCTTAGAAGCTTCGAGACGAGATTCTGACAAGTCTACCATGATAATGGTAGCTGGTGAGAAGAATTGTACGGTTAAGAGAGCTGCCAAACCGATTGGCCCTGCACCAACGATACAAACGTTGTCTCCAGGTTTCACGTGAGAAGGGAGAACACCAATTTCATAGGAAGTAGGCAGAATATCAGAGAGCATAACCAGGGCTTCGTCATCTACAGAAGCAGGTGCATGATAAAGACTGCCGTCTGCGTGAGGGATATGGACATACTCTGCTTGGGTACCGTTGATCAAGTGACCAAGAATCCAGCCCCCATCTTCACAGTGGGAAGGCAAGCCACGTTTACAATAGTAGCAAGTGTTACAAGCTGTTACGCAAGAGATAATAACCTTGTCTCCTACCTTAAAGTTCGTAACCGCATCGCCGACTTCTTCGACAATCCCAATTCCTTCGTGACCCAGGATGGTCCCTTCTTTACAAGCTGGAACATCACCACCCAAAATATGGAGATCTGTTCCACAAATGGTCGTTTTCACTAAACGAACAATCGCATCAGTTGGTTTCTTGATCACTGGTTTTGGTTGATCAATCAACTGAAGATTTCCTGCGGATACATATGTTGCTGCTTTCATAAGCGACTCCTTTTTGTTGGTTTTATCAAACCATTTTATTACAGTTTTTACTTTGTGAATATTATAACATACAAAGTAAGCGCTTGCAACATATTTATTAGATTTTTTATAAAAGTATTTTCAAGAAATGAACCACCCTATCAAATAAAAAAATCCCCCACTCTTTCGAGTGAGGGATAGCTGATAAACATCATTTGTTCAGTAGCGTCTTATTTACGACGTCCTGGACGTTCTTTGTAACCATAGTATGCATCTTCGATGATTTCTTGCATATGGTCTACCATTGGAAGACGTGGGTTAGCTGGTGAACATTGATCTTCGTAAGCAAGGAAGGCCAATTCGCGAGAATGTTTCTTCCATTCTTTTTCATCGATTCCTTGTGCTTTAAAGTTCATTTGGATTCCTACGCGCTCACCGAGTTCATAAACAGCTTTCGCGTAAGCTTCAACTGCTTCTTCTGGTGTAGAGCATGGAAGTCCAAGCATACGAGCGATGTCTTGATACTTCTCATCTGCACGGTAGTAGTTGTACTTAGGCCATGTTGCTGTCTTAGCTGGACGTGTACCATTGTAGCGGATAACGTATGGAAGCAAGATTGCATTGGTCCGTCCGTGGATGGTGTGGAATTGCGCACCAATCTTGTGGGCCATTGAGTGAGAAATACCGAGGAAGGCGTTGGCGAAGGCCATACCTGCGATGGTTGACGCATTGTGCATCTTTTCGCGTGAATGGAAGTCCGCGTTCTTCACTGAGCTTTCCAAGTTTTCGAAGACAAGTTTGATGGCTTGAAGCGCAAGACCATCTGTGTAGTCACTTGCCATTTGAGATACGTAAGCTTCAGTCGCGTGAGTCAATACATCCATACCAGTATCAGCCGCAACAGATCCTGGAACTGTCAATACCAAAGCAGGGTCTACGATGGCAACGGTTGGTGTCAATGAGTAGTCAGCGATTGGGTATTTACGGTTGTTTGCTTTATCAGAGATAACGGCAAATGGTGTTACTTCAGATCCTGTACCAGATGTTGTTGGGATCGCAATAAATTTAGTCTTCTTACCAAGCAATGGGAATTTGAAGGCACGTTTACGGATATCCATGAATTTTTGTACAAGGTCACGGAAGTCCACTTCTGGTTGTTCGTAGAAGAGCCACATTACTTTGGCCGCATCCATTGGTGATCCACCACCAAGAGCAATGATGGTATCTGGTTTGAAGGAACGCATGATCTCTGTACCACGTTCAACAGTTGTGATGTCTGGATCTGGTTCAACGTCTGCAAAGATTTGGTAAACTACCTTATTGCGACGAAGGTCAAGCTGTTCGATGATGCGATCAAGGAAACCAAGCTCTACCATAGCGTGGTCTGTAACGATCATGACACGTTCAACGTCACGACATTTTTGTAGGTATTCAATTGAATCACGTTCAAAGTATGTTTTTGAAGGAAGTTTCATCCATTGCATGTTATTTCTCCGGCGTCCGACTTTTTTGATATTCAAGAGGTTGATGGCACTAACGTTGTCCCCAACAGAGTTGCGTCCGTAAGAACCACATCCAAGTGTCAATGATGGCAAGAAGGCATTGTAAACATCCCCAATACCACCGAAAGTCGAAGGAGAGTTGCAGATCACACGAATGGCTTTGACTGCTTTACCAAATTCTTTGGTCAATTCTTCGTCAGCTGTATGGATGGCAGCTGAGTGACCAAGACCGTTGAATTCAACCATTTGGCGTGCTTTGTTAATTCCGTCTTCACGGCTTTCAGATTTCAAGACAGCGATAACTGGTGACAATTTTTCACGAGTCAACGGCTCTTTTTCACCAACTTCTTTACATTCTGCCGCAAGGATATTGGTTCCTTCTGGCACTGAGAAGCCAGCTTGTTCTGCGATCCATGCTGCTGGTTTCCCAACGATGTCCGCATTCAATTTCGCACCCGCACAGTTTTTGCTGTTAGCTTTCACACCAAAGCAGAACTCTTCAAGAAGGGCTTTTTCTTTTTTGTTAACGAAGTAAGTGTGGTAAGATTTGAATTCTTCAACAAACTCATCGTAGATTTCTTTATCGATGATGACCGCTTGTTCAGACGCACAAACCATACCATTGTCAAATGATTTAGACATAACGATATCGTGTGCTGCTTGGCGGATGTTAGCTGATTTTTCAACATAGGCAGGAACGTTCCCGGCACCGACCCCAAGAGCTGGCTTCCCACATGAGTATGCTGCTTTAACCATGGCGTTACCACCGGTCGCAAGGATAGTCGCAACTCCTTCGTGGTTCATAAGGGCACTGGTTGCTTCCATAGATGGTTGCGTAATCCATTGCACACAGTTTTCAGGAGCTCCTGCTTTAATCGCTGCATCGCGGACGATTTGTGCCGCATGAGCAGATGATTCTTGAGCGGATGGGTGGAAGGCAAAGACGATAGGGTTCCGTGTCTTCAAGGAGATCAATGCTTTAAAGATTGCTGTTGAAGTTGGGTTGGTTGTAGGCGTGATCCCGCAGACAACTCCGACTGGCTCAGCAATAAGGGTCAAACCAGTGACGTCATCTTCTGAAATGACACCAACTGTTTTCGTGTGACGCATGTTATTTACTACGTGTTCACAAGCGAACAAGTTCTTAGTCGCCTTGTCTTCAAAGACTCCACGACCAGTTTCTTCATAGGCGTGAAGAGCGAGCTCACCGTGAGCGTCAAGAGCCGCTACAGATGCTTTCGCCACAATGTAGTCTACTTGCTCCTGATCCAATTTGCGCATTTCTTCAAGCGCTACGAGCGCTTTTTGCACCAACTCGTCTACGTGTTTTTCAGCAGCGAGTTTCTTTTCTTCAGGTGAGAGAGTTTTTTTATCAGCCATTTGATGCTTTCCTCCAATGTTTGAAACCCTTATCCTTTTCCGGAACTTTTTCTTGTTTTCAGAAACTTTCAAGAATAGTGTAAGAAATTTCGATTTGTTAATTTTTTCACAATATTATTGTACTCTATTTTAGAAAATTTGTAAATAGTTTCACAAAGATTTTTTTAACTTTTTTCCATGAACCCTCCTTCTCCTTCTATACAGGAGTATTTTCAAGAAAAAATTGAAGGATTTTTTTGAGAAATCACTTCAATTTCACAAACAAATATTTTCACGCAATTTTTGTAAGCGTTTTCTTAATTTTACTAAAAAAAGCAATTTTCTTCAAGTGAAAATTGCTTAAATCATATAGTAAATTTTAGGGTTTAACCGGCCCCTGATTGGCTTGATCAACTGCTTCTTTCACGACGTTGGCATACAGGTTTCCTCCAACATCGATGGAACCATCTGATTCTAAACCAAAGTGGACATTATCCGTTCCAGCCCAAATCTCTGGATTATCGACAGCCACTTGGTACCAGTCTGCTACATAGACATAGTCATATTTTTTAGCCAATTCCAGCTGATACTGTCGAGTCTGAACGGTAACGCTATTGCTATCATTGGCTTCACGCCCATCATATGGGGTCACAAAAATTAAGCGATGTCCTTTTGGTAGTTCTTGAACAAACTTATCCAACAATTCTTGATAATTATTAGAAGAGTTGGTTCCAAGTGCGATTACCACGTTCTTGAGTAAGACTCTATTGGCAATATCTGTTTCATATACTTTTAAGCCTGAGTCCAGATTGCGGCTCACCAAAGCATCTAATTGGATATCTGGCAGAACTTGTTTCAGATAATCTGATGCCCGGAGGTTTACAGAATCCCCGATCATGGTCACGCCATCTGATACATTGTAGGAAGTCGCTGAAGCATTGTCAACTTGGGCACGCGTGATCTGCATCTTGCTGTCGGATTGACGAAGCCCTTCGGTAATCAGGTTTTCATCAAAGGCTCCGACGCGTGGCGCAAAGAGTGCAATCCCAAACATGAGCAAGGTCAAGGGAATCGCGCTGTAAAAGAGTGGTTTCGTGAAACTTCTGAGATCCATCGAGATCCCAAAAATCTTCGGTTCACGTCCAGCCAAGGTTGGTTCAATAATATAGAAACTCAAGGCAGCAAGACTAAAGGATACAAGCGCTGTTAGTAGAGAAGCCCAGCCATTGGTCATTAATTGAGAAAAGATGATGTAAAATGGCCAGTGGAAGAGATAAACCCCATAACTGGTATCTGCAATAAAGGTAATCACTGCTGGTTCTTTCTGATTCGGTGTCTTTTCATGGAGGACACGCGTCATCACAATCATCACAGATGCAGCAAGAGTTGCTACTAAAAAGCCAAATAAATAGGTCCAAACACTATCAAATGGAAGAATAAAGGTCAAGACCAATAAAACTAGAAAAGCACCCGCTAAAATCGCTAACGTCTTCTGTAGAGATAGCTTCTTCACTAATTGAGTAAGATTTGGGCTGGTCGTTGTAATCCCTGTCACTGTCGCTAAAGCACTCCCCACAAAGAAAGGAAAGACGTGAGCGATACTAGAAAAGTAGACATTGGACAAATTCTTGGTGACCAGCGCTCCGACAAAGAAGGTCAGGAAGGTCACCAAGAAGAGACCTGTCGAAGATAGGAAGATATAGCCTCTATATTGGCCAACTGACTTAGCTTTTTTACCCAAAAACCAAGCCAAGAGCGCCCAGAGGACATAGTAATGAACTTCAAGAGCCAAACTCCAAGTATGAATGAACAGATGGGGGATGAACTGACTTTCGTAACTTCCGCCACTTAACATCTCATAGAAGTTGGTCACAAAACCAAAGACGGCTGCAATCTGCGTCCCAATCCCAGCAATAAAGTCTCGTCTGACCAAGAAGGTAAAAGGCATGACCAGCAAGACCATAAAGACTAAAGGAGGGACAATCCGGTAGAAGCGTCGTCGAAGAAAGCCCTTGAGATCAATTTTTTGATGACGGGCAAACTCATCAATCAGCAGAGCCGTGATCAAAAATCCTGAGAAAGTAAAGAAGATGTCGACTCCAATAAATCCACCAGGAAAAACTTTTTGAAAGAAATGGTAGAGAAGAACGAGAAGAAGTCCCGTTATCCGTACCAATGAAAACCATTTAATTCGCATTTTGATAAATTCCTTGTTTAAACGTTCCCTTATAAACGACATTTTGTTCTGTCGTCAAGGTTCCCTGGCCTTCTGGTTGGCCATTGACAAATTCACCTTCATATTTCCAGCCAGCCTTGGCTGTAAAGGTTCCATAACCACTAAAGGTCCCATTGACAAAATTGCCCTTGTAGGTGTCCCCGTTCTCAAAAGTCACCGTCCCTTGGCCATTCATCTTGCCTCGGACGACACTTCCTTCGTAGCGAATAGCTCCCTTATCGAGGGTCAACACACCTCTGAAAGGAATGGAGGAAAGAAATACCCACAAAGCAGACAGAACAATAATCCCCAAGGACAAGCGTTCAATATTCTCTCTCGTAACATAGACCTTATAGGTCTCATATAATTCTTTTATTTTTTCCATACTCTGTTCATTCTTTTTATCTTCAGCCGGTTAGTCCTTTAAGGAGCCAGTCCGAAACTAATCTTCTAATCGATCCAACCACTCTTGACAACCAGCTAGGACACGGCGATAGGTCTCTTCGAAATCTCCTGTGTACCATGGATCTGGGACACTTTCTCCTGCAAAGAGATGAATCTTGTGCTCTGTTCCAGGCGGTGCCATTCGTTTGAGGTCAGCCACATTGTTCTCATCCATTCCTAAGATCAGATCAAAGGTATGAAAATCTTGGTCACTGATTTGAAGAGATGTTTTAGACGCATCATAGGGCACGCCATGACTGCGAAAAATCTTTTGAGTCCCTTGGTGAATAGGGTTCCCGTGCTCCCAGTTAGATGTAGCACGACTTTCAATCTCATACTGGTTGGTCAAATCCTTCATGACAAACTCTGCCATGGGGCTCCGACAAATATTTCCTAAACACACAAATACAATTTTTTTCATGACAGCACCTCCTTTCTATTATAACAGAATGTGAGAAAAATATAATCTGCTAAAATTATAATTTTGAGGCAAGATGAAAAAAGCCTGTCCACCATTGAGGTGGGCTGACTTTCTTTTTTTATTTAGGCAGGATGATCTGAAGGGCTGGCCATTTTCGTTTCCAATCTTTCTTCCGCATACGCTCTCTATAAACTGCCAAACGCTCGGGACTAGCTAAAAAATGTGGAGTTGGCTGAACGATGAAGTCTTCGATATCCCTTGTCCCATAGGGGAGAAAGAGCTCTAGCTGACCATCATTCCTTAAGCAAACTGCAAGAGCTGTACACTGCTCGGGGTATTTAGAAACCGCATCACAGGCACTATGATAAGGGGCCGTCCCTGGGCTATGTTGGTGCATGTAGACTTGATTTTTGACTTCCCAAGCGTGCTGGGGATAGGTCTTCTTTAATTCCTGCTCGATCTGGAGAGTCTCCTCATAGCTAATCGTAGGGTCATAAAAGACCAGATCCAGATCTGTCGACGCGTCAAACCCTGGTCTGCCAGAAAGCTGGTTCCAGATAAAATTGCGCACAGCACCCGCTGCTAACCAGGCATCTGCCAGGTTGAGATCTCGAATAATAGCCAAGACTGTCATCATCTCTTGATCCGCTTGGATTTGCTCTACTATCGCTTCTTCCGTCAGCATTTTCTTCTAGTCTCCATTGTAGGGATAACCCAGGTGTTCATAAGCTTTGCGGGTCGCCACGCGCCCTGTCCGGGTCCGCATGATAAAGCCTTTTTGAATCAAGTAAGGCTCATACATATCTTCTACAGTCTCTCGCTCTTCAGCAATATTGACCGAAAGAGTCCCAAGGCCAACTGGGCCTCCTCCGTACATCTCAATCATGGTCCGCAGGATCTTTTGATCGACATAGTCCAGACCTTCATGGTCCACATCCAGCATAGAGAGGGCCTTGTCGGTAATGGTATCGTCAATCAAGCCATCGCCCATGATCTGGGCAAAATCACGCACCCGCTTCAGCAAACGGTTGGCAATCCGAGGAGTCCCCCGACTACGAAGAGAAAGCTCTTCGGCAGCCTCGTGGGTAATCTCCATCTCAAAGATCTCGGCGGTCCGCTCGACAATCTCTGTCAGATCATCTTGCTCATAATATTCCATGTGGCCGGTAATCCCAAAGCGAGCGCGCAAGGGATTGGACAGCATCCCAGCTCGAGTCGTCGCCCCAATCAGAGTGAAAGGAGGAAGATCCAGGTGGACACTCCGGCTAGTCTCGCCAGCACCAATCATAATGTCGATGTAAAAATCTTCCATGGCGCTGTATAGCACTTCTTCGACTGACATAGGCAGACGGTGGATCTCATCGATAAAGAGGACATCGCCCGGCTCTAAGTCATTAAGGATGGCTACCAAGTCACCAGCCTTTTCAATGACAGGACCGGAAGTCTGCTTGAGATTGACGCCCAGTTCGTTGGCAATGACAAAGGCCATGGTGGTTTTCCCAAGCCCCGGAGGGCCAAAAAGAAGGACATGATCCAACGCTTCATCCCGAAGCTTGGCTGCCTCGATAAAGATTTTTAGCTGGTCTTTAACCTTATCCTGACCGATATATTCATGTAAATATTGCGGGCGCAACGTCCGTTCAACGGCCTCTTCATCGCCCATGATTTCATTGTCTAAAATTCTACTCATACAGTCTATTATAGCAAAAAATGATGCCTCCAGATGATTTAAAATCATATTCCATTCAATCTATCACTAATTATTGATTGTTAGGTGTTGGGAATCGGTTTCCCTCTTAAACTACCTTGTTTCTTTTTAGGGAATGTAGTCCTCTCTGTTGTTCGAACTGCGTCAACGTGCCTAAGCTCTCTAACGTTTGCTAAGAAATAAGGATCGTAGTTCTCACTAGCGTTCGAACTGCGTCAATGTACCTAAGCTCGTCTACGTCCCTATCAGGCTTGGTTAGATGAAATAGGTTTAGTAATAATTACATAACGCAGTGGTTGATTGGTATCTTTGTTCGCTCTTATAGCTCCAAAGATTACCTAATCAACTGTGCGGGGGTGAGACAATTGAAAAGGTTTGGGGAACCTTTTCAACCTGAGCCAAAAAATAAGGAAGCGAAGCAATTTTTAAAAATTGTTCTGTCTCACTCCCAGAAAAAAAGCCACCGGTTTTGGTGGCTCTTATAGGGAGATTATTATGAAAAAGTTTTAGGAGTTTTATCATTCAAAGTTAGGAGGTCTTTGATGATGGTATTAGTATACGACGGGAAGCTTAAAGTTTCCTTATAGTCATTTTTAAAATTTTTTTTCAAAAAAAGAGGAGGTTTCAAGCAAGGTTTTCACATCCTTGTTTGTCACCCTCTCTTTCTTATCTATTTCTTAGCAATGGCATGGTAGCTGGTCTTGCTGGTGAAGACTTGACCCGCTCTCAAGATAACCTTTTCAGCTTGGTCGCTATGAATGGCATCTGGTACGATTTGGAATTCCAAGGCCAGGCCATTGTGTTGAACCATTGGTTGCCCTTCCAGATAAACCGTTTCATCCACAAAGTTAGCTGAATACACCACCAAGACGGGAGCTTCTGACTTGAAGGTCAAAAAGCGTCCAGACGGCTGATGATAGAAGAAGCCTGCATTTTCATGCCCTTCTGGAAGAGCAAATGGATGGTCTAATCCTTCTACCAGGCGGATTTGCGGATCCGAATCCTTAAAGAGATCCTCTAAGAGCATAGCTTGGTAGAGATGCTGAACAACCGGACTTTCTGTATCTACGGTATGAAGAGGGACACCGTCGGGATGGATAGGGTAAAGCCCCTGATGGTTGATCTGAAAGACATGGTCATTAATCGGCTGAGTGAAGTTGCCTGATAGGTTGAAATAGCTGTGGTTGGTCGGATTAACTAGCGTATCTTGGTCCGTTTCTACTCGATAGCTGATTTCCAACTCCCCTGCTTCCGTCAAGCCATAGGTCACCCAGATCTTGAGATTTCCAGGGAAACCACCGGTACCATCTGCACGCTCTGTGTACAGGGTGATTTCTTGGTCTGTCACGGATTCCACGCTAAACAAGGCGCTGTCCCAGCCAGTCGATCCACTGTGGTTGCAGTTGGCACCATTATTGGCTTCTAAGTGATAGGTTTGACCATTGAGCTCAAAGTTGGCTCCTGCGATCCGACCAGCAACTGGACCAATGCTGGCTCCATACTTGGGGCTATTGCCGACATAGGCATCAAAATTGTCAAAGCCCAATACAATATTAGCGAATTGATCCTGTTTGTCAGGCGTCACATACTCTAAGATCGTCGCCCCATAAGTCATGACAGACAATTGATAACCCAGGTCATTTTCGAGGCGATAAGCTTCTACGTCTTGGCCGTCCAGTTGACCAAATAGATATTTTTGATAGTGTTTCACAAGTTGTCTCCTCCAAGATCATTCATTCTAGTGAAAAGGGTGAATCACCACTCCTTGTACAACACGGTTGACTGTTCCAGTTGGTGATGGCGTGTCTGGGCGATTTTGAACCTTGAGCGAAGTCAAGAGAGAAATCAATTGACCGTAGATAATGTAAGGGAAGGCACGGTAGATATCTAGTGAGTCTGCAGAAGCTTCTACTAACACTTCTCGTGCCTGCTCAATACCTGCAGCTTGGTCCGTCAAGAGGACGACCTGACGGGCAATCTGATCCCCTGCTACTTCTCCAACCAAATCTAGATCATACTGACGCGTATAAGGATTAATGGAGCCAAATACCAAGACGAGAGTTTGGTCATTGATAAGAGATTTCGGTCCGTGACGGAAGCCGACAGGACTCTCGTACATGGTCGCGATTTTACCGGCAGTCAATTCCAAAATCTTGAGTTGAGCTTCATGAGCTAGCCCAAAGAAAGGTCCTGCCCCCAGATAGATGACGCGTTCGAAATCTAAATCTACAACTTCCTTGACCTCACGGTCTTTCTCCAAGACTTGCTCTGACAGACGAATCAGTTCTTCTACTCGTTTTGCCTTGATTTCTTCCTCGCTTGGATCAAAGACCAAGAGGGCTGTCAGGAGCATAGAGGTAAAGCTGGAGGTCATGGCAAAGCCAGCATCATTGGTTTCTTTTGGTTGTAAGAGCAAGAGATTGCGCTCATCTCCGTGGGCCTGCTGGGCCAACTTCCCTTCTTCTGCACAGGTAATGGTGATCTGATAGAGTTCATCGACCAAGTCTTGAGCCAACTCAACTGTCGCAACACTTTCAGGCGAGTTGCCGCTTCGTGCAAAGGAAACCAAGACCGTCGGCACTTCTTTTTTGAGATAGGTTTGTGGATGCGCCACGATATCGGTCGTCGCAATGGATTGGAAATTCCAGTGCTGTTCATCGTGCACTTCCTGCAGATAAGGAACCAAGGTGTCCCCCACATAAGCTGAAGTTCCTGCACCTGTCAAGATAACCTTGATGTAGCCATGACGCTTCCCAATGGTCTCTAAAAACTCTTGAATTTCTTTTGCTTTCTCTTGATAGAGACGATAGGTTTCTTTCCAAACTTCCGGTTGCTGGTAAATTTCGCGTGTCGTAATTTCAGCCCCCAGTTCAAGCAGGTCTTCTTTTGTATAATCTAGCATGCTTCTCCTCTTTTCTACCCGCCTTATAAGCGGTAAGAGGCCGAGACAATTGTCCCAGCCCCATTCCGAATGTTCAAGCGGTTTTCGCTATCGTATCTTATTCATCCTCGTCGTCATCAAAGTTGGATAAAAGATCATTAACCTTCACGATGCTTTCTTGTGCACGCGCTGGATAAGCTTCTTCTCCTCCGACCAGGCTATTATTAATAAATTCAATTACCATTGGCAAGTTCATCCCTGCATAGAGGTCAATCGCACGTCCTTCAAGAATCAGACGGCTAACTGTATTACAAGGAGTGCCTCCCAAAAGATCCGCAAAGACGATGTAGTCCTCAAAGTCTGCAACACAGGCTTCAAACTTGGCTGTAAACTCCTCAGGACCTTCCTCTGGCAAGAGGGCCACGGCATGAATGTTGTCTTGTGGTCCCATAATCATTTCTGTGCTGGCTTTGAGCTCTTCACAGAAGCGACCATGACTGACCAATACTAACTGTTTTGCCATACCTTACTCCATTATTCCATTCCAAAGAAGAAGTGGCCAAATGCTGAGAATGCGATTGCTGCAAGGATGATGAGCAAGATAGCTTTTGTAGAGTTCATACCTTTACGTCCAAGCAACCAGTAGATCACACCTGTGATGATAGCTGGTACCAAACGTGGGAAGATAAGGTTGAGCATATCTTGAATTTCAATCGCTTTGTCCCCAATGTGTGGAGCCCAAGAAACTTCAACACCAATCATGCTGGCAATCAAGGCACCAACCATGAAGATACCCAGAACGGCAGCTGCATCAATCAAAGCTGTCAAGGTACTTTGCATGTTGTTGATGAGGTTAACCCCTTCTTTATAGGCAAATTCCAATTGTTTCCAACGGAAAATGTCATAAGCAACTGCCACAGCGATCCACAAGAAGATACCGGCTGGGTTTCCTGCAACAGCCAAAGTTGCTGCGATTGAACCCATAATAGCTGGTACCAATGATCCAAAGATTGAGTCCCCAAGAGGAGCGAATGGTCCCATGAGACCTGTCTTGATACCATTGACCGCATCTTTTGATTTGACACCATCTTTTTCTTCCAAAGCGAGGTCAAAACCAGTGATAATGGTGTGGAAGAATGGTGAAGTATTGAAGAATTGCGTATGCAATTTCATCATTTCTTTCAATTCTGGAGTGCCATCACCATACATTTTACGCAACTGAGGTAAAATCATATAAAGGTAACCAGAAGCCTGCATCCGTTCATAGTTCCAACCTAATTGGAAAGTAAACAGACTACGTTTGTTAATTTGATTAAAATCCTCTTTAGTGAGTTTGTAATTCTTAGAATTCGTCATCTTCAATTTCCCCGCTTTCTGATTCAGTTACTGGAGCAGCTACGACTGTACGTTGACTGTTTTTGAAGTGTTGTACTGCAAGGAAGATACCGATAATGGCAATACCAATCATAGATACACTCTTGAAGTTGTTAACAAAAGTAATAGCTTGTTCTTCTGGAAGTTTAGCGAACACTTCAGAACCGACAATGCTAGACACTGCAGCACCAAGGCTTTGAACATTGCTATAAAGCACTGTCAACATAGCTGTCAAACCAAAGCCAAGTGCTAAGTAGTGAAGGTTACGACGAACAGGAAGGTAACGGAGCAAGATCGCAAATCCAAGACCTGGAAGCATTTGACCTGCAAGTTTCAGACCGTTTGCCAACCATTGTACATTAGCAAGACCTGTAACAACAGTTTCTACGAAAGATCCACCAAAAGCAAGCGCGAAGTAAACTGGGAGAGCACGAGAAAGAGCCCAAGGAAGAGCACCAAGGAGATAGTTGCGTTCGATGCCTTTGTAATCAAAGCGTTCAATCGCAGCATCTACACGGTGAGCGAAGTAAGTTGTAGTCATACGACCAAGAATATCAAAGTAGGTCAACAAAGTTGCTACCGGCACAGCGATTGTAGCAATAGCAAGCTCTGGATCAATCCCTTGTGCTACTGAGAAGGCAGTCGCAAGAACGGCACCAGAAGTAGCGTCAATACGAGAAGCTCCACCGAAAGTACCAACACCGAGCACTGTCAATTGAAGAGAAGCTCCGATAAAGAGACCTGTCTTTAAATCTCCCATGACAAGCCCTGTAATGAAACCAGCAAAGACTGGTGATCCTGCTGATGAAACAATCGTCAACTCATCACAGATTTGATAAGCTGAGTACAAAGTAAGTAGTAAAATTTGCCACCATTGTATCATGACAATTTCCTCCTAAAATTTTTCTTTTTTTATTTATAAACTATTTGAGTAACTTCAAGAAGTCTTCAATTGGATCATTTGGAACCATTTGAGCAGTTAGCTTAACTCCTTTTTCAGCTAGCTTGTGGAAAGCTTCCACATCAGCATCCACTACGTTGATCGAACGAGTAATCGGACGAGTCTCGTCTGATTGAGACATGTTCCCAACGTTTAAGGTTTCAAGTGGCACACCTGCTTCTACCAAACCGAGGAAACGATCTGGCTTGCGAGCTACGATGAAGAGACGTTGGCTGTCATATTTTCCAGCCAAGATATTTTCTGCAGCCTTTGCTACTGGCAAGATACTGAGCTTGACACCAGGTGGTGTCGCGAGTTTCAAGCCACTTTTTTCGATATCATTTTGAGCGACTTCATCATCGATCACCATGATACGTGAAACATTTAGTTTGGTAGTCCAAAGGTTGGCTACCTGCCCGTGGATCAAACGTCCATCGATACGGCATCCTACAATAGTCATAAGTTTTCCCCCTTTACTTCTTTGAATGTAGGTTGTGAAACAAGTTTTAAGGTCTCCGTCCAAGTGCCCTCTGTCTCAAAGACGAGGATCTCATTTTCCCCATCTTTGAGAAAACCATGAGGGATGTAGAGGGAGAGTGTTGGACCGACTTCCCAGAAACGACCGATATGGTGGCCGTTTACAAGAACGATCCCTTTTCCAAATCCAGTCATGTCAAGGAAGGTATCCTCAACCTGATCTAGATGAAAAGCAAATTGATAAAAAGCTGGTTGACCTTCTTGCCATTCTTTCGAAAAGTCCAAGCGATCCAGCTGGGTGAAATCAAGCGCATATTGTTTCCAATCAAGCTTGAAATGTAGATCGATGCAAACTCCTGTACGGATTCCTTTTCGCTGCGTATCCGCTAGGAGCTTGTGTCCATAATTGACTCGTCCCATATTTTCGATCAAGAGTTTTAAACTTGTAATCGTTTTCTTTTTTCCGTTTAAAAAAAGATCTTGACCGATTTCTTCTTGGTATTGAGTGGCAATCAATTGATCATTGGCATAAACCTGTACCCGGTCACGCGCATCGATGATACGCAAGCGCTCTTCTTCCGCATCCATTTCAACATCTGTCTCATAGAGCAGATAGCCTAAGGGATGGTCGATTTCTTCCATGGTCTGTGGATAAAGACTTTCTGTGACCTGAGCAATCTCATTTAAATTACCAAATAAACTAGTCTTGTTGGTTACCTTTAGTCTATGCTCTGGCAAAGTCGACTTCACAAGCGGATCCATCTGTGGATACTCTGGATAGTAGGTCGCCATCATCTTTTTGACTGCATGGTACTTAGGAGTCGGATTGCCCTGCTCATCTAAGAGAGCATCATAGTCATAAGATGTTACCTGTGGCAAATCCACGGTCCCTCGTGCTGAGCAACCGTTCATAAATCCAAAGTTGGTCCCACCATGGAACATATAGAGATTGATAGAGCCTTCTTGTAAGACTTCATGGACTGCTTCTGCCAACTCTTCTGGATCTCGCTTGATGATAGGTTCTTTCCACCGATTGAACCAGCCATCCCAAAATTCCATACACATGAGTGGCCACTTTTTGTCATGCTCTGCAAAAAATTCTTTCATCTGAGAGAAATTGTAATTTGCTCGCGAACCAAAATTACCGGTTACAAAGAGTCCATCCTCAATCAAAGTCCCTGCTCGAAGAGTCGCCCTCCAAGGTCCATCAGAGGTAAAGAGTGGACAGGTAATGTCCCGCTCGATCATTAGATCTCTGATCGCCCGAAGATAGGCTTTGTCTTCGCCGTAAGAGCCGTATTCGTTCTCGACCTGCATCATGAGGATATTACCCCCACGATCCAATTGGTACTTGGCCACACGTGGCAGGAGCTCGTCGTAATAGCGAGCCACTTCCTTGAGAAAGGCCGGATCCGATGAGCGAATCCGAAGGTCTTCTTCGATTAACCAGGCTGGCAAACCCCCAAATTCCCACTCCGAACAGATAAACGGTGATGGACGGAGGATCACATACAGATCCAACTCTTGAGCTACTTGGATAAAGTGCTCCAGGTCCAAATTCCCTTCAAAGTGAAAGTGGCCTCTTTGTGGCTCATGAGCATTCCATGGAACATAGGTTTCAACAGTATTAAAACCTAGAGCTTTTAGGTTATATAAGGAATGATACCAATCCTCACGATCGATCCGAAAATAATGAATTGCACCAGATAAAATCTTAAAAGGTTGATCATTTAAATAAAAATCTTCACGGATTTCAAATGCCCCCATACTGAGAACCTCCTTCTAAGAAACCCTTTTCATTTATTAATATAATATATTAATAAAAAAATGTCAACAACTTTTAAAAAAATATGTTAAAATAATATTAACAAGGGATATCCGAAAGAAGAGGTGAAGTACATGGCAATCCCAAAATACCAACACATCAAAGATGATTTGAAACAACAAATTATCTCAGGCAAATTCGAAAATGGAGATAAATTTTACACAGAAGCCGAGCTGATTAAGATTTATAATGTTAGCTCGATTACTGTTGTTCGGGCTTTGAACGATTTGGCTAGCGATGGATACATCGTCCGCCAACAAGGAAAAGGAACCTTTGTTTCGCGCGCTAGAAAACACAAGCTGGTTGAGTTTTCAGACGTTGAAACCTTCCCTATCCAAAAAGCGACTGTAAAAGTTCTCTCTATTAAGCGTGGCAACGCGCTGAACATCTTGGATAAACTAGGACTCGCTCCGACTCAATTCTATTATAAGATTGATCGGACCCGTCATATTGGTGAAGATACTTATATCTACCACCAGACCTACGTCCCAGAGCAATATATTAACCCAAATTATCCGAGCTTAGATTACTATAGTTCGATTTATGATCGCTTCAAAGAAGATTATCATATTCATATGAATGATGAACACTTTGAAGAAATCAATGATATTGTATTTCCAACACCAAGCAAAATCGCTTCTGTGTTGAATATCGATGAAAACTTCCCAACTGTCCGTCAAGTGAAGACGACAAAATTGGAAGCGACCGGTCAAATTCTCGAATATAGCGAAACCTATAAACGCGGTGACTACTATAAAATCAAATTTATCTCTTGTGATCGTGATCATTGATCATTCAAAGTCTGGGGTCTGGCCTCAGACTTTTATGATACAAATTATAGCATGAAAAAATAGTTCCTAAAACATGTAAAACGAATAATCTATAATTAGTGATAGACTTCCTATAAATAGTTTAATAAGTCAAAATTTATTATGATAAATTCAGGATCTAGAGCGCCTGATATAGGCAAAGAAAAGAGAGTGGGACAGAAATC
Source organism: Streptococcus australis (assembly GCF_015553625.1). Classification (GTDB taxonomy): domain Bacteria; phylum Bacillota; class Bacilli; order Lactobacillales; family Streptococcaceae; genus Streptococcus; species Streptococcus australis_B. The sequence goes on along the minus strand of NZ_JADNGY010000007.1, from coordinate 28,072 downwards.
GGTCATTCGTTAGAATTCGATTTCGTCGTCCCACCTCCGCACAGTTGAGTAGGGATCTAACAGCTGATGAAATCAGCCTAGTAGAGCCCACTCAACCACTGCGTCTTGCTCGATAATCCAAAGACGAAAAGAGGCTAGGACTTTTGTCCCAGCCTCTTTTCGTCTATTTTTTAAATTCTCGTTTTTCGTTGCGATTAGTCACCCAAACCGATGCGTTCGAAGATTTCATCCACCCGTTTGGTGTAGTAAGTTGGGTTGAAGATTTCATCAATTTCTTCTTGAGTGAGGCGAGAAGTTACCTCTGGATCTGCTTCAAGAAGTGGTTTGAAGTCTACTTGGTTATCCCAAGAGTAGGCTGTTTTTGGTTGCACCAAGTCATAGGCTTGCTCACGGGTCATCCCTTTTTCAATCAAGGTCAACATGGCACGTTGGCTGAAGATCAAACCAAATGTTGAGTTCATGTTGCGGATCATGTTTTCAGGGAAGACTGTCAAGTTCTTAACGATGTTTCCAAAACGGTTAAGCATGTAGTCAATCAAGATGGTCGTATCTGGTGCGATGATTCGCTCAGCTGATGAGTGAGAGATATCACGTTCGTGCCAAAGAGCGACGTTTTCATAGGCTGTCACCATGTGACCACGGATGACACGCGCAAGACCTGTCATGTTTTCAGAACCGATCGGGTTCCGTTTGTGAGGCATTGCTGAAGACCCTTTTTGACCTTTGGCAAAGAACTCTTCCACTTCACGTTGTTCTGACTTTTGAAGACCACGAATTTCAGTTGCCATACGCTCGATAGAAGTTGCGATGCTGGCGAGAACCGCAAAGTACTCAGCGTGGAGGTCACGAGGAAGCACCTGTGTAGAGATTTCTTGGGCATGGATACCAAGCTTGTCGCAGACGTATTTTTCAACGAATGGTGGGATGTTGGCAAAGTTCCCAACCGCACCAGAAATCTTACCAGCTTCCACACCAGCTGCTGCGTGCTCGAAACGCTCAATGTTGCGTTTCATTTCGCTGTACCAAGTCGCCAATTTAAGACCAAAGGTTGTCGGCTCAGCGTGCACACCGTGGGTACGACCCATCATGATCGTGAACTTGTGTTCTTTTGCTTTATCAGCGATGATGTTGGTGAAGTTTTCAAGGTCTCGACGGATGATGTCGTTGGCTTGTTTGTAGAGGTAACCATAGGCTGTATCTACCACGTCAGTAGAAGTCAATCCATAGTGAACCCACTTGCGCTCTTCGCCAAGAGTTTCAGAAACCGCACGTGTGAAAGCCACCACATCGTGACGAGTCTCTTGCTCAATCTCCAAAATACGGTCAATGTCAAAGTCCGCTTTTTCGCGAATCAAAGCCACATCTTCCTTAGGGATTTCCCCCAACTCCGCCCATGCCTCGTCAGCCAAGATTTCCACCTCAAGCCAAGCACGGTATTTATTTTCTTCAGTCCAAATGTTCGCCATTTCTGGGCGAGAGTAACGTTCGATCATGTTGTTTTATTTTCCTTTCTTTTGATGTTTCACATCAGTTAACAACCGACAGTCGGTTTATTCAAATTCTTCTTTCCCAATCCACACAGATGGATAATGATCCAGTGTATTCAAATCTGTATCCAGCGGGACATCATAGATAGCTAAATAGTTTTCAGGGTATTGTGCAAGCAACTCTTCATACTTAGTTTTCACCTTTTCGTGATCACTACTAGCATACAAAACTTCAACGACTGCCCCCGTCTTCTCTTTTTCGACAAATGCGTTGACGATGAGTTGAATCATAAGAATTAATCAAGTCCGTAGCCCGTATTCAGTTTTGGTGAATACGTGAGCCCTTGTTCCTTTCTATTTTTCGTTTTTTCCTGAAAAATGATTGACTATTGCTGTTCCTCCAACAGAAAGTATTACTGTTGCAATCAATCCAATATTTTCCTTCACAATTTTAACAGGTTTATTTAATGTTTTACCGATTTGATGAATTTGTTTTTTATCCATGTTGTTCTCCGTTCAATAATTCTTCACCAGTAAGTTCAATACTAACTATATCTCTTTCCAGTAGTTCCATTGTTCCAATTTGAGCAATGAAGTCATTGGGTTCAATGCACCATTTTATTTGACATTGCTGTTCTTCATTGTCTAAATCTTGTAATTCTACTAGTTTTGATACATATTCACGGTTATCTTCAACCAAAGATTTTATAGGTGAATAAATTGTATCAAGCAATTTATCATTACCTGTCACCAAATAAGTTTTAGCAAGTAAATCACTAGCCTTTATGATATAAGAAAATTGATCATTTAATTCAAAGAAACTATGTGAAATGTCTTCGTTAAATTTATCATCAAATAAAGATTTTAAAAACAGCATAAATTTTGAATTTGGAATAGGAATTTGTTTGTTGATCTCTCTTTCAAATTCTTTAATAAGGGCTGCTCGCCCTTCATTCAACTGGTTTATTGAATTTAATAACAAAAATTGTTTGTGTGGATTATCATCAGACATTAGTAAAGCCTGATTTACCGTGCTTTCTGCACCTAAAATTTTTGCTCGTCTATCATCTTTCTGTCCCTGCTTAATTTCCAAACTGAGCTGTTTAACTTCAGAGAGAAGAATTTCTAAATCATTAATTTTCTGAGCATTTGCTAATTGATTCACATTATATATGATATTCTGTAAAACTTCAGGATTATCCATAACAATCTTTTCTAGTCTAGCTTTAGAAACAATATCGTTATTTGTTCCTTTAGTCACAAAATTGGGTAGCAGAGACTTCCTATCCGCTGTCTTCTGAAAATCAATTTCTCCATTTTGAAATTTTTTTAACTGATCCTGAGTGAATTTAACAACATACATTTCCTCAGGATTGATATTTTGTTTAATTTCTTTGTAAGAATTAACAATAGTCGAAAAATAATTACCAACTTGTTCAAAACTTTTTATTTTATTTTGAAATAGTTCAACATCAAGTGGGGTATTTCCCGCTTCTTTCGTTTTGGCTAGTTTATCATTTTTTATGACTAATTCGCCCATATATCCTCCTGTCAAAAATCAATTTCATCGCTAAACTCTATCATATACCATTTTATCACAACGATCATCTACTTATCGCCATATCCACTACCTCTTGGGCATAGATAGTTGTTGTCCCATAAAGAGGGAGAGCTGTGTCTGCTTGCTTTACTGATAAATTAAAAACTCTTTGATTGTATCATTGATGAGCTCATAATAGGAAGTCGTGTTTCCCCTACTCATGCCACCGATAAGATCGATTGTTTTTAGGTTTGTTCTCCGATTAAGATGTTTCTCCTTTAAAATATTGTTCATCCTCTGCAAAGTGTTTTAAAATGTCAGAATCGGTCCGCTCCTTATCTTTATCAAAAGAATAACAGAAGCTAATATGACGTTCATTTTGAAGTTTATCATATAATAACGGTCTAAGTAATTTTGTTTTATTTGAATTGAATATGCTTCGTTCACCATTGTTAGGATTTCTTCTTACATGAGTACAATATACTTTATTGGGATCTTCTGCATCACTTCTACTCAAAGAATGAACCATCGCATTTTTTTCGATTGTGCTAATATCATTTGGAGCAGGAACAACGGGAGGAACCGACCTTCCTATTTGCTCAGTAAGCTGGTGAAGCATACTTCCCAAATTACTAGCATACTCAATGCCAAAAAACTCCCTCAAATTTTTTGCATCTACAAACAACCGCTGGCTACTCGCTTCAACTTGCAATTCATGACCTAAATCATCACTTTTCATAAAATGTAATTTTACTAGTGAATATTCTTCTGTTCTTTGTTCTCTTCCAACAAATCTTTTTACTAAAACTATATATTCTACATTCTTATATGTAAAGATAAAACTACAAATAGTCCAACTTTTTCTTTCATATCTGACTTTAATAACTTCAAATTCTCTAGCATAAACAAAACTCCTCAACCTTATCCGGTTCATTACTAAACAAAGTCACATGTCCCATTTTGCGGTTGTGCTTTGCTTCTAGTTTACCATATAAGTGGAGGTGAGCGCTTGGATTTTCTGTCACATATGTTTCAGCAGTCTCGACATGTTGGCCGAGAACGTTGAGCATGACAGCTGGAGCATGGAGGTGTATTGCTGGTAATGGTGCTCCAAGAACACCTAAGATATGCGTGTCAAATTGTGAAAAGTCGCAGGCTTCGATTGAGTAGTGCCCAGAGTTATGCGGACGTGGGGCAATCTCATTGACAATGATGTCATCAGCTGTCGCAAACATTTCCACGCAAAGAGTTCCAGACAAGTTCAGTTGCTCAGCAATTCGTACTGACATAGTTTTGGCTTTCTCAGCTAGACTCTCAGAAATGCGAGCTGGCACAATGGTCTTAGAAAGGATGTTGTTGCGGTGGATATTTTCCTGCACTGGGAAAACTGTCACGTCCTTGCCATTTCCTGATACAATAACAGAAATCTCCAAGTCAAAATTAACAAATTCTTCCAAGACGCAGTCTGCTGAATCCGCTAGTGCATAGGCTTCTTCTAAATCTTCGGCTGAACGAATAACCTTCTGACCATGCCCATCGTAACCACCTGTCGCCGTCTTGAGGACATAGTTTTTTGATAGGTCTATATCTATCAAGTCTTGGCTAGAAGTCACGACCTTGTAAGGTGCCACGGTGACTTGAGCCTTGTTTGATAAAAAGTCCTTTTCAAAGATACGGTTTTGTGAAATGCGGAGTAGGTCTGTCCCTTGAGGGAGCTGACCATCCTTAATGACAGCATCCAAACCGTCTGCATCGACATTTTCAAACTCATAGGTCAGGACATCGCAACGCTCAGCTAACTGACGGAGGGCATCCACATCGTTATAAGGAGCCACGATAATTTCCGCTACACGAGAGGCTGGGCAATCCGCCGCAGGATCCAGCGCGATAACCTTGTGTCCCATGTAGATAGCAGAAATGGCCATCATCTGACCCAGCTGACCGCCACCGATAATTCCGATTGTTTTAGATGAGCTCATTTGTAGACTCCTCTGCGATTTTTCCTTGTTCTTCTGCGAAATCTGCCAAAGCTGTCGCAATAGCCTGGTCCTCTACTGATAGGAGACGGAGGGCAAAGAGGGCTGCGTTGGTCGCACCAGCTTCACCGATAGCCATGGTTGCGACTGGTACACCACCTGGCATCTGTACAATCGAGTAAAGCGAGTCCACACCACTAAGGGCACGAGACTTGACGGGCACGCCGATGACTGGAAGGGTTGTTTTAGCAGCTACCATTCCTGGCAAATGGGCTGCGCCACCCGCACCCGCGATGATGACTTTGATGCCACGGCTACGTGCTTCCTCCGCATGTCTAAACATGAGGTCTGGTGTACGGTGAGCGGAAACAACTTTCTTTTCGTAGACTACACCGAAGCGGTCTAGGACTTCTGCTGTTTTTTGCATGGTTGCCCAGTCGGATTTTGAGCCCATGATGATGGAAATTACTGGTTTCATTTCTTCTCCTTTTTGATAATCGTCTATTGTAGTGCGGACGTAAGCGACCGCCCAGGGCGTTCCATTACTAAAACTGGAGCCTAGGTCTCCAGTTTTCCGCTCCTAGTAGCAAAGCTACTAGAGTTCCACTACTGCGACGATTATCCTATACTAGCTCGCTTTCGCTCGCCATTGACAAATATTATATCTGTTAATCTTTTATGGCTTTGCTACCGATATCTGTACGGTAAAATAGGCCTTCTGTGTTTTGTTTGTCGAGTTGGCTGTAGATGGTATTTTGGCCGTCTTTGACTGTATCAGCTGTGGTGACCAGCATGTAGACACGTCCGCCATTTGAGAGGAGGTCTTGCCCATTATCAGAGAATTTAGCACCTGCATAGTAAGTGATGATGTCGCCCTCTGTCTTGGCTGGAAGCTTGACACCTTTTTTATAAGCAAGTGGGTAACCGTCTGAGGCTACAACCACGCCAAGTGTCACACCCTTGTCGGTCCAAGTAATTGCTGGCTCTTTGCCATCCAAAATATCCGTGATATTTTGCGCCAAGTCAGATGTCAAACGAGGCAAGATGATTTGCGTTTCAGGATCTCCAAAGCGAGCGTTGAACTCGATGACTTTTGGTCCTTCAGCTGTCAAGATAAGACCAGCGTAAAGGACACCCAGATAGGGACGACCTTCTTTGATCATACCTTCGAGGACTGGCTTGACAATGGTGTCAACCGCTGTGTCAACCACGCTCTGTGGCAAATGAGGAACTGGCGCATAAGCCCCCATCCCACCAGTGTTAGGACCCTTGTCACCATCAAAAGCACGTTTGTGGTCCTGAGCTGTTGGCATAATGTAGAATTTGTCACCATTGACAAAGGCAAAGAGGGAGAACTCTTCTCCGTCAAGGAATTCCTCAATGACCACACGCGCACCTGAGTCACCAAATTTATTGTCCAAAAGCATCTCGTGAGCAGCCTCGACTGCTTGCTCAACTGTCTCCGCAACGACGACACCCTTCCCAAGCGCCAAACCGTCTGCCTTGACGACGATTGGAGCGCCTTTTTCTTCGATGTAGGCTTTAGCTTCCTCGAAATCCGAAAAGGTCCCATAGGCCGCTGTTGGAACATCATATTTGACCATGATTTCCTTAGCAAAATCCTTAGACCACTCTAGCTCTGCAGCTAATCTTGTCGGACCAAAAGCCTTGAGACCAGCTGCATTGAAATCATCCACGATGCCAGCCGCAAGGGCATCATCTGGACCGACAAAGGCCCAAGCAATATCGTTGACTTTGGCGAAGTCAATCAGCTTAGAATGTTCGGAAATTCCGATATTGATCAAATCTAGACCATCTAATCGCATCCCGTCATTACCAGGAGCCACAAAAACCTGCTCAACGTCTTTAGACCCCAACAACTTCTTGGCAATCGCATGCTCACGACCACCAGATCCAACAACCAAAAGTTTCATCTTGAACCTCTTTTGCGAATTATTTTATTAAATTATATCATAATCGTTCGTTTTATTCTAATATTTCAAGGAATGTCCGATAATTTTCGTTAGAAAACAAACTTTTTTCATTATTTTTTAAATTTCTACTCCTTTTTACGAATATTATAATTGAGACCTCTACTATTTTTTAAAAAAGGAGTTTTATGCAGAGAATGAAGAAACTACTCTTGGCAGCTTGCCTTTTCTGGGCAGGGGCTTCACAAGTTGCAAGAGCAGAACAAAACGTCAATTACATCTACAAGGAAAAGGGACAATTAGTTGTCCACCTCGGGACCATTCCAGATCGCTTCCAAAGCGTTAGCGTCCCCATTTGGTCCGAGCAAAACGGCCAAGACGATCTCATTTGGTATCCTGTTCAACGAGGAGAAAATGGCTTTGATTTGCAAGTACCTCTGACCAATCATTTGGATCAAGCAGGACTTTACCATATCCATGTCTACGGCATCAATTCTTACGGAAACCTTGAAGGACTGTTTCCACTACAGACAATCGTTGAGAAAAAAGACCTCGCATCTTCCCAACCCAAGATCACAGTCCGACCTAGCACTGCACAGCTATTTGAGATCCAACTCCAGCTCTTTGAAGATGTGGAGGAAGTCCTCTTTCCCATCTGGTCTGAACAAGATGGCCAAGACGACTTGATCTGGTATCCCGCAAAAAGAACGGCACCTGGCCGCTATCAATTGTCCTTCAATGCTGAAAAACATAAAGGGAAAGGAACCTTTCATCTCCATGTCTACCAGAAAGACAAGGGACACTTAAAAGGCCTGCTCGCCACAACATTTCAGGTAGAACAGGCTAAAGTTGCTCCACTGGTCACCCAGCCGGATAATTACTATCCCGTTGGCGAATGTACCTGGGCAGCAAAAGAGCTGGCTCCTTGGTCACAAAACTGGTGGGGAAACGGTGGCATGTGGGCTGCTAGTGCTCGCGCCGCAGGCTTCCGGACAGGAACTACCCCTGAGGTTGGCGCTATCGCCTGCTGGGATAATGGAGGCTATGGTCACGTTGCAGTCGTGACAGAGGTTGAACATGAACAAAAGATTCAAGTGAAGGAAGCTAATTACAATGGAAATCGGACCATCAATAATTTCCGTGGCTGGTTTGACCCAACGAATGTTGTCTGGGGAAGGGTCAGCTATATCTATCCAAATTAAAGGTTTCTTAACCAGTAGAACAGGCACTCATCGATCGATGAGTGCCTGTTTTGATTAATGACGGAAGTGACGAACGCCTGTAAAGATCATGGTTAAACCATATTTATCAGCTGCTTCGATAGACTCTTGGTCACGGACGGAACCACCCGGTTGGATGATGGCCTTGATACCAGCTTTGGCGATTTCTTCCACGTTATCTGCAAATGGGAAGAAGGCATCAGAAGCAAGAACAGCACCGTCAAGACGGTCTTTGGCTTGGTCAATGGCGATGCGGACGGAAGCCACACGGTTAGTTTGACCGGGACCAACACCAAGTGTCATGTGGTCGTTGGTGATGATGATACCGTTTGATTTGACGTACTTGATGGCTTTCCATGCAAACTCAAGAGCAGTCGCTTCTGTCTCCGTTGGTTGGCGTTTGGTCACCACTTGCCAGTCAGCTGGACTTTCTTTCACCACGTCTTGGTTTTGCACCAGAAGTCCACCGACAACACCTGTGTACTCTGCTTCCACTTCACTAGCATCTTGAGCGTCAAATGGCAAGGCAAGAATCCGCAGGTTTTTCTTTTTATTGGTCAAGATTTCAAGTGCTTCGTCTGTGTAGCTTGGTGCGATGATGATTTCAAGGAAAACACCATGCATCTTCTCAGCTGTTGCAGCATCTACCTCACGGTTGAGAACGACAATCCCACCAAAGATAGAAACTGGGTCAGACTCATAAGCGTAGTTCCAAGCTGTCTCGATATCATCAGCCTGACCGATACCGCACGGGTTCATGTGTTTCAGAGCCACAACGGTTGGACGGTCTTTGAAATCACGGATGATACGAATTGCCGCGTCAGCGTCACGGATATTGTTGAAGGACAATTCTTTCCCGTTGAGCTGTTTAGCCGATGCAATCGAGTAATCCGTCGGCAAAGCTTTTTGGTAGAAATCAGCGTCTTGTTGAGGGTTTTCGCCGTAACGCATTGGTTGTTTAAGGTCATAGGTCAGAGTGAGTTTTTCAGGTTTTTCTTCACCCACTTGAGCTGTGAAGTATTCCGCAATCAAGGCATCATAGGCTGCTGTGTGACGGAAAACTTTTGCTGCCAAACGTTGGCGAGTTTCATAAGTGGTTTCGCCCTTGGCTGCCAATTCGTCCAAAACCACAGCATAGTCAGCAGGATCTACCACAACTGTCACGCTAGCGTGGTTCTTCGCTGCGGAACGAAGCATAGATGGCCCACCGATATCGATGTTTTCAACGGCGTCAGCATACGTTACGTCTGGTTTAAGGATGGTTTCCTTGAATGGATAAAGGTTTACCACCACAAGGTCGATGAGCTCAATCTGATTGTCCTTAGCAGCCTCTAGGTGACTTTCGAAGTCACGACGAGCGAGAAGACCCCCGTGGATATTGGGGTGGAGGGTCTTGACACGACCGTCCATCATTTCTGGGAAACCAGTCACATCATCGATGGCAATGGTCTCTACCCCAGCATTATCAAGGGCAACCTTGGTACCACCTGTTGAGATGATATCCCAGCCGAGTTTTTTGAGTTCTTGGGCAAATTCAACAATGCCCGCTTTATCTGAGACACTAATTAGTGCGCGTTTAGTCATTCTATTCCTCTTTCTTTAGGTCAAGGCGCATAGCAACTTCGTTATTTTCTTCTATAAATCCAGTTTCCTGAAAACCCAAACTAGTCAGCAGGTACTTCATTTTTTCATTTCCAACTACATAATCTGCGATAATATGATTGCAAGCTCTATCCATCTGAGCCTCTTTGATCAGAACTTCCAAAGCTTTTCGTCCATAACCTCTTCCTTGGTACTGCTGGCCAATCATTATCCGCCAGATAAAGTATTCCGCTTCATCCTTGTCTATTTCTAGCAGGAGAAAGCCAACCACTTGCTCATTCCAATAGATTGCCATTGGAAACACATCCCCATTCTCTCGGTAGAGCCATGCGTCAGCTAAAGAACGCACATTTGGAGCTACGAAACGTGCTCGTTCATCAGCTTCAGATATTTTCAAATCCAGCACTGCCTGAAAACTGCTCTCATCTACTAATTTCAGATTAATCATTTTTCTCCTTTTGAATAAATAGGGTTTTGAGGTGATTAAAGATTAATCTAACTCATATAAAAGGTAGTTATCAAAATTTATGATTCCTTTGAGGTAATCTCGGTCTGCTTTAGACAACTCAAATTCTGGAAAAGTCGCAATTAAACTGGACAAATAAAAATAATTAGGGTGCCTACGATAAGAAAAACCTGCTTGACCGAATCTCCCTTGACAGAAATCATAGGCAAGTTTTAATTCTTGACTTGTGACACCATCTAAAATTTTATCTAACTCTGAAAGCTGACTTTTATCAGTATTTTCTATCATAGCTTTCACTGTATTTACTAAAACAAAAAGAAAATCATTAGTATTATCCAGTAGGATTGGTCTGTTAGATAACTTATTCTTTAACTCCATATAGTATTTGTCAATATTCATTTCTTCCCCTCCACTCCCAAACTTTCCAACACTTCCGGATACAACCTGTACTCTGTTTCGTGGATGCGGGTTTCGAAAGAGTCAAGGGTATCGCCTGCTAGGCGTGGTACACGAACTTGTTTGATGACCTTACCGGTATCCACACCCGAGTCCACCCAGTGAATGGTCACACCAGACTGGTCGACACCAGCATTCCAAGCATCCTCAATGCCATGAGCTCCTGGAAATTCTGGAAGGTAAGCCGGGTGAATGTTGATGATACGGCCTTCATAAGCAGTTAGCAAGGTTGGACCGACGATTTTCATATAACCTGCTAAACAGACTAGGTCAATCTGGTGCTCATCCAAAAGCTCGACGATGGCTCCTTCATAGTCTGCCTTGTTCTCAAACTCCTTGAGTTCGAAGGCATAGGATAAAACTCCAAGCTTTTCTGCACGCTCCAGTACGTAGGCATCCCGGTGGTCTGAAAAGACAAACTCTACTGGAAATTGTTCAGCAATCACCTGGAAGTTTGAGCCGTTCCCTGAAGCAAAAACAGCAATTTTTTTAGCCATTATTTAATCACCACACTAGCATCTGTCTTCTTCACAATCCGACCGATTTCATACACTGGTTCGTCAAGAAGTTCCTTGACACGTTTCACATGTTCTGGCTTGACCGCTAGCATGAGACCAATCCCCATGTTGAAGATTTCAAACATTTCTTCATGTTTGATCTCACCATATTTTTCAAGGGCTTTGAAAATTGGAAGGACTGGAACCTTGCTTTCATCAATTTCAGCAGCCAAGTCATCCGCAAACATACGTGGGACATTTTCGATGAAACCACCACCTGTGATGTGGGCAATTCCATTGACCAATTCTTCTTTGATGAGTGGCAGAACAGCTTTGACGTAGATACGAGTTGGCTCCAAAAGAACCTCTTTCAGTTTTTTACCTTCCAATTCTGGGAGGACTTCTTCACCTGTGTAATCCGCAAAGACGCGACGCACGAGTGAGTAACCATTTGAGTGGATACCACTTGAAGCGAGACCAAGAATCACATCACCTGCTGCTACTTTTGAACCATCGATGATTTGAGATTTTTCTGCAACACCGACTGCGAAACCAGCCAAGTCATAGTCATCCTCACCGTACATACCAGGCATTTCAGCCGTTTCTCCACCAATGAGGGCTGCTCCTGCCTGCACACAACCTTCAGCCACACCTGCAACGACCTGTTCCAATTTAGCTGGTTCATTCTTCCCAGTTGCAACATAGTCAAGGAAGTAAAGAGGTTCCGCACCTGCAGCGATAATATCGTTAACACACATAGCCACACAGTCTTGACCAATGGTATCGTGCTTGTCGTACTTGATAGCCAGCATGAGTTTGGTACCGACACCGTCCGTCCCTGAAATCAAGACAGGCTCTTTGACACCCGTTTTTGAAAGGTCAAACATGCCACCGAAGCCACCTAGAGCTCCCATGACACCCGCACGTTCCGTACGTGCCACGTGTTTTTTGATCCGTTCAACAACTTCATAACCCGCTTCAACATCCACACCCGATTGAGCATATGCATTCTTATTTGTCATTTGTTTATTCCTTTTTCCGTTCCTAGATTCTACTGTGAATGGACAGATTCACTTGCAAAAATTCCTAATAAAAGGATGTCTGCTCATTCAAGCTTTCCAAATAGCGTTCTTCGTAGTCATACAAAGGCGTTGGGTATTTTCCATCAAAGTAGGCTACACATAGGCCACCGTTTGGTGCATCGGTATCAATGCCAATAGAATCAATCAAGCCATCAATGGACAAGTAGGTCAAGCTATCTGCGCCGATAATCTCACAAGTTTCCTCTACTGTATGATTGGCTGCAATCAGCTCTTCACGGCTCTGAATATCAATTCCGTAGAAACATGGATAAGCCAAAGCTGGACTGGCAATTGCCACATGGACTTCTGTAGCCCCTGCTTCTTTCAACAATTTCACAATCCGACGAGAAGTGGTTCCACGTACGATAGAGTCATCAATCATGACAACCCGTTTGCCTTTTACGACACCAGATACGGCAGAGAGCTTCATCCGCACCCCTTGTTCCCGTAATTCCTGAGTCGGTTGGATAAAGGTCCGTTGGACATACTGATTCTTGATCAAGCCCATTTCATTTGGCAAACCAGATTCTTCCGCAAAGCCCATAGCAGCACTGAGAGAAGAGTTGGGAACCCCCACTACAATATCTGCTTGGTTCTTAAATTCTCGTGCCAACTGTGCTCCCATCCGCTTGCGAGCTGTATGGACGTTGACCCCTTGAATATTGGAATCAGGACGGGCAAAATAGATATACTCCATGGAACAAATCGCCAGTTGGGTATCATCCGTATAGCGATCATAGGTAATGCCATTTTCATCAAAGATAACGAGCTCGCCAGGATGCACATCTCGAATCCATTCTGCTCCAATAACCTCAAAAGCACAGGTTTCAGAAGAAACAACCAAGGCTCCATTAGACATTTTTCCGATGGATAGAGGACGGAAGCCATTGGGGTCCAGAGCTGCGATTAGCTTATCTTCAAACAGCATCAGATAAGCAAAACCACCTTTGACCGTATTGAGTGCTTCTTTGATTTTTCCCATAAAGGAAGGGTTGTGGCTCCGACGAATCAAATGAGCCAAAATTTCTGAGTCAGAGGTTGAGCTAAAGATGGCTCCATTTTTTTCTAATTCAGATTTGAGCGATTGGGCATTGGTCAAATTCCCATTATGGGCCAGACCAAACTGGGTATCTTGAAAGCGGAAGAGGAAAGGTTGGATGTTATCCACCGAAGCTTCCCCTGCTGTCGCATAGCGAACATGCCCAATAGCAGAACTTCCTGTCAATTTTTCCAGATTTAAAGGATTTCGAAAGACTTCTGAAAGTAGACCGGTATCCCGATGGCGTCTCAAGGTTCCTTGATCATTGGCCAGGATTCCTGCCCCTTCTTGTCCCCGGTGTTGGAGACTGTGAAGGCCAAAATAGGTGAGTTTCGCAGCGTCTGGATGTCCCCAAATCCCAAAGACTCCACACTCTTCATTAAGAGATTTTACTTCGTATGTCATGTTGTATACCTTTTATTTTCCAGTAAAATATTGAACCGCTGATGCAAAGAGATGCTGGTCTTTATTTCCTGGAATATTTTGGAAGAGACCGTCTTCGAAACGTTCTGAGTGTCCCATCTTCCCAATGATTTGACCGTTCTTGCTAGTGATCCCTTCAATCGCATGGACAGAACCATTTGGATTGTATTTAGAATCCATGCTTGGTTTCCCATCGAAGTCGACGTATTGGCTAAAGATTTGACCATTGTCACGAAGCTCTGCAAACTCATCAGCTGTCACGACAAATTTCCCTTCACCGTGTGATACTGGGATGGCATGGATGTCACCAACTTCCACTCCAGCAAGCCATGGTGAGTTCGTATTGGCAATCCGTGTTTCCACCATCTTGGCCACGTGTTGGTTGGCATCGTTGTAGAAAAGGGTTGGACTGGTACTGCTTGCATCTTCAAAGTTACCGTATGGAAGGAGACCTGATTTAACAAGGGCTTGGAATCCATTACAGATACCGATGATCAAACCACCACCTTCGATAAAGTGATCAATGGCTGCACGTACTTTTTCATTGAGCAAGATATTCACGATAAATTTAGCTGATCCATCTGGTTCATCTGCTGCTGAGAAGCCACCTGCAAAGAAGATAATGTTGGCTTTTTCGATGTTGTCAACCATGGTGTCAACCGACTTGACAATCGCTTCTTCATTTAATGTGACAAATGGCACTAAGTTGACTGTTGCACCTTCTTTTTCAAAGGCCTTAGCGGAGTCATACTCAGAGTTGGTTCCTGGGAATACTGGGATGTAAACCACTGGTTTTTCCACTGCTTCTTTAGCTTTAATCACATCATCTGATGCTACAGCAGGTACTTCTTCCAGTTCAGTAGCCTGTTCAAATTCTGTTGGATAAACTTCTTCCAACTTACCTTGGAAGGTACTGTCAAGCTTGTGTCCATCGAGCGTTACACCGTTGACAAGTAGTGTAAAGTCTGGAACTGTTTGTCCGATCTTGGCCACACCTGCAATCTCTTCAGGTGAAGTGAAGATGAATCCACCCAATTGAGCTGTCAAGCTAGTGTCAAGATCAGCTAATTGAACAGTCGCGCCGATATGGTTCCCAAAGCTTGCAAGGGCAAGAGCTTCAAGGACACCACCATATTTGACAGCTGATGCGGCTGTCACTTTGTGAGCCTTTTGAATGGCTTCAAATTGAGCAAAGTTCGACTTGATGAGATCAAAGTCAATCTCTTGGGTTAAAGCTTGACCTGGGATGTAGTAGATATGTTCACCAGCAGCCTTAAATTCTGGAGAAAGAACCTTACGGCTGTCTGCTGTTGTCACCCCAAAAGCAACCAAGGTTGATGGTACTGTCAATTCTTCAAAAGTACCAGACATCGAGTCCTTCCCACCAATAGATGGCAAACCAAGTTGAATCTGAGCTTCAATAGATCCAAGAAGAGCAGCTACTGGTTGACCAAAACGCTCTTCTTGTTTATCCATCCGCTCGAAGTACTCTTGATAAGAGAAACGGGCCTTAGACCAGTTTGCACCAGCAGCAACCAAGCGAGCGGTTGCTTCGATGACCGCATAAGCAGCTCCATGATATGGAGACCATTCAGCTACATAAGGGTTGAAGCCTTGCGCCATGACAGACGCAGTTGTTGTCACACCATGTTGGACTGGCAATTTCTGTACAGAAGCTTCCGTTGGTGTGAGTTGGTAGCGACCACCAAGTGGGTGATTGACTGTTGAACGACCAACCGAGCTATCAAAGATAGTTTGTAAACCTTTTTGACTTGCGTGGTTCAGGTCAGCCAAGACTTCAAGCGTATCCGCTTCAAGGGTTTTAGCAGATGTTTGGCGTTCTTCTGGAAGCTTGACATCCTTGTCAACCACCTTGGCATCGACAACTACCCGTACTCCGTTTGTATCAAGGAAACGACGTTCCAAATCAACGATGGTTTGGCCATTCCAGTGCATGACAAGATTTGGTTTCTCCGTCACGGTTGCCACGACAACCGCGTCAATATTTTCTTTATTACATGCCACAACGAAGGCCTCTACGTCTTCTGGACGAACCACCACGGCCATCCGTTCTTGTGATTCGGAGATAGCAATTTCTGTACCATTCAAGCCTTGGTATTTCAATGGCACTTTGTCTAGATCAATTTCAAGACCATCTGCCAATTCACCAATAGCCACACAAACTCCACCAGCTCCAAAATCATTGGATTTCTTGATCAGACGGGTCACATCCCCATTACGGAAAAGACGTTGAATCTTACGTTCTTCGATGGCATTCCCTTTTTGAACCTCAGCACCAGCTGTTTCAACCGATTCAACCGTTTGAACTTTAGAAGAACCTGTCGCACCACCGACACCATCACGTCCAGTCTTACCACCGAGCAAGATAATGACATCACCAGCTTCAGGCTTTTCACGAACAACATTTTCCTTAGGAGCTACACCGACAACGGCACCTAGCTCCATACGCTTAGCAACGAAACCTGGGTGGAAGTATTCACGAACATAAGTTGTTGCAAGACCAATTTGGTTCCCGTATGAAGAATAACCATGAGCTGCTGTTTTAGAAATCACTTGTTGTGGCAATTTCCCAGCACGCGTTTCGGAAATCGGCGCTGTAATATCACCAGCACCTGAGATACGCATAGCTTGGTAAACGTAGGAACGACCTGACAAGGGGTCACGAATAGCACCACCGATACAAGTAGCTGCTCCACCAAATGGTTCGATTTCCGTTGGGTGGTTGTGGGTTTCGTTCTTGAACATGAGAAGCCATGGTTCTTTGACACCATTGATATCTACTTCAATTTCAACAGAGCAGGCATTGATTTCATCAGACACTTCCATGTCATCCAAACGACCATTGGCACGCTCATAGCGACCAAAAATAGTCGCCATATCCATCAAGGTTTGAGGTTTTTCTGTACGTCCCAACTCATCACGCATGGCGATATATTTGTCATAAGTCGCTTGTAATTGTTTTTGGAATTTAGAAGCTGAGAAGTCGATTTTTTTCAACTCAGTCTCGAAAGTTGTGTGGCGGCAGTGGTCAGACCAGTAAGTATCCAAAACCTTAAGCTCCGTCTCCGTTGGAACCCGTCCAATTGACTTGAAATAGTCTTGGATGAAGAGCAGGTCGTCCACTTCCATGGCCAATCCTTGCTCTGCCTTATATTGAGCAAATTCTTCTGCCGTATAAGTTTCAAAGAAATCCAAGTTTGGAATGGTCTTATCAGACTCAGAGAAATCCTGTTTAGCAATGCCAAGAGTGATATCTTTGAAACGAGAGTCCACTGGGTTCAAGAGATAGTTTTTAACAGCTTCCAATTCATTCGCATCAATATCCTTATTGACCAAGTACAATTGAGCAGTATTGACCGTTACATCACTTGAGCTACCAAGCAAGAGCAAAGCTTCTTGTGAAGATGCTGCACGTTGGTCAAATTGACCAGGCAAGCTTTCGATAGCAAAGAAAGCATAGTTAGCAAGATCTGCCTTGATCGTAGCTTCATCCAAAACAGTATCGGTCACTTGCTCAGAGAAGATATGTTTTTCAGCACGCGCAAACAAGTCCTCTGCTAAATTAAAGACATCGTAAACCTGCACAATCCGAAGATCCTTCAAAGTTTTCAACTGAAGATTATGCTGTAATTCTTTTACTAAAGAATGAGATTTCACGCGAAAATCAGCTTTTTTCTCAACGAAAATACGTTTATCCATTTTAGTTCCTTTATTTATTTCTATTCAAACATGCTCTTGAAAGACGAAGTTTTTCCCTTTCAAACAGGTTACTTCAAGCCCTGCAACTTCTCCAACACAACCTTATAAACATCTGTCAGACTTCCTAAGTCTCTACGGAAAACATCCTTGTCCATATGGTGCCCTTCCGCATCCCAAAGACGACAATTATCTGGTGAAAATTCATCGGCCAAGATAATCTTACCATCCTTATCAAAACCAAATTCCAATTTGAAGTCAATCAAACGCAGACCAATTTGTGTAAACCAATCTTTCAACAATTCATTGATACGACGTGTTTCTTCCTTGATATAGGCAATTTGTTCATCATTGGCAATATCCAAGAACTTCACATGCTCATCATTGATGAATGGATCGTCCAACTCATCGTTTTTATAGTAAAATTCAACGATTGGAGTTTCCAAATCCAAACCTTCTTCCACGCCGAAACGTTTGGAGAAAGAACCTGCAGTCACGTTACGAAGAACCACCTCCAAAGGAATAATTTTAACCTTCTTATTCAATTGTTCGGTATCAGAAATACGCTCGATAAAGTGTGTCGCCACACCCGCAGCATTCAATTTTTCAAAAATAAGAGACGAAATCTGATTATTCAGCACACCTTTCCCCTCAATGGTCTCTTTGCGAGCTCCATTCAGCATGGTGGCCTGGTCCTTGTAAACGGACTTAATCACATGTTCGTCTTCTGTACTATAAATATCTTTTGCTTTCCCCGTATAAATTAATTGATCGGACATCTTCTTGTTCGCCTTTCATCTTTTATCCCTTTCAGTGTATCACAGAGATGTTGTTTTTTCAAGTTAAATCCGTATCTTGTTCGCTTGTAACACAAAAATAATAAGAGATTGAATCAAAAAGATTCAACCTCTTATTTTTAGATGCTTATTCGTTCGTAAAAACCGAACTTTATTTGCTTGTTTTCTTCAAAACGTAGTCTACCATATCTCCAACGGTTGCCATGGCATCAATGTCTTTATCTGGGATATCAATTTGGTAGGCTTCTTCCAAATAAATAATGTATTCCATGAGATCAACGGAATCTACTTCCAAGTCCTTTCGTAAGTCCAAATCCAAAGTAACCTCATAGTCAGATCCTTTATGATCTTGAATCAACCCTTCAACTAGTTTAAAAATTTCTTGATGACGACTCATTTCTCTTCCTCCAATTCTGATAATTCAACCACAGATTTACGAATAACATCTGTTTCCAACATGGTCCGGATCTGGCGAATCGTGCTATAGACTGCCTTGGCATCACTAGAACCATGGGTTTTCACGACAGGGGCTTGCAAGCCAAACAAGACCGCACCTCCAACATCTGAATAATCCAAGGTCTTTTTCAAACCTCGTAGATCATTCTTCAAGAGGAAGGCTCCAATCTTGGCTTTCAACCCGCCACCACTAAGGACCGTTTTCAACTGTTTAAAGAGACCCAGAGCAGTTCCTTCCATGGTCTTAAGGACAGCGTTTCCTGTAAATCCATCTGTCACAATGACGTCAGCAACTCCATCCATCAAGTCACGCGCTTCTACATTTCCTACAAAATTAAGAGAAGGATCTGCTGCTAATAATTGATAGGTCTCCTTGCGTAGGGGATCCCCCTTGCTTTCCTCTGTTCCGTTATTTAAGAGACCGATACGAGGTCGCTTAATGCCACGGACATTCTCTGCATAATAGGCTCCCATAATCGCATATTGGTGCAAGTGTGTTGGCGTATTTTCAGCATTTGCCCCCAGATCCAACATATCATAGCCCTTCCCATCAAGGGTAGGAAGAGTCGACATCAAACCTGGACGATCGATGACCTTGATCCGACCGACGATGAAGTAACCAGAGGCAAGAAGAGCTCCTGTATTTCCTGCAGAAAGCATCGCATCCGCTTCCCCATTCTTAACTGCATGCGCTGCTAAGACCATGCTGGCTTGCTTTTTCCGACGAATCGCACGAGTCGGCTCATCATCTGAGTTGATTTTTTCATCTGTATGGACGATAGATACCCGCTCAGTTGCTGTCAGGTATTGCTTAATTTTAGCCTCATCCCCATACAAAATGACTTCAATATCCTTAAATTCTTGTATGGCTTGATTGACCCCCTCTACTAGGGCCTGTGGAGCATGATCTCCACCCATTGCATCAACTGCAATTTTTTTCATTTCTTACCTCCTGACTGATCTTTTAAGATCTCTCCCCAGCTTCCCAGGGAATCAATAAATTTCTTAGCTTTTAAATGAATTCCTACATATTCATCATAGAGTTGGTCTAGGCACTTTCTCAACTCTTTCTTCATCGCATCATGGATGGAAATCGTCTCTAACTCACCAAATTTCACAGCTTGAAAACGATCCAGCAAATAGAGGGCATTTGGATCCCAGTGGGCTCGTCTTTCGTCACGATCATAATGATCTGGGCAAAGGACACCACCCAAGCGGAATGAAAAATCAAAAGGCAACCCCACTCGATGACAGACACAACACTCATGGACGTTTAAGGCAACACCAAATCGGGATAAAATCTGCATTTCAAAAATATTGGTCAAGATTTCATAATCCAAGCCCCGATCCATCAATTGCAAGGTCTGCTCTAAAAAAGCAAATAAAGCTGGATCAGGTTGACGATCCTGTATACTAGCATCTGCCAAGGCCAGTATATAGGTTGCGTAGGAAAGACGAAAAAGGTCTTGGTTAATCCCTTGGAAACTTTGAACCTCATGAATATCTTCGATATAGCTGAGTCCGTCATCATTGATTTTCAGATACATATCCGCTAAAGTCAAGGGTTGGATCATAGAATTCAACCGAGAACGATTGGCATGTTTCACGAAAAACATGAGCTTGCCAGCTTGCTCTGTAAAGATTTTAACCAGCTTATCATCCTCTCGGTAATCCCGATGGTAGAGGACGATGCCACGACTCTCAATGCTCTCCAGCATGTTCTTTCATAAACTCCTTCAACCGACTCATCGCTTCCTGGATTACTTCCATACTTGCTGCATAAGACAAGCGCACATATCCTTCGCCGTATGGGCCAAAAGCCATTCCTGGGATAAAGGCAACAGCCTTTTCTTGGGCTAGGAGCTTCAAAAAATCGAAGGAGTCTTGGTTATATCCTTGTGGGATCTTAGCAAAAATATAGAAGGCACCATCCGGGCGGATAATATCAAAGCCCATGGCAGACATTTCTTTGATGATATAATCTCGACGCTCTATGTATTCCCGTTTCATCGGCTCTGCATCGTCTTTACCAATCGTTAAGGCTTCAATGGCTGCATACTGGTTCATGGTCCCCGCTGCAGTCACCAAGTACTGATGACTCTTGATTAATTGAGCCGTCAACGGAGCCGGAGCAAAGATAAAACCGAGTCTCCAGCCTGTCATAGCATGAGACTTTGATAAACCATTGATAATAATGGCTTGGTCCCGTAGATAGGATCCCAAGGAAACGTGAGGCTGACCTGTATAGGTTAGCTCTGAATAAACTTCGTCACAAATGGCAAAGACTTCATATTTCTTCAAGACCCTAGCCAACTCCTGCATCTGCTCCTTAGAGTAGGTGACACCTGTCGGATTAGCTGGGTAGTTGAGAATAACCGCCTTGACGCGATCCCCTTGCTCTTCTAAAGCCTTTTCTAAAACCTCTGGGCTGAGGACAAAGCGATTATCAGTCGTATCGATTTCGACGACACTAGCCCCCATCAATTTAATAATAGGTTCGTAACCAGGATAAGCAGGTGCTGGTAATAATACCACATCTCCAGGTTCCAATATAGCCGTCAAGGTCGCAGAAAGGGCCTCTGTTGCCCCAATGGTAACCAAAATTTCATCCTCTGGTCGATATTGTAGGTTATATTTTTCAGCTACAAACTGACTAGCAGCTTCTCGTAGAGCTAGTAAGCCACTCATCCCCGTATAATGACTCTGGTTGGCATCAATAGCTGCTTTTGCCGCTTCCTTTACATGATCTGGTGTCGTAAAATCTGGCTCACCCAAGGTCAATCGTAAGATACCTGGAATAGAAGAAATGGCTTGGTCAAACTGACGAATCAAAGAAATCTCGATTCGATTCAAATTTTGATTAAACCGTTTTATTAAATCCATAGCCACCTCCAAAAAAGTTCTATCACCATTATACTATAAATAGAAAGTCATCGCAAAAAAGGGGCTAGTCCCAACTAAAATGATACAAAAATAGCCTTTCTCATCAAAAAAAGGACCTAGCAGATGCTAAATCCTCTCATTGAATAAATTTTACCAAATCTTTTCTATTATTGACCACGTGTTGCCACATAATTTAACTGGTCACCATGTTTCGCCAAGAAATCCTTCATTTCAGAATCCGGAATTTGACGAAGGTAGAGATTGGAACGAATAGTATCATCTTCTTCACGACAAGTAGACAAGACTAGGTACTTATCAGAAGCATTGATTTTAATATTTGGATTTTTTGTCCGCGCCGCCTCATAGATGTTTTTCAACTGGGTAGTGAAATCTTCATCATCCGTGAAACTTGTACGATAGAAAGCAGTGGTTTCAGGAACAATGACCAAGCCCATTGCTTCATAATAATACTTGCGTTCAGGCGTTTCGATAACTACGTAAGGGTGCTGGTTAAAGTACTCTTGGTTATCATAGAAATTAACATCGTTAAACATCCGATGGTCTTCCACCTGACTACCACGAGCATGACCGAATAACCAGGTCAAACGATCACTAAAGTCCTTTTTGTTATCAGTATCCATGAAGACCGTTCCCAATAAAGGTTGGTTTCCACCCTCAAAAGTTTTATCCAAATACGTAGCATTGTCCCCTGTTTGAACAACAGGCTCATCTAACTCAGTTCCTGGAGCATAAACATAGGCAATCGCTTCTGGATTGACAGAAGTTAATTGAGCAAAGCGGTTGGCTAAATACTCTTTTTCTTCTTGACTTGGCTCATATTTAGTTTCTTGCTTAGTTGAACTTGTTCCACTTGCTTTTTTAGGCGTGTTAGATGATTTGCTTCCTCCAAATGGATTAAAGAGGACAAAACCACCTACAAGGGCTACAAGAGCAAGCAAAGCAAGAATAAGCGAAATGCCCTTTCTTTTAGAACTAGAATGTTTATCTGTACGATTCATAAAAATAAGATCCCCTATACAAAATTTAATCTAAAAAATAACACCGAGCCCGAAGGCTCAGTGATATTTTGTTTAAGAGCTAATTAATAATAATTATTTAACTGCGCTTGTTTTTGGAAGAGCTTTACCAGCTTCAGCTGAACCAGCTGAACCAGCTTTACCAGCTTTAGCTTCAGTAGCTTTAGCTTCTTCTTTAGAAGCAGGAGCTTTTGCATCAGCTTTACCTGCAGGACGCAATGAACCACTTACTGCAGTTGCGTAGAATCCGCTAGGAGTATCAGCACCAGCTTCAACCTTAACATCTACGAACCATTTAGTTCCATCATGTGGGTTTGTAACTTCAACAGTTTGAACACCAGCTTTAGTCTTCAATGTAACGTGTTGGCTACCGTTCCAAAGGTCAAGACCTTGAGTGAACCATTCAGCACCTGGGATAGCAGTCAACTCTTTAGAAGTGTCTGCATTTTTTTCGCCATCATATTCTACAGATGAAACGTCACCTTTTTTCTCGATAACTTCACCTTTACCAACTTTAGGGTCAACTTGAGTAGCACCTGGATGTTTTTCTGTCGCAGCTGATGCTGGTGCAGATGGAGCTACTTGACCTGTAGATGGAAGGTCAGAAATTTTCAAAGTTGAAGGTGTAGTATCTTTTTCAACTTTATCTGCTGCAAATGCAGGAGCTGCTGCTGCAAATACTGAAAGTGCAACTACTGATGATAATAAAACTTTTTTCATTGTTTTATCTCCTTTTTTCATTTTAAAAAATAGTTCGTTACTTCGTAACTATTATTAGTTTACTACGATATATTTTATTTGTCAACAATTTTTTTGCTAAAATTTAAATTTTTTTAAGACTTTTTTAGAAAAGCAAACTATTTGATTTCTATAATGGAAATCTTGATTTTCTAGGATATCTTTCTTACTCTATTTGACTACACCGCTTTTTGGCAAGGTCTTTTTGGGTAGACAAGGATCCATTCTATCCTCATTTTTTTGTGCTTCTTTCAGCAACTCCTCCCTCTGATTTTTTATCTTACTTTCTTTTTTTAACCAGTTGAAAAACATATCTTTCCTTTCTTAAAAAAGAGGCTCTCTACAACCTCTTTTTTACATTTTTAAGATTTTTTCGCATTTCCAATTTCAAATAGTGGAGACAGAGGACGTTTTTCATGGATGCGGATAATCGCTTCTGCCAATAGTTTTGCGATGGAGATTTGTTCAATTTTATCGATTAAGCGCTCTTCAGGTAGGTAAATGGTATCCAACACCACCAACTTCTTAATTGCTGATTTCTGAATATTGTCCATTGCTGGACCAGATAATACAGGGTGCGTACAACTTGCATAGACTTCTACAGCTCCTGCTTCAGCAAGTGCATCTGCAGCGTGGCAAATGGTTCCCGCAGTATCAATCATATCATCGATCAGGATACAAGTTTTCCCTTCGACATTCCCAATGATGTTCATGACTTCACTGGTGTTCATTTTATCGACACTCCGACGTTTATCAATAATAGCAATCGGTGTTTTCAAAAATTCAGCTAGCTTACGAGCACGAGTCACACCACCGTGGTCCGGACTGACTACCACATAGTCAGAGCCAACCATGCCACAACGTTCAAAGTAGTCTGCAATCAATGGAGCCCCCATTAAATGATCCACTGGAATATCAAAGAACCCTTGAATCTGAGCTGCATGCAAATCAATAGTTAAGAGACGATCTACACCAGCAATCTCTAGCATATTGGCAACCAATTTGGATGTAATTGGCTCACGAGCACGAGCTTTACGGTCTTGACGAGCATAACCATAATAGGGCATCACTACATTAATGGTTTGAGCACTGGCACGTTTTAAAGCATCTACCATGATCAAAATTTCCATTAAATTATCATTTACAGGAGAGCTCGTAGATTGAAGAATATACACTTCTTTACCACGAATAGACTCCTCAATATTGACCTGGATTTCTCCATCTGAAAATTGACGTACGGTCGACTTACCAAGTGGCAATCCCATCTCCTTAGAAACACGTTCAGCCAAATCTTGGTTAGAAGATAAAGCAAACAGCATTAAATCCGAAAACGACATGATTTCCTCCACATAAATTTAACCACAATGTACAAATTGTACAAATCTTCTCTTTACCCATTGTAACGCTTTTTACATGATTTTTCAATCCATAATCCATCAAAAATTAAAATAGTAACTATAGTAAAAAACACCCACTTTTAGTGGGTGTTTTGAATTCTTAGTTTGGATAGATATAAGTAAGTGATCCTTGTGCATTCACTGGGTTAAACCATCCACGGTAGTTCCCAATGCTACGGATACCTAAGTAGTTAGATTCAGATACTTGGATACTTGTAGTAGATTGAACAGCTGTAACAACCGCTACGTGTCCATATCCACCGTCATTCCAACATGCAATAGCTCCAACCTGTGGTTGACTACCAGTACGGAATCCAGCAGCTGCGGCACTTGCAGCCCACTGTGCTCCATTACCCCAGTAATCACCAGCCCAAGGTGCCAATACTTTCGCACCCCAAGTACATTCACCTACTGGGTATGAACTTGCAGATGTGCTGTACGATGGACGACTAGTTGCAGCAGGTGTAGCAACAGTTTGAGTTTGAACTGCTGGTGCTGCAGCAGGAGTTGCAACAGTTGCTTGAGGTTGTGCTGCTTCAGCTGCTGGTGTTTGAGTTGCAGCTTGCACTTGTGCTTGCAAGTTCGTATTAGCAGATGCTTCTACAGCCTTACGTTGCTCTTCTTGTTGTGCACGGTAAGCTGCTTCAGCTGCTGCTGCTTCAGCTGCCGCTTTCTCAGCTGCTGCTTTCTCAGCAAGCAAAGCATTCTTTTCATTTTCTGCAGTTGATTTTTCAGCTGCCAAATTCAATTGTGCAACCTTCAACTCAGCTTCTTTAGTTGTCAATGCTTGCGAATCTTCATCTAATTTTTGTTGGTTGGCAATAACAGTGTTGATTGCTTCATTGTTTTCTTTTTGCTTAGCATCAATTGCTTCTTTATCGCGTTTTTGCTCTTCAAGCATTTTGTTGTTAGCACTAGCAATTTCATTCATTGCAGAAACACGTGAAATAGCTTCAGTCAAAGAACCAGAACTTACAATAGCGTTAATGTAACTTGTAGCAGTTCCTGTTGTTTGAGCACTACGTGCTTGGTTCGCCAATGATTCTTGACGAGCAACAATGTTTTTAGAGAGTTCTTCAATCTCAGCAGAGAGACGAGCAGACTCTTCATTCAAACGTTCATTCTCAGCTTTTAGAGTTTCTTGTTGTTTTTTGATTTCAGAAACTTGAGATTGAATTTGATCAACTTCTGCTTGAGCACTTTGTTCTTTTGAACTCAAATCAGCAATCTTACTATCTTGAGCTGCGATTTTATCATCAGTAGAATCAGCTCCTACAGAAATAACTGTACCTACTTGTGATAAAGCAACTGTACTAAGTAAAATAGTCGTTAATAATTTTTTCTTCATAAAATAAAAGACTCCTTCATATAAGACACTAACTAGTATAACAGAAAATGAAAGATTTTATGTTACGCCTTTGTTACATTTTTATTTCTATTGATGTATTAAAATAACAAAAAAAGTTAGCTAGAAAGCTAACTTAATTTTATACGGAGAATGGGGGATTCGAACCCCCGCGCCGGTTACCCGACCTAACGATTTAGCAAACCGTCCTCTTCAGCCTCTTGAGTAATTCTCCTAATGGGCACGAGTGGACTCGAACCACCGACCTCACGCTTATCAGGCGTGCGCTCTAACCACCTGAGCTACGCGCCCAAGTAAAAAACTTGGTATTGAACGAATGTTCAAAGCGGGTGACGAGAATCGAACTCGCGACAACAGCTTGGAAGGCTGTAGTTTTACCACTAAACTACACCCGCTTAGTATTAAAAGAAAATGGCGCGAGACGGAATCGAACCGCCGACACATGGAGCTTCAATCCATTGCTCTACCAACTGAGCTACCGAGCCAAATATTGCGGGAGCAGGATTTGAACCTACGACCTTCGGGTTATGAGCCCGACGAGCTACCGAGCTGCTCCATCCCGCGTTAATATTAAGGAGGATGTGGGATTCGAACCCACGCACGCTTTTACACGCCTGACGGTTTTCAAGACCGTTCCCTTCAGCCGGACTTGGGTAATCCTCCAGCTAATTATGGACCTTGTAGGACTTGAACCTACGACCACTCGGTTATGAGCCGAGAGCTCTAACCAGCTGAGCTAAAGGTCCGACAAGATCAATAGTATAGCGGCGAAGGGGATCGAACCCCCGACCTCCCGGGTATGAACCGGACGCTCTAGCCAGCTGAGCTACACCGCCATAAATCGGGAAGACAGGATTCGAACCTGCGACACCTTGGTCCCAAACCAAGTACTCTACCAAGCTGAGCTACTTCCCGAACTAAAGCTTACGCTTTATGCACCCTAGAGGAGTCGAACCTCTAACCGCCTGATTCGTAGTCAGGTACTCTATCCAGTTGAGCTAAGGGTGCTCGTTATTATTCTATTCTTACATAGTCTTGCGACCATGCACCCTAGAGGAGTCGAACCTCTAACCGCCTGATTCGTAGTCAGGTACTCTATCCAGTTGAGCTAAGGGTGCTTCTTCTCCAACCTAAGTCTATGCCGAGGACCGGAATCGAACCGGTACGATCGTTACCAATCGCAGGATTTTAAGTCCTGTGCGTCTGCCAGTTCCGCCACCCCGGCCTCCTCAAGCGAACGACGGGATTCGAACCCGCGACCCCCACCTTGGCAAGGTGGTGTTCTACCACTGAACTACGTTCGCATCTGTTTCTTTATATAAAAAAATGCCGGCTACATGACTTGAACACGCGACCCTCTGATTACAAATCAGATGCTCTACCAACTGAGCTAAGCCGGCTCATTATTATTCCTTTATGCGGGTTAAGGGACTTGAACCCCCACGCCGTAAAGCGCCAGATCCTAAATCTGGTGCGTCTGCCAATTCCGCCAAACCCGCTATAATGACCCGTACTGGGCTCGAACCAGTGACCCATTGATTAAAAGTCAATTGCTCTACCAACTGAGCTAACGAGTCGTATCATTATCTTCTAGAAACTATGTTCCTACGGTCCCGACGGGAATCGAACCCGCGATCTTCGCCGTGACAGGGCGACGTGATAACCGCTACACTACGGGACCTATGGGAGTTAACGGGATCGAACCGCTGACCCTCTGCTTGTAAGGCAGATGCTCTCCCAGCTGAGCTAAACTCCCAAATGGTGGTCTAGCTCACTGGTTCCCTGTCGTGCACTGACTTGCGTCAGTTTCGACAAAGTCGAACTTTCGTTCTCCTTAGCTGAGCTAAACTCCCAAATGAGCCTAGATCTCTCTAGACTCAATCTTGCTAAGCGACTACCATATCTCACAGGGGGCAACCCCCAACTACTTCCGGCGTTCTAGGGCTTAACTTCTGTGTTCGG
>NZ_JADNGY010000006.1:2287-140837 GCF_015553625.1 Streptococcus australis | reverse complement strand
GCACATTGGTTCGTCTTGTTCAGTTTTCAAAGGTCTTTGTCGCTCTCGCGCGACAACTATATTAGTATATCACGACCTCTTCTCCTTGTCAATATCTTTTTTCTATTTTTTTAAAAAAAGTTTTTCTTTTTTTAAAAAAATAGAAAACGAGAAGTGGATTCTTCTCGTTTTCTTATGATTATACAAGTTCTTTATATTTTTTCTGTTCTGCTTTATTTGCCCAAACGTAATGTCCTGGCTTGATTTCAACCATTTCTGGTTTGTCGGTTGAATAATCATGCTGATCAGGATCATAAACTTTCAGAACTTTTTTGCGTTCTAGAATTGGATCTGGAATCGGAACTGCCGATAGTAGAGATTGTGTATAAGGATGAATTGGGTTGTTAAACAATTCTTCCGTTTCAGCTACTTCTACAATAACACCTTTGTAAATAACCGCAATACGATCAGAGATAAAACGAACTACTGAAAGATCGTGTGCTATAAAGAGATAAGTCAAGCCCAACTCTTTTTGGAATTTCTTCAGGAGGTTCAATACTTGTGCACGAACTGATACGTCTAGGGCAGAAATTGGTTCATCTGCAATAACAAATTCTGGCTCCATTACCAAGGCACGAGCGATACCAATCCGCTGGCGTTGTCCACCAGAGAATTCATGGGGATAACGAGTCAAATGTTCTGCTAGAAGACCCACTTCATGCATAATCTCTTTTACTTTACGTACTCGGTCTTCTTCATTTTCGAATAGATGATAATTGTACAAACCTTCTGAAATAATGTAGTCGACTGTTGCACGCTCATTCAAGCTAGCTGCTGGGTCTTGGAAGATCATTTGAATCTTTCGGATTAATTCATTTTCATCCTTGCGATTTTGCTTCCCATTGATCTTTTTACCATCATATAAGATGTCACCTGCACTAGTGTCATTCAAACCAATGATTGCTCGACCAATTGTTGTCTTCCCACTACCTGACTCACCAACGAGGGAAAATGTTTCCCCTTTATTGATGAAGAAATTTGCATTCTTTACGGCTACAAATTTTTTACTTCCTTCACCGAAGGAAATTTCTAGATCTTTAACTTCTATTAATTTTTCTGTCATTTCCTTCTCCTAGTCCTTGATTGTAGTGAATCCCATTTTTGCACTTATTTTTTCATGAAGATTATCAATAATTTCTGGTTTATTGACTTTTGGTGCATCTTCATGCAAGAGCCACGTTTTAGCCCAATGTGTATCTGAAACTTTGAAAACTGGTGGATGTTCCTCAAAATCAATTTGCATGGCATAGTCTGAGCGCAAAGCAAAGGCATCCCCTTTTACCGGTGAGTACAATGATGGAGGAGTCCCTGGGATAGAAAATAAATCACCCTTAGAAGTAGACAACTGTGGCAAACTTGAAAGAAGACTCCATGTATAAGGATGTCTTGGGTCATAGAAAATTTCTTCTACTTTACCAAATTCTACAATTTCACCAGCATACATTACGGCAACCTTATCTGCAATACTTGCCACCACACCCAAATCATGGGTGATAAATATTGTTGTAAAGTTATATTCTTTTTGTAATGATTTCAACAAGTCAATGATTTGGGCTTGAATAGTTACGTCGAGGGCCGTTGTAGGCTCGTCACAGATCAAGATATCAGGACGGCAAGCAAGCGCAATAGCAATAACGATCCGTTGGCGCATCCCACCTGAATATTGGAAAGGATATTCATCAAAGCGACGTTCTGCTTCCGGGATTCCCACCTTTTCCATATAGTCAATAGCCATTTCTCTGGCTTCTTTTGCACTCTTGCCTTGGTGTTTAATAATAACCTCTGTAATTTGTGATCCGATTGTATTAATCGGGTCCAAACTGGTCATTGGGTCTTGGAAGATCGTTGCAATTTTTGCACCACGAATTTCTTCCCAATCTTTGTTTGACTTGAGTTCTGTTAATTCTTGCCCGCGATAATTAATGGTCCCATTGGCAATTCGTCCGTTTTCTTCTAACATTCCTGTAAAAGTTTTTGTCAAAACAGATTTACCAGAACCTGATTCACCAACAAGCGCCATGACCTCTCCTTCAACAAGATCCAAAGAGACATTGCGAATAGCTGTTAAGACACGATCCCGAACATCAAATTCTACTACGATATCGCGAGCAGATAAGATTACATTTTTATCATTTGTCATATCTACTCCTCCTATCTATGTGTACGTGGATCGCTGGCGTCTGCAAGATTTTGTCCAACGATATAGAATGACAAGGATACCAAGACTAAGACTGTCAATGGAATCCAGAAAAGATACGCATTGGTTGTTACGTTTTGTGAGTAGTCTGAAATAAGACGACCTAAACTTGGAACTGTAATCGGCAATCCCAATCCAAAGAAGGAAAGGAAGGCCTCAGTCGAAATAAAGGCTGGCAACAATTGTGTAGTTGTCGTCACAATAACAGAAACCAACTGTGGCAAAATATTTTTCGTCACAATTTTAAGGGTTGGTGTACCCAAGGTGCGACTGGCCAAGTTGTACTCTAAATCGCGGTAACGCATAATTTGGACACGGATAGAGTAAGCAATCCCAATCCATCCTGTCACTGTCATCGCCAAAATCAAGTTCCAGAAACCAGCACCAATTGAGTAAGTCAAGACAATAACAATCAACATGAATGGAACATTTGAAATAACGTTATAAACTTCCATCATGAAGCGGTCGATTGATTTTGACACACCCCAAATCCCGCCGATCACTACTCCAATCACAACGTTGATCAAGGTAGCAATAAAGGAGATGATAATCGAATTGCGGGCACCAAACCAAACTCCATCAAACAAGGATTTACCATTGTTATCCGTACCAAAGAAGGCCTTGGTGCTTGGCGGATTCAAACGGGCAGTAAAGTCATTTACTTTACTTACATCATTGTAATCAAAGTTTGAAAACATTGGGTATACAAAACTCATTAAGAGAATAGCAACCAAAACGGCTAACATCAAAATGGTTGATTTCTTTTTGAAGAATTGACGGAATACGGATTTCCAATAGGAGTAAGACGGCGCATCAATTGTCTCAGAGGCAAAATCATCACGTTCCACAAATTGGAATTTCTTCTTATCGATTGTAGACATTATTTGCCTCCTTTCTTAGTTGTTAGTTTGATACGAGGGTCTACCATAACCATAAGGATATCTCCAGCCATTGCTCCAAATACAGCAAGAACAGTAAAGATGAAGACAAGACCAACTACCATGGTATTATTGGATGCCTTGATAGAATCAATCAACATTTTACCCATACCAGGGAAGGCAAAGACAGTTTCTGTCAAAGTTGCCCCTGAAATGACTAGAACCAATTGAACAGGAATCCCTGTAACGATCGGAACCATGGCGTTTTTGAAGATATGTTTGCGGGAAATTTCTTTCTCAGAAAGCCCTTTGGCACGTGCAAAACGGACAAAGTCTTGAGAATGCAAGTCGATCATGTAACGGCGAATCCAAACTGCCAATCCTGGTGCACTCAAGAGACCCAAAATCACAGAAGGTAGTACATAAGAGCGCCAATCCTGAGCCCCTAACACTGGGAAGGAATCTGGTAAGCCGATAGAAGAGCCAGCCAAGCGAACGATGTAAACCAAGGCAATCGTCGGCAATGACATCATAAATGTTAAAGTTGCCGTAGATGCACTATCAAACCAAGTATTCTTCAACAAGGCCATATAAGATCCTAAAGGAATAGCAATCAAGTAGGCAATCGCAATCCCGATTAAACCGATAATGGCTGAGCTCACAATCATGGATGGATTTTCATAGTTGCTCAATGTTGCTGTATAAGCATCTCCTTTACCAAAGCGGGCGATATCTTGAGCATCTGCCTTGCTTGGTGATTTGTATGTACGAGAGTAGATATTGATAGAAGATTCTTTTTTTCCTGTTGGGAAGTTTACTTCACTCTTCTTAGTTGTACCTTGTCCTTGTGTAATAACCTGAAGAACAGGTGTATTTGAATAAGTTGGGTAAGATTCACCCAAGTTTAAGGATACAAAATTTTGATGAATGAACGGGAATTGACCATTGAAATACAAAAGATATTTATGTTTAGTCCCCGAACCAACTACTGACCAACCAATAGCTGGGTCATTTTCAATTCGAATATAGCGTTCAAGTTTTGGATTAGAAGCATCTTTGATGACATTTGGATGGTCAATCTGAATCAGATTACCATAGAATCCAATAACACGTTCAAAGACAGGGACTTCACGAGTAGCGTAAAAACCTTTGTTTTCAGGGAAACGTTTCAATACCCAGCCATTTCCAAGGTTAGAAATGTACTTTTTGTAGATCTTCTCGTTTTCTTTAGTAGGCTCTACTGTTACTGATGAGTCTTCCTTGCTTGCTTTTTCTTTCAAAGCTTTTGAATCAAGATATTCTATATACCCCATGCGATCATAGACTGTATTTTCATAATTGATTTTAGAGTCTTTTGTTTTCGCAATCTTGTTATAGTTAGGGTCGTTTTTGAAAATTAAATTTCTTGGGGTTAGCGTATAAATAATTGTATACGTCAATGTCGTAACCAAAAAGATCGACACCAACGAACGTAAAATACGCATAAATATATATTTTTTCATATTCCGTTCCTTTAATGTTCAAAAGAACTTTCTCCCCTATTAGAGAAAGTTCTGATGAAGGTGATTATTTGACGTGTTTTTCAAGATCTTGCTGAGCCTTCTTGTTTGATTCAGCTTTTTCTTTCAACCATTTTTCACGTGCTTGATCATATTGTTTTTTAGTGACAGGTTCATCTTGAATTTCAACATATTTGAAATAAGTTGATCCTTTGTTACCTGTTTGTGATGAAGGTTCAGAGAATGGAACCACTTTTGAAACCACTGTAGCTGCACCAGAGCTTGTCATAGTTGGAATTACCAATGCGCTATCTGTTAACCAAGCTTGCGCTGCTGCAAATTTTTCATAACGTGTCACTACGTCTAGGGTTTCTTTTTCTGCATCATCAAGCAACTTCGCATATTCATCTAAGCCAACAGCCTTAGCAGAGGCATTATCGACACCACCAGCAAATCCAAGATAAGTCTTAGTTTGGTCTGGAGAAGATGGTTGCAAGGTATCAAGGTAAGTAGATGGGTCATCATAGTCTGGATTCCATCCTACAAGTCCTTGAAGGTCCCAGTCAGTTTCTGCAGCTGATGGTACGTTAAGAGTAATGTTCAAGACTTCATCTTGGTCCATCATTTGAAGGTCCACAACAACGTTTTCTGTACCAAGTGTTTCTTCAACTGATTGTTTGAAGGATTGCATCCGTGACACAAAGTTTGTTGAGTTTTGTGCAACCGGAACATCCAAGTGGATTGGGAATTGAACACCTTCTTTTTGGAGTTCAGCTTTTGCCTTTTCAAACTGAGCTTTTGCTTTTTCCTTGCTATAGAGTCCGTTTTGACTGTCTGCAAGATTCACACCGCTCCAT
The DNA here is from genome assembly GCF_015553625.1 of Streptococcus australis. Classification (GTDB taxonomy): domain Bacteria; phylum Bacillota; class Bacilli; order Lactobacillales; family Streptococcaceae; genus Streptococcus; species Streptococcus australis_B. Next base: position 135,367 of record NZ_JADNGY010000006.1, on the reverse strand, counting down.
TGATCCCCATAAGTTTGCAACTTGTCTGCTACTACATCACCAAAGTCTTTACCGTTTACTTGAACAAAGGCAGGTGCAGTGTACATATTCCGAATAGCAGCCTTAGCATACTCTTTACCATTGACTTGTGCTGAGTAATTTTCGCGGTTCAAGGCAAAGGTGATGGCTTGACGGAAATCCTTGTTCAAGATAGCTTTCTTCGTAGAAGATTTCTGCTCATCTGACGTCTTAGAAGTATGGTTGTAAGCTTGACGGTCAATGTTGAAACCTAAGACTGCGACACCAGAACCAGGCTGTGTGTTGTAGATATTGTCTTTGTATTTTTCTTCAACAGACGCAAAGTTAGAGCTAGCAGGGTATAGACGCGCCTTGGTATATGAACCATCGCTAAAACCGCGCGCTATGGAATCTTGATCTGATCCATCATAATAAGAGAATTTGATCTTGTCGATATGAACGTTGTCTTTATCCCAATACTCTTCATTCTTTTCAAAAGTGATTTCTGATTTAGAAGTGATTGATTTCAAAAGGAATGGACCATTGAACAAGATTGATTTAACATTACCTGGTTGACCAAATTCATCACCCTTGCTCTTCAAGAAATCTGTACTAATTGGGAAAAGAACACCATTAGTTGTTTTTGAATTCCAGAAAGTTTCTGGTTGGTTCAAAGTATACTCAAGAGTATAGTCATCCACTGCTTTGACTCCAACCTCAGAGAAATCTGAAATTTTTCCTTCTGAGTAGTCTTTCAATCCTTTGATTGAGTCTTTTACCAATGGAAGAGATTCTGATTTTTTATCCGCCGCATGCTTCAATCCAGTAACGAAGTCATGAGCTGTTACTTCCCCATGCTCTTCACCATCAGCATCATACCATTTAACACCCTTACGGATTTTGTAAGTATAGGTCAAACCATCTTTTGAAACAGACCAGTCTTCAGCAATAGATGGTACAAGGTTTCCGTATTTGTCGTTTTCCAACAAACCATCTACACCGTTTGTTGTAATATCATGTACGGAAGCTTTGGAAGATACGGTGTAATCCAAAGTTGTTGGATCATCTGTATAAACATAGCCATATGTTGTATCTTTTTTTGATGCAGACTTGCTATCTTTTGAGCCAGAACATGCTGCAAGGAAAGTTGCTGCGAGCAATGTTACTCCGGCAAATGCAAAAACTTTACTTTTTTTCATTTTGAGTCTCCATTTTATTGAATTTAGATAGAATTATAGCATAAGTGAGGAAAAAAGTAAACTAAATTTTCTGAATATTTGGCAAGTGAAAGGAGCCACTGAGTGGGGGACTGTCTAAAAAATCAATCCTTTTAGTGGCTCCTTCCCTACATAAACTTATGCACTCTTACTATCCTAGTTATTTTTTTCTATTTCGATTCGATGTGGTTCTTTAATTCTTCTTGGGCTTTTTTATTGGATTCAGCCTTTTCTTTTAACCATTTTTCTTTGCTTGCATCGTAATCCTTTGTCTTGATGACTTCTTCTGAAAGTTCAAGATATTTATAGTTGGTTCCAGTTCCTTTTGTTCCAACCCATGAAGCCGCACGACTATATGGAACAGTCCGTTGCAACATTGGAGTTCCACCATTTGAAACAGTCGGCAAGATCAATGAACTATCTGTTAGCCATGCTTGAGCAGCTGCGTATTTCTCATAGCGTAAAGCTTGATCATTCACTTCAGAATTGGCATCTTTTAAGAGTTCTGCATACTTCCCAAAGTCAACTGCTGGAATAGCAGGACTGTTTGAGCCTGCATCCACACCTAGATAGTAGAAAACAGAACCGTTAACAGGACTTAAACTCTCTAAATAAGTAGATGGATCTTGGTAGTCTGGAACCCATCCTCCGCCTGCAAGGTCATAATCTTTCTCAGCAGCAGTATCTGTGAAATAGGTAATATTGTTAAAGTCATCATCAGATAATTTCTGAATATCTACGACAACATTGTCTGCACCGAGAACAGCTTCTACGGATTGTTTAAAGGAGCTAGCTTGTTGTACCTGACTGTTATCCGTTTGACTGACAACGTAATCCAAATGAATTGGGAATTCTACCCCTTCTTTTTGCAGTTGTTCTTTAGCTTTTGCAAACTCAGCCTTGGCTTTTTCTTGATTGTAGAGAGTGGTTTGGGCATCATCTAGATTGACATCTTTCCACTCATCTCCATAGGTCACTAATTGCTTCTCAACAACCTTACCGAACTCTTCGCCATTCACTTGAACAAAAGTCGGTGGAACCAAGGTATTCCGAAGGATTTTGGTCGCTGCATCTGCTCCTGATGTTTGAGCTGCATAGGCTTCACGGTCAAAGGCAAAATTCACAGCTTGACGGAAGTCTTTGTTTAAAATCGCTTGTTTTGTGGACGATTTTTGAGCATCTGTCGTTTTAGCTGTATGGTTATACTTCTGACGATCAATGTTGAATCCGAGGTAGTATGATGTTCCGTATTGAACACCATAAACAATATTATCACCAAATTTCTTTTTCACACTCTTATAAGTGGAGCTATTTGGCATTACTGTCGCAAATGAATATTGTCCATTCTCAAATTTCTTGATGACAGATTCTGGATCTGATCCGTCATTATAGGTCAACTTCACATGATCAATATGAACATTCTTTTCATCATAATATTCCTTATTTTTCACAAGTTCAATCTGCGATTTTGAAGTTAAATTCTTCAAATAATAAGGACCATTATAGAGAATACTACTTGGCTTCAAAGAACCGAAGTCTTTCCCTTGAGATTCTAAGAAAGCTTTGTTAACCGGGAAGAGGACGCCTGATGTCGTCTTAGAATTCCAAAAACTTTCTGGACGTTCCAAGGTATATTGAACGGTATAATCATCTAGGGCTTTCACGCCAACTGTCTTGAAATCTGTTGTTTCACCCTTGGCATAGGCATCCAAACCTTTAATGGAGTTTTGGATTAAGAAGAGACCTTCTGATTTTGATTCCACAGCATGTTTGACCCCTGTCACAAAATCGTGAGCTGTTACAGCACCATACTCTTCCCCTTCACTGGTGTACCATTTAGCATCTTTTCGAAGTTTATAGGTATAGACCAAGCCATCTTCTGAAACTGTCCAGTCTTCTGCCAAACTTGGGATTAAATTTCCATATTTATCATTTTCTAACAAACCATCAACAAGGTTACTTGTAATATCAGACGTCGTTGTACGAGTCGATGCAATGTAGTCCAATGTATTTGGATCTGTTGAATAAATATAAGAATAAGTAGATTGATTGCTGCTTCCACCACCGCAGGCTGTCAATAGAAGAGCGCTGGCTAGAGAAACACCGGCCAGTACGAACCGTTTATTTACTTTCATCACTATCTCCTTATGTTAGGTTTTCTACCATTATACACTATTTCTTCCATTTTACCAACTATCTTTCAAATTTGCCTATGACCTTTGAGTCCTAATAGAGCAAAATAGGATTAGAGCAGTTGCCTTCTTTTATGATACAATAGTAGAGACAAAAAACAATCGAGGATTCAAACGTGAAAAAAATAATCACCTTACTTCTTTGTCTAATACTTGCGCTTCTCAGTACGTCTCCTGTAAAAGCGGAGGACCTAGACCTTGGAGCCCAGCATGCTATTGCGATTGATGGGACAACAGGTAAAATACTCTATGAAAAAAATAGTGATGAGAAAAAAGAGGTTGGCGGAATCAGCAATCTCTTGACTACTTATCTCGTTTACGAAGCCATTCAGCAAGGAAAAATCTCTTTAACTGATGATGTGGATATTTCTGATAAAGCCTATCAACTGACAGCTGTTGAAGGAATCAGCAACGTTCCCATGGAAGCCCGTAAATACAAGGTTAAGGACTTGCTCACTGCTCTCCTCGTATCAAACGCCAATAGTGCCGCCATCGCCTTAGCTGAAAAAGTAGCTGGTAGCGAAGAAAAATTCGTCCTCCTCATGAAAGCAAAGCTCAAAGATTGGGGAATTACAGATGCGACGATTGTGAATGCTAGTGGATTGAACCAATCTATCATTGATGGGGATGAGGAAAATAAAAAGAAAAATACCGAAAATAAGCTGAGCGCTTATGATGTGGCAGTCATCGCAAAACATCTTCTAGAAGACTTTCCTGAAGTTACAAAAATCACCTCCCTCTCCCATGCAGAATTTGCTGGAATTCAATTGGAGAGTAGCAACTATATGCTGGAAAACATGCCCAGCTATCGAGCTGGGGTGGATGGTCTAAAAACTGGAAATTCCGAAAAAGGAGGGATCTCATTTGTCGCTTCTACTAATCAAAATGGGATTCGAATGATTACCGTTGTCATTGGTGTTGAGGCAATCGATGGTGACCCTTACGCACGATTTGTTGCAACAGCCAACCTGATGAATTATGTGAGCCAAAACTTCGTTCCAAGCCTCATTATCAGCAAAGGCGAAGCATACAACAACAGTAAATCAACGGTTCACGATGGCAAGAAAACAAACGCCACTGCTGTTGCCAAGGATGACTTCATCGTGATCGAACGACAAGGAAGCCAAGCAGAAGCTAAAATCACCTTTAAAAGTAACCAATCTTCATTTAGCGCTCCTATAAAGAAAGGTACTTCTCTCGGAACCCTTACCTACACTGATCCAGAACCCATCGGTCGAGGGTATATCGAAGGTAAAGCCCCTAGTATGGAAATGGTGAGCGGAGAAAATATCCAAAAAAGTTTCTTCTTAAAGGTGTGGTGGAATCAATTTGTTCGCTACGTCAACGAAAAACTATAAATACTCATAAACAAAAAAAGAGGTCACCCTCTTTTTTTGTTTATTCAATTCCGTCAACAGAACTTCTATCAAACTTCGAAATAAGGAAAAGCAGTATCGCTGTCTATTGGATGAGTCGGGATTTCTTGTTCAATCACCGCACGCCAACCTGCTACCAATTCTCCAAAAGATAAGCTAGCTTCAGGTGTAGCTGTTGTTAGCTTCCGACCAAACCAAGCCATGGTCGCCGTTTCTAATTGAAGCATGGCATAACTAATCACAGGAACATTGGCAGCTTCGTAATTTTCATTGACTGCATGGGCTACTGCTGGTGCTTGAGGCAAGAGTTGAAGGCGGATTTTTTCTACAAGTTCTGGATCCAATTCTTGCCAAGAAATTAATTTCCCATCGATTTGATAATACAAATCAAATGTTTCTTGACCCGGCTTAAAATTCACTAGCATAAAGGCACGATCCGCTTTATCAGGACCGCCAACAGCCTTCACAGCATTGATCAAGAGATTTTGTTCCATCTGTCTCCAATAATCATTTGCTTCTTCAGCTAGATCAATTGTAAAGGGTGGAACAATTTCCTCAACAGGAATTTCGCCCTTATTCGCTTTTTCAACATTACCAAATAATTTTTTTAAGAATCCCATTTTGCTTCTCCTTTTATCCCCTTAACCGACAGATCCTTCCATTTCATAGCTAATCAAGCGGTTGAGCTCAACTGCATATTCCATTGGAAGTTCTTTAGTGAAGGGCTCTACAAATCCCATGACGATCATCTCAGTCGCTTCTGATTCTGATAAACCACGGCTCATGAGGTAATAGAGTTGCTCTTCAGAAATCTTAGATACTTTGGCTTCATGTTCCAAAGCAACTTGTGAATTATGAATTTCATTAAATGGGATGGTATCCGATGCAGACAAGTCATCCATGATAATGGTATCACACTCAATGTGACTGACAGATTTCGCTGAATCTTTATTGAAGGTCACTTGTCCACGGTAGTCAACCTTTCCTCCACCTTTCGCGATGGATTTTGAGACGATTGAAGAGCTGGTATGCGGAGCATTGTGGATCATTTTAGCACCTGTATCTTGGTGTTGCCCCGCATTTGCAAAGGCGATAGAAAGCATGGTACCACGCGCACCTTCTCCATCCAGATAAACAGACGGGTATTTCATGGTCGTTTTAGCTCCAAGGTTTCCATCAATCCATTCAACTGTCGCATCTTTGGTCGCTTTGGCCCTTTTGGTCACCAAGTTATAGACATTGTCGGACCAGTTTTGGATGGTCGTATAACGCATATAAGCGCCATCCAAGGCAAAAATTTCGACAATGGCTGCGTGCAGGCTATTGCTTGAATAAGTCGGTGCTGTACATCCTTCTACATAGTGGACGCTAGCGCCTTCGTCAACAATAATCAAAGTCCGCTCAAACTGACCTGTATTTTCATTATTAATCCGGAAGTAGGTCTGCAAAGGAACATCGACCTTTACACCCTTCGGTACATAGATAAAGGTCCCACCTGACCAAACAGCTGAGTTGAGGGCTGCCAACTTATTATCCGTTGGAGGTACCAACTTAGCAAAGTATTGCTTAAACAAGTCTGGGTATTCCTTCAAAGCCGAATCTGTATCGGTAAAAATGATTCCGAGCTTTTGGAATTCTTCCTTCATATTATGGTAAACTACTTCAGACTCATACTGAGCAGCTGCTCCGGCCAGGTAAGCACGCTCTGCTTCTGGAATACCAATCCGTTCAAATGTTTCCTTAATTTTTTCAGGCACTTCATCCCAGCTACGTGCAGGTTTATCAGATGGTTTTTGATAATAAATCAAATCGTCAAAATCAATATCTGACAAGTCAGCCCCCCAAGTTTGCATCGGCATTTTTTTAAATGCTTCATAAGACTTCAAACGGAACTCCAGCATCCATTCTGGCTCATTTTTCGCAGCAGACAACTCGCGAATAACCGATTCATTTAACCCTTTTCCTGTTGACAAGATTGGGTCTACATCATCGTGAAAGCCAAATTTATATTCACCAAGATCAATTGGTTTTGGTTCTACTCTTTCTTCTGTCATATCTTTCCTTTCATTTTCTTTTTAGCGCTCTTTCCATGTGATTACTTTTTCTAGCCTGGACCATCAGCAACCGAATGTTGATAGCACTTCTCACCAGAAGCTCGGTTAAAAAACAGACTTGAATCTTCATCACTTTTATTCATCATTAGGCTTGAGCATCGATTGCTTTTTTGAGAGCATTCCAAGCCAGGGTCGAGCACTTGATCCGTTGTGGAAATTTAGCAACCCCAGCTAAAAAGGCTGCATCTCCCAACTGGTCTTGACGGGCATCTTCTTTGCCTTGGACCATTTCTGAAAAAATAGTCGCCAACTCTAGCACTTCTTCCTTGGTTTTTCCTAGGACAACGTCCGTCATCATACTAGCAGAAGCCGTCGAAATCGTACAACCTGAGTTGACAAAGGCAATGTCCTTGATTACTCCTTCATCATCAAACTGAACAGACAAACTAATCACATCGCCACAGGTTGGATTGTTTAAGTTGATTTGTTCAACCCCTTCAATCTTTCCATGGTGGTGGGGATTTTTTGAATGGTCAGCTACTACAGCCATATAGAGGCTATCTAATTTAGAAAGTGCCATTGAAAAACTCCTTTGTTTTTATCAGCGCTTCTACAAGCTTATCACAGTCTTCCTTTGTATTGTAGAGATAAAAGCTAGCTCGAGCAGTCGCTGGAACTTCCAAATACTGGATTAAAGGTTGAGCACAATGGTGGCCTGCCCGAACGGCAACCCCTTCATAATCCAAGGCAGTCGCAAGATCATGAGGATGCAGATTCCCTAAGTTGAAGGAAATCACCCCAGAGCGTTTCGCTAAATCTTGGGAGCCATAGATTTTCAAGCCTTCAATTGCTTGAAGTTTGGGAAAGACGTAGGCAATCAAGTCTTGCTCGTGATGCTCAATGGCATCCATGCCAATAGCCTCCAAATAATCAATCGCCACAGCTAAACCAATAGCACCAGCCATATTTGGAGTCCCTGCTTCGAATTTCCAAGGGAGTTCCTTCCAAGTTGCGGATTGTTCATAGACAAAGTCAATCATTTCCCCACCAAATTCAACAGGTGACATTTGGTTAAGATAGTGCTCTTTTCCATACAAGACTCCAATTCCTGTCGGTCCAGCCATTTTATGTCCGGAAAAGACAAAGAAGTCTGCATCTAGTTTTTGAACATCAATTTTCATATGTGGGACTGATTGGGCCCCATCCACTACCATAATGGCTCCTTTTTCATGGGCCAATTGAGCGAGTTCCTGGATAGGATTGATCACCCCGAGAACGTTAGAAGCATGGGTAATGGAAACAAATTTGGTTCGATCTGTCAATTTTTCTCGGAAATCCTCTAGATCCAGATCACCGTCTTTCAAGTAGGCATAGACCAACTTCGCCCCTGTCTTCCGACAAGCTTCCTGCCAAGGAAGGATGTTGGAATGGTGTTCCATAATAGAAATGAGGACCTCATCCCCCTCTTCGAGAATTTCCTCTGCAAACCGCCCAATCCAGTTCAAACCTGTCGTAGTCCCTCTCGTAAATAAGACCTCTTTGGTCGAGGAAGCGTTTATAAAACGACGGACAGTTTCTCTTGCTGCTTCATAGGATGCGGTCGCCCGTTCCGCCAAGGTATGAACCCCGCGGTGAACATTGGCGTTATCCTCTTGGTAATAGCGATTCACTGCCTCTAAGACAGCTTTTGGTTTTTGTGTCGTCGCTGCATTATCTAAATAGACAAGCGGCTCATCATTCACTATTTGATCTAAAATCGGGAAATCTTTCCGAATCTTTTCGACATCTATCATGTTTATCTCTTCAATAATTTATCTTCAATGGTTTGGATCATTTCTTCACGAACTTCTTTGACTGGAATCTCCACAATCACTGATCCAAGGAAACCACGAACCACTAGGCGTTCTGCAGTTGCCTGATCCAAGCCACGGCTCATGAGGTAGTACATGTCTTCTGGATCTACCTGACCGATAGAAGCTGCATGGCCTGCAGTCACATCATTTTCATCGATCAAAAGAATTGGGTTAGCATCGGAACGAGCTTGATCAGAAAGCATCAATACACGGCTTTCTTGTTGGGCATCTGCCCCTTTTGCTCCTTTAATAATGTGGCCAATCCCGTTGAAGGTCAAGGTTGCCTTTTCAAGAATGACACCATGTTGGAGAATGTTCCCTACCGAATTGCAACCATAGTTGGTTACGCGGGTATCAATCCCTTGTACCTGACGACCACTAGATAGGGCTACGACCTTAAGGTCTGCATGGCTGCCGTTTCCTATCAAGTCACTATCAAAGTCAGCAACGACATTTCCTTCGTTCATGACACCGATTGCCCAATCAATGCTAGCATCCTTGCCTAGTTTCCCACGGCGGCTAATATAGGCAGTGACATTCTCACCAAGACGATCAATCGCAGCAAACTTCACTTGCGCACCTGAACGTGCAATCACTTCTACTGTGATATTAGCAGTTGCCTTGGCACTACCTTCTCCACGTGACTCTAACCGTTCAAGGTAACTAATCTTGCTTTTCTTACCAGCGATAATCAAGATGTGCTTGTTAAATGGCACATCGCTATCACTATCCTGGTAGAAGACACCCTCGATTGGCTCCGCGATTTCTACATGATCTGGAATATAGAGAACAGCACCACTGTTAAAGTAGGCTGTGTGGTAGGCTGCCAACTTGTCATCATCATATTTAACGGATGACATGAAAAATTCCTCTACGACCTCTGGAATTACTTCCAGGGCTGAGTGGAAGTCTGTAAAGATGACTCCCTGGTTGGCCAAGTCAACTGGAATCTGTTCAAATACTGTATGAGTTCCATGCTGAACCAATTTTAATTGATTGTCAATCGCAGTGAAGTCTGGCACAGCAGTAAGGGGCTCACTTTCTGTGATTGTTCCATCGCCAAGATTCCAACGATGAAATTTCACGCGTTCAATCACGGGTAGTTCTAAGTCATCCATTTTATCAAAAGCCTTCTGGCGCAACTCTTGCAACCATTGAGGCTCTGCATGCATTTCTGAAAAAAGTTTGATATTTTCTTTGGTCATTTACTCCTCCTCAAAGATCCTGTTCAGTTTTTGACACAAGATTAGAGTTCTTCTTTGTAGTCGTAACCTAACTCTTCTGCTAATTTCGCGTATCCTTCACGTTCCAAACGCACAGCAAGTTCAGGACCACCTGAAAGGACCACACGACCTTCCATCATCACGTGAACCACATCAGGAGTAATATAGTTTAGGAGACGTTGGTAGTGGGTAATTATCATAGCACCGAAACCTTCGCCACGCATTTCATTGACCCCTTTTGAAACCACTTTAAGGGCATCAATATCTAAACCAGAGTCAATCTCATCAAGAAGGGCAAACTTCGGTTCCAACATCAACAATTGCAGAATTTCATTGCGTTTTTTCTCACCACCTGAGAAGCCTTCATTCAAATAACGCTCTGCCATTTCTTCCTTCATGTTGAGAAGTTCCATTTTTTCATCCAATTTTGTGATAAAATCACGAACAGAAATTTTTTCGTCTTCTTCTTTTCCAGCATTCATAGCTGCACGAAGGAATTCAGCATTGGTAATTCCTGGAATTTCTGATGGATATTGCATAGCAAGGAAAAGTCCCATACGAGCACGCTCATCCACTTCCAACTCAAGGATATTTACTCCATCAAATAGAATTTCACCTTTGGTAACTTCATAGTTTGGATTCCCCATAATGGCTGCAGATAGGGTTGATTTCCCTGTTCCGTTAGGACCCATAATGGCTGCGATTTCTCCTGTTCTAAGGGTCAAGTTCACGCCTTTCAAAATTTCCTTGCCTTCAATTTCTACATGAAGATCTTTAATCTCTAATACTGACATTTGTATTCCTTTCTGCTATAGAGTTTTGTCTTATCTAGTATAACAAAAAAAAGCCTAAAAGGCTTTTCTGGTGTTTAGAATCGTTCTTATTTAGTCTTGTTTTTTCTATTTTGTCGAACTTCCTCTCGATAGGCAGAATTCCCTATATAGCGTAAACAATTGAGAAGCGGACTATGGTGAGGACCTAGGACTCCAATTAATTCCGCTAAGAGCTCAACCCCTAATACCAAACCAATGACAAGAAGAACTCCGCCGATACGAGTAGAGATATTCAACAGCAGAGAGATCATAGCAAAAATCATCGAAATTCCATAGATAACCAAAACGGTTCCGCGATGCGTCAAGCCCAAAGAAAGTAAACGATGGTGCAAGTGATTCCGATCTGGTGCATAAAACTTCTGACCAGAGAGAGTCCGACGGACAATTGCTAAAAAGGTATCCGTAATTGGAACTCCCAAGATAATCATCGGCGTAACAACCGCAACAGCTGTTGCATTCTTAAGACCTTGCAAGGACAAAACAGCGATCATAAAACCAATGAAGAGGGCTCCTGTATCTCCTAAATAAAGAATCGCTGGATGATAATTAAAGGGGAAGAAACCAGCAATGGCCATGACTAAGACAAAAATCGTCATGGTCAAAAAGAGATTGGGCACTGGGAGAAAGAAATGAGAAACAATCCCCATCGTCACCAAGGAAATAATCGAAACTCCACTGACCAGGCCATCCAAACCATCAATTAGGTTGACTGCATTGGTAATAGAAATGATCCAAATGACTGTTAAAATATACGACAACCATGGATCAAAATGAAGAAATGGACCCCCGAAAGGGATCTTAAAATCATCCAAGCGAAAATCTGTAAAAAACCAGATCACACTAGATCCTAGGAAAATCCCCAGCATCTTTAACCGCGGTGATAATTCTTTTATATCATCAACTAAACCAGTCAGGCCAATGATCCATCCTCCGACAACAACTGGTATGGTATAGGTCAGGTAAGATGTCTTAGTTACATACCCCTTTGTAATCATCGGCAACAAAAGTAAAGTCGCAATGGTAAAAGCAAGAATAATAGCTAAACCACCAGCGCTGGGCATGGGTTTCTTATTGATCCGACGCGCATTCGGATAGTCTACGGCATCTATTTTAAACGCCAATAACCTCACAAAAGGAGTTAGAATCAAACTGATCAAAAAAGTTGCAATCAGGACCAGGATAAATTGTAATGGAAAAGTAATCATACCAAATTAACCTTTTGAAGTTCGTGAATAGCATCTGAGACGAGCAAGAGATGACCATGTTCCTGGAGGACAGCTCTAGTAGTATCTGTATCTTCCGCATATTCACGCATGGTCGCCAAGAGCCAACCTGGATAATCTTGCGGACACCCTTCCAAATCGATCAGGATGGTTAAATAGTAAATCCCGTCCATTTTATAAAGTTCCGAAGTCTCGACAGCATAATGAACTGTTTTTGTAAACCGAATCACTTCTTCTAACTGAGAAAACTGGAGGATATAATAAATATACCGTGTATCTAGTGGATGATTCGGTGTGTCTTCTTCTGAAAGCTGATTTTCATCAGCCAATTCCTCAGCTTCTAAATGACGAATAGCATCACCGTCTCCCTTACTCTTTTCAGAGATGGTCTTTTCCAAGGTTTTGATAAATTCGTCCGGAGACATTTGCGACAATTCTTCCATATCAGGCAAGTCGGAAAAATCTTCAAAATTTAGATGTTGATCAATTTTTGATTTGGTCACAAAAACATCGAGCTTATCTGGCTTAGGAGTCACTCGGAAACTCAACATGCCACTGTCTAAGAAGCTTTCTGGCATTTCCAATTCATCTAAGATGGTATAGAAAAATTCTTCTGTTTTTTCTTGAGGCACCAAAAAATCGGCCATTTCCATGCCCCGTTCTTCTAAATCCTCTAATTGAATCGTGATTTTAATGGTTGAATCACTGATTTGCTTCATCTTCATGATTGCACCTCATACTATTAGTCTTTCTATTATACTAAAAAGGGACATATATTTCAAAACATGACCCCCCACCTCAGATATGAAAAAACCTTAAAAAAAGAGCACTTCCTCTCCCCCCTCAAACATAGCCATTTGAAGAGAAAGAAGAAGCACTCCTATCTCATGATTAGATAAAGATTTTAATCACTGCATAGACCAGCAAAATCGCTCCCAAAACAATCCGATACTTTCCAAAAACCGTGAAGTCATGAGTTTTAACATAATCTGTCAAGAAGCGAATCGCTACCATACTGACTCCGAAGGCAACTGCCATAGCGACCAAAAGAATCGTTCCTTGACTGAAGCTTAAAGCATTTCCTCCCAAGACAAACTTAGCGACCTTCAACAGGCTAGCTCCAAACATGGCAGGAATCCCCAGATAGAAGGTAAATTCTGTTACAACTGAGCGACTAACTCCATTGACCAAACCACCTACAATCGTTGCACCTGACCGACTGGTTCCTGGAAAAAGTGACAAGACTTGGAACAAACCAATATAGAGAGCTGTCTTATAAGGTAGCTTGTGCAATTCTGTCACTTCCGGCTCCACTTGCTCCCGTTTTTCAAGGTAAATAAAGGCCCACCCATAGGTGATCAGCATGATGGCTACAGAAAAAGAGTTATGAAAATGAGCTTCAAACCAATCATCCAATTTAAAGACAAAGAGCAAAGGCAGGGTCGCTACAGCAACCTTGGCCCACAATTGCCAAGTCCGTCTCACCTCTTTTTTCGATTTCCCCGGCTTAAATGGATAAAGCTTGTCGAAATAAATCACGACAACAGCCATAATGGCACCAAGCTGAATCACGACATTAAACATCTCCATAAAGGCAGGATTTTGATCCTTAAACTGGATAAAGTCTTGAATCAAAATCAAATGACCTGTACTTGAGATTGGAAGCCACTCTGTGACTCCTTCAACAATTCCAAAAAGAATCGCTTTTATCAGTTCAATGATAAACATCTTTTTCTCCTAAACTTACATTTGCTATATTATAACACATTTCTAGCCATAGAACCAGATGCGCTTGCAAGGATGCATAGACTAAAAGAAGTGAGGTAGATCCTACCTCACTTCTCTAAAATTGTAACTACAACTGTAGCTAGCTAGCACTTGTGCGACTCTAAAAAGCACCGAAGCCACCGCCACCACCGCCACCAGAGAAGCCACCACCAGAACTACCACTTGAAGACACTGTAAAATGACTAGCAGTTGTCGCGGTCGTTCCATAAGTAGATAAGAGATGGCTGGAATGGATCAGATTACTACGAAATGGAGTGTAGACATAGGCATCCATACTTGGGTTATCCAAGTGGATTTGACGAAGTTTCATCACTTTACTTACTTGATCTGCAAAACCAAACAGAGTAGCATAGACTAATAAGCGATTCCATAAAACCAGCGATTGAACTTCTGCTTCTTCCAAATGAGCGATATCCCGCAACATATTACGGAAGCTATCCCAGTAATAGCGCTGTTCTGCACCGAGGTCCGTTGGGACTCCATCCCGTCGATAGAGGGTGAACTTCCCTTGGAAGGATGCCGGAAGAATCCACATTACCAACACATAGATCACACAAAAGATAGAGAGCCAATTCAAGATGAAATAAGCAATTAGACCGGCTACCAAAGCGATGCTCCATGCAGCCCATCCAAAGAAGAGACACATACGACCTGCACGTTCCTCCCCTACCTCTAAAGGACGGTAGTAAGGAGAAAGGGCAAAGGTTTGGATCTTTTGTTGAACTGCCTGAGCGACACGAGAAATCGCTGCATCAATCCGATCTTGCGCTTGTTTTCCTCTCTTGCGAATGGCATCTTGCTCTTTCTCAGACGCATATTTATAGAGAGAATCCGAAATTTCATAATCTGAAAACAAGTCATCTGTTCTACAATATTTTTGAGAACCGAAAGCAAGTCTAAGAAACTCGCGCTCAAATTCATCCAATGTATCTTCATTTTGAATCGTTAAAACTGTATGAGTATCGTATTGCTCACAGATGATATTTTTTCGATCAATCAAATCAAGTAAGGTTGCTTGCACCAACTGATCAAATTTAAAGGCGCCCCGAGCATGTTTTTTGGTTGGAGAAATCTCATCTAGCTCTGTAGAGTATACAATCGAGGCCATTAGTAGAGGCGCAACGTCATTTGGAATCTCATACAAGCGGCTATTTTTCGGGAAAACTCTGGTAGAAGTCACAGATTGTATGAATCGATGACGATAATAAATAGCAAGAAGAAGGAAGAACAGAATAAGGATTGGGAGTAGGACCTTCATAAATAAGCGAATCCAGGTCCGTTTTTGAACAATTCCTGCTTCCGTCCGATGATAGTTGGACTCCTCCATCAAACCTGTATCGCGATAGGATTCCCCAAAGGAAGCTACATCCGATTTCCGCCAGTAAGCATAAATCTCAACACCTTCTTTTCGTTTCAGATTCTCTAGAGTAGCCTTATAGTTTGCTTCTTCTTTCTGAACAGTTGCCTCAGCCCCCATATAAGCCGTATGGATATTCAGTTCCGATTTCGAGGCAGCTGTAGCAAATTTCGGGATAACCTGTAACTCTACTTTTTTGACCTCTTGATCCCCATCACTGATTGGTTTCCAGTTCAATAATAGGATATCTTGGTGAACATAGAGCAGGTTTTTTAAGCGCCAGGTAACCTTTATCTTGACAGTATCCCCTGCACTTCCGCCGTTATAAATCTTTACCTGATAACCATCGCCTAAATTTTGAACTTCTGGTTCTTGCGACAAGGTTCTACCTTCCACTTCCACCAAAGGAGGAATTACTATTTCAAAACCTTGAGGCATTTTACCAGCACTTCCCAGGCTGACATATTGACCATTATAGGAAGTTGTAAAATGATAGACCAATTCTTCCTCATAGGTAGCATCGTCCCAAGTTTCCAAGGTAAGAGTCCCCCGATAAGACTGAACCTCATAGGAAGGACCATCCGCTTTTACAAAACCTGTTATAAATAGACAGGCCATCACTGCCAATAGAACATACAGAATTTTTTTCATTTCCCCTATACTCCTTTGGTTTATTATAGCATTTTTTCATGAAAAGGTTATCAGGTTTGAAAAGTAGACCAATTTCCTGTACAATAAGATGATACTATTTATAAAGGAAGAGGAGACTACATGAAAAAAACAATTTATGCTCTCTTTACCGGACTACTTTTATGTCTGGGAATGAGCCATATTGTCCAAGCAGATGAGTATCTCCGGATTGGAATGGAGGCTGCGTATGCTCCTTTCAACTGGACTCAAGAAGATGATTCAAATGGAGCCGTAAAGATTGATGGCACCAACCAATATGCCAATGGTTACGATGTTCAAATCGCCAAAAAAGTTGCTGAGGGACTAGGTAAAAAACCTCTGATCGTAAAAACATCTTGGAACGGACTAATTCCAGCCCTCACTTCTGGGAAAATCGATATGATCATCGCCGGGATGAGTCCTACTGCTGAGCGCAAAAAAGAGGTTGCCTTTTCTAATAGCTACTATACTAGTGAGCCAGTCATGCTGGTCCGCAAAGATGGAAACTATGCGAATGCCACTAGTTTAGATGACTTTAAGGATGCCAAGGTCACCTCTCAACAAGGGGTCTACCTCTACTCGCTCATCTCCCAACTCAAGGGTGCAAAACAAGAAACTGCGATGGGAGACTTTGCTCAAATGCGTCAAGCTTTAGAATCTGGTGTTATCGATGCCTATGTTTCTGAGCGTCCAGAAGCCTTGACAGCTGAGTCCGCTAATTCAAAATTTAAGATGATCCAATTCAAAAAAGGATTTGAAGTTGGGGAAGAAGATGCGACCATCGCTATCGGGATGAAGAAGGGTGACGCTAGACTTGACCAAGTCAATGCAGCACTAGCGAAAATCTCATCTGAAGACCAAGTCAAACTCATGGATGATATGATCAAGAAGCAACCAGCTTCCAGCGATGCTAGCGATGATGAGCAGACTTTCTTCAGCCAAATGATAAAGATTTTGAAAGATAATGGCCCACAGTTCTTACGTGGAACTGGTATGACCCTCCTCATCTCCATGACGGGAACCATTGCTGGTTTGATTATCGGTTTGTTAATCGGTGTCTTCCGGACTGCGCCTATGTCTAAGAACAAGGCCGTCGCTGCCTTGCAATCATTCTTTGGTTGGTTCCTCAATGTCTACATTGAGATCTTCCGTGGAACTCCGATGATCGTTCAATCCATGGTTATTTTCTACGGTTCCGCCCAAGCCTTCAACATTTCCTTGGATCGTACCTGGGCCGCCATCTTTATTGTTTCGATCAATACAGGGGCTTATATGAGCGAGATTGTTCGTGGAGGAATCTTAGCAGTGGATACTGGTCAGTTTGAAGCAGCAACTGCTCTAGGAATGACCCATGGACAAACCATGCGCAAGGTCGTCCTTCCTCAAGTTATTCGCAATATCTTGCCAGCGACAGGGAATGAATTTGTCATTAACATCAAGGATACATCTGTCTTGAATGTTATCTCCGTGGTCGAACTTTACTTTACAGGAAATACGGTCGCAACTCAAAACTACCAATACTTCCCAACCTTTACTATTATTGCGGTTATTTACTTTATCCTGACTTTCACTATCACCCGTATCCTTCGTTATATCGAACGTCGCTTAGATTCTGATACCTATACTACAGGTGCCAATCAAATGCAAGTCAAAGAGGTGAAATAATGGCAGAAAAAATACTTGAAATCAAACACTTAAAAAAATCCTACGGTCAAAACGAAGTTTTGAAGGACATCTCTCTTTCAGTTGAGAAGGGTGAAGTAATCTCTATCATTGGGAGCTCTGGTAGTGGGAAATCTACCTTCCTTCGCTCCATCAATCTCTTAGAGACACCGACTGATGGGGAAATCCTCTACCGGGGGCAAAACGTTCTCGATCCTGATTACGATCTCACCCACTATCGGGAAAAATTGGGCATGGTGTTCCAAAGCTTCAACCTATTTGAAAACTTAAATGTCTTAGAAAACACCATTGTCGCTCAAACAACTGTCCTAAAACGGGACAGAGAAACGGCAGAGAAGATTGCTAAAGCGAATTTAGAGAAAGTTGGTATGGGAGAACCTTATTGGGCTGCTCGTCCAAAACAACTTTCAGGAGGGCAAAAACAACGGGTCGCTATCGCTCGTGCTCTCTCTATGGATCCTGATGCCATTTTGTTCGATGAACCAACCTCTGCTCTGGACCCTGAAATGGTCGGAGAAGTGCTTAAAATTATGCAAGACTTAGCCAAAGAAGGCTTAACCATGATCGTGGTCACCCACGAAATGGAATTTGCACGAGACGTCTCAAGTCGTGTTATCTTTATGGACAAGGGGGTCATCGCTGAACAAGGTGATCCTAAAGAAATCTTTACCAATCCAAAAGAAGAACGGACCAAAGAATTCTTACAACGTTTCTTAAACTAAAACAAACTCCCTCACTGGAAATCCTTCCGATGAGGGAGTTTTTAAATACCATCAATTGAAAGCTCGATTCCACACATAAACTTGTTGAAATCCTTTGATAGATATGAAGAAATCTAGTGATACTTTCCTACGATATCCTGATTTATACTATATAAAAAGAAGGGAAGCTTTTTCCCTTCTTTTTTATATCTAAGTTTAATTTTCGAATTTTTGATGATTCTTATCATAAAAATCGATCAAGCCAAGCGCAGTTTCAAACGAAATGTTTTTCACTTTTGCACGACCTTGCGCAAGTGCAATGATAGACATTTCACGGGCGTTCGTTTCTTTACTGATACGATAGCCAGTGATCTTTTTATCACGTACCCAACCAACAACTGATTCCACTTTTTCGAAGTTCGATTTAGCCATGATTCTTCTCCTATATTATTATTTCCAATACTAATATAAAATTTTTTGCATATTTTGTCAACCATAATAGCTGAAAATACGAACAATTTTAAAAAAGTCAGATATTTTGTTATTTAGCTTTTAAAGCTGAGAGGATTTGGGTGCGAATATTCTCTACGCCATCCGGATTTGCTGGTAAGAAGAGGGTATTGGTACCTTGTTTTTCTGCAAAATTATTCAAAGTATCCAAATATTGGTTGGTCAAGAGAATCGACATAATCTGTTCTTCTGTCAAATTCACATTGGTGTCTTTCAATTCCTTGATAGAATCTGCCAAACCATCTACAATGGCCTTCCGTTGCTCTGCAATCCCGACCCCGTGAAGGCGATCTTTTTCAGCCTCCGCTTCGGCTGCGGTAACAATTTTAATCTTGTCCGCTTCAGCCAATTCTTGAGCAGCCACACGTTTCCGTTGAGCAGCGTTGATCTCATTCATTGACTGCTTGACTTCCGCATCTGGTTCAACCTTGGTAATCAAGGTTTTTACAATGATATACCCGTAGGTTGACATTTCTTCAGCTACTTGTTTTTGAACCTCAAGGGCGATTTCATCCTTTTTCTCAAACAATTCATCCAAGGTCAACTTTGGAACAGATGAGCGCAGAGCATCTTCGATGTAAGATTTGATCTGAGCTTCTGGGCGCATCAATTTGTAGTAAGCATCCGTTACATTGTTTTCATTTACACGGTATTGTGTTGCGACATTCATGGTAACGAATACGTTATCTTGTGTCTTAGTTTCGACCACAATCTCGCTTTGCAAGAGACGCAATTGCACACGTGCAGCAATTTTATCGATACCAAATGGTGCACGGACATGAATCCCACTGTTGCTGATCTTTTGGTAGCGTCCAAAACGCTCAATAATCGCAACAGATTGTTGTTTCACCACATAGAGTGAGCTAATGAATACAGTAGCTCCAACTACTAGAATAGCCAATAGAAAAATCCAAATCATTTCCTGATTCTCCTTTATATTTTATTACTTTTTTGAAGTGACTCTTTGTTAAAGAAGCCATCATACCAACATGTTATAGAGGGTTTCATTTCCATTTAGGTTAATGAAAGAAGGGTCAAATTGTTCAATCCGATTGATCAGACCTGCATAGTCATGCTTATCTGCCAAAGCAACCCCAATCAAGACTGGGCCAGTCCCCTTACTTGCTCGTTTGATGTACTCAAACCGCGTGATATCGTCATTTGGTCCTAAGATATCATTTACAAATTCTCGAAGAGCTCCTGGACGTTGCGGGAAGTTGACGATAAAGTAGTGTTTGATACCATCATAGATCAAAGCTCGCTCTTCCATCTCTGGCATCCGGTTAATATCATTGTTCCCCCCAGAAATCACACAGCAAATGGTCTTTCCTTTGATATACTCTCTCAACACTTCTAAAGCCGCTACACTGGCAGCTCCAGCTGGTTCTGCAACCAAGCCTTGCTTAGAATAAAGATCAATCAAGGTCTCAGAGATCAAGCCCTCGTTGACGCCAATCAAGGTCTCAACATTTTTTTTCGTTGCCTCATAAGTCAACTGGCCTACCTTTTGAACAGCAATCCCATCCGCAAACTTATCAATCTGTTTGAGTTTTACCGGGCCTCCAGCTTCAAAGGCTGCCTTCATCGACCGAGCCCCATCTGCTTCAATTCCAATAACCTCGATGTCCGGCGCTTGTTCCTTGATATAGGTAGATACTCCGGCGATGAGGCCACCTCCACCAACTGGTACTAACACCGCATCGAAGTCGATGGACTCTTTTTTAGCTTCCTCTAGAATTTCGTAGGCTACAGTTCCTTGACCTGCTTGGACATTGGCATCATCAAATGGATCAATGAAGGTACAGTTTTTAAGCTCGGTATATTCCTGCGCAGCCTTAGAAGAAGCATCAAAAGTATCTCCTACTAATTTAATGGTCACATATTCTCCACCGAAGAAACGAACCTGGCTAATCTTTTGCTGAGGTGTCGTAATCGGCATAAAGATGGTCGCTGGGATTTTCATCTCCCGGCAGGTGTAGGCAACTCCTTGAGCGTGGTTGCCCGCTGAGGCACAGACCACTCCTCGTTCTCTCTCTTTCGCATGTAACTGAGAAATCGCGTAGTAGGCTCCACGAATCTTAAAGGAACGAACCCGTTGCGCATTTTCCTTCTTTAAATAGATTTTTGCTCCATACTTTTCGGATAAATAATGATCATAATCTAAGGGAGTCTCAACAACCACACCCTTTAAGACCTTGTGGGCTTTTATGATATCTTTCGATGTTATCATGGTCTTCCTCTTCTTCTCCTTATTTCATCTAATTATATCAAAAGACTGCAAAAATTTCAGCGTGTTTTCCAAATTTTCAGAAAAATCACCCAAAATGTTCGATATGCCACGTCTCTTCATACAGATTCTGCTAAATGGTTGAAAATACCTTCCAATCCATCTCTGCTATTGATGAAAAAGAAGTTGGGATTTCTCCCAACTTCACCATCACCTCATTAGTTATAGATTTTAAAGGCGTCGTCGTCATTTTTTCCAACGAATGGCATTGCTTTACGCAATTCAGCACCAACTTTTTCGATTTCAAGGTTAGCCGCTTGTTCACGGTAAGCAGTCAATTTTGGACGACCAGCTTTGTAGTCGTTCACAAAGTCGTTGGCGAATTTACCATTTTGGATATCCGCAAGAACGGCTTTCATGTTTTCTTTCACTTGTTCAGTGATGACACGTGGACCTGACACATAGTCACCGTATTCAGCAGTGTTTGAAATTGATTGACGCATTTTCTTGAATCCACCTTCGTAGATCAAGTCAACGATGAGTTTCATTTCGTGAAGTACTTCAAAGTAAGCCAATTCTGGAGCGTATCCAGCTTCCGTCAAGACTTCAAAACCTGCTTCGATAAGGGCAGTCAAACCACCACAGAGAACGGCTTGTTCACCAAACAAATCTTCTTCAGTTTCTTCTTTGTATGTTGTTTCCAAAAGACCAACACGTGCTGAACCAACACCTTTACACCAGTCCATAGCGATATCTTTAGCATTTCCTGTAGCATCTTGGTAGACAGCGTAAAGCGCAGGAACACCAAATCCTTCTTCATACGTACGACGTACCAAGTGACCAGGTCCTTTAGGCGCACACATGAAGACATCTACATCTGCAGGAACTTTGATGAATTCGAAGTGGATGTTGAAACCATGTGCAAATCCAACAGCATTACCAGCTTCCAAGTTTGGAGCAATTTCTGCTTCGTACAATTCTTGTTGGATTTCGTCTGGAGCCAAGATCATGATGACATCAGCCAATTTAGTTGCTTCTGCTACTGTGTAAGTATCAAAACCATCTTCTTTTGCTTTATCAAAAGATTTACCTGGACGTACACCGATAATCACATCATGACCTGAGTCACGCAAGTTTTGAGCGTGGGCATGACCTTGTGAGCCATAACCGATAACGGCGATTTTTTTACCGTCAAGTGCTGCTACTTTTACATCTTTTTCGTATTCCATTTGAACTGCCATAGTTTTTTCTCTCTTTTCTATTTTTATTGCCTCTTAGGCTGTTTTAACAAATTTAGGTTGGATTTTAATCGCGGGTAAAGCCAGTTGCACCAGTCCGTGCGACATTTTTAATCCCATAAGGACGAATGACACGCAAGAGAGCTTCGTTCTTCTCTGCATTTCCTGTCATCTGCACGGTGATGGAGCTTGGAGCCACGTCAACCACAGTCGCGCGGAAGGGCTGGATAATAGCCAACAATTCTGCTCGTTTCTCTGCTGGTGCAGAGACCTTGATCAGAATAACTTCACGCTCTAGGTGAGGTTTATCTGTAATGTCTCGGACGCGAATTACATCGACCTGGCGATTGAGTTGCTTGATGATTTGTTCGACTTCATCATGAGATGCAACATCGATGATGATGGTAATCCGCGATACATTCGGATTTTCTGTCGCTCCCACTGAGATGCTCTCAATGTTGACTTGTCGTCTAGACAAGACACCGGTAAAGCGGTTGAGAACCCCAGACCGGTTTTGAAGTTTGGCTGTTAACATTCTACGCATTAAACTTCACCCCCAACATCTCATGATTGCTCTTACCAGCTGGTACCATTGGTAGAACGTGTTCTTTCCGAGAAATGTCAATCTCGATGAACATTGGTACATCTTCGGTAATGACTTCCAAATCCTTCTCGAGGGTCTCGGGATTGTCAAATTTGTAGTTCTTAATCCCATAGGCTTGCGCCATCAATTGGAAGTCTGGCAAGGTTTCAAAGACGGACTCTGATGTTCGTCCATCATAGAAGGCTTCTTGCCACTGCCGAACCATCCCAAGTGAATGGTTATTGAGCATGATGACCTTGATCGGAATCTTGTAAACATTCAAGATTGCCAATTCTTGGTTGGTCATCTGGAAGCCACCATCTCCGACAAAGAGCACGACTTCTTTGTCTGGATTGGCAATCTTAGCACCAATTGCAGCTGGTACACCGAATCCCATGGTCCCTAGACCACCAGAAGTCACTAATTGCCGTTCGTTTTGATATGGGTAGTACTGAGCTGCCCACATTTGGTGTTGGCCAACGTCTGTCACGACGATGGCATCCCCCTTGGTCAACTCACCCACGCGTTCAATAACTGCTTGGGGTTGGACCACGCGTTCTTTCTTATCGTAAGAACGAACCCGGTTCTTATCTTTTGTGACCTTCTCGATCCATTTCTCCGTATTGTTGTGAACGACTGGCTCTGCCAACAATTGTTGTAGAGCTTTCTTCGCATCGCCAACGACGGGAATATCGACTGCAATGATTTTACCAATCTCTGCTGGGTCAATATCAATATGAGCGACTTTGGCATTCTTCGCAAAGGTCTTTGGATTTCCTGTCAGACGGTCATCGAAACGACAGCCAATACTGATCATGAAATCCGCTTCGGTCATGGCAATGTTGGCCGCAAAGGATCCGTGCATCCCACCCATTCCAAGGAAGAGAGGATGGTTTGTCGCAATCGTTCCCTGACCTAAAAGGCTAGTCACTACAGGGATCTGATAGCGTTCTGCTAAGGCTACCAATTCTTCTGCCGCTTCCGCATAGCTAACGCCACCCCCAGCCAAAAGGACTGGTTTCTTAGCCTTGCCCAATTGCTTCAAGATTTTCTTAATCTGCAATTCATTTGGCTCAATGGTCGGTTGGTAACTTGGAATGTTGATTGCTGGGTTGAATACATAATCTGTTTCTAAGGCAGAGACATCTTTTGGAAGGTCAATGACGACAGGGCCTGGACGACCAGTTGTCGCAATATGGACCGCTTCAGTAATAATCCGTGGAATATCTGCTGTCTCTCGTACTTGGTAATTGTACTTGGTGATCGGCATGGTAATCCCAACAATATCTGCCTCTTGGAAGGCATCCTTCCCGATACCGGAACGGTTGACCTGTCCAGTAAATACAAGAAGAGGGACACTATCACTCATGGCGTCAGCAATACCTGTAATGGCATTGGTTGCCCCAGGTCCACTAGTGACGACTGCGACACCCAACTTTCCAGTTGATTTGGCGTAGCCTTCCGCTTCATGCAAACACCCTTGTTCATGTCGACCAAGAATGTGTTTGATCCCTTTAAAACTATAAATAGCATCGTAAAGGGGCAAAACCGCTCCACCTGGGTACCCAAAAATGGTATCAATCCCAAGATCTCGAAGCGTTTCTAGCACAAGCTCTGAACCTGTCTTTGCAGTTTCTAAGGTAATTTTCTCCATGTCTCTCCTTTCTGTTTCTTTGATTATCAAATGAGCATGCTACTATCATATCATTTTTGGAAAATATTTCAAGTAAAAATCACAAATTTTCTGAATTTTCTATCCAAATCCGAATAATGAGAGCTCTCCTAAAAAATTGACAAATCTAATCAAAAAAGAGGCTGGGACAAAAGTCCTAGCCTCTCAATTGTCTTTGGATTGTCGAGCAAGACGCAGTGGTTGAGTGGGCTCTACTACGCTGATTTCATCAGCTTTTACAGCCCTACTCAACTGTGCGGAGGTGGGACGACGAAATCGAATTCTAACCAATTACCGATTTCTGTCCCACTCTCTTTTCTTCCTTATAACCAACCCTTTTCTTGGGCAATCTTTGCTGCCTCAGTCCGATTCTCTGCATTTAACTTGGTCAGAATGGCTGACATATAATTGCGGATGGTCCCGTTAGAGAGAAATAATCGATCAGCAATTTCTTGGTTGGAAGCTCCTTTGGCGACTTCTTTTAGGACTGCTTGCTCCTGAGAACTTAGAGGATTGGGATGGGTCAAGATTCCCTCCATTAATTCAGGAGAATATTCTTTTTGACCTGCCAAAACCGTATGAAGAGTAGCCATCAAGTCCGTGATGCGGCGTTCTTTTAAGACATAGGCATCGACTCCAGCCTTCAGGGCCCGCTCAAAGTAACCCGGCCGCTTAAAGGTGGTAACGATGACAACCTTGAGCTGGGGTTGTTGACTTTTGGCCCATTCCAACACTTCTAGCCCTGTTTTGATGGGCATCTCAATATCTAAGATAGCAATATCGACTGGATGGGTTTCGAGTAAGCGAATAGCTTCTTGCCCGTCTCCAGCCTGCAAGACTTCTTCTACATCCTCTTGCAAAAGCAAGAGCTGACAGAGGGCATCGCGTAACATACTTTGGTCTTCAGCAACTAATAAGCGCATCTTATTTCCTTTCTTGATAGGGGATCCGTATTTCTATGCGGGTTGGCTTGTGACGACGACTGATCTCTAACTCTCCTCCCAATAAGGCAATCCGTTCGCGGATCGAGTGCAGATCCTTATCGGAAACTTTACTAAAGCCGATGCCATTGTCTTCTGCAACCATTTCTACACCTGTCTCGGTGGAGCAATAAGAGAGAAAGGCCTGCGTCGCTTTGGCATGTTTGATCATATTGGTAGCTAATTCCAGAGACACCATGGCCAGAGCAGACTCTAGGATCGGCGAGATGCTGGCTGTATCGAGATCGTTTTGGATCTCCACTTTGACTTGCGCCACTTCGAGCATTTGCTGGACGGTTTCTAGCTCTCTTGCCAGGGTTCGTTGCTTCAAATTCTCCACAATCTCTCGGACTTGGTGCATGGACTCCTGACTGATAGCTTGAATCTCTTGCACCTGCTCCTGCGCCTTCTCAACCTGACCCAATGCTAAGAATTGATCAGCCAGGTCTGCCTTGACACTCAGCATGGCAAAGGTGTGGCCCAGACTGTCATGTAGATCACGGCCAATCCGATGGCGCTCGTTTTCTGCCAGCAAGAGATTGATCTGGGCATTTTGCTTGGCATGGTCAGCTTTCAACTCTTCCATCATCTCAGCCCGGACCATACTATAGGTCATAATCGCGATGAACAAGCAGATGATCAGTACAAAAAGCCAATCATTTTCTCCCATATCTCTATTAAATAACAAGGCTCCCAAAAGGATCAGTTGTGATAAAAAGGCCGTCCAAAGAAAGGGAGAACGAAAATTGTGGACTCTAAAACGATAAACTAAAATATTGCTTAGATAATAGTAAAACCAACAAAAGCCTGTCCCAACATATAAGGTATTTCCACCTATGTAAGCCAATAGATAAATCCAAAAAATCCAGGTCAGTGTCCTATTTTCAACAATGAGGATTCCTAGATAGCTCATCATAAAGAAGATGGCTAAAAAGAAATGCCACCAGGGAATCTGCCCTAAGAAAATAGAAGCAAAGGGAAAGACCATAAAGATTAGGCCTACGTAAAACATATGGTGAATATGTTTGAGTTTTTCAATCATGAACGAACCTCAGAATGACGACGATAGACGATAACAAGGGCAAACAAGACCAGGGTAAACAAAGTTAAATAGACACTCGCAAAGACATTGACCTGCCCCTTGTTTAAAAAGGTCTTGATCAGTTCCATCAATTGATAGGTTGGTAAGCATTTGCCGATGGCTTGCATCCATTCTGGAAAGAGGCTAATGGGCATCCAAAGACCACCCATGACAGCCAGCCCCATGTAAAGGAGATTGCCCACAACAGACATCAATTGACTGGAAGGAAGCAGGGTCAAAACCAGACCGAGAGCCACAAAAGCTAGACTTCCTAGGATGAGAATAAAGGCTGCTAAGACCCAATCCTGTAGGGGCATATTCACATGCCGCACCACATGGCCCACGGTAAAGACAACTACAATCGATAGGAGAAAATCGACAAAGAGACCCACAACCTTTATTAGATAATATTCTACCATAGATACGGGGGTATGGCGCAAGACTTTTTGCCAATTATTGAGTCGATCGGTTTCAAGAACGGTTGGAAAAGAAAAGATAGCCGTAGACATCATAGAAAATGCCGTCATAGAAAGGAGATAATCCCTCATAAAGTGAGCGGGTGCCCCTGGTGTGTCCTGGTACATCCCTGAAAAGAAGAGATAAAAGGCCGTGGGCATCCCAATTGATAACAAGTAATAAATGGCTTGGCGTCTAGTCAAATGCCACTCAACCACGCCGAGAGCTTTCATGCGTTTCATCTTCTTTACCTACTTCCTTTGTATTTTCAAAAATAGAATCCAATAAACTTCGATTGGTCACTTCGATTTCTTGGATCGAACAGCCTTCTTCTTGTAATCGAAGCCACAAACGATTGGCATCACGTGTCACAATCTGAAGAGCATCGGGTTTAATGATTACTTCACTAACACCTTCCATCTCTGCTGCTAGAGCTTGGTAGCGCAAAGGCAAGGTGAAATGTTTTTCTACCTCTTCGCTTCTCATAGCGAGAGGCGTCGTATCCCGAAGCAAATGTCCCTGATGCAAGACCAAAATCCGATCAGCTGTATGCTCTACTTCCTCGATGTAATGGGAAGAATAGACAATAGTCACACCTTGGTCCTTTAAATGCCCGACGATCTCCCAAAAGCGTTGGCGAGTGGACGTATCCATGGCAGCCGTTGGCTCATCCAAAAATAGGAGACTGGGACGACCAATCAAGGTCAACACAAAGGATAAGAGACGCTTTTGCCCACCAGACAGCTTACTGGCTAATTGCTTCTTTTGTTCTGGAGTAAAACGCAATAAATCATCAATTTCTTCCCCTGTTAAGGGATTAGGATAAATAGAGCGAAAGAAGTTGATCAGTTCCTGCACGGTTAACTTTTGAACGATAGCATTCTCTTGAGGGAGATAGGACACACTAGCCTTTAACTGAGGATGACCAGGTGCCTTCCCCTCTACTTCAATGATTCCAGACGTCGCTTTCATATCTCCCAGAAGACAGTTCATCAAGGTTGTTTTCCCAGCTCCGTTTGGCCCGATCAAGGCCAGACAATCCCCTCTCTCGACTGTAAAAGAAAGATCTTCTAGGATCACCTTTCCTCTGATACTTTTGTTCAAGTTCTCTACTCTAATGACACTCATGAGACTCTCCTTTCAACCAAATCTGGCCAGCTGGAATGATGACATAGACGACCAAGGTCACTCCCCAAACCGTTTGGAAAAACCAGCTAGGAAAATGGGCAGAAAACCAGCCCGTCATCATCTCAGTTACCCAAAGGAGCAAACACAAAACAGCTACCAATCCAATTTCAAGTTTCTTTTTCATTGCTCCATCTCCTTTTTAACAGCCTTGATCATCTTCAATCCTTCTTGGACCGCCCAGCTCATGATGCCAATCCCAGCAAATAATTCCCAAGGAAAATGGTAATAGAGACTATCATCCTTTGAAAAGATCAAATAGACGACCATCCCCACCACTGTTAACGTAAACACTTTATAGAACCATTGTTTCATTTTTCCTTACCTCTTACTTTCTGACTATATTATAGCGAAAGAAAATAACAGCCACTAGATAATTTTGTCACTCGCTCACATGACAAATGTCATGGAAAATAAAAAAAGGCCGGACAAGAGTCCGAGCCTATGGTGCTGGGGTTTCTTCTTTGAAACCATGGAGTTTTAATCCTGTGAAAACGGTCGATGCCTTGATGTCTTTTAGGTCACCGATACCAAGATCTTTAAAGTAAGATAGATCTTTAACCTTGTCCCAATCAATGGTTTCCATATCAACAGAGACTGTTGAGGCTAATTTTTTCTCTGGAGTGACCTTATATTCGATACTGAAGCCAGCTGTGTCTTTCAGAGCCTTGTATTCTGAATCTGACTGCAAACCTTCATTGATAATTTTTGTCATTTCTTCAGGACTTAAATTAGCTGAATTAGTGGCAATTTTTTCTGGTAGGGCCGATAAAACATCTAACTTTAATTTCTGAACCTTATCACCTTTTGTCGTGATGGTGTAGCGATGTTGATTGCCATTGATTTCTGCAGTGAGAACCTTGGTTTCTTCCTTTGCCTCACTGGTAACAGTTTCACTTTTTTCTATCGAAGTAGTGGTTGAGCTTTTTGATGTTTCTGTGGACTGGGACTTAGTAGCACAACCCGTCATCACAAAAAGCAAAGCTCCTAAAAAGCAGATTACCTTTTTCATTTGCTTTTTTCTCCTATTTCTATTTTTCTAAAGTATAACATATCAAATAAAAATTGTCTAAAAACACCTATCTAATCGCTTTCATAAAGCTTTTTTTATCAAAAAAAGGGCCAAAAAATCATTTTTTGGCTCTTTTTCCTGCTATTTTTGAAATTTTTTGATTATTCAACGCTAAACAAATATGGGTAAACTGGTTGATTTCCTTGATGAATTTCGACTTCGACGTCCTCATATTTAGCCATCAAGTTTTGAGCCAAGTCATTGGCTACTTCTTCTTTACCATCTTCACCGATATAAATCGTGACAATTTCACTATCTTCGTCCAACATCTTGTCAAAGGTTGCTGTCAAGGTTTCCATCATATCTGGATTGGAAACGACGATCTTACCATCAACCATTCCAAGATTGTCGTTTTCATGGATTTCAAGACCATCAATAGTGGTATCACGAACGGCTGTCGTCACACTACCTGAAACAACATCTTCCAATGAAGCGCTCATGCGTTCGTAGTTTTCTTCGATCGACTTGCTCTCATCAAAGGCAAGAAGACTGGTCAATCCTTGAGGGATGGTCTTCGTCTCTACGACTGCTGCTGGTTGCTCAATGACTTCTGCTGCAGATTGAGCCGCCATCAAGATGTTTTTGTTATTTGGCAAGATAATGATGTTGCGCGCATTCAACTCTTCAACAGCTTTGACAAAGTCTTCTGTCGAAGGGTTCATGGTTTGACCACCAGAGATGATGTAATCCACTCCTTGCGCTTTGAAGATATCCGCTAAACCGTCACCCGCAACGACTGCAATAATCGCATATTCTTTTGCTTCAGCTGGTTTCGCTTGACGTTCTTCTTTTTCAACTTGTGCTTCGTGCTGGTTGCGCATGTTGTCGACTTTCACCTTAACCAAGCTTCCGTACTTAAGACCTTCTTGCATGACAAGACCTGGATCTTCAGTATGGACGTGGACTTTGACGATTTCATCATCGTTGACGACTAATAGAGAATCCCCAAGATTGTTCAAATAATTACGGAATTCGTCGTAGTCAAAGTCTTTGACATAGGTTGGACCTTGTTTCAAAGCGACCATGATCTCAGTACAGTAACCAAAGGTGATATCCTCGGTTGCCACATGGCCCGCTACGGACTTGTGGTGTTCTGCATTGATCATTTCTGACATGGTTGCTGGAGTCGCCACAAATTCTTCAGAAGCGATGAACTCTCCTGTCAAAGCTGATAGGAATCCTTCATAAATGAAGACCAAACCTTGACCACCAGAGTCCACTACACCAACTTCCTTCAATACAGGAAGCATATCTGGTGTTTTGGCAAGAGCTGTCTTAGCTCCTTCAAGGGCCGCACGCATGACTTCAACAGCATCATTGGTAGATTCTGCTTTTTTCTTAGCACCGATGGCAGCACCACGAGAAACGGTCAAGATGGTTCCTTCGACAGGCTTCATAACAGCTTTATAAGCTACTTCAACCCCTGCTTGGAAGGCTGCCGCAAGAGCTGCTCCATCCAATTCATCCTTGTCTTTGACACTTTGAGAAAATCCACGGAACAACTGAGAAGTAATAACCCCTGAGTTTCCACGCGCTCCCATCAAAAGCCCCTTCGCAAAGATATTTGCTGCTTCTCCGACAGTTGAAGCAGAGCGATCAGCTACTTCTTTTGCACCATTTTCAATGGTCATTCCCATGTTGGTTCCAGTATCACCGTCTGGTACAGGAAAAACGTTCAATGAATTGACATACTCGGCTTGTTTATTTAAGCGAGTAGCCCCTGCTTGGACCATTTCTTGAAATAAACTAGTTGTAATTTTAGACACGATTATTCTCCCACAATTTTAATGTTTTGGATATAGACGTTGACTGTATCCGTTGTGATTCCAAGTTGATTTTCTAAACTGAATTTGACACGCTCTTGAATATTTTTTGAGACTTCGCTAATCTTTGTACCATAGCTCAAAACAGTGTAAACATCAACCGCAATACTTCCTGCTTCCGCTGTTTTCACAACGACACCCTTAGAGTAGTTTTCCTTACCTAAGAGAGCTTGGAAATTATCTTTAATCGCGTTTTTGCTGGCCATTCCAACCACTCCAAAAATTTCAGTGGCTGCACCGCCTACAACAGTTGCGATGACATCATCGGTCAATTCAATTTGACCATCTTTTGTATTGATTTTTACTGTCATAATTTCTACCTCAAAAGTATTTTATATTCTATTTTACCATAAAAGAGGGCGCGTGTAAAAGGGATACACCTTTCTCCTATCGGTTGATACAAATGTCCAAAAAGAGAAAAGAAAAGGATCTCCAAGAGATCCTCATTTCTGATTAAACGCGTTCTACTTTACCAGATTTCAATGCACGAGCTGAAGCCCAAACTTTTTTAGGTTTACCATCGATAAGGACAGTTACTTTTTGAAGGTTTGGTTTTACGGCACGTTTGGTTTGGTTCATCGCGTGTGAACGGTTGTTTCCTGATACAGTCTTACGACCAGTAAAATAACATACTTTAGCCATTCTGTTTTGCCTCCTATTAGATCTAATATTACGGATGTGCTAGCACCACATACCGTACTATATTACCAAAAAAACTTTCTCTTGGCAAGACCTTTGAATAAGTTTTTCTTAGATCGGCTTATGAAAAGTTATTCTCACCTACATAGATGATTTCTAGATTCCCCAGTGAGACCTCTCCGACGATGTAAAAGTCTTTGCTGGTTAAATTGCTAGGATTTTCCTGGTGTTGGATAGCTGACAGAGAACTTTCTACATTGACATGAACCCGCCAGTCGCTCGGGACATAGAGACTCAAACTTCCAAGGGAGACATCCACCGCAAACTGGGCTGAGGGTCCTTCTATCCGGCAATTGTCAAAATAGATAGAAGCTTCTCCCAAGCTCACATCCGCACTCCCACCCGTAAAATTCTGGTCATTCAAATACTTGGTCACTGTAGAGAAGGAGACGTCGATGTCATTGCCAGCAGTTTGCGAAGATGTTCCTGCTGAGTAGGAGTTCCAAGTAGTTTTTGCTTTTTTGGAAGGCTTGAAGAGAATATTGAGACCGATTACCGCTAAAATAGAAGAAAAGATGACCACCGAATTGGATACTGGAAGAAAATGGTATTGGCCATTAAGGGAGAAGAGGGCCAAGATCCCATATAGGAAGCCCCAACCAAAGTGGCGCTTCAAGAAACT
This sequence comes from Streptococcus australis, assembly GCF_015553625.1. Taxonomy (GTDB): domain Bacteria; phylum Bacillota; class Bacilli; order Lactobacillales; family Streptococcaceae; genus Streptococcus; species Streptococcus australis_B. Next base: position 103,053 of record NZ_JADNGY010000006.1, on the reverse strand, counting down.
AGAGAGGGAAAGGACTGCGAGCAAGACAACCCAAGCCAGCGTCCAGATACTGATCTCCCATTTTACAAAATAGCCTTGTAAGAGCACCAAAGCTGCTAGGAGGATTAAGAAAATCCCAATTAATTTATTTTTCATTTTGTTACCTCATTTCCTTTAACCGTTCTTTTAAGAGTTGATAATAGTGTCGGGACACGTGTACCTGCTTATGGGTTTGATAAAAGTTTACTGTACTGGTTCCCGAAAAAGATTTTTCGATGGAATAAATCTGCTTGGTATTGACGATGGTCGACTTGGAGATGCGACAGAAAGCAATCGGCAAGATTTCTTCCAATTCGTAGAGTTTTTGACGGACCTCATAAGCCTCTTCTCTGGTATGTCCATAGATCTTTTCACCATCTGTCTCAAAGAAGAGAATTTCTGACACATCTACAAAGTACTCGCTTCGATCCTTGTAAAAGGTCAAGGGCGTCATTTTTTGCTCCAAGATCAACTGTTGCAAGCGGGCGACATCCTCCGTCAATCGAGGAGCCCGAATGATCATTTCTGGCTCATCCATCTGCGGATCTAATTCGATACGAACTTTCATAGGACTCCTTTCTTAACCTTTGTTAGTAACATTATAACAGCTGTTCGAAATCTTACAAGACCTTTTCGGTAAGTGGTTCTTTTCAGCCCCTAAGTGGTTCTTTCAGACAGCTAAAAAGGACTTAGTCTGAAGAAATCTCTTCATACCAAGCCCCTGAAGCGAATAAAATTGGAAGCATTATTTTTCTTTTGGTGCGTCTGGAAAAAGAAAACCGAGACCAAGACAAGCCAAGACACCCGCAGTAATCACGACCCCATTTGAAATCGGAAGAAGGTCATAGATGGCATTGGCAATGATAAAACCAATGATGGCACAAATCAAGCTGGACTTGTAGTCTTTCTTGAGTGCATTTTCAAGCGTAAAGAAAGCAAACAAGACAACTGGAACCAAGGGCCAAAGATTGGCATCTATTTTCGGATAACCAACCATACTAAAGGTGATGACAGCAATAGCTGCAAGGATAAATCCAAGCCCAATTAATTTTTTCATGATACTACCTCTTTTTGTAATGTTATCAGAAGACTAGCTTCTTTTGATAAACCTACTATAACAAACAGAGGCAAGGGTGACAAGGAAATTTGGATAAGCGGTCAAATTATCGGACTATCTGGTCACATGAACATGAATGAGCCAGATGAACTAGCCATTTTTAGGGGATGGTTCCCCTCCTTCATGAAACCATTCCAGTCCATGACGATTGAGAAAAGCAAAGATGAGTTTGAAAATTTTTTTAATCATTTGGTACAAATTTTGGTACAAAAAGTGATTCGACATCAAAAAAAGCCCGTCACAAGGGGCTTTTTCTTGTATAGTTTAATGCCGAATGCAGGGATCGAACCTGTGACCTACGCGTTACGAGTGCGTTGCTCTACCAACTGAGCTAATTCGGCGATTACTTTCTCAGTATAGCACTCTGATAGCGGATGTCAAGCACTTTTAGTTGATCTTTTTAATCAAAATCTGACAAGGATTTTGAGGCCCCCAAAGTTGTGGAAAAATCTCTAGTTTTTTAAAACCAAGACTGCGATAAAAGATATTGGTTCGGTCATAATCCTTGTTAGAACCTTCTGCCACTGTTTTTACCTGTAAATAGTCGACTTTTTTGCAGGCTTCACTTTCCAAAGTAGCAAGCAACTGACTTCCAATCCCCCTGCCTTGATGAGCTTTTTTTACACCGAGACAATCAATCTCTGCACAATCTTCACTAGAATAGGACAAGCTTACAAAGCCAAGCAAATCACCCTCCTGATAGGCAGCCCACACTTGCAAGTCCTTGGCTCCTTCGATGTAGGCTTGCGTGCTTTCTGGCATTCCAAACCATTCTGGCAAATCCTTTAAAACCTCGGCGACAACTGCCATTTTTTGCTCTTCATCCTTAACTTCTTTAATAACAAGCATCATAAGTTCCTTTCTTGATTTTAGTCCTACTTTACCTCTTACGAACCAGCACTTTCGTATGAGTCTAATCCCCTATCCCAGAGTTTCAGAGAGATGCAAAAGAAGATAAGAGAAATCAGAATCAAACCACCGATATTAAAGAAGACATCCTTGTCCTGCAAGAAATAGCTGGCAGGATAGTAGGCCGTAAAGGCGAAAGGTACAATAAAGCTAATTAACCAACGAAGGAGCGAATTGTAAATGGAAATCGGGTACTTGGCAAAATCATTAAACATATAGAAAATGTAAATCATGGCGCCTGACTGCTTGGTCCAAAAAGCGATGCTGGCTGTAGCAATTTTCAAGGAAGTGTAAATCAAGGTTGCAAAAGGAATGCAAACTAGAAAAATCAGGAATTTCGGTAGAGTCCAAGCAATGCTAGAGACCGTTGTCGCTAGTAAAATTCCACCGACCAAAAGTTCACCCAAGGCATCAATCTGAAAGGTCTCAACGAGGATGTGAAAGAGAGGATTGATAGGACGAGTCAGATACTTGTCAAACTCCCCTTTTCGGACTAAGCGTTGACCTAGTGCCCAGAGATTGTCAAAAAAGAGGTGGTCCAGTCCCTTGGGAATCAAGGAAAAACCATAGATAAAGGCAATTTCTTGAAAAGTCCAGCCTTCTAGCGAGGGGATGTGTTGAAAGATGACATTGAGAAACAAGAGGTTCAAGCCTTGGGTCAGAAAAACTCCTAGCACACCAACCACAAAATCGACCTTGTATTCCATGATTTGTTTGATGTATTGTCTGATAAAAATCAGATGCATGCGTTGATATTTTTTCATACTAACCTCCCTGAATGGTGATGAAGGACTGGACTCGTTTCCAAATCAACTGAGACAAGCCTAGCATCACTAAGAGCCAGAAGAACTGAAGCAAAAGTGCTTGAAGAATCTGACTAGCATCGTATTTCCCAACAATAATCATGACCGGAGTGTAAATTAAGGATGAGAAAGGTAAGAAGGACAGAATATCTGAAATGACCTTTGGAAAGAAAGCCAAGGGAATCAAACTCCCAGACATAAAGGCCACTATGGAAGTCTTAAGTAGGTTGGAACCCCAAAGATTTTTAAATACAAAGGCTGAAAATCCAAAGCAGATATTAAAGAAAAAGTTAATCAGATAGGCCAGCGTTAAGCTAAAAAGATAAAGGGTAGTTAGTCCCAACACTTCTACAATTCCTTGCCCAGACAAGATTTTCATCAAAACAATGACACTTAAAAATGGCAGTCCAACAGAGATAAAAATCAACCACCTGGAACCAAGCTCCGTAAAGAGGTAAGAAGCCGCAAAATGCACTGGTCGCAACAAGCGCATGATAATGGAACCATCCTTGACCTCATCACCAATCATAAAGGAAGAATCCGACCTAGTCAGAAGATTAGTCACAAAACTCATGATGATGTAGAGGGTGATATCCGCCATACTGAAGCCCTGAATCAAAGGCTCCTGGGAGGAATCAAAGACAGCCTTCCAGAGATAGAAAGCGACAAAAGCCCCCATGACATCACCAATCCGATAGAGAATAAAGTTGACTCGATAGCTAATCAACTCCTGAATCCCTGCATTGATAAAGGGTTTATAACGTCTCCACAATTTGACCATCTTAGAGTTCCTTTCGGTAGAAGCGACGGATAATATCCTCAATATCCGTATCTACCATCTTCAAATCACGGACTTCAAAATCAGATAAGGTTTGCTTGATAATATCGGCCGACTGGTAGCAGGAACTATCGAATTCAATATTGAGAGTATTTCCTTGTCTATCAATGGACATATCAGGCAAGCCCTCATAATGAGAGAGGAGATGATTTTGACCTGGCGTCAGCTCAAAGGAGAGAGTCTTCATCTTGCCAAAGGTCTCCTTGAGCTGGCTAACCGTTCCATCAAAAATCTCTTGCCCCTTATCAATCATAAAAATCCGATCACAGAGTTGCTCAATATCACTCAAATCATGAGTAGTCAAGAGAATAGTTGTCTCTTCCTCCTGATTAATCTGAGTAATGGCCCGGCGAATGTTGTCCTTGACCGACACATCCAAACCAATAGTCGGTTCATCTAAAAAGAGAACCTTGGGATTGTGAAGTAAGGAAGCCGCAATATCCGCCCGCATCCGTTGACCTAGTGAAAGAGTCCGCACAGGATCCTTGATAAATTCCTTCAAATCCAAAACTTCATTCAAAAAGTCCATGCGCTTTTGGAAAAGCGAGTCCGGTACATCATAGATCTCTTTCAAAACCGTGTAGGTCTCTTGCAAAGCCAAATCCCACCATAGCTGGGTGCGTTGTCCGAAAACGACTCCAATATCCTTGACATAATCTTGGCGATTATCCTGGGGAATCTTGCCGTTAATCCGACAAAAGCCAGATGTGGGCTTCAAAATTCCTGTCAGCATTTTGATGGTGGTCGACTTCCCAGCACCATTTGCCCCGATAAATCCTAGAATCTGCCCTTTTGGAACTTCAAAAGTTAAATCCTTGACCGCTTCAAAAGTCTGCTTTTCAGGATGAACAAAGGAGCGCAAGGCCCCCTTTAACCCCGGCTCCTTAACTGTCTTCACAAAATTTTTCTGAAGATGTTGCACTTCTATCATTGCCATATCTATCTCCCTATCGTAAGAAGCAACATTGTATTTTTGACTACAAATATTCTAAATCCTTACTTTCTACACTTTTTCAATATTATTACAGAGGGCTTTATACCAACCTATTATAATCTAATAAAAACAGGAATGCAAGCGTTTGCTTATTGATTATGAAATTAGAGATTTCTCTCTTAAAATGAAACTTTTAATCAGAAATTCTGTTAAATAGTTTCCTTAAGACACCAAAAAACCTGCCCTTAGGGGCAGGCTACGAATTGTAAAAAGGCAAACTATTTTGATCAATATGAATCATAATCTCCTAATATTAACTCAACAATTTAATTATATCATGTAAAAACTATATTGGCCCTTCAAACAAAAAATTATTACTAGAAATGAGTGAATTAGTTTGTTTACAATAAACACTTTTCCAAATAAGAGAACCAAAAAAGACCTACCCTTACGGATAAGCCTTCTTACATGTTTATTTCTTTATTCAATTACTTGGCTTTCTGCTACTTTCTTGTACCAGTGAGCTGACTTCTTCGGATAGCGCTCTTGGGTTTCAAAGTCCACATAAAAGAGACCATAGCGTTTTTCGTAACCATTTGACCAAGAGAAGACGTCCATGAGTGACCAAATGAAGTAGCCTTTGACGTTTGCCCCATCCGCAATCGCATCGGACAGAACTTCCAAGTGTTGTTTCACATAATCAATCCGTCCATCGTCATAAACCGTATTGTCCACAAACTCATCTTTGTAGCCCAGTCCGTTTTCAGTGATGTAGATTTTCTTATAGTTTGGATAATCCGCCTTCACACGCATGATCTGATCATATAGCCCTTGAGGATAAATGATCCAGTCCCAGTCAGTGCGAGGTACATAGTCAGGAGCTACACGACGACCAACACCTTTAATTTGGTACTTAGAGCTTCCTTTTTCCCCTTTACCGTTGTGGATGATTTCAGTTTCACCATCAAATGCTTCCATCCAATCACTCATGTAGTAGTTAATTCCAAGGAAGTCATTCAGGTCTTTAGCTGCTTCAAGTGCCACAAAGTCTTCGTCTCGAAGATCCAACTCACCACCATTAACTGAAAGAATGTGGTTAACGCCATCCATCGTTTCTTTTGAATAGTGGCCAAGGTAGGTTGCATCTAGAATAAACTTGTTATGGATGATATCTTCCAACTCAGCTGCTCGAATATCAGCAGGGTTCTTAGGATCTAATGGATATTTAGTTGGTAACGCGTGCACAACTCCAATTTCACCTTCATACCCTTTGTCTTTATACAATTTCACAGCACGAGCATGAGACACCATCATATTGTGGTGGGATTGGAAGACTTTGGCAAGGTCATACTGAATACCTGGAGGGAATTTTCCGACTAAGTATTGACCATCACCGATTGGTCCAATTTCATTAAATGTTGTCCAGTAGTTTACTTCTGGGAATTCTTCAAAACAGAAGGCAGCATAGTCTACAAAGTGTTCGATATTTTCACGATTCAAGAAGTCTCCGTTTGAGTGAAGAGCTTCTGGTGTATCAAAGTGATGGAGGGTTACAAAAGGCTCCACATGACGTTTATGACATTCTGCAAATAACTTATGATAGAATTCTACCCCTTTTGGATTTACTTCACCATAGCCAGTTGGGAAAATACGTGACCAAGCAATAGAAATACGAATTCCGTTTACGCCATATTCTTCAGCCAACTGTAAGTCTACTGGATATTTATGGTAGAAATCGCTTGCTGGTTCTGCTGTATACCAATAGTTATCAGCTAAGTATTTGTCCCAAGCAACTGGTCCTTTTCCGTCAGTATGGGTAGCTCCTTCTGCTTGATAGGCAGCCGTTGCCCCACCAAAAATAAAATCTTTAGGAAGTGTTTTTGTCATTTTTTCACCTATTTCTTGATTGGATAAAATGAAAAGTGAGGGGAGAGGAGTTAGTGAGCCATCCATCTCCATCTCACTTCTTGTTCCAAGCCACCGAATTGTGACATGAGGAGGTAAAAACGATATATTTTTACCGACGAATTAACAAGTCGATTAGGAAAATCGCCATAGCGATTTCCGTTACGATAGGAGACTGTTTCACAGTCCCTATCGTTAATCGAATTGCGCTTGAACAAAGGCTAGAGCACCTTGTCCATCGCGTGTCAATTTAATGTATTGAGATCCTTCAGTCTTAGCCAATTTGATTCCAAGTTTATCTGTTTCAGCCTTCATATCTTCATAGTTTGAAGCTACTTGAGGAGCAAGAATAACAAGGTCAAATTCTGGCAACATTTCACGGTGAGCTCCGTAGCCACCAGCTGCCGCTTTGACAGGAACATTGTATTCTGCAGCAGCTTTATTCAAAGCATTGGCAAGAAGACCGCTTGTTCCACCACCCGCACAAAGAACGAGGACGTTTGTTTCTTCAGTAATTGTATTTTGTGCTGATTCTACTCCAGCTTTTGCAAGAATAGCATCTGCTTTTGCAGTGTTAAAGTTTGCAGCTACTTTATCTTTTAATTCGTCATTAGCTTTACCAGAACGTTCTTCTTCAAGAATTTGTTCATCATAAACCTTGAGGAATGGATAGTAGATAGCAATATCTACTACAATTAACAATGCTGCAAGAGCGAATGATAAGAACTGGAAGTTTGTACCAAGAACAATACCAAGAGGTCCTGGTGTAGTCCATGGAAGGTTGGCAGTAAATGAGTTCATGCCAAGTGTTTCAATAAAGAACTTAAAGATCCATACGTTTGCAATTGGTGCAAAGATGAATGGGATAAAGAAGATTGGGTTCAAAACAAGCGGTGCACCAAACAAGATTGGTTCGTTTACACCGAAGAATGTAGGAACTACTGAAGCACGTCCAATAGCACGATTTCGTTTTGATTTACACAACCACATAAACATGAATGGAACCACAAGAGTTGCTCCTGTACCACCCATAGTGACGATGAACATTTGTGTACCAGATGTAAGGATCTTATCAGCGTGCATACCTTGTTGAAGGAGGTTCAAGTTGACTTCGGCATTTGCATAAGTGATCGCTGCAATCGCAGGCTCAACGATAGATGGGCCGTGAATACCAATAAACCAGAAGAATGCAAAGGCACCGAAAATAATCGTAATACCAACATAACCGTCTGCTGCTGAGAATAGAGGCGCAAGAAGAGTACCAATAGATTCAGCTACTGTTACACCAAGACTACCCTTCACAATCAGTTCAAGTCCATAAAGGAGAACCACTGATACAGTGAATGGAATCAAGTCTTTAAATACTTGAGAGATATTTGGTGGAACTTCGTCTGGCATGCGAATCGTAACATTGTTTTTCACGCAGACTTTGTAAACATTAACGGTAACGAAGGCTGCAATAAAGGCTGTCAAAAGACCTTTTGTTCCCATGAAGGCAGTCAGAAAACCTCCTTCTTTCGCTGGTTCAGCTGCCATTAGAAGGAAACCAACCATAGATGCCAACATGGTTGACAAGAAGTTGATCTGGTTTGTTGCAGGTAGGTCACGGTTGACAGAATCTGTCAGAGCTTTGGCTGTAGTTCCACCTACGAAGAAAGCCAAAATTCCCATCGAATAGCTATAAGGTGTCATCAAGAAGTTTTCAATTTCTTTTGACCAATGGAAGCCCCATGCATTTGGAACATAGGCAATCAAGATAAAGATAGATGAGAATAAGATGACTGGCATCCCCGCGATAAATCCATCACGAATCGCACGCAGATATTTATTACGAGAAATCTTCTCGAAGAAAGGTTTTCCTTTCTCAATTAATTCAATTAATTTATGCATTATTTTACTCCTCTTTTGTATAGTTCAATGAGATGATGAATCACATCTTTTAATAGGATCGTTGTCATTAAGTGGTCCTGCCCATGCATCATGGTAATGCTGTAAGGGAGGTCTTCTCCGGCTGCTTCTTGCGCTAGCATAGTTGTTTGAGACTTGTGAGCCTCTGCGATGCAGCTTCCTGCTTCTTCTACCAAGCTTTCCGCTTGAGCGAAGTCACCCTTCTCAGCTGCCTTGAGGGCCTCCAAAAGTTTAGAGCGAGCATCCCCTGCATAGGCAACGATCTCAAAACCTAATAGTGTCATTTCTTCTTTGGTCATGACCAATTCCTCCAATTTGAATTTCTTAATTTTTAAAAGTTGTTACAATAATCGTTGAATGTGTAAGACAAGATAGACCCGTTCGCTCTTGTACAAGTCAACTCCAGTCTCCCTAGAAATCACATCATAAATCTTGGAACCAATCTCAAAGGCTTTGGGATAGGAGCTTTTGATGTGCTCCTCCATATCTAGAAGTGATTGATTATCGTCTCGATTGCGATCCAGGTAATCCAAGAAGTAGTTGAGATGAATCATGAAGCGATCATAAAAGTTATTGTTGGTCTCGGTTCGTTTGATTGAGTAACTATCCAAAACCTCTTCCACACCTTTTAAGATTTCTTTGCGCTGGTCCATGGAATCCACGATTTCCACTCCATTTTCACCTTCTGCGTTGATGAAATGATAGGCGATGCGAGTGATCTCATCTTCAGGGAAGCTAGTTGTGAGCTTCTCCCGATAGATATCTACTGCCTCTTTGGCAATCTCAAAAGCCACTGGATAGTTCTCCGAGATATCCAAAAGATTACTTTCCTTATACCTGCCTTGGGTCATTGCTTGGTAAGAGCAAAACATGTGGTCGGTCAAGGTCACATAGATATATTCTTGAACGGGATAGTGATACTTTTTGATCAAGTAATCAATCATCTCGTAGGTCACTGTGATGAAGTCTAACGGAACATCTTTTAGCAGGGTCATAAAGTTCTCTCGGGATTCCTCTGTTTTCATCCGAAAGAGCTTTTCTACCTTTTCTTTAGGGACTAGGTCGCCCTTCTTTTTCCCAAAAACAATTCCTTTTCCAATGACAATCAGTTCTTCCCCTTTGTCATTTCTCACCAGAGCAACATTGTGATTGAGTGGATTTAAAATCCGATACATGGTACTCTCCTTGCTAGTTTATTTAAGGTTTAGGGTATAAAAAATGACCACAAATGAGATCAGAGAGGGTTCTCCCCGATTCATCTGTGATCATGCGTAATCTAACTTACTAACACTCACCTTGTATTCACTTATGGATTAAGTATAGCACACGCTTTTGTTTTTGTAAACCCTTTCTTAACAACTTTTTAACTTTTTTGTTTTTTTCTAACAAATAGCTGTTTATAGCTGTCTTCTCTGGGCTCTTCAAGGAAATTTGAACGCCCATCGTTAAAGGAGTGGTCTACACTTTTAAATACGCTCTTTCCAAGAAGTTGCGACTTGGTCCAAGACTTGGTTGAGTTCTTCAATGTTGCGACGACCTTCGGTACGCAACCATTCACGAGCTGCAGCTTCCCCATTCTTGATGTAGGCTTCTACAGATCCAGCCCAAGTTGCACGTCCGCAAAGAACCCCGTTGAAGTTTGCGCCTGCTTCATGCGCAAAGACTAGGGTTTCTTGGAAGAGTTTGGCAGAAACACCTGCACTCAAGTAGATGTATGGAAGGTTGGTTGCTTCTTCTTGTTCTTTAAAGAAGGCCGCAGCTTCCTCACGACTATGCACAATTTCTCCATCGCCAAATCCTTCTACATATTTGACATTGACTGGCACTTCTACTTTCAAGACATCGATGTTGAAGCGTGGGTCTGAGAAGACTTTCATCGCTTCGATGACCTTGCGAGGTTTCACTTTAGCGTATTCTACAGAACCTGCATCAGCGATTGTTTCATCGTAAGCCAAGATTTCAAGGAAGAATGGAATTTCTTCTGCCGCACATTCTGAACCGATGCGTTCGATGTAGGCTTGTTTTTCTTGGTTGAGTTCGTCTGCACTATCCACATCATAGTAGAGCAAGAATTTCACTGCATCTGCACCCTGCTCTTTGATGCGTTTAGCTGACCAAAGGTTGAGGCAGTCTGGCAGACGCTTGGTGCTAGAAGTGTCATAGCCTGTTTTTTCATATGCCAACAAAAGCCCTGCTTCTGCATCCAAGACCTTGGTCGCTGGAAGTCCATACTCAGGGTCCAAGAGCATAGAAGATGCGAATGGTGTCAATTCTTCAGCCACTAGGACCTTCAATTCTTCCATTTGAGCCACTGTTGGTTCTGTGTCTTGGTATTGGGCCATGAGGCGTTTCAAAGCACCGCGTTGGTCAAAAGCCAAGGCAGAGATCACACCCTCTTTGGTGCTCAATTTTTCTAAATAGTTGCGTTTTTGTTCTGTTAATACCATCTTATACCTCTTTTACATTTATCTGTTGATACAAATCATCATAGTGATGAATATTGATATGGCCTGTCGTTGCTTCTTGAGCATTCAACATGCCAAGGACATTGGCTTTGGTTAAAAGCGCTTGGTCATCTTCCTGATGATAGAGAGCTGAGGCAATCCCAGCAACCGTTGAATCACCAGAGCCCACTGGGTTGACGACTTCAATTTTTGGAATATCCACTTTATAGAAGACATCTCCGTGTTTGGCAAAGGCACCGTCAGCTCCTAGGGAGACGATGATCCAGTCAATGCCTTCAAATAAGTCAGTTTGAAGAACTTCTTTTAATTGATCAAAATCCTTGGTCACCTCATAGCCCAGTAATTGGGACAATTCTTCATTATTTGGCTTGATAACCGTTGGTTTAATAGGGGCTGCTAGAGCTTTTTCTAAGGAAGCACCTGAGCAATCCAGAACGACTGGTTTTCCTGCCTTCTTAGCACGCTCGACCAATTTCACATAATAATCAACTGGTAACCCAGCTGGTAAACTTCCTGAGATAACAACAACTGTTACAGCTGGAAGCAAAGCTTCAAAGTGAGACAGAAAGGCTTTCCCTTCTTCTTCAGAAACAGATGGACCTTTTTCCAGGATTTCAGTTTGTTGCCCTTCGTGGAGAATAGCAATACAATTGCGGGTCTCCCCTTGAATTTCAAAGAATTCTTTGCCGATCTTCTGATCCAGATGTTCCAAGATAAATTGGCCTGTTGAACCGCCAACCAGACCAGTCGCTGAGACAGGATCTCCAATCTCTGCTAGGACCCGTGTGACATTGAGTCCCTTACCTCCTGCAGTTTTGCTTACCTTGCCTACTCGATTGACCGTATCCAATTGTAAGGTTTCTAATGGATAGGAAATGTCAATAGATGGGTTCATGGTTACTGTTAAGATCATAATCCCACCTCTTAGTCGTGGTATTCACCACGATCCCATTTTTCAAGGAATTCTGTGAAGAAATCCTCATCTTCTTGATGGTCGTTGTGGGTTTCCAAATGTTGAATCTTGGCGATCAATTTCTTGTTTTCTTCACTTGGTTTGTATTCTGCATGAATGAAAGCTTCAATAATATCGCACATGAGCAATTCACCAGTTACTTTCCCACCGAAACCAATGACGTTGGCATTGAGTTCTTCTTTGGCATAAAGTGCAGTTGTCATATCGCGGACCAAGGCTGAACGGATTCCAGGGACCTTGTTAACCGCGTTGTTAATCCCAACGCCAGTTCCACAGATACATACTCCAAAATCTGCAAGACCACTAGCTACAGCTTCTCCGACTTTTTTCCCAAAAATTGGGTAGTGGGTGCGCGCATGGTCATAGGTTCCGAAGTCAAGGACTTCATAGCCTTTTGATTTCAAAAATTCAGAAACAGCCATTTTTTCATTTGTGACAATATGGTCACATCCAATTGCAATTTTCATTCGTTTACTCCCCCCTTAGCACATCTTGTTGAGCATATCGACACGGATTTGGTGGCGACCGCCATCATACTTACCGTTTACAAAACCTTTAGCGATATTTTTTGCCAATTGGTCACCCACGATTTGAGCACCCATGGTGATCATGCGAGAATTGTTGTGTCCACGGGTCATGTAGGCAGAGCGTTCATCTGAAACTTCTGCTGCAACCATTCCCTTAATTTTAGTTGCGACCATGAATGGACCAGCTCCGTATGCATCAATGACAATACCCAGATTATCTTCTGCTTGTTTGACTTCTTTAGCAACAGCCAAGGTCACATCAACAAAGTCTTGCCCTTCTTCAGTGACATCCACCACTTGGAAACCTTCTACTTCCAAATATTCTTTGACTACTTCTTTTAAGCGAATACCTGTTGCATCCGCACCAACTACAATTGCCATATACTTCTCCTTTTTGCATTTCTGTCAACAAAGAAAGCTCTCCTCTTTCTTCATTCGACTTCGTTTTGTTATTCACAAACACAGTATAGCGCTAATTTTGTTTGTTGTCAACTATTTTTTGTTTATTTTTTTCTTTTTTCTTCATTTTTTACTATTTTTAGCCCTAAATTGTTTGTAATAAACAAAAAAAGAGAGAATCGCTCTCTCTTTTCAGTTTATTATTTATACAATCACACGTGTATATTCCTCTAATTCTTCATGTGCTTTTTCAGATGCATCGTCCGTTATCACCGCAGTTACTTTTTTCAAGGAACAGATAGAGGTAAAGTCTTCCTTGCCAATCTTGGAGGAATCAATCAGTAGGTAAGCTTCAGAAGAACGTTCTAAGGCTAACTTTTGCGTATAGGCTTCTTCAAAAGAAGAGGTCAGAACGCGTCCATCCACAATGCCATTCCCACTAAAAAACATCTTGTGGAAGTACATTCTTTCCATGAGAGTGTTCGTTATCTCGCCGACAAAAGCTTGACTGGTTTCTCGAAGTTCCCCTCCTAAGAGGATTACCTTAAAGGTATCACTTTTCTTCTTTAACAACTCTTGGAAAATCGGCAGACAGTTGGTCACCACACGCAATTCCTTATTATTAATGGCTTCGGAAAGAACCTCAACAGAGGTCCCCGGCCCAAGGAAGATACTCTCACCTTCTTTTATCAGTTCGCTAGCTTTCTTCGCTACCTCACGCTTAGCCAGAATATTCTTGAGTAACTTCTCTTCATGGGGAAGCTCTCGTGAAGGGAGGAATTGGTTACTTTTGGCTCCATTTCGAACCCGAATAAGGAGCCCTTGCTTTTCCAATTCAATCAAATCCCGACGGACAGTCATATCCGACACCTGCATACTTTCCATGATGTCTTGAACATAAACGGTTCCAGCCTTATTGACCAGATTGATGATCTCATTCAGTCTTTCCTGTTTTTTCATTTCCTACCTACTTGCTTCGTTTTTGTTTATTATAACCTTAAACTGACAGAATCGCAATCATTTTTTGTTTGAAATAAACACTTTTCTAAATAAGAGAACCAAAAAAGGCTTATCCTTACGGATAAACCTCTGGTTAATAACGTTTCAAGCAAGATTAAGCTTTGTTTTCGCTACCAAATACGTCGATACGTTCTTCAACTGAAGCTGTGATTGCTTCGAATCCTGGTTTTAAGAATTTACGTGGGTCGAAGAGTTTCTTCTTGTCGTATTCTGCTTCGTTTGCATCGTATTCACGTACGAATTGACGAGTTGCGTTAGCGAATGCGATTTGGCACTCAGTGTTAACGTTAACTTTCGCAACACCAAGTTTGATAGCTTCTTGGATTTGCTCATCAGGGATACCTGAACCACCGTGCAATACGATTGGGAATCCTGGAAGAGCTTCTGTCAATTTCTTCAAGTGATCAAGGTCAAGACCTTCCCAGTTTGCTGGGTATGGACCGTGGATGTTACCAATACCTGCTGCCAAGAAGTCGATTCCTGTAGCAACCATTGCTTTAGCATCTTCGATTGGTGCCAATTCACCTTTACCAACGATACCGTCTTCTTCACCACCGATTGTACCAACTTCAGCTTCAACTGAGATACCTTTAGCGTGAGCTTTTTCTACAACTTCTTTCGCCAATTTAAGGTTTTCTTCAACTGGAAGGTGTGATCCGTCGAACATGATTGAAGTATAACCAACTTCGATACACTCAAGAGCATCTTCATAGTGACCATGGTCCAAGTGGATTGCAACTGGTACAGTGATACCCATTGCTTCAACAAGGTTAGCGATCATGTTGCGAGCTACTTTGTAACCACCCATGTATTTAGCAGCACCCATAGAAGTTTGGATCAAAACTGGAGCTTTTTTAGCTTCTGCTGCACGCAAGATAGCTTGAGTCCACTCAAGGTTGTTTGTGTTAAATCCACCAACTGCGTAACCATTGTCACGAGCTGCTTGGACAAATTTTTCTGCTGAAACGATTGCCATTAGTTGTAGGCCTCCTCTTATTTTTTGTGGTTAAACCACTTACATTGTTTATTTTATCACTTTTTCATTGAAAATGCTAGCTTTTCCTGTAGCTTTAAGCGCTTTCTTATGATAAATGAGGAGGAATGCTTACTTTCCCAAGACTTCTACAGCCCATAGAAACGCAAAAGAAGGGAGCCCAAGCTCCCTCTTTTTAATCCTCTGCTTTAAAATTTTTTAATGAAACTAAAAATGCAATCCCGGAAATCACTAGGAATCCTCCTGCGACCCATTGAGAATAGAAGAAATAAGTAAATTCATGAACTTTCCCAAAGATTTTTCCAAATAGCCACATCAAGGGACTTTCAAGATACGAAAAACTCCAGGACAAAATAAGGAGATTCGCAAGTAAAAGAATGAGACCCGCTACCAGAAAGAGATTGGAAATCCACTTATGAATCCTCTTTTCATCTTTTAGGAGCCACCTAGAAGCGATGGCTAGAATACAGACAAAGAAGTTCCAGCTAATTAAAGCCATCAAGGCACTTCCGAAATCTTCATGTGCAGCGAGCCCCATGGCCAAAATCATGACTGGAGCAAAAAAATTAATGGCACTTCCTACGAGCGCTAGGAGCCCATTGATCAAAACCAGATAGTTCTTCTTCATATTCACACCTCATCTCACACCTATTCTATCATAAAGTTTTGAAAAACAAAAAAGACAGCCGAAGCTGTCTTGATTATCCGATGCGGAGAGAGGGACTTGAACCCTCACGACCTAAAGCGGTCACAGGATCCTTAGTCCTGCGCGTCTGCCAATTCCGCCATCCCCGCGATTGAGTACCTTACTAGTATATCAATCTTCTACTTTCTTGTCAAGATTTTTTTCAAACTTTTTTCAAAGGTTGCAGATTTTCACAAGTCAAGAAGAGCGTCGGCTACTTCACATCTCTCTTATGTTCAGATGAGGACTCATCCCTAATATAGGAGTTCTTCTTTAAGGGATTGGAATTGTCTCACTGGGGGTAACCAGATATTTTTCAAATTCTAAATCGGGCATACATGAGGACAAATCTTCTCTAATCCGCTCCAGTACTTCCAAGCGCATCTCTACAGAGGTCGCTCTGTTTCCCTGGATGATAAAGAGGGCATTGCGGGTAGTTTCCTCCATCTTATAGCGTTCACCATCTCTCACATCTAGCCAGGCCATAATACCCTCTTGATCTCGGTAGACCGGATCGGTTTCACTAACATGCTTTTCTGTTGATAAGATGGGCAAAAATGTATCCTCTCTTTGACTAATCGTAAACTCAATGGGTCCCTGGATTTTATCCAGATCATGCCCTCCAATGGCTAAAAAGGAACGGAGACATTCAACATTATAGATATCAATCACACTATTGATCGTAGGAAGGAAGCCTCGACTTTGGATATTCTTAATCAAAGCAAGAATAGTCGGCGGGTTCTTCTTGACACTACGCCCCACTTCCTTCAACAAATCCATATAGCCTTGTACAACTGCCTCCTCTTTCACCGAGCTGAGATCACAATTTAAGGCCCAGGCTTCCATCTCCTTCTTTTTAGCTAGAAAAGTTGCAGATAAGGGAGCTTGTGGATCCACCTGTTTGGCCACTCCGATTACAACTGTCTCAATCCCCAAATCCACCAAACTTTGATCAAGTATCCAGTCCATATGTCCTTCCTCCTTCTTCGGTACATCATTCTTACACCCTTATTATACTCCTCCTTGAAGCCTCCTTCAAGCAAACAAAAAACAAGGAACGAATTCCTTGTTTTTTGGATTATTCTTCTTCGTCGTAAGACTCTTCTTCGTCTTCTTCGTCACTTAACTCAACTTCTTCATCCAACTCGTCTGGTGAGATTTCATTGATTTCAGCGTCATAGGCTTCCACTTCATCCTTCTCATCTTCTGGATTTTCATCATCGTAAGTAAGCGCTGGGTCTGCTTCGTAGACATCTTCGTCTTCTGGATCATCCGCATTGTAATCGATCGCGTCTTCGTCTCCATCCATAAAGGCATTGACGCGTTTTTTCTTACGTTTCTTAGGCTCTTCGTATTCATCTGTTTCTTCAAGAGCGATGATTTCTTCATCTACCTCATCGATCGCATACCATGAGCGAAGTCCCCATTTGTTGTCTCCTAGTGGGATAAAGCTTCCGTCCACATTTAATTCTGTATAGAACAATGGAAGAGCTTCACGAATTTCACTGTTTGATTTTTCGAGGTAGTTTTGAATTTCATTGACCAGGTCATTGAAATACATTTCATGATCACGGCCACGTGATTCTAAGATCGCACGGGCTACTTCAATCATTGAAAGTTCACTTTTTTCTTGTCCAGCAAATACTTCTAATTCCAAGGTAGATCTCCTTCATTTTTATCTCAAGGCAACACTCTTTTTCATTAAAAAAGAGGATACCCCTAGAATACATCATTTATCGTTACACTCTATTGTACGATAATTTTCCCCTTTCGTCAAAGGAAAATTCCGTGCCAATAAGAAGAGAAAAGCTGGGACACATGGCCTCAGCTTTTCTTCTTATGACTTGTTTCCATCAAGATGGAAAATCGTCTTTTTTATTTTACTTTTGCAGTGCTTGTGATCACTTCAACAGCTTTCTTCACAGCAATGTCGTGTTTCAACATTTCTGGTGAAAGCAAGCTACGAACTTGTTCAACTGGCATGTTGTAGTCTGCTGCCAATTGTTCGATTTCTGCAGTTACTTCTTCGTCAGTTGCTTCGAAGCCTTCTGCTTTAGCAACTGCTTCTACGACAAGGTTTGTCTTAGTACGTGCTGCTGCATCTGCTTCATATTGTTTGTGAAGATCTTCTTGAGTTGTACCAGTGATTTGGAAGTACATATCTGGAGAGATTCCTTGACGTTGCATGTTTCCAAGGAATTCGTTAACGGCACGGTGTACTTCTTCGTGGATCATTTCTTCTGGAAGGTCAACGATTTCTGCATTTTCTACTGCAAGGTCAATCGCTGCTGACTCAACTGCATCTTTGTATGCTTCTTCTTTCGCTTCAGCCAACTCTTTGCGGTATTTTTCTTTCAATTCAGCAAGAGTTTCAACTTCTTCGTCGATGTCTTTTGCCAATTCATCGTCAAGAGCTGGTACTTCTTTTGCTTTTACTTCGTGGATCGTTGTCACGAATTTTGCTTCTTTACCTGCAAGGTCAGTTGCTTGGTAGTTTTCTGGGAAAGTTACGATGACATCAACTGTTTCACCAGCTGAGTGTCCAACCAATTGGTCTTCGAAACCTGGGATGAATTGGCCTGAACCAAGTCCAAGTGAGAAGTTATCTCCTTTTCCTCCGTCAAACTCAACACCGTCAACAGAACCTACAAAGTCGATCACAACGGTATCACCTTCAGCTGCTGGTCCTTCTTTGATCACCAATTCAGCCAAGTTGTTGCGTTCGCGTTCGATACGTGCATCTACATCTTCGTCTGTTACTTCTTTAGAAACTTCTACAGATACTTCAAGGTCTTTGTAAGCACCCAATTTCACTTCTGGTTTTGTAACAACATTTGCTGTCAAAGTCCAATCTTGACCTTTTTCCATTGATACAACGTCAAAAGTTGGTTGAGCAACAACTTCAAGACCTGCTTCTTTTACTGCTGCTTCATAAGCTGCTGGAAGAAGATCGTTCAAAGCATCTTGATAAAGTGATTCTTCACCAAAACGTTGGTTGAAGATTGGACGTGGAAGGTGACCTTTACGGAATCCTGGTACGTTCAAGTTTTTCTTAACAGATTCAAACACGCGATCTAAAGCTGGTTTAATTTGTTCTTGACTAATGGTGAAAGTCAATACACCGCGGTTTGTTTCTTTGTTTTCAAATGATACAGACATTCTGTCTCTCCTTAAAATAATATAGTCATTCCTAATAATTTTACCATAAAACTTCGAAAATGCAAGTTTTTGGGCATCCTGGTTTTGTGGAAACTGCTTCTTTTTTAGCAATTTTATAGTGGTTTCTGCAGACCAATAGATTTCAAATCCCTTTCCTCTCTCAAAATTGGTCCCGAAACAAAAAAACTAGTCCATGTCTTGAACTAGTTTCCTTCTTATTAAGATTTTCGAAGCGGATCTTCTTGGTAAGAAGCACGCGCCCCTCCGATTAACTTCGGACGACTGGCTAGAGCCGTCACATGAGCGCCCCCCAGTTCTTTCAAGACAGGACGAACAGGTACTTGCACATGCTTGACATGCATCCCGATAGAGGTATCTCCAATATCTAAGCCTGCCTGAGCTGTGATAAATTCAACTTCGACTGGGTCTTTCATATAACTGAAAGCTGCCAACTGACCGGCCCCTCCCGCATGGAGGCTCGGTAGTACATTAACGATTTCTAAGTCTTTCTTTTCAGCTAGTTCACGTTCGACCACCAGAGCTCGGTTAAGGTGTTCACATCCTTGAACCGCTAAATAAATCCCTTTGGGAGTTAGGGTATCTAGGATGGTTTTCACAATGGCTTGCCCAATCTCTAAACTTGAGTTCTTACCGATACTTGCTCCAGCGACCTCGCTGGTTGACAGGCCTAACACAAGGATTTGCCCCTGACGCAGATGAGCCTTGGATAAAAGATCCAGCAAGATCTCCTGGGTTTCTCTTTTTAATTGCTCCAACTCCATCTTCTAATTTCCCTTCTTTGGTAAGAAATGATAAAGAGCATATCCCAAAGCCATACCAACGAAGTTTTGAACCAGATTATGAGGAACCTCTTCAATAGCCGCTACCCAAGTGTTTCCTAAAAAGAGCGCTGAAGCTAGTGCATAGCCACCTACCATGATGACAGTAGCAAGTAACAGACCAATGTAACGAGCTTTTCCTTTAAAGCCAGCAAAGTAGCCTTGAGCTCCGTGGAAAAGAAGACTAAAGAACATCCATTGAGGATAACCAGAGATGAGGTCCAAGAGAAAGGCACCAAGACCACCAACCACTGCTCCTTCTTTGCGCCCCAAATAAAAGGCGGTAAAGTATACACCTAGATCCAGCAAGGTCACCATCCCGGTTGGAGTTGGCAGTTTGGTATAATAGCCCAGCACTACCGTCAAGGCAGATAAAATGGCTAGGTGCGCGATTACTTGGGTACGTTTATTGGTCATATTGAACTACTCCGTATTGATCTGATTTTTGAATGGCTTGGTAGACGAAAGCTTTTGAAGCCTCGACAGCTTCTAAAGGTCCCTTCCCTTGGACTAACTGGCTTGCAATGCTAGATGCAAAGGTACAACCAGCTCCTGTATTATTTTTTTCTAGGACGGCTTCTTCGAAGACCGTAAAGTCCTTTCCGTCATAAAAGACATCGATGGCTTTTTCTTTGTTCAGACGATTGCCCCCTTTGACCACGACATTGGCTGCTCCCAATTCATGGAGTTTACGAGCAGCCTCCTTCATATCATCGAGCGATTGAATTTTGCTTTGGGTCAAGATCTCAGCCTCTGGTAAGTTTGGTGTGATGATGGTCACAGAAGGGAAGAATCTGATTAATTCATCTCGAAGGGCTGATACTTCCACATCATGGGTTTCCTTGCAGACCAAGACAGGGTCTAAGACGACAGGGATATCCGCATGGTCCTTGACGTAGTCCAAGGTCAGATCTGCTACTTCAACATTTGGCAAGAGGCCGAGCTTAATAGCAGAAAAAGGAACATCCTTGAGAGAGTTGAGCTGTTGGGCAAAGGTCGTCGGATCCACCGGAATGACTTCAAAACCATGCTCGGTCATGGCTGTCAAACAAGTCACCGCTACAAAACCATGCTGTTTGTTGGTTGTATAGGTCGCAAGGTCCGCATGAAGGCCTCCCCCGCTAAAAATATCATTTCCTGAAATAGCTAGAATCAATTCATTACTCATAACGGATCTCCTTTAAGTATAAGCCATTTGGCGCTGCTGTAGGACCGGCTAGATTGCGGTCCTTTTTTTCTAAAATCAAGTCAATTTGCTCAACCGGCATTCGTCCATTGCCAATCTTTAGCAAGGTCCCCACCATATTGCGGATCTGTTTGTAGAGAAAGCCATTGCCCGAAAAAATAAAGAGAAGGCGATGATTTGCCGCATCCTCGATCAAGCGAGCCTCTGTAATCGTTCGAACCTTGTCTTCAACACTGGTTCCCGAAGCTGTGAAGCCAGTGAAATCGTGGGTCCCCTCCAATTTTTGGATGGCTTCTTGCATCTTGGCCACATCCAAGGGGTAAGGATAGGGAGTTGCATAGTGGCGCATCATGGGATTCTTGGGGCGGCCATAATCCACGATGAATTCGTAGGTCTTGCTATGCTTCTGGTAGCGCGAATGGAAGTCATCAGGTACTTGCTCCACCCGGATAAAGTCAATATCCTCTGGAGTTTGGGTATCGAGGGCAAAGCGGAGCTTTTCCTCATCCCGCGACTGGGGGAGATCAAAATGGATGACCTGTCCAAGGGCATGGACACCTGCATCCGTTCGGCCAGCCCCGTGAATGGTCACTGCCTGTCCATGGTTCAAACGCATCAAGGTCTTCTCGATTTCTTCTTGCACACTACGCGCATGCGGTTGTCGTTGGAAACCCGCAAATAGAGTTCCATCGTAAGAAATAGTTGCTTTGTATCGTGTCATGTTTTTATTTTATCAAGTTCATCCAAGCGGAACAAGGCAGAAAAGCGACAACTGTCCGGGTACAGTTTTTAGGACAAAAAAAGAACCAAGTCTTTCCTTTTCCATCTCTGGAAAACTAGAAAAACTTAGTTCAATCGGGGGGCTGATTAGTCTTCTTCCCGTCCTTTGAGACTCATACCTGTCGCTCCTAAGATGGCTCCAAGTAAGGCTAAACCTAAGATAGACTCTTGGCCAGTTTCAGGAAGCTGTTGGCTAGAAGGTGCTTGATCTTGCACCGCTGCTGGCTTAGTCTCTTCTACTGGTTTTTGTTTTGAAGCGACTGGAGCTGGTTGAGGGTTCACAAGTGGCTTCACTTCAGGGGCTACTGGTCTAACTTGATGATGACCTCCTTGATCGACTTGAGGTAGGTCTGCTTGAGGACTCGGACTATCCTGTGAACCTGGAGTCGGAGTGACCACTTCTGCCTCCTTGGTTCCCACTTCCACAATCTCAGAAACGGCTTCTTTCGAAACTTCTGTTCCTACTACTTGGCGACTCTGATCAAGGGCAGATACTTCAACAAATTCACGATGTTGGCCTTTGGCACCAGTCTGAATCACTTTCCGTTCGCCCTTAGCTAAGTCTGGATTCGTCCGTTCAACAACTTCAAAGTCCACTTCTTTTTCAACGATTTCCAAGCTTGGTTTGTCTTCTACCAAGGCTCTGACATCATTTTCTGCTTGGCTTCCCACTTGGGTGATTGGTTTCAACTGGCTGAGAGCTTGAGTTAATTGTTCAACCTGTTCTACCACTTTTTCTTGGTGGGCACGACTAATCGTCCAGTTCAATGTATCCAAAACTTTCGCAAGAGCTGAACGTGATTCCTCTGTATAGATGGAAAGATCTGTTGGAACAATGGCAAGGGCTGCACGAAGGGCCGTATAGTCAGCTTTGAAATAGTCCTTATTGTGGTTGGCAAAGGCAGTCATAAGTTCAAAGATTTCTTCTTCCTTGTACTCAGCGCTTGGTCTATCTGCCCAGATAGCTACCATACTACCAACAGTAGGAAGATCAACCTCAGGATATTTAGTTGAAGCTAGCTGGTTGAATGGAGTTTTTTCAGTATTTTCGATAGCTTTCTTGAGGAAGCCACCACCATCTTCAGGTTTTTGACCGAGGATATAGTACCAATCTCCGTTAGTGTTAAGGAACTTATACCCCTTGCTTGCTAGATATTGAGGAGATGCGAGGTTATAGCCCCACCATCCTTTAGACCAGTAAGAAATTAAGACATCCTTGTCAAAGGCAACATCATCTTCGTCTCCATAGTAGAAACCATCGTTAAAGGCCATTGGTTGCAAGCCTTTTTCGCGGGCCATGGCTGCGAGACTGTTGGCATAGTCCGCAAATTTACCATAGAGCTCATACCATTTGAGGTAGTACCAACCTTGGGCATTGGTAGCATCATTGGCGTATTCGTCTGTTCCGTAGTTAAAGATCTTAGACTTACCTTTAAAATAGTCCATGTACTTGCCAATTAGGGCCTTAGTAAAGTTGACTGCTTCTTCGTTGGTCAGGTCCATAGTTGTCTTAGAAACCGTATCAAAGGTCGCTTGTGGATGTTCGATACCTAGTTTTTGCATGGCTACCAAGATGGCATCCATGTGACCTGGACTATTGACTGCTGGGATTAAGCCAATGCCTTTAGAAGTCGCGTAAGCTAGCAATTCATCCATTTCTGCTTGGGTCAAGGCTTGCCCATTTGGATCGTCATAATAGGCCTTGGTTCCTTCAAGGAGAGCAGCCTTCACATCGTCGCTAGCATAGGTTTTGCCATTTGCCTCCAGGGTCATATCATCGAGGACAAAGCGCATGCCATCATTTCCGACAAGGAGGTGCAAATCAGAATACCCCAACTCACTCGCCTTATCAACAATCCGTTTCAACTGATCTAGCGAGAAGTATTTGCGCCCTGCGTCAATGGAAATCACTTTGCTCTTAGTTAGTTTTTCAGCAGCTTCCTTATCCGCCAACTCTTTGGCATAGCTTTCGGTATAAACCAAGGACTCTTGAGCGGCTTTGAGAGAAGCAATCAGCTCTTTAGCTTCTGCTCTAGTCGTGTCTGCTCCTACCCCTTCCAAAGCTTTTTTAGCTTCTGTAAAGGCTACTAGAGACTCTGGTGTATAGTGATCCAAATCAGTTGGAGCTTCTGCAAGAGCTTTTTCAACCACTTCAGGATCTGCTACAAAGTAGTCCGCGTTCTTGTCCGCAAAAGCGTGCATGAGCTTAAAGAGAAGGTCTTTTTTGTAGGTTGCGGATGGCGTATCTGCCCAGGCAGCTACCATTCCACCGATAAAGGGAACCTTAGCCCCATCATTTTTCTGAACGGAATCGATCGCTGATTTAGAAATTCCTTCGAGACCTTGATCAAGATTGTACCAACCTGATCCAGCCTTGTCACGACCGAGGACATAGTACCAAGCATCATTGGTATTAAGAATTTGATGGCCTAGTTCAGACAAGAGCTTGGATGAAGCAACATCATAGCCATTCCAACCACCCGTCCAGTAGGATACAATGATATCCTTATCAAAAGTGCCATAGGAAGTATCGCCATTGTAGTAGATACCATCGTTGAAGGCCATTGGCTTCATCTTGTGTTTTTTCACAATAGCCGCTAGATCATTGGCATATTGGATAAATTTTTCGTATCCTTTGTCTGGATAGCCTTCATCTGGCCAATGCTTGCTGGCTTGAAGGACTTGCCAGCCATGGGCATCTGTTGCATCATTGGCATATTCGTCCAGACCAATGTTAAAGATTTCTGCCTTGCCACTGAAATAAGCTGCATACTTGTCCACCAAGGCTTTGGTGAAATCTAGGGCTTTTTGGTTGTCTAAATCAACAGTCCGTTCTGATTTTTTCGTACCAAAGTAATTGAAGTGAGGGTTTTCGATCCCCAATTGCTCCATAGCTGTCAGAATGGCATCCATATGCCCTGGGCTATTAAGTGTTGGAATGACGCCTATATTCTTGGATTTGGCATAAGCCAAAATGTCATCCATTTGAGCCTGAGTCAAGGCTGTTCCATTTGGATCGTCATAATAAGCTTTGGTGCCTTTTTCGACTGCTTCCTTCACTGCCTGGCTAGAGTAGGACGTATTTCCTACTTGCAAGGACATATCATCAAGAACAAAGCGCAAACCATCATTTCCAACTAAGAGATGCAAATCGGTATAGCCCGTCTTACTAGCTTCATCAATGATTTCCTTGATTTGATCAGGTGAGAAGTATTTGCGACCGGCATCGATAGAGATGACCTTTTTCTTGGCTAATTTTTCTTCTTGCTCTGGATCTTTAGCTGGTGTTTCAGCCACTGCGGTTACCGGTTGAGCTGCCACATCAGCTTCTGTGACAGAGATCGCATCTTCGCGAATCAAGCGATTAAGATCGGATGCGCGCAGTTCTCGATCAGGTAGGGTCGGTTGACTTTGATCAACGATCGGAGCAGGAATGATTGGTTTTTCTACAGCCGGCTGACTAGCTTCCTCAGTAGTAGAGGGAGGCAAGTCTCCTTCACTTGGCTGCGTCGGAAGAGCCGTTGCAGGACTTTCTGTAACGCTCGGCGTATCTGCTGCCACGACTTGACCGCTGGCAAAAAAGCCAACCAATACCGAAGCAACTCCTACAGCATACTTGCGAATAGCATAACGTGGTTGATGTGATTTCATCAGGACCTCCTAAAATTTGTTGTGTGTAAACGCTTACTTTCAGTCTATCTAGAAAGTAGGTCCTCGTCAAGCCTTCTTTGCAAGGTTCTTTAATTAAGAGAAGAAGCTATAAAATTTTATCCCTATATTTCATTAAACTAGAGGACACAAGAAAAAGAGCTTGGCTGTTAAAACCAAACTCTTTATTTTTATTCTCAAAAAACAACCGCTCTGAGTGCCTGATTTTTATTTCTTGGCGCAGTGGTTGAATGCTCAAAACACTGTTTTGAGGTGGCGGATAGGGATTGCGAAGCAAGGCCCTTCCTAAGCAACTGGACGGGGGTACTAAAAAGGTCCGGTGGACCTTTTTTGCCCGAGCCTTAAATCCAAAAAAGTGAGGAAGAAATCAAACTCTTCGAGTTACTGATTTCTGTCTCTCGGCGCAGTGGTTGATTGGAACTACTCCTACCTGCGGTACTCGTACTTCCTAATCAACTGTGCGGGGGCAAAACTACGAAATCAAACTCTTCGAGTTACTGATTTCTGTTTTGCTCCCTATATTGCCCAATCTCCGTTGCGGAATACTGGGACGCGGGTGCCGTCTTCTCGGATGCCGTCGATATCCATTTGACTTGAGCCGATCATGAAGTCGACGTGGACGTCTGAGCGGTTAAGTCCTGCTGCTTCGAGTTCTTCTTCTGTAAAC
Organism: Streptococcus australis; assembly: GCF_015553625.1. GTDB lineage: Bacteria > Bacillota > Bacilli > Lactobacillales > Streptococcaceae > Streptococcus > Streptococcus australis_B. Next base: position 77,258 of record NZ_JADNGY010000006.1, on the reverse strand, counting down.
TCTGCACCACCTTCTACACTAGTTGCATAGGCTGCCCCGATGGCCAAGTGGTTAGAGGCATTTTCGTCAAAGAGAGTGTTAAAGAAAGTAATGCCTGATTGGGAAATCGGACTTGGGTCTGGTACGAGGGCACATTCACCCAAGGCACGCGCTCCCTTGTTTTTGAAGACCAAATCTTTCATGACTTGATCGCCTTTTTCAGCTGTAATATCTACAATTTCTCCATTTTCAAAGGTCACTTTGATCCCTTCGATGATATTCCCATTGTAGCTAAGCGGTTTTGTAGAAGTGACATAACCTTCTGCGCGACGGAAGTCAGGAGCTGTGAAGACCTCTTCTGTCGGCATATTTGGCAAGAAGCCTTCGCCTTGGGCATTAATAGCTCCGGCTGATTCCCAAACGTGGTTTTTCGGTAAACCAAGGGTCAAATCTGTTCCAGGCGCTGTGTAATGAAGGGCTGAGAATTGCTCTTTGTTAAGTGTATATGCCTTGCTCTTGAGAATAGCAGCATGCTCTTCCCAAGCCTTAACCGGATCTTCTTCGTAAACTCGACAAGTCTTGAAGATTTGATCCCACAGGAGATCCACTGCTTCTTCGTCGCTAGCCGCATTTGGGAAGACTTTTTTCGCCCATTCTACCCCTGCTGCAGCAGCAACTGTCCAGCTGACCTTATTAGACTGAGTGGCGATGCGCATGGGTTTCATGGCCATGCCCAAAGCCTTAGCAGAGGCAGAAAGCTTCTCTGCATCGACACCATTTAAAGCACCTGGGTCAGACGAGCGAACACCCAAGCGACTCGCCTTGTGGTCCAAGAGGTAGTTCATCTCTGCAATCTTGTAGTCAGGTACATTGTCCAAGCGATCCATCGGGGCATGGAGGAATTTTTCCCGATTAGTGAAGTCATCCGCCCATTGGACAATGACTTCGTGCGCCCCCAAGGCATAGGCTTCCTTCACAATCAAGTGGGCTAATTCTCTTTGTTCCACATCGATGTTCAAAGCCAAGGTATGGCCAGGCTGCACGTTAACTCCGTTCGCAACCAACAATTTAGCATATTTTTCTAAGTTTTCTTTAAAATTTGGTAAAACCATTTTTCAATCCTTTTCTATATTAATCCTTTAAGAGTGACAAGAGATTTGCTACCACGACAGTGGAGCAGACCAAGCCAGTGACTTTTAAAATTGTATCGGTATCTAGCTCTAATTGATAGCTAAATGTTTTTTGAGCAGGTTTGTCTTCTGCAAAAATTTTTACTCTCATCGTTCCATTCCTTTCTTAGTCATCCTCCTCACCTAGATAGAGGCGTCTTGCCTCTGGGCGTTGGTAAGAATATCGATATAGGTTTCATAATCATCGGGCAGGGGCTTTCCCAAAGAGATATCTAGCTCTGGATTCACATTTTTCCCATGGAGAAAGCAGAGATAAAGACGTTCATTGAGCGTCGGAAAGACTTCGATGGACATGAGCTCAGCCTGACCTACCCGCTCCCAATCTTTCTCTTGGATATCTGGTAAGATATAGGCTTGGAAGAGTCCCATTAGAGGATTATCCTCTGGTAGGCCACTTTCCTTATCCGCCTGAACTAAGGAAAGCCGTTGGCCAAAACCAGCTACTTGGCGCTCCCGTCCCTTCACCGAAACCGTAATCGGATGCCCTCCCATATGGCTGTAAATCCATTCTTTAGGTAGCCGATAATCTAACAGAGGCTCAAGATCTTTGACAATCGTTACAGGACTATAGCGTAGAAACTGACGAGTGACTGCTTTACAAAAGAGAATATTCTCCTCTTTCAAGGTCACTCCCTTCCAACTATTTTCCTCCTTAAAATGGTTAAAAAATACCAGATAGGGCTCTCGGACCATTTGCGCTAAGACATAGACGCCATTCCGTAGGCGAATGGAAATGACTTTCCCTGACTTCCAGGGTGTTGCTCTTTTTTTCTTTTCTATCATTAGCCAACCTCAAAACGAGCGAGGATCCTTGAATCCATCAAAACAAATCACTATGACTTCCTGTCCTCAGCAAGTTTAAAATCAATTCATCCTTGTCCACTTTATACACCAAAAGCCAATCCGGCTGGATATGACACTCACGAACACCTTGAAAATGCTTGGAGTTGGTCAGTTGATGGTCACGATATCTGACAGGAAGTTCTTTTTCTTGAATCAGAAAATGCAAGACTTCTTCTAACAAATCTGCTTTCAATCCACGCCTCATTGCCAACTTAAAATCTTTTTTAAACTGTTTATGATAGCGAATCTTAAGCACGCAAGTCCTCCATCAAGTCTGAGACAGATTCAAAAGACCGACTCATATTCCGATTTTGATCTACATCCGTTACTACTTGAAGCAATTTCCGATTATCGTCTATTCTAACATCAAAAGGTAAGCCCTGATATTGAATAGCCTGACGGAGAAAAATGTTGATGGCTGTTGTCATATCCATCCCTAAATGATTAAAAACCTGTTGAGCCTGTTCCTTAACCTCACTATCCAAACGAATACTCATACTCGTCTTAGACATATTCTCACCTTCTTTCTATTGATTATTATAACAAAAAAATAAGGCTAATGTAAACTCATTGGATATACAATGGATAGCTGTTAGCTAAAATATAGTAAAGAAATAAAATTAATGTCCCAAATATGGGAGATCTCAGCCTGAGTTTTAGTTTTAGAATATAATGTTGCTATCATAGATTAAGAGGTGAAAAATATGAACCAGATTATGAAACAATATAAATTACTATATTTCTTGATTATTTTATTAAGTTTGACAAGTGCTCTTTTAATGACATTCTTCTCTCTTCAATTAGGAAGAATACTTGATAGTATAACTAATTCAAATAGTGGATTACTCTTTCATATCACTATTTGTGTAAGTTTAATTTTACTGTGGTTCTTTATCTCTTGTTCTTATTCCTATCTTAAAAATCAATATGTAAAAAAAGTTATTATAGATCTAAAAAAGGGTCTCTTATTACATTATTTATCGCGTGAATTTAACCAAATTGACAACCGTAACCATTCAGATTTCTTAAATAATATCACCAAAAATAGTGACCTTATTCAAGAAAATTTATTGATTCCTAGAATCTCTCTAATTGCAAATTTAGGGACCCTTATCATGAGTGTTGTTGCCATTATCTATATAGAATGGCGATTAGCATTAGTCTTTCTTTTATTGTCGAGTATAACGATTTTTCTATCTCAAATTCCTGGAAAGTTAATGACTAAAGCAACTAATAATTATTCCCTACAAAATAGTCACTATTTGTCAAAAATGACAAACTTTATTAATGGTTTTGAACAAATTAAGTTATTAAATATTCAAAGCTGGACCCAAGAAAAAATTCAGGGAATCAGTTTAGAATTTGAAGAGTCCAGAAAGACATATCAATTCTTAAAAGACTTAGCTTCAACTACTGGAATTTTACTAAGTTTTGGCTCTCAACTATCCTGTATGGTCGCTGGTATCTTTTTTGTAAGAAATAACTTACTGACTATTGGACTACTAGTAGCAAGTATTCAATTATTAAACGGTGTTTTTGCTCCATTACAATCTATTCTTTACAATAAAAATTTAATCAGCAGTAGCAAGTCCATTATTGATAATATCCAAGAAAATCTATATGAGACAAATCATGGAACTTTCCATAAAACAAGTACAATTGATTGTGATAACATTTCGACTATTTCTATTAGCCAATTATATTATGAAATTGAAAATAGAATATTATTTGATCATTTTTCCTATGAATTTAAAAAAGGCAAGCGCTATGCGATTATCGGTGCTTCAGGAACTGGGAAAACAACTTTAGTAAAATTAATACTAAATTATTATCCAAAAAATCTTTATGATGGAGAAATAAAAATCAACGGAAAACAGAATATTGATATGCCCTCAGAGGAGTTATATAAAGATATTGCGTTTGTGCAAAAAAATGACTTTCTAATTGAAGGCAATATTCTAGAGAATATCAAATTGGCTAGAAACCTTCATTTAACTGAAAAATTAAGAAAATCCTTAGGTTTTAATGAAGACTTCCTTCGTAAAAACCTAGCTCAATCAAACAAAATCATTTCAGAAGGAGAAAAGCAACGAATTGATTTAGCTAGGTTTTTAGTCAAAACATATTCAGTTTATATATTTGACGAACCTACAAGTAACCTTGATCCAATAAAAGCAAAAGAAATAATGGACTACATTCTATCCATTAAAGATGCAATTGTTATTGTCATTACTCATGATCAAAATCCAGAAATATTGGAAGAGTTTGATCACGTTATTACCTTATAGATAAATGGCCTAGTCTACTAAATGAATGATGTGTTTCTCAAAGTATTGTTTGTAATTTTTGTAGATTGTTTTATTGAAGAGTTCGAAAATTTTTAAAGCTTCTTTGATTTTTAAAAGTGATTTTTGATTATGATAGAATTTCAGTTCCAAATATCCATCTAAATATAGCAAAATAGTTTGTTCAAAAAAATCTGTGGAATCCGCTAATATATTCTTCGTAGCCTGTTTTAAAAATAAAGATTCCTCATATAAGTCGTTCTCAATCATTATAATCAAAGAATTGAGAAGTAGTTGAATGAGAGATTGTCTATTTCTAGGTATAGGACTATACAACTTCCCTTTTTTGAGCGCCTCTTTGGCATATCTAAATAATAAATCTGGAGATAGAACACGACAGCAATTTCCAAGGATGAGCGTTTCGTAATAACCCCAGTTTTCAACGGAAAATAAATAGTTTGTAAGATAAGAGGCGTCTTGACGACTCAATTGATGATTCTTATCCATTCCCGAAACAATACTTTCGATGAAAATAGCATTTAATTTATGGTAATGAGAATTTGTCTCATGAAAAAGTTCTATTTCTTTCTCTACCATATCTAGTAATGCTTGAGCATCTTCATTATATGTGGCCTGTTTAACAGAAGCTATTAAGGTATTAAAATCCGAAGGTTGATAATGATTACAGATAAGCAGAAATTCTTCTAGTGTTACTCCTATTCTTTCAAGAAGATACAATAACTTAAAGACAGAAATCTCTGTTTCTCCTAATTCAAATCTAGATATTTGAGATTTTGAAATTTCAGCACCTGCTAATGAAGAAATAGAAATCCCCTTTTCTTCTCTTATTTTCCTATAAGTTTCACCTAAAATCATACTTATCTCCATTCCATATCGAAAAGTTATTAAGGTATAGCAAACACTACTTCCATTAAGCTTACTCTTGTTTGAGAGTATCATTATTAGTAATTTATAGCAATCATTTTTGATAATTTCAATATATAACTTCCTAAAGTTTTAGTCTTTGTATAAAAACTTACTTATATTCTATCATATCTAAAAACCAGTAGAAATGAAAATCATAAAAATTCATCTCTACTGGTTTTACTGTTAAGTCTTAATTAGATGAAACTTAGTCGGCTTATTTGAACAAGTTGACTTTAAATTAAAACAAATCATCAAAGAGACTGAGCTGGTTGTCTTCTGGCATATTGCCAAGGATTCCCATCTCGTCCATCTTTTCCACTAAGGTTGAGGAGACACCGCCACGTTTGCGCAACTCTGTTTTAGAGAGGAATTCTCCTTCTTTGCGAGCTCGCACAATCTGCTTGGCTACGTTTTCTCCCAATCCATCCATGGCGACAAATGGTGGAATAAGGGTATCTCCATCGATGATGAATTCCGTCGCATCACTACGATAGAGATCTAGCTTGCCAAACTTGAAACCTCGCTCCCACATCTCATTGACAATTTCAAGCGTCGTGTAAAGGTCAATTTCTACGTTGGAAGCTTCGTTGTTCTTGCGTTTTTCAGCAATCTCCTTCATCCGCGCTTTCACGGCTTCTAGTCCTGCGCCCATGGTCTTGATATCAAAGGCCTTGGCACGGATTGAGAAGTAAGCACAGTAATAGTAGAGAGGATGATGAACCTTAAAGTAAGCCACCCGCAAGGCCATCATAACGTAGGCTGCCGCATGGGCTTTGGGGAACATGTACTTGATTTTCCCACAAGATTCGATGTACCATTCAGGTACATTGTTAGCCTTCATGGCCTCGATATAGCCATTGCGCTCTTCTTCAGGAATCTTGAGCCACATGCCTTTCCGCACCCGCTCCATGATGGTAAAGGCCATTTTTGGATCTAGGCCAGCGTGCATGAGGTAAACCATGATGTCATCTCGACATCCGATAACGGTTGATAGGTCAGCAATACCCGCCTTGATCAAGTCTTGGGCATTTCCCAACCATACGTCGGTACCGTGAGACAGACCAGAAAGCTGAAGCAACTCGGCAAAGGTGGTCGGATGAGTCTCATCGACCATGCCCCGAACAAAGTTGGTCCCAAACTCTGGGATCCCCAGCATACCAGTCGAGGTACCGATTTGCTCCGGTGCGACTCCTAAGATATCGGTTCCTGAGAAGAGGGCCATGACACCTGGATCATCCATAGGAATATCGTTTGGATCAATGCCTGATAAGTCCTGGAGCTTGCGAATCATAGTCGGATCATCATGTCCCAGGACATCGAGTTTAAGTACGTTCTCGTCGATATCGTGGAAGTTAAAGTGAGTGGTCTGCCATTCGGCTGTCACATCATCTGCTGGGTACTGCACAGGGGTGAAGTCATAGACATCCATATAGTTAGGGATAACAACGATTCCCCCTGGGTGCTGACCGGTCGTCCGTTTAACCCCAGCTGCTCCCTGGGCTAGCCGTTCCACCTCTGCATCCCGGTAATACTTGCCGTAGTCCCGCTCATAGCCTTTAACAAACCCATAGGCGGTCTTGGCTGCAACTGTACCTACTGTTCCTGCCCGGAAGGCATATTCTTCTCCAAAAATATCACGGACATCCAAGTGGGCACTCGGCTGATCTTCCCCTGAGAAGTTCAAATCGATATCGGGTACCTTGTCCCCATCAAAACCAAGAAAGGTCTCGAAAGGAATGTCTTGGCCGTTTTTGCTGAGTTGGTGACCACAGTTTGGACAGTCCTTATTGGGCATATCAAATCCTGAACCATAAGAACCATCCGTGATAAACTCACTGTATTTACACTCCCCGCAGACATAGTGAGGAGAGAGCGGATTAACCTCGGTAATCCCGATCATGGTCGCAACGAAACTGGAGCCGACAGATCCCCGGGAACCAACCAAGTAGCCCCGTTCATTGGAACGGTGCACCAAGAGTTGGGAAGCCAGATAGATCACGGCGAAGCCATTCCCCAGGATAGAGGTTAATTCTTTTTCAATCCGTAAATCAACAATATCAGGTAGCGGATTGCCATAGATTTCAAAGGCCTTCTGATAGGTCAATTCGGCAACCGTTTCTTCGGCCTTGTCGATAAATGGGGTATAGAGGTCCCCCTTAACCACTTCGACAGGTTCAAAGATTTCTGCCAGAGCATTGGTGTTTTCAATGACCAGTTTTCGTGCTAAGTCTTCCCCTAGAAAAGCAAATTCATCCAGCATTTCATTGGTTGTACGGAAATGGGCTTTTGGTAGGGGTGCAGGTTGGGCGTTTTCTCCATGACCGATGGTCCGGTTAATCATGGCCCCTTGCCCAAGACTGCGGACAATGATTTCTCGATAAATCTCATCCTCGGGCTCAAGGTAGTGGACATTTCCTGTCGCGAGGACTGGCTTGCCAAGGCGATCTCCCACCTCAATCAAGCTCTTGATGATAGTCTGGAGCTCGTCCATGTCTTTGACCTGCTCTTTAGCAATGAGGGGCGCATAGATGGCTGGAGGCATGACCTCAATAAAGTCATAATACTTGGCCACTTCCACTGCCGCATCAACTCCTTGAGAGACGACCGCGTCAAAGACTTCTCCTTCAGAACAAGCCGTTCCCAGGATTAAACCTTCCCGGTGGGCATCTAAAACTGTTCGCGGAATCCGAGGAACTCCCTCAAAATATTGGGTATTGGAAAGGGAGACCAATTTGAACATGTTTTTCAAGCCCGTCTGGTTCTTGACATAGATGGTTGCGTGTTTGACCCGAGCCTTTTTGTAGGAATCCGGACTAATCAAATCCAAATTCAGCTTGGCAAGATTAGTCACGCCATGCTTTTCTGCTACATCCTTGATAAAGATAAAGAGCAAGCGACCCGTCGCTTCTGCATCATAGTTGGCCATGTGGTGGTGTTCCAAGGCAACCCCAAACCGCTTGGTCAAGGGGCCCAAACCATGACGCTTGTACTCTGGATAAAGGTTCCGAGCAAACTCTAACGTATCAATTACTGGCTGGGTGATTTTGGGAAGGCCATGACGCTCATAGTTGGCATTCATGAAGCCCACGTCAAAAGTGGCATTGTGGGCAACCAAAACCGCATCCTTGCAGAATTCCTGGAACTCCTCCAAGACCTGTTTCAAAGGTTTGGCATTGCGAACATGGTCATCGGTAATGCCTGTCAGATCCGTTGTAAAGGCGGAAATGGGGTGCCCTGGATTGATAAACTCATCAAATTCAGCAATGATATTGCCCTTGTGCATTTTAGACGCGGCAACCTGAATCAGATCATTGTAAATTGCTGAGAGTCCTGTCGTTTCCACGTCAAAAACCACATAGGTCGCTTCATGAAGGTCTAGATCGACTTCATTGTAGGTAATCGGTACACGGTCTTCAACGATATTGGCTTCCATCCCATAGATGAGTTGGATACCAGCTTTTTTAGCTGCCTTGTAACCATGAGGGAAGGACTGCACATTGCCATGATCGGTAATAGCAACTGCCTTGTGGCCCCATTTGGCTGCTTTTGCGACCAACTCCTCTACCTCAGGTAGGGCATCCATGGTCGACATATTGGTATGGGCATGGAACTCGACTCGACGCTCGCCTTCTGGCATCAGATCCTTACGCTCATAATGGACAACCTCTTGAACATCTTGAACATTCATGGTCAAATCTCGTGTAAAGTTATTGACCTCAATGTTCCCGCGAACTCGTAACCAAGAGTTTTTCTTGATCATATCAAACTTCTGAGCTTCTTCTTCATTTTTAGCCCATTTCTGGAGCGAAAAACTAGAGGTATAGTCGGTCATCTTGAAATTGATCAAAACCCGACCTGTCCGAGTCACCTTTTGCTCGACATCAAAGACTACCCCTTCAAAAACGATGCGGTTCTCTTCTGTCGTGATATCAATCATAGGAGTGATTTCTGCCTTATCCAGCTTGGGCTTGGCCGCAGCCTTTTTGGCTTTGAAATCAAAGGCTGGTTTTTCCTCCGCTGGTGGAGGAGCCATTTGAGACAAGGACTCCATAGCCCGCAAAGTTTCTTCGTTGGCTGCTTGGAAGATTTGATCCTTCTCAGCTTCGAAGGCCTGTTGGAGTTCTTCTGTCAACTGGTCATCAGCTTCTACCCGACACTGAAAATGAGGAAAACCAAACTTGGTCAATTGACTAGCAAGATTTGGCAGATGGTTTTTCCGGTGATGCTCCGTATCCACAGATGAAGGGCCACTAATGATCAGCTCTTCTCCCTGTGCACGAACCTGCAAGTGTTGATACATGCTCTTAAAGCCCTGGCTCGCACAGGGACCATCTTCAAAAGCTTCCTGGTAATAGGCTTGCAAGAGGTCCTCACTAAAAGTTGGATTCTTTACCTGAATCTCAAACACCGCTCGATTGCCTGTCTTTGAAAACTCCTCAGCCAAGCGGTTTTTGAGCTCCCGAAAAATCGTGATGGGAAGAATTTCGGCAAAAACAAAACGAAATTCCCAAACACGACTGAGCTTATGGACGATGACCTCTTGGATTTCAGCCCCTTCAAAAGCGCCTGATTCACGCATTTCCAAAGGCATCCCTAACTGATTCATTAAGATTTCAAAGCTAGTTGACATGATTTCTCCCTGACGAATTACTAGCCTTTATTTTATCATATTTCGCCTAACTTTTCGACTGTCAGAAGGTCCTTTCGTCTAGCTGGCTCAGCTTACAAAAAAGAAGGCTAGGGTGTTGAGCATCCTAGCCTTCTACTATTGCTTATTTATTTAAAATTGAAAGGGTTTCAAGCAGGTTGTCTGCATGCACTTCAATCGTGTCTCCTGAAGCTTTGATTTTCACTTCTACGATACCGTCAGCTGCTTTCTTCCCAACAGTGATGCGGATTGGCAAACCAATCAAGTCACTATCGCTAAATTTAACACCTGCACGTTCGTTACGGTCATCCACCAAGACTTCGTAGCCAGCCTTGACCAATTGGTCTTCGATCTTGCTAGTCAACTCAAGAGAAGCTTCATCTTTGACATTCACTGGAATCAAATGCACATCAAACGGCGCCAATTCTTTAGGGAAGTTGATGCCCCAAGCGTAACGGTATTCACCTTTTGGTGTCTTGTTAACGAAGAGGCGAGCGTGTTGTTCCATGACTGCTGAAAGGAGACGACTCACACCGATACCATAGCAGCCCATGATGATTGGCACAGCACGGCCATTTTCATCCAAGACATCTGCACCCATACTTGCTGAGTAGCGAGTACCGAGTTTGAAGATGTGACCAATCTCGATCCCACGCGCAAAGTTGAGAACACCTTGTCCATCTGGAGAGATTTCACCCTCACGCACTTCACGGATATCCACATATTCGGCAGTAAAGTCGCGACCTGGATTCACACCCGTCAAGTGGTAACCATTTTGGTTAGCACCCACAACAGCATTGCGGCTATCTTGCACTTTGCGATCTGCAATAATTTTGACAGTTTCTGGAAGATTGACTGGACCAAGAGAACCAAAGTCAGCTCCCAACAATTCTTTCACTTCTGCCTCAGTTGCAGGTTCCAAGAAGTCAGCTCCAAGGTGGTTTTTCAACTTGACTTCATTGAGTTGGTCGTTGCCAACCAATAGAGCTACAACTGGCTCTTGGTCTGCAATATAAACCAAGGTCTTGATTGTTTGGTCTTCAGAGATATTCAAGAAGGCAGCTACTTCATCAATTGATTTGACACCTGGTGTTTCTACACGAGCCACTTCTTCTTCCGTCACAACACGGTTGCTTGGTTTGTAGGCGTTTGTCGCCATTTCCAAGTTAGCTGCATAGCTTGACTCACTTGAGTAGGCAATCGTATCTTCACCAGAAACCATCCATTTCAGTAATTCTGCCTTAATTTCTTCTTGCACTTCTGCAGGAATCTCGTCAAATGATGCGACTGACTTGTCTAAGACCACCCAACGGTCAAGGTCTGTTCGTGAAGGAGTGATGGCCATAAACTCTTGGCTATCCTTACCACCCATGGCTCCACCGTCACCGATGATGGCTTTGAAGTCCAAACCACTGCGAGTGAAGATACGCTCATAGGCTGCCTTGTACTCATCATAGGTCACATCCAAGCTATCGTAGTTAGCGTGGAAGCTGTAACCATCTTTCATGATGAACTCACGAGTACGAAGAAGTCCATTACGAGGACGTTTTTCATCACGGTACTTAGGCTGGATTTGGTAGAGATTCAGTGGCAACTGCTTGTAAGACTTAACAGAATCACGGACAATAGCTGTGAAAGTTTCTTCGTGAGTTGGCCCCAAGATAAAATCTGACTTCTCACGATTTTTCAATTTGTACAAGTCTTCCCCGTAAGTTTCATAACGGCCAGATTCGCGCCAAAGGTCAGCGCTGAGAAGGGCCGGGGCCAACATCTCAACGGCACCAATCTTATCAAATTCCTGACGCATGATCTTCTTAGCTTTTTCGATTACACGGTTGGCAAGTGGTAGGTAAGAGTAGACACCTGCTGATACTTGACGAACATAACCAGCACGGAGCATCAAAGCGTGGCTGATGACCTGGGCATCACTTGGCATTTCGCGAAGTGTTGGAATAAGCATTTTACTTTGTTTCATTCAGATTCATTCCTTTTCTATTTCAAAAATAATTTCATGATATCGTTCCAAGTCACAGCAATCATCAAAATAACCATGACCGCCACTCCAGCAAGGGTCAAGTAGGTTTCTACCTCCTGTTTAAGAGGTTTTCTACGAACAAGCTCGATCAGATTGATCAAGATTTTCCCACCATCCAAAGCCGGAATAGGAATCAAGTTAAAGATTCCGATATTAATAGACAGCATGGCCATCAAGGATAGGATAGCTGGAAGTCCTAGCTCCGCAGCTTGCGAACTAGCTTTGTAGATCGCTACCGGACCACCCAACTTGTTCAAACTAAAGTGGAAGATGATATCCTTCAAGGCCGTCAAAATACGAGTTGCTGTGTACCAAGTATCTGTCACACCTGAGAAAAGCTTATCTAGGAAGCCTGTCTTGACAGCATTGGTCACACCGATATAATACCGTCCCCCATCTTCTTCTGGTTGAACCGTCACTTTTTGAGTTTTCCCGTCTCGTTCATAGGTAATCGTTACTTCTGGATTTTTTCCTTGGTTACGGGTCGCCTTCTGGACAGAATCTGTCAACTCATCCCAGTTGGAGACCTTGTATTCATTGATTTGAACGATCTGGTCATTGTCTTTCAAACCAGCCTTGGCCACCACTCCTTGGGGAACGACCTGAACATGGTTGCTATAGTAGTCCACTGCACCTCCCTGCATAAAGGCAAGGAGAGAGTACACGACAATACTTAAGATAAAGTTGTTCATTGGACCAGCAAAGTTGGTCATCAGGCGTCCCCAGATACTAGCGTTTTGATACTGCACATCCAGAGGAGCAATCCGTACTTCTGTCCCATCTTCCTCAACGATGGTTGCATCATGGTGGACAGGATAAGTTTTGGTCTCTTCGATAACGATTCCTGTAATTTGAAGTTTATCCTCAAAATCAAAATCTGTAACATTCATGGGAAGAGCTGTCTGGTCGATATTTTTTCCAGAAAGGTTAATCCGAACAACTGTTCCCTCAGGGTTCAAAGTCAGACTGACAGGAGTTCCTGTCTTAATCTCTGTCGTGTCTTCGCCCCAACCTGCCATTCGGACATAGCCCCCCAATGGAAGGATTCGAATAGTATAGGCTGTTCCGTCCTTGCCTACATGGGCAAAAATCTTAGGCCCCATCCCAATCGCAAACTCGCGGACTAGGATGCCTGATTTTTTTGCAAAATAGAAATGACCGAACTCATGCACTAGGACAATGACGCCAAAAATGATAATAAAGGCAATAAATTGCATACACGCTCCTTTGTTTTATCTGATGATTGGATGATTTCTGTTTAAAACAGACCGAAGAATAGCATCAGTGGGAAGACAAAAATCAAGCTATCAAATCGATCCAAGACACCACCGTGGCCAGGAATAAAACGGCCAGAGTCTTTCACTCCAAAATGGCGCTTGATGGCACTTTCAACTAAGTCACCAAACTGAGCTGCTATACTGAAAAGAATAGTAAAGAGAATCATGGTCACCCAACCGTAAGATCCCGCAACTGTACGATCTAGTATCATAAAGATCAGCGTCACGACGACAGCACAAGCGATCCCGCCTAGACTTCCTTCAACAGTCTTATTGGGCGATACTCTTGGCAAGAGTTTTTTCTTACCGAACTGGCTCCCAATGAAGTAGGCCCCTGAATCCGTTGCCCAAACAATAAAGAGGGCCAAAAGAATTTTATCCACACCTGCTAAGCGCGCTTGAATCAAGGCATGGAAGCCAAAGCCAACATAAAAGCTTGAAGCAATCGGATAGACAACCTCGTCATAGGTATAGCCTTGCGCCAAGACAGTTGTCCCCATCAATAATAAGACCAAAAGGCCGTAGGCGATGAAATTCCCACCTGCTGGCAAGAAAGGGAGGTAACTTTCTAAAGGCAGAGCCAACACAAGAGCTGCTAGCATAGCCAAGGCTCCTTCGATGGTTTCGGTCTGCAATCCTTTCATCTTCAGCAATTCATGAACACCCAACATAGCGATGAGTCCCACTACAATCTGAAAAACAACTCCTCCAATAAGGACGACTGGAATAAAGAAAGCTAAGGCGATTCCTCCAAAAATCACTCGCTTCTGTAAATCTTTTCTCATATATTTCTCTCCTATACACCACCAAAGCGTCGATGACGATGGCTGTATTCTTCTATTGCATCATGCAAGGCCTTTTCTCCAAAATCCGGCCACATCACATCGGTAAAGTAAAGCTCACTATAGGCCGCTTGCCAAGGCAAAAAGTTACTCAAGCGAAGCTCCCCACTGGTCCGAATAATCAGGTCAGGATCTCGTAAGTCCTTGGGTAGACTACTGGTATACAAATAATTGGCAATCATCTCTTCTGAAATATCGCCTGGATTCAAGCGCGCATCTAGGACTTCCTGGGCAATTTGTTTGACTGCTTGGGTCAGTTCTGCCCGTCCTCCATAGTTCAAGGCGAAATTCAATATTAAGCCTGTATTGGAGCGTGTTAAGGCCTCTGCCTTTTCCAGAGCCTCCAAGGTTTCCTTCGGAAGACGGGAAACCTCGCCAATCATCTGGATCTTCACATTATTTTTGTGAAGCTCTGGAACAAAGCGGTCATAGAATTCAACTGGAAGATTCATGATAAAGCTCACTTCCTGTTGAGGACGTGTCCAGTTTTCAGTTGAGAAAGCATAGACCGTTAGGGCTTGCACACCCATCTCCTTGGCTGCAATGGTTACTTCTTGCAGAGCCTCCATACCAGCTTTATGCCCAAAGACACGAGGTTGCATCCGTTTTTTGGCCCAACGACCATTCCCATCCATGATAATTCCAATATGCTTGGGCACTTCTAGGGGAACACTTAACTTTTCTTTCTTTTTAAAACGAAACATGTTTTTCTACCTATTTCACTGTTTTTATCGCTTCATTATATCATAAATCCGCTTAAAATGGCAGTCTTGTCCCTTTTCTAGGGGGATCTAGCTAAAAATAAAAAAAGCGACCTTTTGATCGCTCCTTCTTATTATTCACCGTCGATGATAGAATCTGATTCGCCAGCGCCTTCAACTGCACCAGCTGTCACTCCTTCTGAAACTGGCAAAACTGTTTTAATAGCTGTCAATTCAAATGTGAGGTATACGCCATCCACATCCAAGACAACGGTTTTCCGTTCAGTGTCTACTTCATCAACTGTTCCATACAAACCACCGATGGTAATCACTTCATACCCTTTTTGAAGCTTGTTCAAGCTTTCCATCCGTTTTTGGTATTGTTTCTTTTGGCTACGGCTCATGAAGAACATCATTCCGACCATTAGCGCAAGCATAAATAGCAAGGTTGTACCACTTTGCATCCCATTTCTCCTTTTTAAATCATATATGCTCTACTATAGCAAATTTTATAGTGATTTTCAATATGAACCCCTGATTTTCAAAAAATAAGTCGGTAGATGGAGATGGTCTACTCACTATTCGATCCAGACAGCTTTCCTAGTGATTCCTTTTTTTAGAAAAAGAAAAAACCATAAAAAATAGGTTTTTGCTAATCGATTGTGATTCCATATTTTTCATGATTTTTATCATACCATTCAATCAACAACATCGCTGTTTGATAGGTGATGTTTTTAATTTTACTGGTTCCTTTTGTCAAGGTAGCTAGACTCATCTTACTAATATCTGTCTCAGTTGCTACTCTATAACTTGTCACCTTTCCATCCACCATCAATTGAACGACAGCTTCAACTTTCTTATAATCTTTTGTCGAATAAATATCAATTGGATTTTTCATAAAATCATCCTATCCCCTTAAATTTAGTCTTTTATATATTATATAATTTATTTGTTCATTTATATGGAAATCTTGCTTACAGACGCTTTCTAAGGCATTTTCACGCTGTATTTAGCATCAATTCATGAAAAAACATACCTATTTTTTATCATTTTTCACTTTCTGGGAAAAAAAACGATAAAACTATACCTTATATATTTTTCTTTTATTGACATAAAAAAGGCTAAGAATTTCTTCTTAGCCTTCTTTTTCAAACTGATTTTCTCTCGTTTATGGTGCTAGATGTCCTAGTTATTCTTCTGAGTTTGTATTCTCTTTAATAACCAATTCTCCATCTTCCATATCCGCTAACAAGTGTTTAGCATCAAGGTGATCCAAGTGGAAGTCGGTTACCTTGTCACGGATTTGTTGTTCAACCACCCGACGGAGTGGACGTACGCCCATGACTTCATCGTATCCTTCTTCGGTCATGTATTCTTTGGCAGCATCGCTCACCACCAAGTCAATGTCTTTCTTAGCAAGAGTTTTGTTCACTTCTACTAACATCAAGTCAACAATCTTAGAAAGGTCTTCCTTGCTCAAGTGTGAGAATTCGATCACTGCATTAAAGCGGTTCAAGAATTCTGGACGGAAGAATGGTTTCAAACGATCCAAGAGTTCTGGTTTGTCAGCATCTTCTGTCAAGTTAGCCTCATAACCAAAGCCAGCGTTTGAAGTAGCGATAATGACCGTATTCTTGAAGTTAACGGTGTTTCCTTGACCATCTGTCAAACGACCATCATCCAAGACTTGAAGGAGTAAAGTGATCACTTGAGGATCCGCCTTTTCAATCTCATCAAGAAGGACGATAGAGTAAGGATTGCGACGTACACGTTCTGTCAAAGTATTATTGTTATCATCGTAACCAACATAACCGGCAGTGGTACCAATCAACTTAGAAACGGCTGTACGATCGCTGTATTCTGACATGTCCAAACGGATGATGGCATCTTTGGTACCGAACATATCAAGGGCCAATTGTTTAGCCAACTCAGTCTTACCGACACCAGTAGGTCCTACGAAGAGGAAGCTACCGATTGGACGGTTGCCTTCGTCAAAGCCTGCGCGATTCCGACGGATGGCTTTTGCAACAGCTTCAACAGCCTTATCTTGACCGATAACTTTCGTTTGCAAACGGTGTCCCATATCTTTCAAGCGTTCGATATCGGTTGCTCCCATTTGAGAAACTGGAATACCCGTCATCCGTTCTACTGATTCAGCCACATCGTTGATTGTTGCTGTTACTTTATGGTCTTCCGTATGGTTAGCAATTTTCTTTTCCAGTTCTTCGATGCGAACTTTTGCTTTCAAAGCTGCTTCGTAATCTTCTTTAGCTGCAGCTTCTTCTTGTTTTGCTTTTTCTTCATCAATTTCATGTTCCACTGCGTGCACATCTGTTACTGGATGTTGAGCTGCCAAGTGAGCAGCTGTCACATCAACCAAGTCGATGGCCTTATCAGGCAAGCTCCGTTGTGGAATGTATTGAACAGAATAATCAACTGCTGCTTTCAAGACTTCATCTGGCAAGACAACATTGTGGTGTTTTTCATAAAGATCACGGATTCCTTGGAGAATCTTGAAGGTATCTTCAGCAGAAGGAGCATTGACCTTGACTTCGTTGAAACGACGAGCAAGGGCAGCATTTTTCAAGATGGTGTTACGGTATTCATCTTGAGTAGTTGCCCCAATCACGGTTAATTCACCACGAGAAAGAGCTGGTTTCAAGATATCCGCAAGACCTTTAGATCCTTGTCCATCTCCTGTGCTACCTGCACCAAGAATTTGGTGGATTTCATCGAAGAAGAGGATGACATTGCCCATTGCTTTGACTTCTTGGATCATATTTTGGATATTTTCTTCGAAGCTACCACGGTATTGCGTACCAGCTTCTAGACCAGAAATATCAATCGAGATGATTTCTTTGTTCTTGATAGCTGCTGGAACATCACCGTTCACGATAGCTTGAGCCAATCCTTCTACAACAGCCGTCTTACCAACACCTGCATCCCCGACAAGGACAGGATTGTTCTTGGTACGACGAGACAAGATTTCAGCTGTTTCTTGAATTTCTTTGTTACGTCCAATGACCGGATCCAACTTTCCTTCACGTGCTTCTTCGGTCAAGTTGCGACCAAGCTTAGCAAGAATCCCATCTTGCTTCATACCTTTAGCTTGGCTGTGTTGAGCTTGTTCGCCACCATCAGATGGAAGTTGACCTGTTTGGCGGTAAATAGCGAATTCTTCCGGTGTCACTTCACGACCATTGATCATGTAGCGGCGGCTTTCAGAACGGAAACCACCCATGTTTCCCATTAGTTGATTGAAAAGATCGTCCATATTGTTAAAGTTGTTGTTCATAGTTGTTACCTCGTTTTACATAATTTTAATTCGTTCTTGAAAATGGTAGCCAGACTGGCTACTTTAAGTTTGTTTACATAATTTTATTTTCTCTTTTAAATGAATAGCCTCAAGGGCTAGGATCTTAAATTCCTTCTTTTATCAATTAGTTTTCTATATTTTGGAAATAGCATCACACCATCTCCTTTCTACTATTGATCCTGTAAACTCTTGAGATTTTCTCAACCTCTTTTTGTTTACATAAATTATTATAATCCAGACTGATTTTTTTGTCAACACTTTTTACATAATTTTTTACTTTTTTTAAAAAAATTTTTCCAGAATCAAAAAGAGGCTGGGACAAAAGTTCTAGCCTCTCAATTGTCTTTGGATTGTCGAGCAAGACGCAGTGGTTGAGTGCTCAAAGCACTGCTTTGAGGTGGCGGATAGAACTTGCGAAGCAAGTATCCTAAGTCTTTATTCGCTTTTCAAGCTTCAAAGATGCCCTATGTTGACGGAAACTATGTTTCCTTTATCTGCAACCTTCAACAGTCTCCCAGACTGTTGAAGCTGTGCGGAGGTGGGACGACGAAATCGAATTCTAACGAATGACCGATTTCTGTCCCACTCTCCTCTTGTTAAATCATGTATTCGACGCTGTAGGTAGCGTCGGATAGAATCCGTGATAGGAATTGTTTGGTTCGCTCTTCCTTTGGACTATTGAAGAATTCATGGGGTTCGTTTTCTTCGATGATATGCCCGCCATCCATAAAGATGACGTGGTTGGCCACATCACGCGCGAAGCCCATCTCATGGGTTACGACAACCATGGTTACGCCTTCTTGAGCCAATTGCTTCATGACATCTAAGACGTCCCCGACCAATTCTGGGTCTAGCGCTGAAGTTGGCTCATCCAGCAAGATCACGTCGGGTTTCACTGCGATGGCACGCGCAATCCCGATCCGTTGCTGCTGACCACCTGACAATTGAGAAGGATAGTAATCCTTATAAGCGAGGAGGCCGACTTTTTCAAGGGCGGATTCTGCCCGTTGGATGGCTTCTTCTTTTGGAATCTTCCGAGCCACAATCAGGCCCTCTAAGATATTTTCAATCGCTGTTTTATTAGCAAAGAGATTGTAATGCTGGAAGACAAAGGCTGTCTTTTGGCGGATTTCTAGAATTTCTTTTTTGCTGAGCTTTGAGAGATCATACTCTTTTCCACCCAAAGTCAAACGGCCTGTGTCTGCCTTTTCCAAGTGATTGAGGCAGCGAAGGAAGGTTGTTTTTCCTGATCCAGATGGACCCAAAATAACGACGACATCCCCTTGGTTGACCTTGAGATTAACATCTACCAAGACTTGGTGGTCCTTAAATTTTTTCGATACGTGTTCTACTTCTAACATCTTCTCATTTCTCCTTCTTCTATGCGAGTGTCAGGCGTTTTTCTAAGAGGTTGAATCCCCACTGAATCACCCCACAAATGACAATATAAAGAATAAAAATCACTAAATAGGATTCAAAATATTGATAGCCATAAGAGGCTTCGACCTTGGCAATGGCGGTGATATCCTTGATGGTCATGACAAAGACAAGGGAGGTTCCTTTGACCAAGTTGATGACCAGGTTACACAGATTAGGCAGGGCCGCACGCAAGGCTTGTGGAAAAACAATGCGGATATAGGCTTGGCGGTTGGTCAAGCCAATGGCTTGCGCTGCTTCTAGCTGGCCCTTATCCACCGTCAGAATGGCTGACCGTAAAATTTCAGCCAGACTTCCTGTCGTCATCAAGCTAAAGATGATAAAGGCATAGTAAATGGGATTGATCTCAAAGACATTAAAGTGACTGCCTATGCTCTTAAAAAAGCTATTTAAGAGACTGGGAAAGAGACTATAAAAGAAGAGAATCAAGAGAATTGGAGGTGTCGCGCGGATAAAGGCTAAGTAAACCACTGAGAAACTGCGAACCCCTTTGACCTTATAGATCTGGCCGAGTGCCAAAAAGAGGGCTGGAAAAAAACTCAAGAGAATCGATACGACCATGATCAGAAGGGTCACTGGAACACCACCCAAGGTGGCTAGAAACGTTTTACTAATAAAATTGAAATCCATAAGCTACCTTTCTGTTACACTGAGTCGTTTTTCAAGCAATTGAGCGGAGAAGGAAATCACAAGGGCAATAGCCCAGTAGATCACTGCTACGGCTGTATAGGTCTCGAGGGAATAATTTCCAAGATTGCGACTGATCAAGTTGTTTCCTGCTCCCATGATATCGATAAAGCCAATGGTATAAGCCAATGCCGCATCGCGCATGAGGTTCAAGATGGCAGTCGTCATATTTGGAAGAGCCACGCGAAAGGCTTGTGGAAGGACAATCCGCCAAATAGTCTGAGCTGGTGTCAAACCAATACTCAAGCCCGCTTCCATCTGACCTTTTGGAATGGCCAAATAGGCTGCCTTAAAGACCTCGGAGATCATTGCCGCAAAGAGAAGAAACATGGCAATCAGGACAAAGACAAACTTGGACCAGTGGTCAATGTCAATGCCCAACCACCAGTTCAAAAATTGGGGCAGTCCATAAAAGACCAAAAAGAGCAAGACAATCGGAGGGGTACAACGCAAGGTAAAGACATAGCCTTTGGCCAGACCTGCTCCTACCTTATCTTCTGATACTTGTGCCCAGGTCAAAACCAAGCCAAATGCCGAACCTAGAAGCGTCGTTAACACCATCAAAGCTAGGGTCGCTGGTAGGGCTTGGACCAAGGTTGGGAGAAAAGTCCAGACCTTGGAAATGTCGTATGAGACCATGTTTCTTTTCCTTTCTGTATCCGTATAGAAATAAGGAAGCTGGGGCTATGCGCACCCAGTTTCATCTTATTTTTCTTTATCTACATAACTGAAGACATCTTCACCGAAATATTTTTCGGATAGTTTAGCAAGCGTCCCATCTTCTTCCAATTCTTTGATGGCCTTGCTGTAGGCTTCCGCAAATTTTTCGTTTTTCTTATCCTTATGAATCAATGGGTAAGTTGGAATTCCTTTGTAGGCAAACCAGCTAAGTTTGTCTGCATATTGGTGGTAAGAACCATCTTTATCTGTGACAGCTTTTTCAAAGGAAAGTTTAATGTCAAAGAAGCCATCGTAACGTCCTTCCAGAACCCAAGCATAGGCATCTGCAACTTTGAAAGATTCGGCAGCTGTTAATTCGATTGGTTGGTCCTTATGCTTTTCATTGTATTCTTTAATAACATTCCATTGGGCATTTTGTGGTGAAATCGGAACCAATTTTCCTTTTTCTTTAGCGAAATCATCGATGTTCTTGTATTTATCCGCATCTTCTTTCCGTACGGTAAATCCAATGATACTGGCTCCGATTGGTTCTTTTGGAATGATAAATTTCTTGGCGCGCTCTTCGGTATACCAAGCTCCTTTGGTTCCGATATCGTATTTACCAGATTCTAGACCAATCAAGAGATCGTCGTCACTGGTTCCAGTGTACTCAAACTTGTAGTCTGGTAGTTTTTCGTCAATAGCTTTGAGCACAGCTACTTCATAGCCATCTGATTCCCCTTTTTCATCGACGAAATCATACGGCACGTAGTTTTGAGTATGGGCCACTTTCAAGGTTGTTACCTTGTTCGATCCTGTTGATCCTTTACTTTCGTTTGCGTGGTTCAAGCTCCGACCAATAATCGTTGCACCTGCAAGGGCAAGAACGGCCACCCCACCAATAATCCATGTTTTTTTACTCATATTCTCTTTTCTCACTTTCTATTTTCCTTATTCTGCTGCAGCTTCACGAACCCATTCGATTCGTTCTTCATCAATGTCACTTGGAATGGTACAATCCGCACCGATGACCAAGCCTGTCGTTCCTGTCTCTGCGATGATGCGTTTGGTTTCTGCTTGGATGGCAGCCTTGTCTCCTGTGTAGAGAAGACCAGTTTTGCCATTTTCAAAACCACCGAGAACCGTGCGTCCACCGAAGATTTCGCGTCCTTCTGCTAGGCTGATGCCTTCTGGTCCGACTGCCCAGTTAATGACTGGGGCTGGATAGTCTGTGAAGAGATGGATATCATTGCGAGCTCCTTCGTAGCCACAGATATGAAGAATGTTTACTCCACCAGCTTCATTGGCTGCCTCTAAGACATGGAGTTCACTCGGCGCGATGACTTGTTTGTAAACTTCCTGACTGACACGCGCATCTTGGATGCTTTGAACACTGAGGTAGATCCCGTCTGCTCCAGCTTCTTTAATGATTCGTTGGCTTAAACTTGCGATATCTTGGCCAATGGTATCCAATACTTTTTTAAGAGTGGCTGCATCTTGATCGATAAAGTTGGCGATCAAGTCATCTCCACCTGACACTTCTCCGACCAACCATTTGAAGTAGGTCACTGGAGCAAAGATGTTGTAGATGGCTACAATGTCCTCTTCAAAACCGGCCCGGATTTTTTTCACAAGCTCTACCTGTTCTGTGATCCATGGATGATCTGCTCCGAGCGGTTCAATCCCTGCTAAATCCGAGATGTTTTCAAGGCCTTTGTGAATGGCTGGGTTTGGATAAGCAAAGTAGCCATCGCTCATGAGTTTGACAAAGTCTGGTTTGACCTTGTGAAGGAAGTTTTTATGGCCATTGAGGTTTTTTTCGATAATTTCTGGATTAGAAAATCCTTTTAACCATTCATCTTCTCTTGTAAAATGATGCCAAAATCCAACTGGCACACGGTCAACCGCTTCCCCTCTGAAAGCTTTTAAGACTAATTCTCTTTTTGTGGACATGTTCTTACCTCGTTCTGTTCTGTTCTTTTCTTGCTAGTTATCTTAACACTTGGACTTTTATTTGACTAATATATATTTTTTATCAAGCCCTTCATCTTTTTTTATCACTGATCTTCTAGGAGCAGGACGCCCGCTAGATCAGACGGGCGAATGAGGGAGATACTATGGGCTGGAATTTTCTCCAGTCTTTCCACATCCGGATCCTTTTTGCTTTCCTCTTGACTGCTAGCGGCAGCAACTTTTACGAGTCCTAAAACTAGGAACAAAGCTACCAGCATCAGACACCAAATATTGATCTTTTTCATCTCCCTCTCCTTTCTTCTTACAATACAGCTGCTTGGCGCACCCAATCTAAGCGTTCCAATTGGAAATCGTCTGGCACGGTGCAATCTGCCCCAAGGATCAAACCGCGACTTCCAGCTTCTGCCACCAAGCGGCGGGTTTCTTGCTCGATAGTTGCTCGTTCCCCTTGGTAAAGCAAGCCTTTCTTACCATTGACAAAGCCACCCAAGACGGCACGATCACCAAAGAGTTTGCGCCCTGCTGCTAGGCTCAGGCCTTCATGATGGGTCGCCCAGTTGATAACCTGAGCTGGATAATCCTTGAAGAGTTCCACTTCATTGCTAGCTCCTTCAAAGCCACAGATATGAAGGATATTGATGCCACCCGCTTCATTGGCCGCTTCTAGGACAACGATGTTACTCGGTTCAATGATCTTGCGGTATTCTTCATCTGTCACGCGCTCATCTTGGATCTGCTGAGTTGAGAAGTAAATCCCTTCAACACCTGCTTCTTGGATCAAGCGGCGACTTAAAGTAGCGATGTCTCCTGCAATCACGTCAAGGACATGAGCTAAAGTTTCTGGATCTTCCTTGATAAAGTCTGCAATCACTTGGTCTCCACGGGATTTATCCGTACGGAACCAGCGTTTCAAATAAGAAATAGGCGAGAAGATATTGTAGAAAGAAGCAATCTCCTCATGGAAATGGGAACGAATCTCCTTGACTACTTTAATCTGCTGTTCAATCCAAGGATGATGCTCTCCAATTGGTTGAATGTCCTTCAATTCTTGGATTGATGTGATCTCTCTCGAATAAAGGGCACTCGGATAGCGGAAGAAGCCATCGCTCATGATCTTGACAAAATCAGGTGATATTTCTTCAACATAGTGTTGGTGTCCTTTGATACTCTTTTCAAGTACGGCTGGATTGTCTAACCCCAATTCTTTTTCTTCTTGGGTCACATAATGGAGCCAAAATCCTACAGGGATTCGCTCTACTGCTTCACTTCGAATGGCACGAAGCACCAACTCTTTTTTACTCATACTGTGAAACCTCCTCAATCTCTTCTTCAAAAAGAAAACTGACTGACCGCTTCCCTTCTGAAATTTGTAACCATGATATCACCTCGGAAAGTAGCTGACTAATATATTTTCCCTATCAAGGCCTTAAAATTTCTTTATTGAGGCAGGTATCAAAAAAAGCGCAAGCCCTTGAAAATAAAGCCTTGCGCGCATTCTGATCTATTATTTTATTTTTAAAGAAAGGGACCTACTTTGAAAATTACTTGACTCCGTTATAAGAAACAACTATACCCCTCCTTTTCATTCTCCTAAAATATGGTATACTAAAGAAAAAGGAGGTGCCTATGTCTTCCATTCGTTTAATTGTCAGTGATATTGACGGAACCATTCTGGACCCGCAGCATCAGGTCGATCCCGACCTCATCGAACTCATCCCTCAGCTCCAAGAAAAAAAGATTCCTTTTATCTTGGCATCGGCTCGCTCTCCTATCGGGATTGCCCCTATCGCAAGAAGTTTGGGCGTCCATCAGGAACCTATCGCTTGCTACAATGGGGCTCTCATCGTCAAGGAAGAAGAGATTCTATTTGAACACAGCCTGGACAAAGATGAGATCCGCACCTTCCTCCATCGTGTGGACGAACTAGATCCCAGCATTTCAATTAATTGTTATAGCGGGGCAGTCTGGTTCAACTCCAGAGAGGACCAGTGGACCCAAGTTGAGGCTGCTATTACGGGTGAAACTCCCCAGATACAATCACTTTCTCAGACCCTCTCTGATGATACTCTCCATCTACATAAATTGCTCTTGATTGGAGAGACTCAGAATATTCAAGAACTCTATCAGAAGCTGGATCCGCAAGAATTTCCGCAGACTGCTTTTTACCTTTCAAAGGAAAACTACCTAGAAGTCACTGCCAAATCCGTCTCAAAAAAGGATGCTGTCCTTGAACTCGCGGCTTACTATCAAATTCCCTTAGAACAGGTCATGACCATCGGAGATCACTTCAATGACCTCCCCATGATTCGTCTGGCTGGACTTGGAGTTGCCATGGGAAATGCTCCTGAAGCCGTCCAGAAGGAAGCTCAAGTTGTCACCACCAGCAACCAAGAACACGGCGTAGCACAAGCTATCCAAGAGTATGTCTTACCGCCATCAAACAAATGAGAGTGGGACAGAAATCGGTCATTCGTTAGAATTCGATTTCATCGTCCCACCTCCGCACAGTTGAGTAAGGCTGTAAAAGCTGATGAAATCAGCGTAGTAGAGCCCACTCAACCACTGCGTCTTGCTCGACAATCCAAAGACAATTGAGAGGCTAGGACTTTTATCCCAGCCTCTTTATAACTCTTCCTTCTCTTTTCTAACTCACTGTTTGTAACCCAGCCTCTAATAAAAAAAGAAGCTAGGACTGGATCCTAGCTTCTTTTTTTATTCTACTGTTACGGATTTAGCAAGGTTCCGTGGTTTGTCTACATCAAGTCCACGGTGAAGGGTTGCAAAGTAAGCGATCAATTGGGTCGGTACCACCATTGAAATTGGTGAGAGGTAAGGGTGTACGGTCGTAAGAACGATATCGTCTGTATCTTTGGCAACATTTTCTTCTGCGATGGTAAGGACCTTAGCACCACGGGCAGCAACTTCTTGGATATTTCCACGAGTGTGGTTAGCAAGGACTGGGTCTGACAAGAGGGCCAAAACAGGTGTTCCATCCTCGATCAAAGCAATGGTTCCGTGCTTGAGTTCTCCTGCCGCAAAGCCTTCACATTGGATGTAAGAAATCTCTTTGAGTTTGAGACTAGCTTCCATGGCTACATAGTAATCTTGACCACGTCCGATGTAAAAGGCGTTGCGTGTTGTTTCAAGAAGCTCACGAACCTTACTCTCAATCAATTCTTTTTCTGAAAGAGTTGACTCGATAGACTGAGCGACGATAGACAACTCATGAACCAGATCAAAGGCTTGCGCTTTTTCGTTGCCATTTGCTTCACCAACTGCTTTTGCAAGGAAGGCAAGGGCTGCGATTTGTGCTGTATAGGCCTTGGTTGATGCTACGGCAATTTCAGGACCTGCATGAAGAAGCATAGTATAGTTAGCTTCACGAGAAAGAGTGGATCCCGGAACATTTGTAACAGTCAAGCTTGGGATCCCCATTTCATTGGCCTTGACTAAAACCTGACGGCTATCAGCTGTTTCACCAGACTGACTGATGAAGATGAAAAGTGGTTTCTTGCTAAGAAGTGGCATACCGTAGCCCCACTCAGATGAAATTCCCAATTCAACTGGCGTATCTGTCAATTCTTCCAACATCTTCTTAGAAGCAAATCCTGCGTGGTAAGATGTTCCAGCTGCAAGGATGTAGATACGGTCTGCCTCTTGAACAGCCTTGATGATAGCTGGATCTACGACTACTTGACCAGCCTCATCAGTATAGGCTTGGATCAACTTACGCATCACCGTTGGTTGCTCATCGATTTCCTTGAGCATGTAGTAAGGGTAGGTACCCTTACCGATATCTGACAAGTCAAGTTCAGCAGTATAGCTAGCACGTTCACGGCTGTTGCCATTATAGTCTTGCACTTCAACACTATCAGCCTTAACGATAACCAACTCTTGGTCATGGATTTCCATGTATTGGTTGGTTTCACGAATCATAGCCATGGCATCAGAGCAGACCATATTGTAACCATCTCCAAGACCAATCAAGAGTGGTGATTTGTTTTTTGCCACATAGATGACATCTGGATTTTCAGAGTCAATCAAGGCAAAGGCATAAGAACCGCGGATGATGTGAAGAGCTTTTTTGAAGGCTTCAAGTACTGACAAGCCCTCTTCTTCGGCAAATTTCCCAATCAAGTGAACAGCGATTTCTGTATCTGTTTGTCCCTTGAAGTGGTGACCTGCAAGGTATTCTTCCTTGATTTCAAGATAGTTTTCAATCACCCCATTATGCACCAAGACAAAACGTCCTGTCTCAGAGCGATGTGGGTGAGCATTGTCTTCTGTCGGTTTTCCGTGAGTGGCCCAACGAGTATGTCCGATACCAGTTGTCCCCTCAACACCGGCAGTTTTAGCAGACAATTCTGCAATACGACCAACTGCTTTCACCAAATGGCTTTCAGCACCACCTAGAACAAAAATTCCAGCCGAATCATAACCACGGTATTCGAGTTTTTCAAGTCCTTGAATCAAAATATCCGTTGCATTTGTATTTCCAACAACACCAACAATTCCACACATAGTTTTTACGACACAGACAAGCTGTGCTTTCTCCTTCTATAAAAATGAAAGAAAATAGGTATCCATACTTGAGTTCCCTTATTTTCTTAGCCAATTTATAAAATTGGTCTAGTCTGATTTGATAGAAAAATCATCAGCGGAGTCAGTATACAATGCTTTTTCCTGTTTGTCAACCTAAAAAATACCAGAAATTGGTCTAGTTAAGAAAGGGTTAAGAAAAACCTACCAACATGTCGGTTGATAGGGTAGGATGATTGGCTTCATTTAAGATAGTAATTGATTTCAACTAATCTAGATGCCTATCCAATAATTTCATGAGCTTCACTTCATTTTTTTACCTTTTTAATTATAAAATGAACTCCCAGCAAAACAACTATGATAATAGAAATATAGGCAAACATGAACTGATTCGATAGATGTTCACCACTCGCATTCTGCAAGATAATCCCATAAGATTCTTTGTAGTTCGTAATGACCGAAGATGGGGCGTCATTAAATACTTGAGCAATTGAATCTTTCATCAAAACTTGTTTTAAGAGTGCATTCACCTGTGTTAGAGGGAACCAGGTCATGACCTGGTGCAAGGTTTCTCCTACGGATCCAATTGAAAGATAAACACCAGAAATGAAGCCGATAAAGGTTCCAACTATTGTACTCAAAGTTGTAAAAGCTGAACTAGTTCGGATAAAAGTCAAAATTGGAAGAATAATAGCCGCAGATAAGATCGTTCCTAATGAGGTAACCCCCAAAATTGATAAGTAATCAGTCATTGAATAATCAAGAAGAGAACTAAAACCATTAAAAATACCAATTGCAAAAACACAAGAGAACATGGTCATAATAATCCCAAATAGAATTGCAAAAACTGCATAGGCTAATTCAACCTTAAAGTTAGATACTGGACTGACTTTAAAGTCCTCACTCAACTTCTTTTCTCTATCTGAAACCATTACGCCAAATGCACCAAGAGTACTTGTCATTGAAATAATAGTTGTTAAACCTGAGATTAACCAATAATTGACCATCTGAATGGTATCCGTAGAGGCGGTATCACTATTCAAAGCCTCCTTGATGGCATCAATCTGAATTTGTCCTAGAAAGACTTGATAAACCAAGATTAAGATGATGACCGATAAGAAGGACATCAAGAAAGCTAATCGATCTCGTGTATAGACTTTCCGATTTCTAGAAATTAATTCAAGCATTCCCCTCTCCTCCTTTAGATTTTAGTAAGTTCAAATAAGCTGCTTCCAAATTGGAGTACTCCACATTAAATGTTTCAATAATTGATTTTCCTTGATTTTCTGAAATAATCTCCATCATCTCTTCAACCGAGACATCCTTAAATACGACTTCTGCCTCAGAGAGAACTTGACACTTATTTACAAATTTAGATACAGATAACGATTTTACTGATTGACCAGGTTTTAAAGTGACATTCAAGTTAGTGGTTGAATGCTGTTTAATAAAATTAGCAATATCTCCTGAATAATACAAATTACCTTCGATTAAAACATTTAAGATATCACAAGCAGCCATCTCTTCCAAATAATGAGTGATAAGAACGACAGTCATATTACCTTTTTTGTTCAGCTGATGGATCGCTTCCCATAAATCATGACGAGATTGTGGATCTAAACCAGTTGTTGGCTCATCTAACAACAGCAAAGACGGTTGTGGCAATAAAGCTCGGGCAATATCTACTTTTCGTTTTTGTCCTCCTGATAAACTGCCATATTTTTTCTTTTTTAGAGTAGCTACATCCAAATAGGATTGCAAATCTGTAATACGCGTTTGTACTTGTGATTTTGATAAGCCGTACAAGGATCCACGAGATACTAAGTTTTCCTCTACCGTTAAGTTATCATCTAAACGATTACTTTGAAATACAATACCGATATGTCGATAAAAATCTTTCGTTGGCAAAGATTTTCCATCCACTTCCCAAAGAATCTCTCCTGAACTTGGCTTGAAATTTTTAATCAACAAATTAAAGAGTGTTGTTTTCCCTGCACCATTCGGTCCAAGAAGTCCATAAAATTTTCCTTCCTCAAGAACTAAATCAATTCCTTTCAAAGCCTCAAAGGAACCATAGCTTTTCTTTACATTGTGTAATCTAATTTCCATTTTCTGACACCAACATCCTTCCTGAAGCAACTTCTTCCTTCCTTTCTTCTACTCTCAGTATATCCAATTTCTATCATTTAACGTGAGGACATTCATGTCCAAGTCTAACCATTATTTTCACCAACAAAAGAGGCTGGGACAAAAGTCCCAGCCTCTCAACTGTCTTTGGATTGTCGAGCAAGACGCAGTGGTTGAGTGAGCTCTACTACGCTGATTTCATCAGCTTTTACAGCCCTACTCAACTGTGCGGAGGTGGGACAACGAAATCGAATTCTCACCAATTACCGATTTCTGTCCCACTCTCTCAATGTTCATTTTATATTTTTCAAGAACAACAGACGAAAGGATAAATACTTCTCTATACCTCAGTGTAGTTTAGACCCTTTTTCTCAAGGTCCTCTTTCCATTCTTCTTGCATGTTTTTCTTCACTAAATTCTCAGATAATAAGTCTGCCATCAAGCATACTTTTTGATAATCATTTTTTGCTTTTTCTAGATCATCTTCTATAAATAAAGCAACTTTCCAATTTAAAGCATAAACAAAAATATTATCCTGAAAATCATGTCTCTTTGTCATAATATCATTTAAGGCTTTAACAATGTCTGGCAACCTGTCGTATATCCCATAATGGGCTAACACGCCTGCAGCTGAGATGAGCGTATTTTGTAGCATTTCCAACTCTGATAAGGGGTAATAATCTATCGCAAGTATAATCTTCTCCACTAAGTGTATAAATTCTTCTTGATCAAAGACCCCCAAAGCCAAAGAAAGCAAGCGCAATTTAATTATTTCCACATCGTTAGGACTTAACTCTTTTTTCTTCATGGCTTGCCCTAGATACTCATCTAATAAACCTTGATCAAAAGAAGGATTTTTAGATCCAATCATATCAACCGTAGCTTGGGCGACCTGGACAGACAGTTTTTCTTCCTCTGGCAGGTGATCAAAATAATTTTCATAAATGTCCTCAATAATTTCTTCATGCCGATGAAGACGATCTTGATCTCCATAATGGTATAAAGTCCGTAATTGATACTTGAGGTTCAGATATTCTGCCGGCAATTCTAAACTCGTTTGATTCGTTAGCGTATCTAGGGAAACACCTAGTTGCTCAGCAATATACTTTGCTGTTGCAATTGTTGGTAAAGACTGACCCTTTTCAATTCGCTGGAGTTGGCGTGTCGTTAATATGTCCTCAATACCACAGATTGCTTGTCTACTTAATCCCTTACTTTCACGTAGAGTTTGTACTTTTTTCCCTAATTCTGTTTTAAAATCCATCATACAAGCTCCTTTTCTTCTGGTTTTATTATAGCACATATTAAAGTTGAACGTTTTTTAACTTTTTCCAGTACTAAATGAAAAATCGGAAATGAAGAATGCCATCAGAAACAGCTGCATCTGATGGAGTTCTGCACTTCCGAAAATAAAACTAATTAGTCAACTACTGAAATGAACGAATTCTATCATACTTGGACAATAAATTCCTCAACCATCTTCAAAAACTTACTCTTCAAATCCATTCTGCTGGCTCAACTCACGGAACCAATGGCCCGATTTTTTCAGGCGTCTTTCTTGAGTGGCTAGGTCTAATTCGACAAGGCCGTAGCGGTTTTTATAGCCGTTGAGCCAAGACCAGCAGTCGATAAAGGTCCACATGAGGTAGCCCTTACAGTTGGCCCCTTCTTGAATAGCCCGGTGCAATTCACGCAAGTGATCTTTGACGAAGTCAATCCGGTAGTCATCTTGGATTTCCCCATTTTGACGGAATTTTTCTTCCCCTTCAACTCCCATTCCATTCTCTGTTAGGAGCCACTCGATGTTGCCATAATTTTCTTTGATGTTTTGCGAAATGTCATATAAGCCCTGCTCATAGATTTCCCAACCTCTGTGTGGGTTAATCTTTCTACCTGGCATGACATAGGGTTCGTAGAATTGCTCAACCAGCATTGGAGACTCTGGGTTTGGCGCATAACGGGGCACAGAGACCCGCATTGGCTGGTAATAGTTGACCCCTAAGAAGTCAACTGTATGTTCTTTTATCAGCTCTAAGTCACTTGAATCTACCTCTGGCAAGAGATCGCGTTCTCGCAGGATTTCTACCAACTCTGGTGGGTAAGTCCCAAGCACAGATGGATCGAGAAAAGACTTGGCTTGGAAGAGTTCAGCGATTCGTGCTGCCTTGACATCTGCTGGATGTTGGCTCCGTGGATAGGCTGGTGTCAAGTTCAATACCACTCCGATTCGATAGTTTGGATCCACCTCGTGGCAGGCCTTGACAGCAAGGCTACTTGCCAACTGGGTATGGTAGGCAACTTTGACTGCTGCAGCGGCATCCACCTTATGTGGGTAATGGGCATCATAAAAATAGCCAAACTCTACAGGAACAATAGGCTCATTAAAGGTAATCCACTGATCGACCAAGTCCCCATAGGTTTCAAAGCAGAAACGAGCATAGTCGCGATAGGCATAGACCGTCTCCTTGTTCTCCCAACCATCTCCTTGTTCTTGCAAGGCAAAAGGAAGATCAAAGTGATAAAGATTGACCATCAAATGAATGCCTTTGGATTTGATGCGTTCAAACACTTGGCGGTAAAAGGCCACTCCTACTGGATTGACTTCTCCACGCCCCTCAGGGAAGATTCGAGACCATTGGATAGAAGTCCGAAAGGCGGTATGTCCAGTCTCGACTAGAAGCTCAATGTCTTCTTCCCAATTTTCATAAAAGGTCGAAGTTAAGCCGGGCCCTTCTTGGAAACGAAAGCGATGAGGCTCTACTTGATACCAGTAGTCCCAGAGGTTGTCCCCCTTGCCATCTCCGGCAAAGCGCCCTTCTGTCTGAGGACCAGATGTCGAAGTCCCCCATAAAAAATCTTGTGGAAAGTTGATCATGTGTTTATCCTCTCTCATTGTCTTCCTCTCTATTATACTCCCTTTCAGCCCTCTTCCTAGAGACTATTTTCAGTCATTTTTACGCAGATTATAGAAAAAACACGCTAGCTATCAGAAGACCCGATTTCTAACGTGTTTTGTTTCCATTATAGTTGATTAACGACATAATCAAAGAGAGCCTTGTCTCCTTCACTTATCTGATAACGCAGTTCTGGATGCCACTGAACCCCGAGAAAAGCTGTCCCGTGGGATGATTGCACCGCTTCGATGATCTGATCTTCAGAGCTAACAGCAATCACTTCTAGATGAGGGGCTAAATCCTTGATCGCTTGATGGTGGTAGGAATTAATCTGACCAACTTCCCCGAACAAGTCTCGCAAAACGGTCCCCTCGACGGTTTCGATTGAATGACTAGCTTCGCTGGAAGGATTTTCCTGCCAGTGATGATCGATATCTTGGTAAAGCGTCCCGCCCATAGCTACATTATAGAGCTGCATGCCTCGGCAAACTGTAAAGATAGGCTTCTTAGCAGCTACTGCTTCCTTAATCAAGGCCAATTCAAAAAGGTCGCGCTCAAGCAAGTAATCGTCACTGACAATTTCCTTTTCTGCCCCATAAAACTGAGGAGAAACATGCTGACCACCTGTGATGATCAGCTTGTCAATCAAGGAAATATAGTGCTCAGCCGTTGCTGGGTCTCCAATCGGAAGGATGAGGGGGATGCCCCCCGCTTCTTGAACCCCTTGGACAAAGCCTGTCGGTGTGTAACTGAGGTACATTCCTTCCTCTTCACGAAAAGGGCGTTGGTTACCCGTAATCCCAATCACTGGTTTCTTCATCGCTCATTCTCCAATCTCTTCATAGCTAATATAGTTTCTTATTTTATCACACTCCGAAGGTGACTTTCAACTTTTTTCATGATTTTGAAAATAAGGAGAGATTTTCTGGAATTTTTACGAATAATACAGGTGAAGAAACAATTTTCTTCAAAGAAAGGAGAAGATAGATGAACACAATTTCTATTCATTCTGATGACATACTATCAGATCACGAACTATCCTCTATTCAAGGTGGATTTATACCAGCTGTCATTGCAGGGGTAGCTACATGGAAAATTGCTGCAACTGCTGTCAGTAGTATTGGACTCGTTTTTGCTGCAGGAGCAGGACTAGGATATCTAGCTAACCGTCCATAGGTAAGAACGATGAAAAAAAGACGCATATTCCATATCATCACGATATCTACTTTACTTTTTTCTAGAATCTTTTTAGCAGTTCTACAAATCTTACACGACCTTCACTATCTCACACTCCCATTTGAAACTTATGGAGTGAGTGATTTACTTTCTGGGATTCTTGTTATTTGGATCCTCATCATTGCATATCGGGGAATCAGAAAGGAGAAAAGCAATGAACAATTTACAACTTTTAACAACTGAAGAATTAGAAAACACCAAGGGCGGTGTTGGTCTAGCTGAAATCGTTGCGATTTCAGGAGTTGCAAACTTTTTTGTATCCGTCTTTAATGCAGGATATAAATTCGGAGCTGACTTAGCCCGACGTCATTAAGATAGAAAAACAGTTGAAATAATTTTCAACTGTTTTTTATTGGTTATTTCACAACAATGTTGACAAGCTTGTTAGGTACCGCAATCACCTTCACGATTTCCTTGCCATCGATCTCTGCTTTGACTTTTTCGTCAGCCAAAGCGACTTCTTGCAATTCTTCGCGTGACAGGTCCTTCGCAACCATGAGTTTAGCACGGACTTTACCTTTGATTTGAACGACGATTTCGATTTCGTCTTCAACCAATTTACTTTCGTCCCATGTTGGCCAAGCCACATAAGAGATAGACTCACCTGTTGCTGCGACTGTTTGCCAGAGTTCTTCTGCCAAGTGAGGCGCAAATGGAGCGATCAATTGGATAAAGCCTTTAGCGTAGTCTACATAAAGTTTATCTTCCTTGTTAGCTGCATTGACAAAGACCATGAGTTGGGCAATGGCTGTGTTGAATTTCATCGACTCAATTTGCTCTGTGACAGCTTTAACGGTTTCGTTATAAACCTTGTCTAGAGCGCCATTGTTTTCCGCAACGATTTCCTTGGTTGTGATCAAACGGTACACACGATCGAGGAATTTACGGCTTCCTTCCAATCCTTCTTCAGACCAAGCGATGGAAGCATCAAGTGGTCCCATGAACATTTCATAGACACGAAGGGTATCCGCACCGTATTGTTCCACCACATCGTCTGGATTGACAACGTTCTTGAGGGATTTAGACATCTTAGCTGGTGCTTGCTCCAACTCTTCCCCTGTTTCCACATGGAAGAAGGAACCGTCACGTTTTTCAACCTTGTCAGTTGCCACAAGAGCGCCACGGTGGTCACGGTAGCTTGTTCCCAAAATCATTCCTTGGTTAAAGAGTTTTTGGAATGGCTCTTTGGTTGGAACAACACCGATATCATAGAGGAATTTATGCCAGAAACGAGCGTAAAGCAAGTGGAGCACGGCGTGTTCTGCCCCACCCACGTAGATATCGACTGGCAACCATTGTTTGAGGAGATCCTCGTCAGCCAATTTCTCAGTGTTGTGTGGATCGATATAGCGGAGGTAGTACCAGCTTGAACCTGCCCATTGTGGCATCGTATTGGTCTCACGACGACCTTTGACACCATCCTCACGAGTCACTTCAAGCCAGTCTGTCAAGTTAGCCAATGGGCTTTCACCAGTACCTGAAGGGCGGATGTCCTTGGTTACTGGCAAGACAAGTGGGAGTTCACTTTCTGGAACAGCTGTTGAAGTTCCATCTTCCCAATGAATGATTGGGATTGGTTCACCCCAATAACGTTGACGGCTAAAGAGCCAGTCGCGGAGACGGTAAGTCACCTTCTCTTGACCAAAGCCTTTTTCTTCCAACCAAGCCACAATCTTGGCAATCGCTTCTTCTTTGTTGAGTCCGTTCAAGAAGTCAGAGTTGACGTGAAGGCCATCCTCTGTGTAAGCAGCTTCTGCTACGTTTCCACCTTCCAAGACTTCTACGATTGGAAGGCCGAATTGTTTAGCAAATTCCCAGTCACGTTGGTCATGAGCAGGTACAGCCATAACAGCACCAGTTCCATAGCTAGACAGAACGTAGTCGGCAATCCAGATTGGAATTTCCTTGCCATTGACAGGGTTTATGGCATAAGCACCAGTCCAAACCCCTGTTTTTTCCTTGGCAAGGTCTGTACGAGCCAAGTCTGACTTGAGGCTTGCTTGGTGTTTGTAGTCAGCTACAGCCTCTGCTTGTTCTGGACTTGTGATGGCATCTACTAACTCATGCTCAGGAGCTAAGACAGTGAAAGTCGCACCGAAAAGGGTATCTGGACGAGTCGTAAAGACGGTGAATTCCTTGTCTGTTCCTTTCACCTTGAAAGTGACATTGGCACCAGTTGATTTCCCAATCCAGTTGCGTTGCATGTCCTTGATAGACTCTGGCCAATCCAGGTCATCCAAGTCATTGAGCAAGCGTTCCGCATAGGCAGTGATTTTGAGCATCCATTGGCGCATTGGTTTGCGGACAACTGGATAGCCACCACGCTCAGAGGTTCCGTCAGGGAGGACTTCTTCGTTGGCGATAGCTGTTCCTAGTTCCTCAACCCAGTTTACTGGCACTTCTGCTTCATAAGCAAAGCCTTTTTCGTAAAGCTTCGTGAAAATCCATTGCGTCCACTTGTAGTAGTTCGGATCTGTCGTATTGACTTCACGGTCCCAGTCGTAAGAGAATCCAAGCGCATTGATTTGGCGTTTGAAGTTAGCAATGTTTTCTGCTGTGAATTCCGCTGGGTCATTCCCTGTATCCATAGCGTATTGCTCTGCAGGCAAACCAAAAGCATCCCAGCCCATTGGGTGAAGGACATTGTAGCCTTGCGCACGTTTGAAACGGCTAAGGATATCTGTCGCTGTGTAGCCTTCTGGGTGTCCTACGTGAAGACCCGCTCCAGATGGGTAAGGGAACATGTCAAGCGCATAAAACTTAGGTTTTGAAGCGTCTGTTCCTGTCTTAAAGGTGTGATGGTCAGCCCAGTGTTTCTGCCACTTAGGCTCGATTTCTTTATGATTGTAAAAACTCATGCTGTCTCTCCAATTTTCGTGATGCTCCTATTATACCATTTTTAGGGGATTTTTAAAGGTTCTATCCACCAAAAAGAGGCTGGGACAAAGTCCTAGCCTCTCAATTGTCTGCGGAGGTGGGACGACGAAATCAAATTCTAACGAATTACCGATTTCTGTCCCACTCTCTTCCCTGTTCAATATACAATCGCTCTTAAACTCCTAGTCTTCTACGTGACTTTCTAGTTCTTTTTGAGCTTTCTTATTGGATTCTTCTTTTTCTTTCTTCCATTGTTCACGCGCTTCATCGTACTCCTTGGTTGTCAAAACTTTGTCTTGCAATTCCAAGTACTTGTAGTTGAAGGTTTGACCCTTGTGTCCTGTCCAAGCAAAGGCAGCTGTGTATGGAACTGTCTTACGAACACCTGGAGAGGCACCATCTGAATGAATCGGGATTAAGAGGGCACTATCAGTCAACCAAGCCTGAGCCTTAGCATATTTTTCATAGCGGTCATTGACATCTTTTGTTTCATTATGTGCATCTTCAATCAATTGATCGTATTCATCAAAACCAGCTTCTTTAGCAGCTGCGTTATTAGTACCAGCATCAAATCCGAAGTAAGAATTTGCATTTTCACCATTCTTAGAGTTTGTGATATCTAGGTAAGAAGATGGATCGGTATAGTCTGGACCCCAACCCAAGTTGTTGTTCAAATCCCAGTCTTGTTGAGAAGCATTTTCAGCAAAGTAGGTCACTCGATTAAGATCGTCCTCAGATACCATATTCAAGTCGATGACGACATTTTCTGCTCCTAGGGTAGATTCGATCGACTGTTTAAAGGATTGAGCTTGCTTGACTCCTTCTGTATAGGTGGATGAAACAGGGAGGTCCAAATGAATCGGGAACTCTACCCCTTGGCCTTGAAGAGCTTCTTTGGCCTTGGCAAACTCTTCCTTGGCCTTGGTTGGATTGTAAAGGGTATCTTTTCCATCTTCGACAGAAACACCTTTCCATTCATCACCATATTCTTCTAAGTTTTTCTCTACAGACTCACCGAAATCTTTGCCATCAATTTGAACAAAGTTTGGAGGAGTGAAGGTGTTGCGGATGACCTTGTCTGCAGATGCTTCCCCATTGGCTTGCGCTACATAGGCCTTGCGGTTGAAGGCAAACATAATGGCTTGACGGAAGTCTTTATTCAAGATTGCTTTCTTGGTTGAGCTCTTTTGAGCATCTGTAGTTTTAGTCGTAATCTCATAAGCTTGACGGTCAATGTTGAAAGACAAGTTATAAGTAGAGGATCCTTGGTCACTGAAGACAATGTCATCTTTGTGTTTCTTCTCTACACTCTTATAGTTAGAGCCATTTGGGAAGACACGGGCAAAGGTATAGTCTCCGTTATCAAATCCACGGATCAAAGATTCTGAATCTTGTCCATCATAATAGGTCAGCTTCACCTTAGAAATTTTAACATTATCCGCATCCCAATAGGTTGGGTTCTTTTCAAGCGTCACAACAGATTTAGATGTGATGGCTTTGATCAAATAAGGACCACAATAGAGGATACTGGAAGGGTTAGTACCTTGACCGTAGTCATCTCCCTTAGAATCTAAGAATTCTTTATTGACTGGCATCAAAATACCCATGGTCGTTTTTGAATTCCAGAAACTTTCTGGTTGGTTCAAGGTGTATTGAACCGTATAGTCATCAATGGCTTTGATACCAACCGTTGAGAAGTCTTTGGTTTTCCCTGAGACATAATCATCCAATCCTTTAACGGATTGTTGGACGAGATAGAGGGCCGAAGACTTCTTATCCGCCGCATGCTGAAGCCCTGTCACAAAGTCTTGAGCCTTGACTTCTCCGAATTCTTCCCCCTCAGCGGTTACCCATTTAACCCCTTTACGAAGTTTGTAGGTATAAGTCAGACCATCTTTTGAAACAGTCCAATCCTTAGCGAGAGATGGGATTAAGTTGCCGTATTTGTCAACTTCTAATAAGCCATCCACAGCATTTCCTGTAAATTCTGAGGTTGACTTCTTGTTAGAGAGTGAATAATCCAAAGTATCCGGGTCTTGCGTATAGACATAACTAAAGACCTGGTTGTCCGAACTTGAAGATTTCCCTCCTTGTGAGCAGGCTACCAGTGCGCTTACAGACAAAAGCAGAGCGCCGGTGGCTAAGAGTAGCTTCCCTTTTTTCATATGGATCACCTCTGTATAAAATGTTATTCTTCATATTAAATTATAGCACTTTACGGAAAAATGTAAACGCTTAACTGTATAATATTTCAAAAGTTAAGAAAAAATAATGATTTTGCCTCCATACAAAAAAGCAGTAGAGACTGCTTCTTTGATGATGGATAAAGCTCTCTGACACTAGCTCCCCTTGCTTAAATCCCACTGACCATGAGGGATACGAGGGTAAGGAAGCTATTCCAAGAGGCATGCTGAAGGATGGTCCAGTAGATCGATTTGGTATAGCGCAGGACCGCACAAAATAGCAAGCCTGGTACCAAGTAGACGATAAAGCTTGGCAAATCCCAACCATGCTGCCAGACATGCGAGAGGCTGAACAAGGAAGCAGACACCAGTATATCCAGCTTATACTTCTGATAAGATGCCAACGCCGTCATGACCAAATCACGAAAGACTAGTTCCTCCACAATAGGAGCCAGCAAGCAGGCATAAACATAACGTATCAATACCAAGGCCCAGCCTGACAAACCACTAGATACTTCTGCAAGGGCTATGGAATTCTTAGTCGGTGGAAATGCCTCTGCAGAAAACATATCCCATAAAAAGTGAGCAAGAAAAACAAGCACAAAAACCGCCAAATAGGACGCTTTAAAGGTAAATTTCCCGTACAACTCCCAACGACGACTCTTTACCAAGAGTGTAACGGCTAACCCCCCAATCAATCCGATCAACAAAAGGAGCAAACTATAATAAGAAGCATCCGATAGATGGCCCACTAAATCCGTTGGAAGCCCCACGTTAAAAAGCGCAAAATTGATGCAGAGAATCCCTAGTGTCGCGAGTTGAAACGGTCTGTCTGTCTTTCTCATTGCATTCACCTTTCTATCTTACTTTCTTTTTCTACTAAATATTGGGGCAATTTGCATCAGCCAGCTAAAGCTGCCACCCGAAGGAGACATTCCTTGATTTCCCCACCCCGGGTAAATTCCAGAGGTCCCCCAACCACCGCCACCATATGTTAGTTCAGGACTTCTGGTCGGACGGATCATTCCTCCAACGGTTTGTTCGAGTTCATTTGTCGTTAATTCTGTTTCTGCATAGATTTTCATTTTTTCTCCTATTCTTTCTATCTAGATTTCAAAACACCATGATCAAGATTGCTATCATGTCTTAAATACGAGCGAGCGGTGGTCGCTTCACAAAGCCAGGACGACCAATCTCAATCTTATCTGACTGACCTGGAATCACATTTGGGCGAGAACCCCCACCACCTACAATTTTTGCTAATTCTTTTTGACTACATTCTGTCATTTCATTTCCTCCAATTTGTATTTGTAACGCTACCTCCTGAGTCTATCAAAAATCGGAGCATTTGCCTTTGATCCTTCTATATGGTTGCATTTGTCAGCTATGTGGGAGGGAAGACACTATCAGAATGGCAGAATCCTTAATAAGCACTTCAAAGTCTCTAACTCATAAATATGATATTCTAAACAGTTAGTTGATTTGGATCCTAGCAAAAATGACACAGAAATCCTTGAAAAA
This sequence comes from Streptococcus australis, assembly GCF_015553625.1. Taxonomy (GTDB): domain Bacteria; phylum Bacillota; class Bacilli; order Lactobacillales; family Streptococcaceae; genus Streptococcus; species Streptococcus australis_B. The sequence goes on along the minus strand of NZ_JADNGY010000006.1, from coordinate 37,080 downwards.
GAGAGCTTATTTCATGATATAATACTGATAAATATTAATTCTAGGAGTAAGGTATGACTATTGAAGATAAAGATGCTGAATTAAAATTGAAAATCGGTAACAATATTCGAGGAGCTCGTCTGAACCAACATATGACTCAAGCAGATGTTTGTGGAGATGAATCTGAATTAACCATTCGTCAACTTGCTCGTATTGAAAACGGCCAAGTATTAGTATCTCTTTCTAAATTAATGTTTTTATCTCAGAGATTGAATTGTCCAATAGAGGACATCATAGATGTAGACAAAATAGAAATACCCAAGCGGTATCTGGAATTAAAAAATAAATTAGTACGAGCTCATAGTTATGGGGACGAAAAACGTATTGGCATTTTAGAAGAAATGTTTGATGAAATATATGAGAATTTTTATGACAATCTACCAGAAGAAGAACAATTACTAGTTGAAGTTTTACAAGTTCAATTAGATGTTTTTAGCAGTCGAGATGTTACGTATGGTTTGACATTGCTAGAGGAATATTTGCATCAAATTTTAAAGAAAAAAAAGTATAGTTATAATGATCTTCTAATAATCAATCTGTATTTCCTATGTTGTGCTATTGGGTTAGAAGATAAAACTTATTTTGAAGAATTATCTAAAAAAGTTTTATTATATATTGATTATAGTGATAATGAACGTATCTATATACTCGAAAGAATATTGATAGGAATTTTAACACAAGTAAAAGTAGAAGATTACTTAATTTATACAAAAGTTTTTCGAGAGATAACTGAGAGTACAAATAATTTTCAACATAAACCTGTTATCTATGCCTTTGAAGCTAAATATTATTTGGAAGTAGAAAAAAATCATCATAAAGCAGAACAGTCCTATAATAAATCCATTGAGTTTGCTAGGATGCTAAACGATCAGGTTCTAGTGAATAACTTGACCAAAGAAAAAGAACGAGATTTAGGTGGGAATGTATCCATTACATAAACAAGAGAAGTTTACGAACTTCTTTTTTTATTGCTCTTGCTAATCTTGTTAGTAAACCGACTTGACTCTTGCAAATCCCAGCTGATGGCCAACCTGACCTAGATGTCATGTTCTTTTTATTTTCTTTGAACTACAATAGAAGCATCAAAAGGAACACACAAAGAAAGGAAGAATCTGATGGTATTTACTAACACATTAAATCTATTTTGTGATGGGATGATGTATCTATGAATAAGGAGTTAACATACGAGATATCTTCTCATTTTATCGAACAAAAAAGAATTACCATCACAAACCAATCAAAAACAAGACGTCTCTGTAAGGTGATGGTCAATCATAAACTTTTTAAAATTCTATTATTAGCTCCTAATGAAAAAGAGACATTGGTCTATGAAAAACCGGAAGGCATTGAAATAATTGAAATGACTGATTTAACAGAAAGCGAGGAAAATAAATGACTTCAATGGTTGTTGCAAAAAATATCGTGAAAACATTTGGCAGTAAGACTGCCCTAAATTCTATTAATTTTGAGATTAAAGAGGGAGAGATTTTCGGATTTCTGGGACCATCCGGATCTGGGAAAACAACGATGATCAACATTCTTACTGGGCAACTACTACCAGACAGTGGAAAAACTCAATTGTTAGGAAAAGATTCTCAGGATCTACATCCGACAGATTTAGAAAAAATTGGGATTGTTAGTGACCAAAGTGGCTTCTATGAAAAACTATCCTTAGAAAAAAATCTCCTTCTATATGCAAAGCTTTACGGTATTAATTTGAATAGAGTAGATGAGTTACTTGATCAGGTAGGACTGTTAGCTAGCAAAAAGATATTAGCTGAACAATTATCTACTGGAATGAAGCAACGGATGTTACTAGCTCGCGCTTTAATCAATCAACCTAAAATTCTATTTTTGGATGAGCCAACAAGTGGTTTGGACCCAACAACTTCAAAATCGATTCATGAGTTGTTAGTTCAATTAAAAGAAAGTGGGACCACAATCTTTCTAACCACTCATGATATGAACGAAGCTACTTTATTATGTGATCATTTGGACTTATTAAATAAAGGAAAACTCATTGAACAAGGTAGCCCAGCGGATATCATTCAAAAATATAACACAAATAAACGGATAAAAGTTATTTATAAAAATCACCAAGAAAGAATCTTTGATTTTTCAGAATTATCGACATTAGCTACAAATGATCTTATTTCTATCCACTCATGTGAGCCAACTTTGGAAGAAATCTTTATAAGATTAACGGGGGAAAAATTAAATGTTTAATCGAATGAAAGCATTGCTATGGTTAAGAAACCAAACCATTATCGCAAATAAAAACTTACTGGTACAAGTGTTGATGCCCTATGGCTTGCTCATTATTTATAAGAATTTTATGAATTTAGGGAAGGACAAAGGCCTTGACTTAATGTTCCTCTGCTTATCCACAGCAATTGCCATGTCTGTTGGCAGTACTGTTTCCACTATTATTGCTGAAGAGAAAGAAAAGAAGAATCTTAAAACGCTTTTACTAAGTGGTGTACGACCATACGAATATCTCATCTCAGTTTTAATACACCCAGTTGTCATTACTGTTTTGAATATGGTTTTATTTCCTATTATTGCAGGTGCAGATCTTTCTAAAATTTACCTTGAATATACTTTAGTCGTTATTTTGACAGCTATGGCTGTTATTCTCATTAACCTATGCATCGGAGCTTTTTCTTCGACACAATCAAAAGCGCAAATCAATGGCTTACCTGTTATGTTGATTATTGCAATGGGACCAAACTTGTCTCAAATGAATCCTGATATCGCTGATTTTATTAAATATACTTTTCTTGGAGCTTATACTGAATTATTCACAAAAGCAGAGTTTAGTTTAACGAGTTGTTCTTTTCAAATATTAATCGCTTGGATAATCTGTTTGTTCATTCTTACATCCTTGTCACTCAAGCTTCATAAACATTCAAAACCGCGAAATAAGTTACCCAAAGAGCGGGCTGTGAATACTGAATGTGTGTAAACAAAAAGATAATTCCTATTTCACATACACCTTCTAAAATGATGGTCGGATTCAACTAGTATATAATTTGAAACAGCTAAACTTGATTTATCTCCCGAACTCTTAAAGAGTCGGACCCCAGAAAACGACCAACCATCAAAAAAACCATCGCCAACAGACGATGGTTTCTGTATTTCTTTGATTAGCCTAAGGAGTTGACATAAGCATCCACTGCTACAATGGCTTGAGCAATATCAGATGCTTGTACCTTGAATGGCATTTGATGGATGGTTTCTCCTTCAATGGTGGCTTGTTGGCCAACCTTGAGAAGATCTTCGTAGCTTGCATTTTCAAGATGCATTTCTTTCAGAGTCGTTGGCATACCGATTTGTTGATAGAAACGAATGTATTTGTTCAATTCTTCTTTTGGACGGTTTTCCAAGAACAATTGAACTAGCGTTCCGTAGGCTACTTTTTCACCGTGTGTCAAATGGTGGATGTCTCCAGTAAGGGCTGTAAAGCCATTATGGATGGCATGAGCTGCTGCCAAGCCACCACTTTCAAATCCAATCCCGCTGAGAAGGGTATTGGCTTCAATGATGTTTTCAAGAGCAGGCGTTACCACTTTGGCTTCACAAGCAGCCATGGCTTGAAGTCCGTCTGCAAATAAGATTTCTTCACAACGTTGCGCAATCGCGACACCAGCTAAAGTTTGGTGTTTGCCTAGCATGGTTTTTCCGTTAGCTTGCATCACTGCACGCGCTTCAACCCAAGTCGCTAATCCATCTGCGATACCAGAAGCGAGCAAACGTTTTGGTGCTTGAGAGATGACTTTGCTATCCACCAAGACCAATTCTGGGTTTTTAGAATAGAAGATATAGCGAGCAAAAGCACCTTCATCCGTATAGATAACTGACAAGGCTGAAACCGGAGCATCTGTAGAGGCAATGGTCGGAGCAATGACAACTGGTGATTTTAGAAGATCGGCAATGGCTTTTGCACTATCGATGGTCTTTCCTCCACCAAGTCCGATGACTAAGTCACAGCCATTTTCTTCTGCCAGACTGACCACACGATTGATTTCATTATCAGAAGCTTCACCATTGAAGAATACTGGCAAGACTGTAAAGCCATACCGAAGGAGATACTTTTCAAAACGTTCCCCTACGATATCATAGACCACTGAATCACAGAGTAAAACAGGATGACTCCCCAGTTCTAAAATAGGTTTTGCATTTTCAAATAAAGCATTTTCCCCTTGAATGTAACGAGATGGGCTTGCAAAATTTCTCATACACTCCTCCTTTATCAAATTGTATTCTTATGATGAACGGCTGACCAATCTGCTTCGAAGTCATCTACTGCTTTTGCAATAGAAGGCATTCCAAAAGCTGCTTCAAATACATCTGCCCCTGCCGTAATTGCTTGTGTTCCTTCTTTAAATGCTCGATTAACTTGAGCCACATTTTTAAAGGAAGCTGCTAGAATTTTGCTTGATGAATGATCACGCTCTATGGCACTCGCTAACTGAGAAATAACCTGAGCTGAATCAATGTTTAAGTTTTCCATACGATTGTAATAAGGTGCTAAATAGTCGGCTCCTGCCTCAATCGCTAACAGCCCTTGAAAAACAGTATAGATTGCTGTTGCAGTAATTTTGTAACCCTCTGCTTTTAACACTTTAATTGCAGCAAGTCCTTCAGGTGTTACTGGGACTTTAATATAGGTGTTTTCATCGCATTGTTCGCGAATTTTAGCCGCATCTTTCAAAATTCCTTCATAATCTTTTGCGACAACTTGAACATGGATGGAAGGAGAGCCCCCAATGATTTCTCGCACCTTATGGATACGATCAAAAAAATCAATGTCCCCTTCTTTTTTAGCAATTGTTGGGTTCGAAGTTACCCCAGCAAGGGGTAACACTCGTGCCCATTTTTTTATCTCATCTAAATTTAAAGTATCAAGCATAAATTCCATATACATACCTCTTTACTATAGAGTATGCTCTGTCCGTCCAATAATATCATCTTGTGTAGCTCTTGATAGTACATTGAAGAAAGCTGAGTAGCCTGCAACACGTACAATTAAGTCACGGTGTTTTTCCGGATGTTTTTGAGCATCTAACAACGTTTCTCTAGAAACCACATTGTATTGAATATGGTATCCATGTAGACGATTAAAGAACGTACGGAGTAAAGCAATAAGTTTTAATTTATCTTCTTCTTTGGCTAAAGTTTGTGGGTTTACTTTTTGGTTCAGTAAAACACCACCAACAATTTCATCTGTTGGCAATTTAGAAACAGATTTTAGAACAGATGTTGGGCCATGTTGGTCCATATTGTGGGATGGAGAGCATCCTTCTGCTAGTGGAGTTCCGGCATTACGACCGTCCGGAGTAGCTAATGTTCCACGACCTTGTCCTACATTGGCTGAAATAGAGGACGTTCCTGAGTAACGGATACCACCGATTGGCCCACGTCCATAACGAGTATTTGGATATTTAGCAATTTCATCCACATAAATATCGTATGCTTCTCGAACTAAGCTGTCTGCATAGTCATCATCGTTTCCATACTTCGGTGCATCATGGATAAGCATCTCTTGGATTTCTTTTCCACGTTCGCCCTCGTAATCGGTTTCCAGAGCATGCCATAGCTCTTGTGGCGTTAAGCGTCCTTCTTCGAATACCAGTTTCTTGATTGCTGCAAGTGAATCGGATAAGTTTGCAATACCCACTTGTAAACCAGAAATATAATCGTAGACAGCTCCACCTTCTTTTAGGTGTTTTCCACGTCCAATACAGTCATCTGTCAAAGCTGAGCAGAGGATATCTGGCACTTCTCTTTCAAGAGATAGGTCGATCGAGTTTTCTACGATCACACTCATGCGGGTTAAGTGGCGCAAAGTCTTGTCCCAAGCAGTCTGCAATTCATCGAAGCTCTTCATGTCTTTAAAATGACCGAAGCTTGGTGCAAAGCGCTTGCCAGAAGCAGGATCGATTCCATCGTTCATCGTGATGAGCAAAACTTTAGGGAAGTTCATATAACTCATACCTGTACAGCGATATCCCCATTTACCTGGAACAGCTGTTTCTACACAACCAATTGCACTGTAATCATAAGCATCTTCTTCAAGAACACCTTTTGAAATAAAGGATGGAATAATGATCTCATCATTATTGAAAGCAGGCATACCGAATCCGAGCTTCATAACTTCAATACATTCGTTCATGAAGCGGGCATCCAAACCAGCATGGTAACGAACAGTTAAGTTTGGTTGAGGAAGGTGAGTTTGAGCAACAGACTTCAACACTAAATAAGACAATGGGTTAACGGCATCTTTCTTATCACGCGTTTGACCACCAATCGTAACGTTTTGATATAGCGGACTACCTGCAGATGAGAAGGTATGTGCTTGACTACGTACTTTGTTAATTGTAATAGTCTTAATCCAAAGGTTGGTCAAGCGTTCAACAATACTCTCTTCAGTTTCCCGTCCACTTTCCAAATCAGCTTTAACGTATGGATACATATATTGGTCAAAACGGCCATATGAAAGTGAGTGTCCATTTGATTCAATCTGAAGAATACATTGAATAAACCAAACAGACTGAACAGCCTCTGCAAATGTACTTGCAGGCTCGTATGGAACTTTCGAGCAAATCTCTGCAATTTCAAGCAATTCCTTCTTACGTTCAGGAGTTGCTGTTTCAGCAAGTTGTTTAGCAAGTTCCACAAATCGTTGAGCATAGGTCTTAACAGCATCAACTACGATAAAGATAGAATCGTAAAAATGGTACTTATCAATGCTAGCTGGATCCGTTAGATCTAGGGCTGCTTTAGCTTGGCGAGCTCTTTCTTCAAAACCTTTCAAGCCATATTGCAATAATTTTTGATAATTGACTGCTAAGTGGGCATCTCCAGAATTCATCTTCCCTTCCATACCGAAGAATCCTGTTTCCATATAGACAGATACTTCTTCAGGTAGAAGAGCTCCAGCTCTTGCACGTAAGTTATTATTTTCCCAGAACGGTGCGATACTACGGAGCTGCTCTTTCGTTTCTTCCGTAATATAGAAGACGTCACCATCCCGCTTTTCAAAAAGATCCAATTCCTTCAGAACGAACTCTAAAGTATATTCTGGGAAGATCGGAGCATCTTTATTAGAGGATGCTTGGTTTCCAGCAATCATGGATTCATCCTCAATATAGATGGTCATATTTTCAAGAATCTCTTTCAACATATAGGCACGTTTAAGAACATTTGGTTGTTCCTTATAACGATCATATGCCTTAGTTGCAAGAACAGCACGTTCAGCATCGATGTAAGGCTTCTTGTTTAAGACATCTTCACGATACTTATTCATGCGTTCAGTAAGGCTTCCAAAATATTCTGTTTTAATGCTTGTACTTGCTACTTCTACTTGTTTCATTTTTTCAAAACCTTTCTTTTGAAATTATTTTGTTTTCTTTCGTAACTATAGTAGCATTAAATTTTACGAATTTCAATGAATTATGGATTATACCTATAAATTCTATTCTAGTCGCACATCTGTGCATTCCTAATAAACGCACTATTTTTCAGCTTGTAATTCATTGTTATAAGCAAGATTATCTTGGAATTTAAAGAATGGGAAGTATACAACTGTCGAGGTCACAAGAACAAGTACTTGAACTACTGCTCCTTGCCAACCTCCGACCATAAATCCAGATATAATGGCTGGTGTACTCCAAGGAAGGGTCACACCTGAGAATGGATGCATAAATCCAATAGCAATTGATGCATAAACAATTATTGCTGCTAAAATTGGAACGATAATAAATGGAAGGAACATCACTGGGTTCATTACAATTGGGAAGCCAAATACGACAGGTTCATTAACATTGAAGATTGCAGGAAAAGCTGCAACTTTCCCAAGTGCCTTATATTGTTTTGACTTAGCAGCAAATAACATAGCAATAACCAAACCAAAGGTTATACCTGATCCAGACAAAATAAGGAAACTATCTAGGAATTGTTGGGTTACAATGTGGGCACCATTTTCAACGGATAACTTCCCAGCTGCCAACATTGATTTATTAGCATCCAGGTTAGAAAGTAGCAAGGCTGTTACTACCCCATTGACAACTGATTGTCCGTGCACACCAAACCACCACAAGAATGAAATAAAGAAGGCAATTCCAATCGCTCCGTAAAGGGATCCTGTTAGACCTTGTAAAGGAACCTGAATGACATCATAAATCATTTCAATGAAGGTACCGCCACTTGTCACTACTTTTGATACGATATAGACAATCATTGATAGTAAGAAAATCACGAAAGCAGGAATCATCGCTTCAAATTGTTTGGCAATGGCTTGAGGTACTTGTTCTGGCATTTTAATAACAATATGTCTTTGGATAAACACAGTATAAATCGCACCAACTACCAGACCAATAATAATGGCCCCGATAATCCCTTGACCACCAAACCATACTTTTGCAATGGCATCACCAATCGGTTCTCCCTTAGCTGGTACATAAGAAGATTTTAACAAGATAAAGAATGAAGATAGGGACAAAACTCCTGCTGGCAAAGGTTCTACTCCACTGTTTTTAGCATATGAATAACCAATGGAGAAGCAAGAAATTAATCCCATGATGGCGAATGTTCCTGAATAAACCTGCATAAATGGCTCTGTCCATGTATCGCCAAATACACTAGCAATAGCCTGATTAAGACCTTCAAATGGTAATTGCCCAATAATAAGAAACAAACTACCAACTACCGTTAATGGAAGGATCGCTAACATCCCATCTTTAAGAGCAATAATTCCTTTCATGTTTACAAAACGCATGATTGGAGCGATAATTTTCTGAGAATTAAAATTAGACATGGGAAGCCTCCTTATTTTTCTCCTAGCAATTCTAGAGCTAGATTTAGTACCTTCTTACCATCTAACATCCCATAATCCGCCATAGGAATGACAGCAATAGGGATATGGTTTGCCTCACAAATCGCTTTTGATTTATCCAAAGTATAAGCTACTTGAGGGCCCAACAATGCAACATCGATTTCTGGGGCAAAATCTGCTAATTTCGCTTGAGAATAGGCATCGATCTCAGCATCAATCCCTAATTCCTTAGCCGCCACCTTCATATTATTTACCAACATTCCTGTTGAAAATCCTGCTGCACAAAACAATCCAATTTTCATCTTCTTTTCCTCCTTATTGTTTCGCTGAAAGTTCTTTACGTAAGTCAATCATTTCTTTAATCAAGTTAATCTCTGTGATTGAAGTCATTAAGTGATCTTGTGAGTGCACAAACAGAGCTGTAATATCTGTCTTTGTCCCACCTGCTTCCTGGGCTAAAAATTGTGTTTGCAGGTTATGCGCTTCTAGCAATGCTGCATCTGCTTTTGCAATTTCGCCTTCAGAAGATGTAAAATCGCCCTCCTTAGCATATGATAAAGCTTGGTAAATATGCTGTTTAGCATCACCCGCATTTAAAATCAATCCCATAATAATTTGGTCTGCAACAATTATTTCCATGTGCACTACACTCCTTTGTCAATCTACTGAAAGCGCTTTTTCTATTGTCAATATACCATTTATATTTTTGCCGGTCAATAAAAACCGCAACATTTGATTGTTGTTTTTGATTTTTGCACATTTGTGCTATTCAACTAAAAAAAATAAGGACTGCATCCTTGCTGTCCTATTTTTTAGTAAATTGCTGATCACCATCTAATTCTAAGACTTTTAAGATCGTTGCTTCATCTGTGACTAAATGATTGATATAGTTGGCTTTCAAAACCGATAAAATTGCTTTTGCTTTCTGATCACCGTAGGCCAAAGAGATGGTGTTTGGTACCTTTCTCAATTCCTCTAATGTGATTGATATTGTTCTTTCCTGTAATTCAGGATAAACTGGGATACCTTCTTGATCAAAGAAACGACAGCATACTTCTCCTACAGCATGTTCTGACTCCAATTTCTTAAAATCATTCGATGTCAGCATATCAAACCACTGAGGATTCTTGCTATCTGCATAGCCACCAATCCCTACAGCCGCAACATCCAAACAACGCCAACTAGCTTTCAAGTCCTCAAAATACTTAGAAGATAAGATGCCTTCCGTCACCTCAGAATTTTCTTGAATGACACTCGCGTTTATAAAATGACATTCCCCATGAAATTTACTCGCCATACTGTAGATCAGCGTATTGACATGGTAGCGAGCATGAATATGACTGGGACCTCCAGCTAGGGGATAAAACTGAACACCATCCAAGCGCTTCGTTCCAACTTGTTCTACCATTAATCTGAGAGACTTGCCCCATGAAAATCCGACTGTCATTCCATCTTCAATCAAATTACGAAGCATGACCGCACTTGCTTGCGCCAGTCGCTTTTCAAGGCTTTCTCGAGGCTCATCAACTAGATTCGGTATAATCTCAATAGCTTTTAAGCCATATTTTTGTTTGATATAATTTTCTAAATGGAAGAGGCGAGTATCAAAGTTTTCGATTTCAATTTTTACTACGCCCTCTTTCTTGGCCTCTGCTAGCATTCTGCTGACAGTTGTACGGTAGATTCCAGTTTCTGCTGCGATTTGCGATTGACTTTTGTCTTCAACATAGTATAGATAGGCTAATTTAGCAAGTAACTTTTTCCGTTCATCTTTCAATTGGCTTCTCCTTCTTATACTAAGGTTAAAATCGTTTGCGAATCCTCAAGTTTTTCTTTCGCTTCTTGAGATATATTCTTATCTGTTATGACTCTCGAAACTTGTGAAAGTGCAAATCGTCTGACAGTTCCACATTTCCCAAATTTACTTGAATCTGTTAAGACAATCACTTCTTTAGAAACATCAGACATAGCTTGAACAACTTCACTTCTCATCATATCTTTCCCAGTAAAGCCAAGTTCGTCATCATATCCGTCTACCCCTACAAAAGCAAAGGGAACTCTAAACGAGCGGATTAATTCTTTCAAAAGCGGACCTACAGTCACTCTCGATTCTTTTTGAAATTCACCACCAAGTAGGATGATTTTACAAGAATCATATTCCTGAATATAATCTGCAATAAAGTAAGAATTTGTCACAATCTTGACATTCTTTTTTGTTTGGCAAATTTCTTCTGCTAGCAAGGCACATGTAGAGCCCGATTCAATCAAAACCGTGTCGTTATCCTTAATTAATTTAGCAGCTTCCCTGGCTATTCTTTTCTTGGTATCATATTGAAAGGACAATCGAACATTGATATCATCTCCACTATTTAAAACAGCATAGCCGTGTTCTCTATGCAATAATCCTTTGGATTCTAGCTTGTCCAAATCCTTTCGAATGGTCACTTTAGAGACTTGTAATTTCTCAGACAAGCTATTAACATCAATCTTTTCAAATTCCGATACTAATTTCAATATTTCATCTAAACGTTGCATTGTTTTTACCTCTTCTCTATTTTAGCAAATTTTCGAGTGAATTCAAAACAAAATAAACTTTCGTTCGTAATTGAAATAGTTTCTTAAATAATGTATAATGGACTTACTAGATTGATAGGAGAGCAAAAATATGGAACAAAATCGTGGCATAATCTTTAATATCCAACACTTTAGTATCCATGATGGCCCTGGAATCCGAACTACTGTATTTCTAAAAGGATGTCCCCTGCGTTGTCCATGGTGCTCCAATCCTGAATCCCAGCGTGCAAATCCTGAAAAAATGTTGGATGCTGTTACTAAAAAGGAAACCATCACAGGAGAAGAAAAAACAGTTACAGAAATCATAGATGATGTCTTAAAAGACGTTGACTTCTACGAAGAATCTGGTGGTGGCCTTACCCTGTCTGGTGGAGAAATCTTCGCTCAATTTGAATTTGCCAAAGCAATCTTAAAAGCTGCGAAAGAAGTTGGACTTCATACTGCAATCGAAACGACAGCTTTTGTTGAACATGAGAAATTTGTCGATCTCATTCAGTATGTTGATTTTATTTATACAGACCTTAAACATTACAATACACTTAAACATAAGAAGGTTGTCGGAGTCAACAATCATCTGATTATTAAAAATATTCATTATGCCTTTGCTCAAAACAAAACAATCGTTTTACGTATCCCAGTCATCCCTAATTTCAACGACTCTTTAAATGATGCTGAAGAATTTGCTTCTCTTTTTAATTCTCTCGATATCGATGAAGTACAACTTCTCCCATTTCACCAGTTTGGAGAAAACAAATACAAGCTTTTAGGACGTCGCTATGAAATGGAAGGAATAAAAGCCCTGCATCCAGAAGATTTATATGACTACCAGCAAGTTTTTTTAGATCATGACATTCACTGTTATTTCTAATCCACTCAAAAATCCCCAAAGCTAGTTTCAGTAGATTGAAACTTGGCTTTGGGGATTTCTTATTCTTTCACGAGCATCGAGAAAATCAATCAATCGCCTAACTGAAGTCGAGACTACTTCCTTTGAAAAAATGATAAATCACTATCACAAAATTGAACTCGCCCTAAAAGCGTCGAGAAAAAGAGAGATTGCCTGGTGAGCATGGCCCACATGGTCAAGAAAGTCAAGCAATCACTCAACTGAAGTCGAGACTACTTCCTTTTGAAAAAAGATAAATCAATTGGCATTCATGGAATGCGGCATTGATTTCCTATTTTTCTGCAGGAAGTTTCGGTAAACCGAATCGTCTCTCCTATCTTAATTTACCAAATAATCACACGGTCTTCTGGTGCGCGCCACATGCCGTCGCCTTCTTTGACATCAAAGGTTTCAAAGAATTCGTCAAAGTTTGGTAATTGGACATTGGTGCGGAGTTTTCCTGGTGCGTGGACATCGACACTTGCGAGGAGTTGCATGTACTCTGTTCGGGCTTTCATGCGCCAGATGCGAGCAAAGTTGGTGAAGAATTCTTCTGCTGAGAAATCTTCCTCTTTCTTAGCGGCTTCAAGAGCTGCAGCGATACCACCGAGGTCTGCTACGTTTTCAGAAACGGTCAATTTCCCGTTGATCTTGGCACCGTATGAGTCTTGTCCTTCAAACTGATCGATGACTTTTTGAGTACGAGCGGTAAAGGCTTCGTAATCTTCTGGCTTCCACCAGTCTTTCAAGCTACCGTGCTCGTCAAAGGAGGCTCCATTGGTGTCAAAGGCGTGGGAGATTTCATGGGCAATGACCGCACCGATTCCGCCGTAGTTGGCTGATGATGATTGGTGAAGGTCATAGAAAGGTGCTTGTAAAATCGCTGCTGGGAAGACGATTTGGTTTTGTTGCGGATCATAGTAAGCATTGACCATATTAGCTGGCATGTGCCATTCGCTCCGATCGACTGGTTGGTTCCACTTGCTCCAAGTATGGGCAATGGAAATTTCATAGAGAGCTTGAGCATTTTCCACCAAGGTCTTGCTCTCGTCGATAATCTTTTTGGCGTATGTTTCTGGTAATTTTTCAGGGTAGCCAATATGCGGTGTAATGACATTGAGTTTGACAATGGCTTTTTCACGAGTTTCAGGAGCGAGCCAGTCTGCTTTTTCTAAGCGCTCCTTGTAGACGTCAATCATGGTCGCTACTTTATGCTCTACGTCTGCTTTTGCTTCTGGTGAGAATTTTTCGCCCGCATACCAAAGGCCAAGTGCTTGGCTATAAGGTCCTTCTGCCAAAGCCAAAGCGGCTTTTTCTTTCGGACGAGCTTCTGGAATCCCCGTGATGATCCGTCCATATTCACCAGACAGGACACGGATTTCTTCGGTCAAGAAAGATGTCCAATCTAAGGCTGCACCGAGTTTCAATTTGGCATGAATGGTTTCCCAGTTGGCTGCCGAGTAGTATTTTGGAGCGAATTCCTTCCAGAAACGCTCTTCCGGCACGATGATTTTATCTGGTGTTTGTCCGATCACTTCTGTAAAGAAGGCATCGAGTGGCAATTCTGGAACCAAGGCCTTGAAATCTGCCCACTCATAAGGATGGTAGAGTTTGTTGTACTCTGATCTTTCTTCATTTGACAAGACATATTTGGCTAATTCTGCGTCCGCTGCAATGACCTTATCCAGGATATCCTTGATTTCTTCCTCTGAGAATTCAAATTTAGGTAAGAGTTTTTCCATCATTTGGCGCCAGATAGCCAGCAATTCTGGACCCTTTTCGTTGCCTTCTTCATAGTAGGTCGTATCTGGCAAGATGAGAGCAAGAGACTCTCCCCACAAGACATTCATTTGGGCATTCATAAAGTCTGGTGACACGCTAAATGGCATGAGATTTGGTTTGCCAGCTAGCTCATAGGTCCCCAACTTACTGGTATAGTCTTCAAAAGAAGACAAGGCCTTGATTTCATTGATCAAGGGCATAGCTGGAGCCACACCAGCTGCTTCTCGCGCATCAAAATCTGCCACCATCTTGTGGTATTTGACAAAGTTTTGGAGAATACTGTCTTCTGGCAGCTCTTCTCCTCGTTGCCATTTTCCGGTAATATCCAACATCAAGTTTTCGATCTCTTGGATCAAGTCCATAAAACCACCGGTTGACGGTTTGTCATCTGGAATCACAGCTGTCTCAGCCCATTTCCCGTTGACGTAATCATAAAAATCATCTTGTAAACGTACCATGATCTTCTCACTTTCAATCTTTTGTAATAACCTTATCAAAAATAGGTCTATTTTTCAATGATTACAAGTGAGTTAATCTAAATTATTTAAAAAAATTAACTTGACTTAATTTTTTAATTTATGTATATTAATGGTAAAGGAGAAAAATCATGATTCAAATTGAACATCTAAGTGTTGCTTACCAGCAAACACTGGCCTTGGAGAATCTTTCTCTCACCATCCAGGGTCCAACCATCCTAGGAATTCTTGGACCCAACGGAGCTGGAAAATCAACCTTGATCAAGGCTATGCTAGGACTTCTCCCTCATTCGGGAAAAGTCCTACTCGATCAAAAAGATCTCGACCAAGTTCTTCAACGAGTGGCCTACGTCGAACAAAAGACAGCTATTGATTTCCACTTCCCCATCACGGTGCGAGAGTGTGTCTCACTGGGCCTCTACCCCCATCTTTCTATCTTCAAGCGAAAAAGCAAAGAGGATCTCCAAAAGGTGGAAGATGCCTTAAAACTTGTCAATCTCCTTGATCTCGCGGATCGCCAGATTGGCCAACTCTCGGGAGGGCAATTCCAACGGGTCCTAATCGCCCGCTGCTTGGTCCAAGAAGCAGATGTCATCTTTTTGGATGAGCCCTTCGCTGGAATTGACTCTGTTAGCGAGGACATCATCATGCAGACACTCCAAACCCTGAAAAAGGAAGGCAAGACCATCCTGATCGTCCATCACGATCTCAGCAAGGTTCCAGCTTACTTTGACCAAGTCCTCCTCCTTCATCGCAAACTGATTGCTTTTGGGAAAACAGAGGAAACCTTTACCAAAGAGAATCTGCATGCAGCCTACGGGCATGAACTCTTTATAGGAGGTGAAATCAGATGATTGCAGAATTTATCGATGGATTACAACAATTTCATTTCCTCCAAAACGCTCTCATTACAGCTATTGCCATCGGGATCGTCGCCGGTGCGGTCGGATGTTTCATCATTCTGCGAGGCTTGTCTCTCATGGGGGACGCTATTTCGCACGCAGTCCTTCCAGGGGTGGCTTTGTCCTTTATCTTAGGTATCAACTTTTTTATTGGCGCCATCATCTTTGGCCTCTTAGCTTCCATCCTGATCACCTATATCAAGAGCAACTCCATCATCAAGAGCGACACTGCGATTGGGATTACCTTTTCTTCTTTCCTCGCCTTAGGGGTCATCTTGATTGGAGTCGCTAAAAGTTCCACTGACCTCTTCCACATCCTCTTTGGGAATATCTTGGCCGTGCAAGACCAGGATATGTGGATGACCATTGGTATTGGTGTGGCTGTCTTACTGGCGATTTGCCTGCTCTTTCGACCCTTGCTACTTACTTCCTTCGACCCTGTCCTCGCTCAATCCATGGGCGTTCGGGTCAAGGTCTATCACTACCTTCTCATGGTGCTCTTGACCTTGGTTTCTGTCACTGCTATGCAGAGTGTCGGGACCATTCTCATCGTCGCCATGCTCATCACACCTGCTGCGACGGCCTATCTCTATGCCAATAGCCTCTGGTCCATGATGCTCCTTTCATCCGGATTAGGTGCTCTTGCATCCATCCTAGGACTTTTTATTGGTTATAGCTTCAACATCGCTGTCGGATCTTGTATTGTCATCACTTCTGCCGTCTTCTTTCTCATTAGCTTCTTTATCGCTCCCAAGCAGAGAAAGAACAGACATTCCCCTTCGTACTAAGATTAATCTCATAAAGGAGAAAAAAATGAAAAAACTAACTTCCGTCTTAGCCCTCTTTGTGGCTCTCTTATTTGGTTTACTGGCTTGTAGCAAAGACTCTTCTTCCAAGTCCTCATCCGATAAATTGAAAGTGGTCACCACCAACTCCATCCTCGCAGATATGACAAAAAATATCGCTGGAGATAAAATCGAGCTACACAGTATTGTCCCTGTCGGCCAAGATCCCCATGAATACGAACCACTCCCAGAAGATGTCAAAAAAACTTCACAAGCAGACCTCATCTTCTACAACGGCATCAACCTCGAAACGGGTGGCAATGCTTGGTTTACCAAGTTGGTCAAAAATGCTAATAAAGTAGAAAACAAGGACTATTTCGCTGCCAGCGATGGCGTAGAGGTCATCTACCTAGAAGGCCAAAACCAAGCTGGAAAAGAAGACCCTCACGCTTGGCTCAATCTCGAAAACGGGATCATCT
Organism: Streptococcus australis; assembly: GCF_015553625.1. GTDB lineage: Bacteria > Bacillota > Bacilli > Lactobacillales > Streptococcaceae > Streptococcus > Streptococcus australis_B. Next base: position 20,321 of record NZ_JADNGY010000006.1, on the reverse strand, counting down.
ATGCTAAAAACATTGCTAAACAATTGATCGCCAAAGATCCAAAAAATAAGGACTTCTACGAAAAAAATCTAGCAGCCTATACTGAAAAACTGAGCAAGCTGGATCAAGAAGCCAAGCAAGCATTCAATAACATCCCAGCAGAGAAGAAGATGATCGTAACCAGTGAGGGTTGCTTCAAGTACTTCTCCAAAGCCTACGGCGTCCCATCTGCCTATATCTGGGAAATCAACACTGAAGAAGAAGGGACACCTGAACAAATCAAAACGCTGCTAGAGAAATTGCGTCAAACCAAAGTACCGTCCCTCTTTGTCGAATCCAGTGTCGATGAGCGTCCTATGAAAACTGTGTCTAAGGATAGCAATATCCCTATCTTTGCAAAGATCTTTACTGACTCGATCGCCAAAGAAGGCGAAGAAGGCGACAGCTACTACAGCATGATGAAATGGAATTTGGAGAAAATCGCAGAAGGTTTGAACAAATAAGATTCCAAACTGATTAGATTCTCAAACAAATCAGTGGCTCTTCCCCCTTCATTAATGTACAATGAAAAGAAAAAAGGAGTCTTTGCTATGACAACATTTTTAGGAAACCCTGTTACCTTTACCGGATCTCAACTTCAAGTTGGCGATACTGCTCATGACTTTTCACTGACTACACCAAACTTAGAGAAAAAATCTTTGGCTGATTTTGCTGGGAAGAAAAAAGTCCTCAGTGTGATCCCATCCATTGACACAGGTATCTGTTCTACTCAAACACGTCACTTCAACCAGGCCCTCTCTGACATGGAGGACACTGTGGTCTTGACAGTTTCTGTCGACCTTCCTTTCGCTCAAGGTAAATGGTGTGCTGCTGAAGGGATCGAAAATGCCATCATGATCTCAGACTACTTCGACCATTCCTTCGGAAAAGCCTATGGCCTCTTGATCAATGAATGGCATTTGCTCGCACGCGCTGTCTTGGTCCTAGATGCAGACAACAAGGTCACTTACGTCGAATACCTAGACAACATCAACAGCGAACCCAATTACGACGCGGCAATCGAAGCCGTCAAAGCACTTGGATAAAGTAAAAAGAGGTCTAGGACCTCTTTTTACTTTATCTACAAAATCTGTTCAGAGACTTTCCTTAGGTGAGTTTCTAAGAGGCCTTTTTCTTCAATCCGAAAGAGGACTACTATAAAATCCGATGGAGCCCATTCTTGAGTAAAAGTCGCCAGCGTAAGCGTGGGATGCCTCTGAGGAAACTCCGCACGCGCTTTGCTACTTGTTGCTTATAGCTCTTGCCTCCTTGTGCAAAGGTTCCCTTCCGACTCCAGTAGCCTTCAATACTGCGATCATTCTTCGGAGCTAGATAGCGAACACCTTGCTGATAGAGAACCTTCTTGCGAAAAGCTGGATCCCACGGTTTAACGGGATCGATATCCAAGTCCTTATGGGTATGGCCTTTGGCTAAGCCATAGTTGAAACTGGCTCCATTGACAATGCCATTTTCAGAAATCTGATACGGATCCACTTCGTTGAGAAACTGGCCACCCTGATCCAGGATATACTCTGTATAAAAGTTGAGCAATACCTTAAAATTCAACTGGGCCTGAGCACGAGATGGGAAAGCAAGTTGGCCATCTTGATCCACATAGACCTTATTATGGAGACGAGCTGCTGCATAAGCATCGATTTTGATCCCTTTTGTCTCCTGCAAGTAAGCTTGTAGCGCCTCTTCATCAGTCTGCCCCGCTCTGGCATAATGCTCCCGAATCCACTGGGCCTGGTAGGCAGAGAGCAGATAGCGAAACTGGTGAACCTGTCGTTTTAAGAGCTGATCTCCTGCTTTGCTGGCTAATGGATCCTGAGCAAATGCTACTTGAACCACTCTTGAAAAAGAGGACCAAAAAGACGAATGAGGCGGGCAATCTGGCCAGAACCGCTTCAGTAAGAAGGCAGTCTCCTCACAGGTTCCCGATAAATCCCGTGGCATGAGACAGAGGTGCATGACCCCTCTTAAGAGGGCCTGGGCACGGCCTTCCGTCAACCCTTGCAGTTCTCTCTGCCACATCTCTTGGAAAAGAGGACTGGCAAAGACGAAGACAGAGCGGTAAGAGTCTTGCCTTGTTGCTTCATCTTCGCAAGACTGCAGTTGTTTTTCTAAGTAGCTGAGACCTCTGGTCGTCCAGCCCAGTTTTTCCAATTCCTGTCGCTGCATTTGCACCCTCCTTTCCATATTGTTCTCGGTTTATGCTTCTATACTATCATCTTTCTCCCTCCCAGACAATTCCTATCCACTGGCCAAGCCATTTCGCGCTTTTTTTGATATACTAGAAGAAGCGAAGAAAAGAGGACCCTATGACACCAAATAAAGAAGATTACCTCAAGTGCATCTATGAAATCGGCACGCAACATGAAAAAATTAGTAACAAAGAGATTGCGGCCCGGATGCAGGTTTCGCCTCCAGCCGTGACTGAGATGGTCAAACGCATGATCTCGGAGAATCTCCTCATCAAGGACAAGACCCACGGCTATCTGCTAACCAAGCTCGGCCTCCAAACGGTTTCCGATCTCTTTCGCAAGCACCGCTTGATTGAAGTGTTCTTGCTCAAAAAACTGGGCTATACGACTGAAGAAGTCCATGAAGAGGCTGAAGTGCTCGAACATACTGTCTCCGACCGCTTTATCGATAAACTTGACCAGATGTTAGACACTCCCAAAACCTGCCCCCATGGAGGAACCATTCCACCCAAAGGAAAACTTCTCATCGAGGCTTACCAGGACCGTTTGAGTGATGTCAGCGAACCGGGAACCTATCGTTTGCGAAGAGTCCAGGATAGCTTTGAATTGCTGAATTTTTTAGACCAGATCCAGCTGACCATTGGAGATGTCATTCTCTTCAAAGGCTATGATGATTACACCGGCCTCTATCATCTCCAGATCAAAGACCAAGACATCCAAATCAATCATCTGATTGCCCAACAACTTTACATAGAAAAACATGCCCTTTGATAAAGGGCATGTCAGATTGAAGAAATAGTATTCCTAGAAACTTTCCTTAGGTGAGTACGGACGTCAGCGAACTTCTACGAAGTTCCATGACTTAGTTTTGAACCTAAGGTTTCAAAACTCCCGAATGCTTGAAACAACAATGTTTCAAGCATTTTTCTCACAGCGGAAAGTTTCGGATTTACTTTGACAATCCAGAGTAATATAAGAATTTTTTTGAAAAATTATCCAGCTATCCTAAGTAAAAAGTAATTTGTCTACATTCAAACATGCCTTTTAATCAAGGGCTTGTTTTTTTATGGATTTTTCGTATCGAGGATGATGGTCACTGGGCCATCATTGATGAGTTCAATTGCCATATCTGCAGCGAAGACCCCTCGTTTGACAGGGACTTCCTTTTCTAACAAATCATTAAAATCATCATAGAGCTGGCTGGCCATCTCTGGATTGGCTGCCCCGATAAAGGCTGGACGATTGCCTTTTTTTGTCTGGGCAAAGAGGGTAAATTGAGAAATCGAGAGGATTTCTCCTTGAATATCCTTGACAGATAAGTTCATCTTCCCTTCTTCATCCGAGAAAATCCGCATTTGGGTGACCTTGCGCACCGCATACTCCAAATCCTTCTGGTCATCCTCAGGCCCCACTCCCACCAAGAGAAGAAGTCCTTCTTGAATCTGACTATAAACTTGACCGTCAATAGAAACCGAGGCCCTTTTGACCCGTTGAATTACTAATTTCATCTTATTATCCTATTATACAATCTATTGGGCTCACCACTAAGCTTCAAAGAACATCGACTTCAAACAAGGCGATGAAAAGCAGGCAGACTATCCGAAAACCAAAGGCTGTTCAGTTGCTTTTAGGGCAAGGCAGCGAGACGAAGACAGTACTGGAGTACGGCGAGGCGAGCTAACGAAGCAATAAAAGATAACTGAGCAGCCGACTAGCCGTTGGTACGCTTAACAGAGTACACCTCCGGCACACTCTTAATCTTATCCACAACCGTTGTCAACATAGACAGGTTTGGAATCCCGAAGGAAATGTGGATATTGGCAAATTTCATATCTTTGGTTGGTTGGGCATTGACGGTTGAGATCATCTTAGCCGTATTGGACAAGACTTGTAGGACATCGTTGAGGAGGCCCGCACGGTTGAGGCCGTAGATATCGATATGGGCGATGTAGTCCTTGGTCGTGTTATTGTCTTCCCACTCGACGTCGATCAAGCGTTGCTCGTAGTTGTCTTGGGCCCGCAGGTTCATACAGTCTTGACGGTGAATGGCAACCCCACGTCCTTTGGTAATGTAACCGACAATTGTATCTCCTGGGACGGGATTGCAACACTTGGCAATCCGGATCAAGAGACCAGAAGCCCCTTGGATGACCACGCCACCTTCATGGCGGACCTTGAGGGTGTCTTTTTTGTTTTCAACTTTGACTTCGCCGCCTTTGACCAGCTCCTCAGCTTCTGCACGCGCCTTGGCCTTTTCCTCTTCTCGACGCTCTTCCTCCGTCAAACGATTAAAGACAGAGATGGCTCCGATTTCTCCAAAACCGATGGCCGCAAACAAGGCCTCTTCGGTCTTGTAGCTGGTCTTTTGCAAGACCTTGTCCATGTGCTTCTTATCCATGAACTTGTTGGCAATCATATCATGCTCATGGAATTGGGCCATGAGCAACTCTCGTCCACGGTTGATCGAGAGTTCCTTGTCTTGGTTCTTAAAGAATTGGCGGATCTTATTGCGGGCCTTGCTGGTCTTGACGATATTGAGCCAGTCACGACTTGGTCCAAATGAATTTGGATTGGTGATGATTTCAACCTGGTCACCCGTTTTTAGCTTGGTAGTCAAAGGAACCATACGGCCATTAACCTTGGCACCAGTCGCTTTTTCCCCGATCTTGGTATGAATCTCATAGGCAAAGTCAATCGGTCCAGAATCCTTTGGAAGAGAACGAACCGCTCCATCTGGGGTAAAGACATAAATCTCTTCGGCTAGATAGTTTTCTTTGACCGTATCGACAAATTCTTTGGCATCATCCGCCTGGTCTTGGAGTTCCATCATCTCCTTGATCCAGTTCATCCCAATAGCCGATTCTTTGCTATTGACTTGGCCCTTGATTCCTTTCTTATAAGCCCAGTGTGCCGCAACCCCGTACTCAGCAACCTCGTGCATTTCCTTGGTACGGATCTGGAACTCGATGGGACCTTTTGGTCCGTAAACAGTGGTATGGATGGACTGGTAACCATTGGCCTTCCGATTGGCGATGTAGTCCTTGAAACGGCCTGGCATAGGCTTCCACAACTCGTGGATATAGCCCAGCATGGCATAGACATCGCTCGGTGATTCCAGGATACAGCGAATGGCAATCAAATCATAGATTTCATCAAAGCGTTTCTTCTTATCCTGCATCTTGCGGTAGATGGAGTAGATATGCTTAGGACGACCATAGATTTTCCCATAGAGGTGGCGTTCTGCTGCATAGGACTCGATCTTTTGGACAACTTCTTCTACCAAGGCTTCCCGCTCGCGACGCTTCTCCTTCATCATATGGGAAATTTTATAGAACTCGACTTCATTCAGATAACGGAAGGATAGATCTTCCAATTCCCACTTGACGCTGGAAATCCCGAGACGGTGGGCTAGCGGCGCATAGATTTCCATGGTTTCCTGGGAAATCCGTTCTTGCTTGTCCTTGCGTAAATGCTTCAAAGTCCGCATGTTGTGCAAGCGGTCTGCTAGCTTGACCAAGATGACACGGATATCCTGAGACATGGCCATGAGCATCTTGCGGTGGTTCTCTGCCAGCTGCTCTTCATGGGACTTGTATTTGACCTTCCCGAGCTTGGTCACTCCATCAACAATCACTCGGACATCGTGCCCAAATTCACGTTCTAAATCATCCAGGGTCGCGTTTGTATCCTCGACAACGTCGTGCAAAAAACCACAGGCAACCGTCACAGCATCCAACTTCAATTTTGCCAAAATGCCGGCAACTTGAATAGGGTGGATGATATAGGGTTCACCTGATTTACGGAATTGCCCACTATGGCAGTCGACTGCATAAAGGAGAGCTTTTTCTACAAATGCAACATCCTCTCCCGACAAGTATTTTTTGGTAAGGGCAATAACCTGGCCCCCTGTTAAAGGTTCTTCTTTCGGCATCTAGTTTTCTCCACTTTCTTGCCTTCTATTCTATCACTTTTAGCTCTATATGAAAACTAGTCCGATTGACTTTCATGCTATTTGAGGAGCTTTCCAGCACTATCAGCCAGAAATCCCAAACGTAGGCTCCTTTTTTATACAAATACTCCATTTTTTATAAAAAATCCATTAATTTGTAATATATAAAAAATAAGAAAACGAATAAATTCTGAATAAAATAAGATATAGAAGAAACGCGTGAAGATCTACCTTCACGCGTTTTTCATTAATTCTGTAACAACACTCACTGCGCTAAGGGCATAGAGTGGGGCGGTTTCTGCACGGAGAATCCGAGGGCCAAGGCCTGCAAGGACTGCTCCTTTAGCTTCAAAACTTTCAATTTCAGCAGGTGAAAGACCACCTTCTGGACCAAAGATAAAGAGAACCTTGCTCCCTTTTTTAAGACCACTTACAGCTTGTACAAGAGCAGCGCTTTCGCCTTCTTTGGCCGACTCTTCATAGGCCACCACGATGCGGTCAAACTGGTCGAGTTGGGCTAGAAAGTCTGCCTTTTTCTCAAAAAGGGTAATGCTTGGAACAAGATTCCGCTTGCTTTGCTCTGCTGCTCCAAGGGCGATTTTTTCTAGTTTTTCAACCTTTTTACCCAATTTCTTGCCATCCCACTTGGCAACTGACCAATCGGCAGGAAAGGCCCAAATTTGACTAGCACCTAGCTCTGTTACTTTTTGAGTGATAAACTCCAGCTTGTCTCCCTTGGGAAAGCCTGAAGCGATGGTCACTTGAATAGGTAGTTCCACATTGTCAGCTAATTCTTTGGTTAGCTCCAACTGACGAGCCTCCACATTGACCACGCGCGCCAAACGCTTGATCCCATCATCAAAGACTAAAGCGACCTCATCATCTTCTTTCAGGCGCATAACCTGAAACATGTGCTTGCTGGTCTCCTTGTCCTCGATGGTGACAGGTGATGTGGCAAGACCTTTGACAAAATACTGCTGCATGCTAGCCTCCAATCACACCTGAGACATCCTTGGTCTTCTTGAAGACGCAGGCATTCCATTCCCCTTGAATCATGTGGGTTTCAAGGAAAAATCCAGCTGCTTCCGCCGACTCACGGACCATGTCCCACTTGTCCCTGATAATGCCACTCATGATCAGGTAACCTTCATCCTTGACCAAGCGATAAGCATCATCTGTCAGATGAATGAGGATATCCGCCAAGATATTGGCCACGATGACATCTGTTTCAATCTCCACCCCCTTGAGCAAATCGCCTGGCGCCACATGGATATTTTCCATGCCAGGGTTGAGTTCAATATTCTCCTGAGCGACGCGAACTGCCACATCATCTAGATCATAGGCAAAGATTTCCTTGGCACCCAGAAGTGAGCTAGCAATAGAAAGAACTCCTGAACCAGTCCCCACATCTAGCACTGTTTCGCCACCACGAAGAACCTGCTCCAAGGCAAAAAGACTCATCTTGGTTGTTGGGTGGGTCCCAGTTCCAAAGGCCATACCTGGATCTAACTTGATAATCTTTTCTCCCGCAGTCGCCTCATAGTCCGTCCATGACGGCACGATGGTCAAGTCATGAGTGATACGAGCTGGTTCATAGTACTTTTTCCAATTATCCGCCCAGTCTTCCTCAGCCAAGGCAGTAGTACCAATCTTGACTTCTCCTAAGTCCATAAAATCCGTCAATTCTGCTAAGCGAGCCTGCAAGTCCGCTTCAACCGCTACCACATCAACCGTTTCAGGATAGTAGGCTGTCACCACAATTTCTTCTTGTTGCTCGACCTCAGGGAAAATCTCACCAAAGCGATCGACGTTGCCCACATAGTCCATACTGTCTTCAATCGCAACACCCTGGGCACCTAACTCAATCAAGAGATTGGAGACCAACTCCTCTCCCTCACGCTTGACTGTAACTTTTAACTCTTGCCATGTTTCCATTATTAAGATACCAAGCCCGTAAAACACAAAGCCAAAATAGGAAACTCTCTGAAGACGTTTGTGTCTAAGAGAAGTTTATCTTTTTGGCACCGTGTTTAGGGCGGGTTCAGTTTAAAAATTTAACTGAACCGTCCTTTCTATTTCTCTATCAATTTTTTCATGTAGACCATATCCATGCCTTCTTTTTCAGGCTCGATATGGGTTTGATGGTAGCCATTCTTCTCGTAGAACGCAACCATGCCTGCATCCTGTAACACCGTACACAAGTCCCATTGTCTAACAGTTGAAAATTCCTCTTCTAGTAAGCGCAATCCTTCAGATCCATACCCTTTTCCCTGATACGGAGGCAGAATCGCTGCGGTCCCCAACCAAGCTTCCGTTAACTCGGCATTGGTCTGAACTCGTAAAAATCCGATGTTTTCTTCATCTTCTTTTACAAAGTAGTAATAGCTATTGGGACGTTCGACTAGTTTCCATTTGATTCGTTCGCGGTCCTCGAGATAAGGGTCATATTCATCATGGTATTTTTCATAAACAGCCTTAAAGCTAGCTCTCTGAATTGCAATAATAGTTTCTAAATCCTCTGCTCCCGCTCGAACAAGTGTTATCATAAACCTTCCTCCAAATAATCCCTCAATCTCCCCTGTAGCTGAGGCACTGCCTGTTTAGACTTCAAAAATTCCTCAATAGGCATCAGTTTATAGGCCTGTCCTTCATTCCCAAAGGTAATATTGTCAAATTGTTCTTGTCTTAGCTGACCAACCATAAAGACCGATTGCTTGTCTTTAAAGATTACGCTAGGATAAATCTTGCTCCAAAGCAGACAGTCTTCATCTAAATGAATTCCCAATTCCTCATAAACTTCACGCGCTGCGCACTCGAAAGGGCTTTCGTTTCCTTCACGACCACCACCTGGCAACTCCCACATGTTGGGACAAGGGATATCGTCCTTGTCATCACGTAAGATAGTCAAGACCTTATCCCCACAAATCAAGGCAATCTTGCAACCTTGGAAATCCATTCTGCTATCCAATAATTCCATGATATTTACTCTTTTCTATGATAACAATTACTCTCTAGGAAAATACGAGCTAGCTTTCTTCGATTACTTTTTGGCACTCTGCATCCCAGTACGCCAGCCATCTGCCATGTCTTTTCGCAAAATAAACCGTAAACTCATCGTTTACATAATCTGCAACATAGCGAAGATTAGGCGGGTTTTCCTCACCGCTTAATATCCAAGGATGGAAGCAAAAGGTTTTCTCCCACCTCTTCTGAGTATAACCGAGATTCTTGGCATACTGAGGGATAGGTTGTTGCATCTCACTTTCCAAATGGGACTGAATGGCATTGTCAAAACTATTCAAACTAGCTAATAGTTGCTGAAACTGCTCTTCTTCCTCCGTATTAAAACCAACTAGAAATTCAAATTCCGCAAAGTCTTCAGGAAATTCAAGTTCTGTGACTGTACCATCTTCTGCATAGCGCCCCTCCTCATCGACAAGTCGACGAGTTCCAGACTTCAATACTCGCTCGAAATCTAGGTCCGCAAAGCGATTGCGGGGAAGAATATCAACTGACGGCTCAGTTTTAGCTGACCTTCTCCTGAAAAACTGTTTGACTTTTTCTAGCATAGTCTCCCCCTTCTCCTTGAATTCATTATTTAAAAATGTCCACTTAGAATCTTTTCTAATACCTCGGGTAAGGGTAAAATTTTCCTTCTTCCAATCCAACTTTTCCTTCTTCAAAAACTTCTTGGTTCCAGACGATCTCAAAGCTCTCTGCTTCTTCGTCTGCTAAGAAATCCATGAGGTCATCCAAGGCCAGCTCGGCTGTATCCTTTAGGAAGGTCGCAAAATAAGCTAGAAACTCCCGAGACAAGCCTTTTTTCGGCTCATACGGAAGGGCTGTTAAATAGGCATCTTCTTCCACATGCGACTTGGCTGGATTGTAGAAGATGACGGCTTCTTCAAAGAAGATATCCTCGTCAGACTCTTCCCCCGACTCATCGACCAAGGCAACCCCTCCTGTGTTTTGTACTTCTAAGAGAAAAGCCACTTCTACCGCATGATTCTTCTTATCCCAATTGATCTCAAAGTCAAAGGGAAAGACCTTTTCCATTTCCTCTTCTAAAACATCCAAAAATCCATATTTAGACATCATGTCCTCTTTCTAATTTCCCACTCTTAGAGCGGAATATGATACAATAGTTACTACAATCTTACCATAAAAACTGCCTCTTTTAAAGGAGACAAAGCTAGAAAGGAGACCCTCATGCCGGACAATCTCGCCCTGCGCATGCGCCCCAAAACCATTGATCAGGTCATCGGACAAGAACACCTGGTCGGCCCAGGGAAAATCATCCGCCGCATGGTGGAGGCCAATCGTCTCTCGTCCATGATTCTCTTTGGCCCACCAGGGATTGGCAAGACCAGTATTGCTTCTGCCATCGCAGGCACGACCAAGTATGCCTTTCGGACCTTCAATGCAACTGTCGACAGTAAAAAACGCCTGCAAGAGATTGCAGAGGAAGCTAAGTTTTCAGGTGGTCTAGTCCTGCTCTTGGACGAGATTCATCGCTTGGACAAGACCAAACAAGATTTTCTCCTGCCTTTATTGGAGAGCGGTCTGGTCATCATGATCGGCGCTACAACCGAAAATCCTTTCTTTTCCGTGACGCCTGCCATTCGCAGTAGGGTGCAGATCTTTGAGCTGGAACCCTTGACCAATGAGCAGGTCAAAGAGGCGATCCAGTTGGCACTGAGCGACCCTGAGCGGGGCTTTGACTTCCCTGTTACCCTCGATGAGGAAGCCTTGGATTTCATCGCCACTTCGACCAATGGAGACCTGCGTTCTGCCTATAATTCTCTCGATTTGGCTGTTCTCTCTACCAAGGAAGGGGAGGATGGCGTTCGCCACATCAGTCTCGACATCATGGAAAACAGCCTCCAGCGCAGCTATATCACCATGGACAAGGATGGAGACGGCCACTACGATGTCCTCTCTGCTCTGCAAAAGTCCATCCGCGGATCCGATGTCGATGCTAGTCTCCACTACGCCGCACGCTTGATTGAAGCGGGCGATCTCCCTAGCTTAGCCCGTCGCTTGACGGTCATTGCCTACGAAGATATCGGCCTGGCCAATCCAGATGCACAGATCCATACGGTGACAGCCCTTCAGGCAGCGGAGCGCATCGGCTTTCCCGAAGCCCGCATCCTCATCGCCAACATCGTCATTGACCTGGCACTTTCGCCTAAGTCCAACTCGGCCTACGTCGCCATGGATAAGGCCTTGTCTGATCTCCGGAAATCGGGCAATCTTCCTATCCCTCGCCACCTCCGTGACGGTCATTATGCTGGAAGCAAGACCTTGGGAAATGCCCAAGACTACAAGTACCCTCACAATTATCCTGGCAATTGGGTCCAACAGGACTACCTACCAGACAAGCTTAAGGGGGTCTCTTATTTCACTCCCAATGAAAATGGCAAATACGAGCGAGCCCTAGGGGCGACAAAAGAGAAGATTGATCAACTCAAGAAAAGGTGATATCGGTTCCAAAAAATTGAGATTTTCCCTTGAAATTTTTTTGAAATATGGTATCATATACATATAGAAACGCTGTGGTGTACGACTTCACACTTAAGTGTTGACCGACTATTTTTTGTATTATTAGGGAAACAAAGGACTTCTAACAGCATGCAGGCCGTATCACGCGGAAGCAGCTTCAGTTAGAGCAAGTTGCCCACCTGCTTAATTGCGCGGGTTCAATACAAACCGTGAAGTTTCGGCACCAATACAGCTTTTTTTTGCCTCCTTAGCTCAGTTGGTAGAGCAGTAGACTCTTAATCTATGGGTCGCAGGTTCGAGCCCTGCAGGGGGCATCTAAATCAACAGGAAAAAGCCTTGATTTATAAGGCTTTTTTGCTTGTCTATAACTGATTTGCCCCATCATTTGCCCCACATTTTTTTATGAGCAATCTTTCCAGACATCTCTAATTTGATTAAATTCTTCAAAAATTTTCTCTTCTAAAGTGTGTCCATATACTTCTACTAACATTGAAATATCTCTATGCCCTAGAATTTTTGCAATAACTCCAAGGTCAAATCCTTTGTGCCAGAGGTAGCTTCCATAGGTATGACGTGCTCCTTTTGTCGTGATAATTGGATAAATATCTAATTCATTTAAAAGAACACTCAAAGCTTTATTGACACTTGCAATGTCTGGTACCAAGTGAATATATCCATAATGCTGAAAAATCATTTTATACCTATTCTTGATTCCTAGCTCTTTATTAGCTTTCTCTTGTTCAATTTTTAGGACTTGTAATATCTTAATACATTCTTCGTCTATCGGTACCATCCGAATAGACGTTTTATTTTTTGGAGGGACAAATTTATGAGAAAGGGTATTGAACCTCCTATATGTTTTTAGCAGTCCTCTGTCAAAGTCAACTTCATTCCAAGTTAACGCTATTAACTCTCCAAACCTCATGCCTGTTTTTAATAGAAAATAGACAATATAAGGAACAATTGAACGTTGGTAATCAAATTTTCTCTTTACTGCTAAAAGTAAATCCAGATAGTCCTTTTCTGTATGTAAATATTTCTCTTCTGTCATCTGTTGTTCTTTGGATGAAAATAACTCGACATGTTGTGTAAAATCATCTATTAGAACTTTGTCTGCAATTGCCATTTGGATGCTCTGATGAATCCCAGTATTCAATCTACCAAGAAAATTTCTACCAACTGTTTGTCCATACTTATTCATAATTCTTTGGTATTCACTCGCACGAATTTGAGTGACTTTTTTATTTCCAAATAATCTTTCAATTGTGTTTTTACGGAGAAGATATTTTTTCTTTGTCTCTTCCGACCTACTACTCGGTAGAATTTTTAGTTCAAGCCATTCTTGATACAGATCTACAAGAGAAATATCTCTAGAAATTCTTTTTCCTAAACGAAGTTCTTGCAGAATCGGTTCAGCTTCTGACTCTGCAAGTTTTTTTGTTTTAAAACCGCTATTATGAACAACAGTTTTCCCTTCGCTACGAATTTCATAGGTCCATAAATTACTATCTCCTCGCTTTCGATAACGAACACTTGCCATATTACGCCACCTCAGTTCCTAGAATCTCATTTACAACACTTTTTGGAACAACCATCAAACGTTTGCGATTATAAAATGTATAGCCTCGTGAGACAAGTAATTCTCTTGCCTGATGAATGATATCATTCGCTGTATGAGGGCGATAGCCCATTTCAATTAATTCTTTGTTACTAATTAAATTATTGTCCATAGTTATCCTCCTTATTTATTTTCTAAATTCAGAAACTCGCCTACAAGTAGTTGTAATTCTGCATTTAATTTAGGGAGATTCTGTATTAATACTTCTTTTAATTCTTCCGCAAATTGGTTCGTTTCTTCTCTCAATAGTTTGCGGACTCTTGTTTTTTTCTTTTTGATGCTGTCTGATTTTAAATTTGGAAAAGCCAATGATAACAGTTCAGGATTGTTGAGAAAGATAATAGTAAATGCTCTTTGATCCACTCGAATATGTTCTAGTTTATAAAATCCGAAATTATCAAGTCGATTCATAATATCTTGGACCATCTCCTCACCAATCGCTTTGGTTCTGAGTTGGAACTCCAGTCTCCACCAAAACGGATTTACAGCCAAATCTAGCTTCTCTTCGCGCTTGTGAGCAATGATTTCTTTATTCTTATCATATAACCTAACTTGTACATTACTGCCACTAGAACCCCAATATTTCGTCTCTAATTCGCCCCCTCTACCATAGAAGACCTTATGGGTAACACCACCTTTAATATGTTGCAAATTAACGATTTCAGGCCTATTGAAAATGTCAAATGCCAAATCAAAACGAGACAAACGTACTGTCAATGAATTCAATCTAGCAAAGTACATTAATTGCCTCCATACTTTCATTCCATCAAATTCTTTTAAAGTATTAGGATTGAAATCAATTCGAATCAATTGTTCATTTCCATAAGTGGATAATTGAAAAAATATAATATTGATTGAATCATACTCATTAAAATCTTTAGCTAAAGTAAATACATCATCTCGTACGTTATCATGTATTTCAAATGAATCAACTCTTGTACTTATTGCCTGTTTCAGATTTTTAAAAATTTGTCTTAGGGAACCAATGTCTGTATCCCAGATAACCGTTAATCTATCAATACTGACATCTAACCGCTGTACTAATTCTCCTACATCACATCGTTCTTGAATACTTCTTAAATCTTGTATAGAAACCAACAAAATTGTCCCCCCTTCTTTTAGATTTTTTAGGTTTCAGAAACACCGTCAAATCAACGATTGCTCGTTCCGTCGTTCTTTGGGCGTTGCCCTAAGTGTCCCTTTTTGCTGGCTGTTAGAATAGCCAGCTTTTGCTTGGCTAGAAATTGTCTGGACGGCAGTCTGCAGGACTTCGCCTGACTTCCCGTCAGGCTCGTCCCTTGTCCTTGTCCACACAATTTCTAGCTCCAAGGCTTCGAATAGTCATCAGTCATAGTCATAGTCATAGTCTCGTCCTCAAATTCCTCCTCACTCACTATTCCTAAACATATGAGTTATTTGTATCGTTTATAACTTATTTGTAAGTTATAAATATATTTTATAAAAAATATTTTGAGTAGTCAACTAAAAACTTGATTTGTAAGTTTATAGGTGATAGAATAAGTTTAAAATACAACATAGGAGTTTATCATGACCTTTATTATTCAAAATTTTGGACCCAATTTGGCACGACTACGCATAGAAAAAGGAGTAAGTCAAACTCAACTTGCGGAAGATTTAGGAATCGGTAAACAGTCCATCTCTGATTACGAAAAACAAAAAAGCTATCCTACCTTTGCAAATTTGGATAAGATAGCAGAATATTTTAATGCAACTCCAACCCAACTATTTGGAACTAGTAAAGAGATTGAGTTAGAAAAGAGTGTTCTTGAATCTAATGAATACTCTGATAAAGTAAGTGAGATTTTAAAAGCTGTCAAATACATCGAAGATTTTCTAGAAACTGATGGACAGTACTTAGAGGATTTACTTTACTTAACAAGAGGCAACCAACTATACACAGAAGATGGAGATGAGTTGTATATTGATCCAACTTCTCAGAAAAGAACACTTCATAACCAATATGAACCTGGTTTTATTGAAGCAAGGGATAAATCTCCACTAGAGCTCTTAATTGAAAATAAGGAGCTATTAGATTAAATAAAAAAAGCGAGGATATCCTCGCTTCAGATTGAAGTTAAAATCTTTAGAAGACACTTTTATAAGGACTTTGTCTTAAATCTGTGAAAAGGAGTGAAAACTCCTTTTCTTTTTGTAAGTCAGACTGAAACTTCCAAATTGTTTATTTATTTTATTGACATTTTCTATAAAAATAAGTATAATAGTTTTATTAGAAAACTATACTATATAGGGGGTATTGAAATGAAATTTTCTAATCGTTTACTGCTATTCCTTGCAGGAGTTGTTTTTGTCCTTTTAGGACTTTTCCTATTTACAAACCCAGTAGCTAATCTTGTTGCTTACAGCTGGTGGATTTCATTTGGTTTACTGGTTTCTTCTATAGCAGCTATTTTAGGCTATTTCTCTGCACCAAAAGAGCTTCGCTCACCTGTTTATCTTTTCCAAGGATTTGTTAGTCTTCTCTTAGCTCTTTACCTCGTTGCTTATGGCTTTGTGACCCTGCCGGTCGTCATTCCGACCATTGTAGGAATTTGGTTAATTGTAGAAGCCATTATTGCTTTCTTTAAAGGCAATCGTCTAAGATTGACTTTCCCTATTATTGGTAGCAATATCACGTGGGTAGCCTTGCTTGAATTTTTACTAGGTCTAGTGATTCTGTTCAATCCAGTGGCTACAGGTGTCTTTGTCGTTTATGTCATTGCCTTTTCAGTTTTAGTTACTGGCTTCACCTACATTATTGAGGCCTTTCGTAAATAGTCTAGTTGCTATTTCTATCGCATTCAAAAAAGCTGGGAAATCATATTCTCAGCTTTTTTGTCTCTTTAATTATCACTTTTTCGCATTCCATTCTACGTAGAAATTTGTTTTTCCATTTTATTCTCCAATTTGATCTCGCACTGACATTTATTTATAACAAAACTATATATCTAGAATAGCATAATCATTAGGTATTATAGGTTTTCAAACAAAATACGAGTCATTCGTTTTTGCCCCGCTTTTGCCCCATTTTTAAATCCTGACATTGAAAATACCTAAAAGTATTTCCCTAAAATCAGCTATATTTCAACATTTTTGTTTATTTTCAATATGAAAAGTTCTTACAAATTCATGCAGGGGGCATCCAATAAATCAACAGGAAGCCTGATATATCAGGCTTTTTTGTTTGTCATTTTGTTTTTTGTACCAAAATTTGTACCAAAAAATTTTACATTAACAAAATAAGCGAGTCTCATCCAAAGACTCACTATTTATCTAACACTCGTTTTCATCGAAAAAACCACCGCGAGGGTGGTTCTTTTTTATCAATCGTCAAACACTCCGCCTGTGAGTTGGTACATGAGGTAAATGTGCTCCAGGACTTTAACTTTATCCATATGATCCACATCTTTAAAGCCTCCTAATGCTAGGAGCGGGACAAAACCGAAACATTGGTTATAAGACAGAGCACCATGTTTTGACACAGCTTGTCTGTATAAATCAAGTTCAAATTTTTTTGTAATATATTCGTTATCTAAATATTGAACGAATAAATCCATCCCCTTACAAATAATATCCAAATCCTGAATATTATATTGGACAATTCCCACATAGGCGTTCTTTTCCCAAGTAACAATATCTCCAAACGCTGTTACGAACATAGGAAAAGCGACATCTCCTCTGAAATAACTATCTTGGAGAAGTTCAAGATAGTCATCTGGATTAATGACTTTGAGATAACCATCTAAAAAGGTTCCCAAGCCATCTTCCTGCCAAATCTGTAACAACTCAGCAGGGACTTGGTCCTTGTATTTTTCAATAACTTCTTGGGGCATATCTGCCACTTTGATAAAGTTTTCTAGCATGTTTTCCTCCGATTTGATTTTTAGCATCATTTCTCTACAACCATAGTATACCATAAACCATATGTACCAACATTTGTTAAACAACAAGAAAACCACCGCGTAGGTGGTTTATTCTTTAGATATAACTATTTGCCATTATGCTCTCTTTGGAAGGCTTTCATAGCCTTGAACTGTTCTAGTTCTTTTTCATTAGCTGGTTGCTTTCCGAGATATTTATATTCAAAAAAGTCCATTTGTTGACCTGAACTATAATCACTTTCATTCCAAGGTGCATAGTCAAATTCAGCAGATAATTTCGTGCCAATTACTTTTATAGTACAAGAAGTCCACAAAGGTTGGCCTTCTTTCTCAAAAATTTCTCTCAACTCCCAAGCTAATCTAAAGGTGCGTCTTTCTTGATTCCGAAATTCTAAATTAGGAATACCATACCGCTTTGGAATATATAGATTGTAGATATACTCATTTTTCCCCTCTTCATTAAAGAAATAATATACCTCTCCTCCATCAAAAGCTAAACTTATGTTAATAAAAAGATTATCCCATGCTACTGGTATTGTCTCATTAACACTCTGTGCAATCTCACGAATTTTTTCATTAATTTGTTTTTCCATTTTATCCTCCGATTTGAACTCGCACTGACATTTATTTATAACAACACTATATATCTAGTATGGCATAATCATTAGGTATTATAGATTTTCAAACCAAATGCGAGTCATTCGTTTTTCCCCACTTTTGCCCCATTTTTAAATCCTGACATTGAAAATACCTAAAAGTATTTCCCTAAAATCAGCTATATTTCAACATTTTTGTTTATTTTCAATATGAAAAGTTCTTACAAATTCATGCAGGGGGCATCTAA
>NZ_JADNGY010000006.1:0-2190 GCF_015553625.1 Streptococcus australis | reverse complement strand
CCTAAAATCAGCTATATTTCAACATTTTTGTTTATTTTCAATATGAAAAGTTCTTACAAATTCATGCAGGGGGCATCTAAACAACAGGAAAAAGCCTTGATTTAAAAGGCTTTTTTGTTTGTCTATAGCATATCTCTTTTTTGTATACATTAACGATTAATAATTGAGAAATAAATTGAACACAGTAAACAAATCCGATTCCTTCCACTCTATCAAACACCATCCCCATATTATCCCTCCACTTGTGGTATGATGGTAGAGTATGTTTAGGTGCCAAGCTACTTGAGCACCTCCGTGCTAAAAGGAGAACGAATATGAAAATCGCATGGAATGAAATTAAATACCAGCCCAAGAAGTTTATCCTGATTGAACTCCTCATTACCATTCTCATGTTTATGGTGGTGTTTTTGTCCGGTCTGACAAATGGACTGGGTCGGTCGGTATCGGCCCAAATCGATAACTATGGGTCGCTGCACTATATCCTTTCGACGGATTCAGAAGGGATTATCCCCTTTTCAACTATTACGACGAAGGATTTAGATGAGGTCCAAAAGATGGAGGGAATGGGCTATTCGGGTTTGTCCATCCAGCGGGCAACCGTCTCAAAAACAGAGGATTCCAATACTCTGGATATCACCTACTTCGCGACCGATCACAACGAAGAAGAAATCCTCAATCCAATCATGGAAGATACAGACCTCAAGATCTCCGACCTAAAGAAAAACGAGGTCATTTTGGACAGTTCTTTCAAAGAGGATGAAGGGATCCAAGTCGGCGATCAAGTGATCGACAAAACTTCTAAGCAAAAACTCAAGGTCGTGGCCTTCGCGAAAAATGCCAAATACGGCTACAGCGAGATTGGTTTTATCAGCTCGGATACCTACACAGGCATGCGACAAAAAACAGATCCAAGCTATCAATGGCAAGCCCAAACCCTTGTGACTAAGAAAAACATCCCTTCTAACGATCTAGCCAGCAACTTAATGGTGGCGGATAAGAAGCAAGTGATCGATAAAATCCCTGGCTACAAGGCTCAAAACCTGACGCTACGGATGATCACGTGGGTGCTCTTACTCGCTTCTTCTGCTATCCTTGGGGTCTTCTTCTATATCCTCACCCTGCAGAAGTTGAAACAGTTCGGTGTCTTGAAGGCCATTGGCATGTCCATGAGCCAGATTACCTATGTCCAACTATCCCAGCTCACCATTATCTCCCTCATCGGAGTGCTGCTAGGGCTTGCCTTGGCAACTATGATGGCGCCATTTTTACCTAATAGCGTCCCTTCCTTTATGACCCTGAAAGACAACCTCACCATCTCGGTTAGCTTTATCCTGACCTCTATTTTGTGTGGTGCCTTGTCCCTTGTCAAAATCAAAAAAGTAGATCCAATCGAAGTCATTGGTGGAAATGGAGAATAAGATGGCCATTATCGAATTAGAAAATATCAGAAAATCCTACGCCGATGGCAACCAGATGCACCATGTCCTCAACCAGCTGAATTTAAGCGTCGAACCCAACGAATTCGTCGCCATCTTGGGCCCTTCAGGATCTGGCAAGTCCACGCTTTTAGCCATCGCTGGCTTGCTTTTATCAGCGGATGAGGGGAGGATTCGCATCGCAGGCCAAGACTTGACCAGTCTCAACCAAAGTCAGTGGACGCAAAAACGGCTGGAATTGCTCGGCTTTATCTTTCAAGACCACCAGCTCCTCTCCTATATGAAAATCGGTGACCAGTTAGAACTGGTGGCCAAATTAAAAGGGGAAAAGGACAAGAAAAAACGCCAAGAGGAAGTCAAAGCCTTGTTGACAGATCTTGGCATCGAAGCTTGTTACCACCAATACCCTAATCAGATGTCTGGTGGACAAAAACAACGGGCAGCCATCGCGCGGGCCTTTATCGGAAATCCGCAGGTCATCTTAGCCGATGAACCAACCGCTAGCCTAGACCCTGATCGGGGGCAAGAAATCGCCCAGTTGATCCGGAAAGAAGTCAAATCCAAAAACAAGAGTGCCATCATGGTGACCCATGACCGCTCCATCCTGACCTATGTGGATACCATTTATGAATTAAAACATGGCCAATTGCTAAAGGTAGAAAAGGTTGATTAAATACAAGAGAGTGGGACAGAAATCGGTAATTCGTTAGAATTCGATTTCGTCGTCCCACCTCCGCACAGTTGAGTAGGGCTG
>NZ_JADNGY010000005.1 GCF_015553625.1 Streptococcus australis | reverse complement strand
CCCTACTCAACTGTGCGGAGGTGGGACGACGAAATCGAATTCTAACGAATGACCGATTTCTGTCCCACTCTCTTTTTAATTACGATTGTAATAGAGGCGATGACTTTCCACTTGGTGGTCTAAGAGTTCATCAACCGTCACGATAGTGTAGCCTTGCGATTGAAGGTATTCAATAACAGCTGGAAGGGCATTGATAGATGTTTGGTGAATATCGTGCATCAGGATGATTGATCCTGGTTTGACTTGTTTTTTCACTTCTGCCAAGATGGCTTGTGTATTATGAGTCTTCCAATCCAGAGTATCCACATCCCACATGATAAAGGCCTGATCCACTGCATATTGAATGGCACTATTAATCGAACCATAAGGCGGACGAGTAATTTTCGTTTGCACCCCAGTGACCTTTTGAATGACTTCCTTAGTATCCATGATTTCTTTTTGGGCAGATTCCAAAGGCAACTTGGTTAAGACAGGGTGATTCCAGGTATGGATCCCGATTTCATGTCCTTCCTGACGTACCCGTTTAGCCACTTCAGGATAGGCCGAGACATTTTTCCCAAGCATAAAGAAAGTCGCTTTAACATGGTACTTGTTCAAGATATCTAGGGCTTGAGGGGTCGTCGTTGGATCCGGACCATCATCAAATGTTAAGGCAACCATCTTAGCATGACGTTGAGTTTGGTAGGCCTCATAAGATTGAAGATCTTCAGGATTCAGACGAGCAGAATCAATCACATCATAGAGTTTGGAAAGAGGAACATCAAAAGTTTCCATACCTTCAATATCTACTGAAAGTGTGATGGAAAGCACACCTTTATTATAGGTGAACTGCCAGCTTGCCATATCACTTGCTGAGACGGTTTGCATCAGCTCTTCAATTCTATCTTCCCCTAACTGAAGGAAGACCAGCTGGGCACGCAATTCTGTTAAGAGAGTTTCTTTGGCTAGATTTGCATCCGTAAACAATTGGGAAAATTGGAAGACCGTCCCCTCATCCGTTAGATAGAGGAGAGGTAGTTTGTCAATCCCTTCTTTAATGAACTTGCCGTTTTTCCACTTGTACTGGGTCTTCTTCACCTGATAAGGATGAACCCCTACAAATGGGTCTTCTGAGCGTTCGGTATGGTAGAACAAGAGCTCTTTTGCTTGCTGGTTCTTCTTCTCTTCTTGAGGAAGAGAGCCAACGTCAGCCAAAATTCTCTCTTTAACTACTGCGATGGGTTCTTCATTATTTTTCGGGTAGTAAGCAGCAACATAAGATTGACCAACCATTCCTTTTTGAAGGCTGGTATCTTTGTCTTTTTCAACTGCTGCTTCTTCCTGAATGACTTTAGAAAGCTGTTGATTATAATTTTTGATGGCGCGGGCTTCCTCAATCTTCTGATAAGCCAGATAGATTCCTCCGATAAAAAGGAGGTTAAGAAGAACGAGGATAAACATTTTCAAGTAGGAATTCTTCATATTCTTATTATAGCAATTTTATCACCAAAAAACAGTAGAAAACTCTCAAATCTAGAAATTAAATCCTAAAAAACAATAGGAAATTAGGGGACTACCCTATCCCCTGTCATTTAGTAATAGCCAATTTCAAAAACAAAAAAGAACAGGTCAGTTCTCACCTGCTCTTTATCCTATGTGATGTGATTACCATTTATAAGGACTTTTCACGAATCACTTCTACTTTGTAGCCATCTGGGTCCACAATAAAGTAATAGTTTGGAAGTGTTCCTGGCAAGCCTTTTGGATCCGTTACTTGATAACCTTTTTCCTTATGCTCGGCATGAAGGGCTTCAAGGTCTGGGGTACTCAAGGCTACGTGAGCAAAACCATCTCCAATAACATAAGGACCATGATCATAGTTGTAAGTTAATTCCAACTCATAGTCATCCCCTTCTAAACCAAGATAAACAATCGTAAATTTGTATTCAGGAAAATCTTTGCGACGCAATTCCTTAAAGCCAAATGCATCTGCATAAAAGGCAATTGATTTTTCTAAATTCTCCACACGTAAACAAGTGTGTAACATTTTTGAAGCCATAAGACACCTCTTTCTTTTTTTACTATTATACACTAGTCAGATCAAAATAGCGATGAATTGAAATGGATGAAAAAGAGAGTGGGACAGAAATCGGTCATTCGTTAGAATTCGATTTTGTCGTCCCACTCACTTACTTGTTCTTCGTTGATTTAGAGCTGGATCTCTTTTTACTTTCTGACTTCGTTGCTAGTTTTACCTCGAAAATAGAACCTTTAGGTTTGTTATCTCGAACACTAATGGTACCATTGAAGGCTTCTACGATTTGCTTGGCTAAGGATAAGCCCAAACCAAAACCACCCTTTTGACGGGTTCGCGCCTTATCCACTCGGTAGAAACGATCAAAAATCCGTTTTTTATCTTCATCAGCAATTCCTGGACCATTGTCCTCTACTCGAAGATAGAGATAACGATCCTTGAATTGGGCGACAAAGCGTATTTTCCCTTCTTCCTCCGTATATTTGAGGGCATTATCATACAAAATGGTCATCAGTTGTTTCAATAGGACCTTATCAGTCACCAGACTCCTATCCACCAGATTCTCATATTCGAAGATTTTTTCGTTTTCCTCCGCAATGATTTCATAATTGGCAAAAGTTTGGTCAAAAAAGGATGGTGTGATCTCGCTAAACTCTGGTTTAATCCCATCATCTCGACGGGCTAAGTTTAAGAGATTGGTCGTCAATAATCGCATATTGCGAACTTCATCCAAAGAGGAGGCAATATTCTCACTAGATTCCATAATCGTCGCCTCTGGTTTTCGGAATAAGGCTTCCAAACGATTTTGCAAAACCGCTAAAGGCGTCCGCAATTCATGAGAAGCATTTTCGACGAAGGCCTTCTGCCGGTTCATGCTCTCTAAGAGAGGTTTCACACTCATCTTAGCCAAGAAGATACTTGCAAAGAGGGAAATGCCCCAGAAACAAATCATAACCAAGGCAATTTGACTCTCATGTTTTTCACTGGTCTGCTCCAACTGGCTGATGTTGGTCATGATCACGGCATATTTCACCCCGTCGATATAATCATCGGGATCAATATCTACCAAATAAGCCCGGTAACTTTCCTTCTGTTTATAATGATTAGTAATTTGAATCTGCTTGATCTTGTTTAAATAACTGCGACTAAAAGTTACTGTTTTTAGATCTAGGAAACCATTATCCGTCGTCACATTTTCAAATTTATCATTCAAGAGGATGGCTGTGCTATTGGAAGTAACCGATGGTCTAGGGCCATCCTCGGGACCAAGTTCATCATCTTCTGGTCCGTCATCAGCAGTTTCGTCTCTTCCCATCCCATTGCCTGTACGGTTTGCCAAACTGATAATCGAATAGCGATCTTTACTGAGCATTTTTAAATTTTCGTCAACCGTTGTATAAAGACTGGAACGCATCACTTGAATAATAATCAAGGTCATGGTTGAAAAAATCAAGGTAAAGAGTCCGAAATAGCGGATGAAATAGGAAAAGTCATCCGCATTGACAGTTTTTTTAATTTTATTGAGCATCTTTCAGAATATACCCCACGCTACGCAATGTTTGGAGATTTTTTGCAAAGTCTGTACCTTTTAATTTCTTCCGAATCTTAGAAACATACACTTCGACAACCGAAATGGTCGTATCGCTATCAAATCCCCAAAGTCGATCAAAGATTTGTGTTTTTGGCAGGATGACATTTTGATTTTGAAGGAAATAGACCAAAAGATCAAATTCTTTTCCTAATAGTTCTACTTCTTTCCCTTCAACAAGCGTAGAGTTAGTCGAGAGATTAACGGTCACATTCCCATAAGAAAGAGTATTTTCATTGACCTTACCAGCGCGCTTCAACAATGCTTGGATTCGCATTTTCAACTCTTCTAGGTAGAAAGGCTTGGTCAGATAGTCATCTGCTCCCAACTCAAAACCATGGCCCTTATCGTCCAAGCTCTCTTTGGCTGTCATAATCAATACTGGAGTGGAGACACCCTTATCTCTCAATTCTTTCAGAACTTGGAAACCATCTTTTCCAGGAAGCATGAGGTCCAGTAAAATTAGGTCATAGATGCCACTTTCAGCCTCATACAGACCTTCATCCCCATCAAAGACTTGCATGACATCTGCAAAATCATCTAAAAAATCAAATACTGAATTAGACAGACCGAGGTCGTCTTCGACTAATAAAATCTTAATCATATTTACTTTCTCCTTCTCATTCTTCCATACAGGGATGATGAGTATATTCTACTCTATTATAACATGACAAGGCTTCATTCAGTAGCTTTCAGATAGCGATTTCACCTTTTTTCTTAGCCCGCTGTCCCTGTCTCATCCTTTGATGAATGTTGTGTATTGGTTGACGATTTTTTCGAAGTGGACTTCTTGGAGGACTTTTTATTGGATTTCCCATTTTGTTGGTTGTCTGGTTGAGCTTGAGGCCCTCCATCTTGTGGCGGTTGGTCATTCCGATTCCCTTGGCCTGGTCCACCGTTTTGACCATCTTGCGGTGGCATGCCGCCTGGTCCACCACCAAATCCATCTTGTCCTTGCTGACCTTGAGGTTCACCATCTTGTGGCGGTTGACCATTCATCTCACTTTGCCCTGGTCCACCATTCTGCCCATCTTGCGGGGGCCTACCACCCGGTCCACCTCTAAATCCATCTTGTCCTTGCTGACCTTGAGGCCCTCCATCTTGTGGCGATTGGTCATTCCGATTCCCTTGGCCTGGTCCACCATTTTGTCCATTAAAAGCTTGTGAGTTAGAATGTCCATTTTGTCCTTGAGAATTTTGGGCAGGCTGGTTGCCATTTTGTGTAGCGACTCTTGCTTGTTGGCGTTGGGGAGTCGTATTGGCTGTCGCCAACATTCCCAATCCAAATCCACTTGTCATTCCTACGACGAGTCCTCCTGTTGCTGCGGCAGTTGCCCACCACTTAGGACTTTTCTTAACGACAATCATTTTTTCAGTTCTTTCTTGCTTTTGTTCATTCGAAGCTTGCATTCTTTCATTTCCTTATATTTTTATTTAAACAAGGCCTTTGTTTAGATAAGGATAGTTTACAGGCTTTTCCTTAACAGTGACTAAATTTTTTCTTAAACTTTCCTAAAATGATTAAGGAGACATTTGTCACAGCTGAAAAGAGGACTTGACAGACTAACCTTCTTTTTTATAGAATAGTTACCATAAAAACAAATAGAGGTTTACTGTTTTGAAAAAAATAGAATCAATGACATTAATTGCCCTAGGAGCAGCTTTGATTGCTGCCCTATCTCCTTTTACAATCCCACTTGGACCCATTCCTATCACGCTTCAGACTTTAGCGATTGGATTAATCGCCAGCATCTACCGTCCAAAAGAAGCCACCCTTTCTGTTCTCATTTACCTCCTCTTAGGTGCCATTGGCCTCCCCGTCTTTGCAGGTGGTCACGGAGGTATCGCTTCCTTCTACGGTCCCACTGCCGGATTCCTTTTCTTCTTCCCTCTTCGAGCTTTGGTTACTTCTATCTTTGCTGGTCAAAAGGGACAGCCCATTCGTATTTTTCTTGCTAACGCTTTAGGAGAAATCGTTCTCTTTATTGGGGGTGCCTTAGGGTTTATGCTCATTGCCCATAAATCTTTAGATTTCGCAATAAAATTTGTCGTCTTACCTTTTGTGGTGCCAGATTTGATTAAGATGGCTTTGACAACTATTTTCGCGGTCATTCTTTATCGAAATCTCAAGCATCTCCCTTATTTCAAAAAAGAAAAATAAAAAACTCTTAGAGAGGCTTGCAGATCTGCATAGCACTCTCTAGGAGCTTTTTTCATTATTTTGTTGCTAGAAGGGCTGCTTCAACAGCTGCTTTCTCCCGCTCAATAAGATCGATACGAGCCGCGATTTCTTTGATTCCCATCTTGATATTGCGGCTAATCGCCATATCATCCAATTGAGGTTCAAAGAAGGCCTTGTATTCATTCAACCGTTCACGGGTCTTGAAACAGTTGGCTGGATAGATGACAAACTTATCAAAGCTCATATCACCACCGAGTGCTTTCTTGATCCAATCCCAGTTTTCACGCGCCCAAGTCCAGGTTCTACCTTGGGTAAAGTCATCATGCAAGAAGTTGTAGTACCAGCTCATAGCCAAGTCCTGAGGTTTCACCACATCCTTGTTCTTCCACTCCTTCAATAGAGCTTCCAAAGTTTCCGCATCCTTGGTATAAGAAAGTGCAGCCGCCAACTGGCGTTTAAAGTTTCCATCAACTGTCTTCACATAGGTATCCAGATATTGTTGGCTAAGCTCCTTGGTTTCATGGTGCTTGATTTGGTTGACTAAGATTTGCAAGCGAATGGCAGCTGGGAGTTTTTCCAAATCATCTGCGTGTGCTTCAAAGATAGCACTCGCTTGGGCTTGTGCAGCTTCATCATTGGCCTTAATCATATTGGCGATCATAAGCTGACGAACTTTTTCGTCTTCTTCTGTTTCACCAGGCTTAGCTTCTAGACCCAAGCGTTCAAAGTTGTAACGGTTCAAGCGTTTTAACAACTCATGGAAGGCTGCTTCTGTTTCAGTTCCCTCATCCACAAAGAGACTGATTCCAGCTAAGACGCTCGAAACAGCTGAAACGACCAAGTAGGAACTTTCTTCTGTCAAGTGTTCAATCACTGGCAAGAGGCTTGCATAAGAAATTTGACCACTTTCAGCTAAAAGACGACGTTCTTGAACCACTTGTAATTTTGAAGTGCTATCCAAGCTAGCAAGGTCAGCAAGAATGTCTTCCAACAATTCCCCACGGTAGTCACTGATATAGTGAGCTGTATTTTCTGTATTGAATCGAAGAGCTCCGCTGTTAGCTGCTTTCAAGGCACTGTAGTTTGGAATTTCTAAGACTTCAGTTTCCAAAGTATCTGGAATACCCGTCCAGTTGCTATTTAACGGAACAACCCACTTGCGTCCTTTTTCTTCTCTTTCTCCGATGAAGAACTGCTCTTGACGGATGATCAAGGTATCGTTCTCTACAGAAGCTGAGACAACAGGGTATCCTGGTTGCTCCAACCAAGAATCCATAAAGGCTGCGACATCGCGACCTGAAGCTTGCCCAAGAGCATCCCAAAGATCACGACCGATGGTATTGCCGTATTGGTGTTTTTCAAAGTAGATCTTCAAACCTTTACGGAAGGCATCATCGCCTAACCAACGGCGAAGCATGTGCATGAGCCGGCTACCCTTGGCGTAAACGATCGCAGGGTCAAAGAGGGTGTTGATCTCGTCTGGGTGTTTCACTTCCACATGGACGGATTGAACACCATCAGTCGCATCGCGTTTCAAGGCAGCAGGTACACCAGTTGTTTGGAAGTCTTCAAAGATATTCCAGCTTGGTTCGATGGCATCCAAGCAGACATATTCCATCATATTGGCGAAGCTTTCATTCAACCAGAGGTCATCCCACCACTTCATGGTCACGAGGTTACCAAACCATTGGTGAGCCAATTCGTGAGCTACGACCAAGGCTACTGTTTGACGGCTTTGGGCTGTCGAGTTCTCATCTACAAGGAGGTAGACTTCACGATAGGTTACCAAGCCCCAGTTTTCCATAGCTCCAGAAGAGAAGTCTGGGAGGGCGATATGAAGGGATTGAGGGATTGGGTAAGCCACTCCATAGTAGTCTTCGTAGAATTCAATGGCACGAACAGCAATATCTAATGAGAAGTCCAAGTTTTCTAATGGGTGAGCTTTGGTAGAGTAGACACCGACTAGGGTTCCATTCTTGGTCTTAGCTGTCACACCCTGCAAATCTCCTGCCGCAAAGGCCAAAAGATAAGAAGACATACGAGGAGTTGTATCAAACTTCCAAATACCTGTTTCTTTCCGACTTTCGACATCGATTTCAGGCATGTTAGAAAGAACGATTTCCCCTTCTTCTTGGTCAAATTTCACAGCCAAATCAAAGGTCGCTTTGGCTTCTGGCTCATCCACACTCGGGAAGGCTTCACGCGCAAAATGGCTCTCAAACTGAGTGGAGATGACCTCTTTTTTGACACCATCTACTGTATAGTAAGACGGATAGATCCCTGTCATATTATCGGTAATTTTTCCTTCATAAGAAAGTGTAAGGTTTACTTTACCTGTAGCAGGAACTTCAACAAAGACCGCTTCTTCCTCATCCTTGACTGTAAAGGAACAATCTTGCCCATCTACTTGTGCAGATTCGATGGTCAAATCCTTTTGTTGAAGAGAGATGCGAGTATCCTTTGCCTCTCCTGTAATGGTCACTTTCCCTGAGAAAGTCTTGTTTGAGCGGTTCAAATCTAAGAATAGATCATAGTGCTCAGGTACAAATGTATCAATAAAATGTGCAACTGCTTGCATGAGTATCTCCTTCTTCATTTATTCTCATCTTCTATTCTAACATAAATCCTATGGTCTGTAAGGTAAGAGGAGGCAAAACCAGATCTATAAAAGAATAAAGTCTGAGATGATGACCTCAGACTTTATTTTCTTATAATTCCACAATTTTTCCTGTTTCGAAGTAGACAACCCACTCACAGATGTTTTTAGCATAATCACCAATACGCTCCAAGTAGTTGATCACTTGGAAGTAATCACGTCCGGTTACAATGGACTCAGGATTCTTCCGAATTTCTTCTGTTGCTAATTCTTGAATGCTATCGAAGTAATGGTTGATCACTTCGTCTCGGCTAGCTACTTCATAGGCCAAATCTACATCACCTTTGAGGTAAACATCCAGTGTGGATTCGACAAAGTCTTTGACCTCACGACCCATCTTGCTGATCTCCTCTTCAACAGATTGGATGCGGACTTCCCCCTTCATTCGAATAGTTGCTTTCGCGATTGAAACCGCATGGTCACCCATCCGCTCTAAGTCAGAGACTGCTTTTAAGACCGTCATGACCACGCGAAGGTCTTGCGAAACTGGCTGTTGAAGGGCGATAATCTCAAAAGATTTGCGCTCCAATTTCACTTCGTATTCATTGATATCCGCATCATCTTCGATAACCTGGCGGGCCAATTCACGGTCATGTGTGACGAAAGCACGAACCGTACGATTGATTTGGGTCAACACTTCATTTCCCATTGCATAAAATTGGTTATGCAATTTTTCTAAATCTTCTTCAAATTGAACTCGTAACATTTTATTTTCTTCCTATCCAAATTTACCAGAGACATAGTCTTCTGTTTCTTTCTTAGCTGGGTTCAAGAACATTTCATTGGTATCATTGTACTCAATCAAATCGCCATCTAAGAAAAAGGCTGTTTTATCGGAAATCCGACTCGCTTGCTGCATGGATCGAGTCACCAAGAGCATGGTGTAACGGTCTTTTAGTCCATACAGGGTTTCTTCAATCTTACCAGCTGAAATCGGGTCCAGCGCTGAAGTTGGTTCATCCAAAAGAATAATCTTTGGACTGGTCGCAAGGACCCGCGCTACACAAACCCGCTGCTGCTGACCACCGGAAAGTCCGATAGCAGAATCATGCAGGCGATCCTTGACCTCATCCCAGATGGAAGCACGTTTCAGTGAGGTTTCAACCGCTTCATCCAAAACAGCCTTGTCCTTGACACCATTAATCATCAAGCCATAGGTCACATTATCATAAATGGACATTGGAAAGGGATTGGGCTGTTGGAAGACCATTCCGATTTCCTTGCGCAATTCGACCGTATCGGTCCGTGGTCCGTAGATATTATGTCCATTATAGAGGATGGTTCCTGTAGTTGTGACCTCATGGTTCAGGTCCCCCATGCGGTTAATGGCTTTTAAAAGGGTAGATTTCCCTGATCCTGAAGGACCAATCAAGGCTGTAATCTCCTTTGGAGCAAAATCCAAAGAAACACTATTTAAAGCCTTCTTTTTATTGTAATAAACCGACAAGTCCTTGACTTGCAAAATTGGTTCTGTCATTCTATTTTCCTTTTTGTTGTCATATTCCTTTATCCAAAGTGACCCGATACATAATCGTTGGTCGATTGCAATTTCGCATTTTGGAAAATATTCGAAGTCTTATCGTACTCGATGAGGTTTCCAAGGTAGAAGAAACCGGTATAATCACTAGCACGCGCTGCTTGTTGCATACTGTGTGTCACGATGACAATCGTGTAATCCTTCTTCAACTCCAGCATGGTTTCTTCTAATTGCGCTGTTGCGATCGGGTCTAAGGCTGAGGCTGGCTCATCCATGAGCAAAATCTCTGGTTTAACGGAGATGGCACGGGCAATACAAAGGCGTTGCTGTTGACCTCCTGAGAGCGTCAAAGCAGACTTGTGCAAGTCATCCTTGACCTGATCCCAGAGTGCTGCTTGCTTCAAGGATTTTTCTACGATTTCATCCAAGACCTTCTTGTCTTTGACTCCTGCCCGTTCGTGAGGGAAGGTAATATTGCGGTAGATAGACTTCGCAAATGGATTTGGTCGTTGGAAGACCATCCCGATATGCTTTCTCATTTCATAGACATTGATATCTGGTCGGTTGACATCAATCCCTTCGTACCAGATCTCACCAGTCACACGCGCAATATCAATGGTATCGTTCATCCGGTTCAAACTTCTAAGATAGGTGGACTTCCCTGATCCAGAAGGACCAATCAAGGCTGTAATCTTATTCTTTTCAAACTGCATGTCGACGCCTTTGATGGACTCGTTATTTCCATAATAGACATGCAAATCTTTGGTAGATAGGACCACCTTTTCTTCAGGAAAAGTAATGATGTGTCTCTCATCCCAATTGTATTTTGACATTTCTTCTCCTTTTATGCTGAGGTTAATTTCTTATGGAGGTAAGTACCGAGCTTACGTGCTCCAAAGTTGAATATCAAAATGAAGATCAACAAAACTGCTGCAGAACCAGCGGATACTTCAATAGCATCTGGAATGGTCCCTTCACTATTGACCTTCCAAATGTGGACTGCTAGTGTTTCTGCTTGACGGAAAATGGAGATTGGACTGGTCACACTGAAGAGGTTCCAGTTACTCCAATCCAAAGCTGGAGCTGACTGGCCAGCTGTATAAATCAAGGCCGCTGCTTCCCCGAAAATCCGTCCAGAAGCCAGTACGACACCCGTAATAATACTTGGCAAGGCTTCTGGTACCACTACGTGAATCACGGTTTCCCAACGAGAGATTCCAAGAGCAAGCCCAGCTTCTCTTTGTGTATGGTGGACGTTTTGCAAACTATCTTCAATGTTTCGTGTCATCTGTGGCAAGTTAAAGACTGTCAAGGCCAAGGCACCAGAAATAATCGAGAAGCCATATTGGAACTGCACTACAAAGACCAAATAGCCAAAGAGACCGACTACAACTGATGGAAGGGAAGACAAGATTTCAATACAGGTCCGGACCAAATTGGTCAATGGGCCCTTCTTGGCATACTCTGACAAGTAGATCCCTGCCCCCAAAGAAAGTGGGAAGGAAATAATCAAGGTAATGACTAAGAGGAAGAAGGAATTATAAAGCTGAATCCCAATCCCTCCACCTGCTTGGTAAGAAGAGGATTTGCTGGTCAAGAAAGTCCAAGACACATGCGGCAACCCTCTAAGTAAGATATAGAGAATCAAAGAAGCAAGAATAGTGACAATAATTCCAGCAATAGCATAAAGAACCCCTGTCGCTATCTTATCTATTTTTTTAGCGTGCATAGTTCTTCTTACCTCTTTCTTTCGTGATCAATTTGATAACGCTGTTGAATGCCAAACTCATCAGCAAGAGCACCAAGGCAAGTGACCAGAGAACGTTGTTGTTAACTGTTCCCATAACCGTATTTCCGATACCCATGGTCAAAATGGAGGTCAAGGTGGAAGCTGGAGTTGTTAAAGATGTTGGAACAACTGCTGAGTTTCCGACTACCATCTGAATAGCCAAGGCTTCCCCGAAGGCACGCGCCATCCCAAAGACAACCGCCGTAAAAATACCGGAGCGAGCGGCCTTTAAGGTAACATGCCAGATGGTTTGCCAGCGAGTCGCTCCCATAGCCATACTCGCTTCCCGATAGTGACGAGGAACTGCCCGTAAGCTGTCTGTTGTCATAAAGGTCACTGTTGGAAGAATCATGACAAAGAGGACAAAGACCCCTGACAAAATCCCAAATCCTGTCCCACCAAAGATGGAACGAACAAATGGAACCACTACTTGCAAACCAATAAATCCATATACAACGGAAGGAATCCCTACCAACAATTCAATGGCTGGTTGTAAGAGACGAGATCCCTTAGGAGATACTTCTGTCATAAAGACTGCTGCACCAATGGCAA
Organism: Streptococcus australis; assembly: GCF_015553625.1. Taxonomy (GTDB): domain Bacteria; phylum Bacillota; class Bacilli; order Lactobacillales; family Streptococcaceae; genus Streptococcus; species Streptococcus australis_B. The sequence continues at coordinate 164,680 of NZ_JADNGY010000005.1, read as the reverse complement.
AAGGTGTCGCCACCAAAGCAGACAAAAGGGTTACAATGAAGGAACCCAAGATCATTGGCAAAGCCCCAAATTCTTTCCCTGACGGATTCCAAGTGGATCCGAAAAGGAAACTAAAGACATTGACCTTGTTGACAAAGAAGGTCGATAATCCCTTTTGGGCTACAAAAATCAAAATCAAAGCTACAACAAAGACAATTAAACTCATACAACAGAAGGTAATGGTTTTACCAAATTTTTCCAAACGAGAATTATTGGACTTTGCGAGCATTTTTTTTGCTACTTCGTTCATTTTTTACCTAATTCTTCTTATTTCTTCGTAATGTTACCGTCAAGATCACGGCTGACTTTCATATCATTGATTGGGATATAGCCCATCTTACCAACGATTTCCTGCTGGACCTCATCTGTCATCATATAATCCAAGAATTTCTTGGCCAATTTACTTGGCTCTCCCTTGGTATACATGTGTTCGTAGGACCAAATTGGCCAGTTATTATTCACCACGTTTTCCTTAGTTGGTTCATAGCCATTTAACTTCATAGTTTTGACACTATCATCCACGTAGGTAAAAGCCAAATAAGAAATGGCACCTGGAGTCTGGGAAACAATGTTCTTCACCATTCCATTGGAATCCTGTTCCTGAGCCTGTTTAGGATCTTTCCCATTCATGATGATGTCATCGAATACGGCACGGCTACCGGATCCTACTGCCCGGTTCACAATGGTAATTTCGAGATCCTCACCCCCCAATTGCTTCCAGTTGGTATATTCACCAGTAAAAATCTTACGCAATTGTTCAGTTGTCAAATCGTCTACGGAAATAGTCTTATTGGCAATGATGGCTGTTCCTGCTACTGCCACTTGATGGTCTACCAAGCTAGAAGCATCGATTCCATCTTTTTCCTCCGCAAAGAGGTCACTATTTCCAATATCCACAGCTCCCGATTGGACCTGAGAAAGACCTGTACCAGATCCGCCTCCTTGGACATTAACAATCTTACCGGGATGTTCTTCCACATAACGATCTACCACCCCTTCAACGAGCGGTTGTAGGGCTGTCGATCCAACAGCTGTAATCGCTTCTCCACGGTCAATCCAAGATGCACAGGCAGATAGAGAAGCTGCAAGTGCTACTGTTGCTAGCCCAAGGACTAGCTTTTTGCATTTATTCAATGTAAGTCTCCTTGAATCAAAATCAAATATCGTTTAAATGTTATCTCTAAACACTTGGTCATCTTCTAGTATTCTAGCAAGAATCACTCTATTTCCACTATAACATAGAAAGACCGCATTTCCTAATAATTTATCTAAATCTCAAGCCTTTTGGAAAGAAATTTTTTAACGTTCGTCCCGTTACTTTTGCAAAGCCCAAACCATTGCCTCCAGCCAGGACCTGATACCATCCATTTGCGTAATCTTGCTCCAACTGAATGGTCTCTCCAGCCACGTACTTACTAAAGTCTGGATCCGACAAGCTGACTGATTTTTTCACTTGATCTGGTTTCAGAGCTAGGCCCAGAGCAAAGCTAGGTTCAAAGCGATTTTTCTTAAAGGTGCCAAGGTGCAAGCCATTGCGAGCAATCTTGACCTTTTTCAAATCAGGAAGTCCAGATGGTAAGAAATAAAGCTGATCTCCAAAACATTGGTAGAGACCCTCCAAGTCGATGGCTAAGCGGTCCTTGGCAAAAGCTTGCCACAACTTCTTCTGCTCAGCCGTTAGATTGGAACGTCCTTCCTTGAACTTCTTAACTTCAGGCTCTCCGTGATAAAGGAATTTAGCAACAAATTGCCCTTCACCCTTGAAATGATGAGGATACATACGGGCCGTTTCAGGATGTCCGATCCCTTCTACCATACCATTAATTTTTTCAATCGGTAGCAATTCTAGCTCATATTCTTCTAAAAGCCAAGAGACAATCTCTTCGTTCTCTTCCGGAGCCCAGGTACAAGTCGAATAAACTAGCTGCCCCCCTGGTGCCAGCATCTTGATAGCATCTGTTAAGATTTCTCTTTGAAGACTTGCGCATTGAGCTGGATAATCTGGATTCCAGTAGTCCATGGCATCTGGCTGCTTCCGGAACATTCCTTCACCAGAGCATGGTGCATCCAAAACAATCAGATCGAAAAAGTCTGGGAAAACCTTTGCCAAACGTTCGGCTGATTCATTGGTCACCACGACGTTACGAGCACCAAAGCGTTCAACATTCTCGACCAGAATCTTGGAGCGTCCCTTGTGAATTTCATTAGAAATAAGGAGGCCTTGATTGCCTAAATAAGAGAGCAAGTGAGTCGTCTTTCCACCAGGGGCTGCCGCAAGATCCAAGACCTTCATACCCGGACTGGGATGCGCTACTTGAGCCACCATTTGGGCAGCGGGTTCTTGCGAGTAGACCAAACCCGTGACATGGGCAATGGATTTCCCCGATACCTTACCATAGTAACTCCAAGGCATGCCTGGAATGGGCTCATCGCCTCTGATTTGCACTGCCTTTAATGGATTGGTTCGATAGGCAGAAACGGCTGGTTCATCAAAAGTTTGAAAGAAGGCTTCAGCCTCTTCTTCAAGTAATTGGGTATACTTTTCTTTAAATCCTTGAGGAAAGGTCATGCGTTTTTTCCTTTCGTCAAAAAAGGTTGAATTTCATCTAGTTTACAAGTCGGCACCATCATAATGGGCTCCAAGGTCTCATAGTTGGGTTCTTTCCCTTCCAAGGTCAGGACCGAGTAACCTAGACACTCGCCCATAATGGCAGCAGCAGCATAATCCCAAGGCCAGATATAGCTAAAGTAGCCTAAAATACCACCAGATAGAATCTTGGTAAAGCTGATACCAGCGCTCCCATAGACTCGAATCCCCAAGCACTCTGCTCCCAGATCCGCCATGCCCCAAGCGTTGGATTTGAGCATGCCAACATTGGAAGCCACTAATAAGTCCCCAAGAGGCCGATTTTGAAATGGTTTCAGTTCTTTGTCATTGCAAAAGACTCCAAAATCCTTTCCACCAAAAAAGAGATGGTCGCGCATGACATCATAGATCAAGCCAAACTGGCCAATCCCTTCTTCAAAATAGGCAACCATTACAGCAAAATCTTCTTTTTGGGTCACAAAATTATTGGTCCCATCAATGGGATCAATCACCCAGACCTTGCCGGAGTGAATAGGCGCACGAAGCTCATCTTCTTCAGCGAAAATTTGGTCTTCTGGATAAGCTTCTAATATCTTATGGACTAAGGTTGCTTGCACTTTCTGATCCATCTGAGTCACCAAATCCGTCGGATTTGTTTTGACAGTAATCGCTAGCTGGTCATGTAAGTGTTCTCTTAGATAGCTTCCTGCTTCTTTGACAATGGTCTTAGCAAATTCTAATTTATTGATCAATCGAAAACCATCCTTCCCCTTTTTCTTTCGCAACTTTGGTTGCGCGGTAAAGTGAGTAGCCACTGACCTCTTCAAATTCCTTGCCCAGACGCTTTTCTTCGCCAATACTTGGGACAACTTTCTTAAAGGCCTTATAGGCTTCTAGGTAGATGCGGGCATCTGCCTTTTGTTCATAGGCTTGTTCAACCTGATTAAAAAAAGAAAGCACCGAAGCAAGCTCTTCAGTGCTCCACGATAAATCGAGTGGGTAACTATAATTCTTATTCATATTAATGGATCTCCGCTCTTAATGTAGCAGATCTTAACTCTTCCTTACGATATCCTCGAGGAAGAAATGCGCGGATTTCGTCCTCATTGAAACCAATTTGCATCCGTTTCTTGTCTAGAATAATTGGGCGACGCAAAAGACTAGGATTTTCCTCAATGAGCTTAATCAAAGCAGAAATCGATAAATCCTCTACATCAACATTTAACTTCTGAAAAATTTTAGAACGAGTTGAAATAATATCGTCTGTACCGTTCTCAGTTAGAGCTAAAATATTACGCAACTCCTCAGTTGTTAGAGGACTCGTCATAATATTGTGTTCCTTAAAAGGAACCTCATGTTTTTCTAACCAAGCCCGGGCCTTCCGACAGGATGTACAACTCGGAGACAAAAATAATGTAATCATGTTCTTCTCTTCTTTTTTTGGACACACTTAGCTAACTCTATTATACAAAATTATTCGGTGCTTGCATAGTGATTTTTGAATTTAGACAAAGAAAATTCTCCCCTTAAGGGAGAATTTCTAACAAAAGTTATCTGGTCCATTGACGAGCTATGATCTCATCCTGACGCAGTTGCTCCACAAGCGCTTCTACACTGTCAAATTTGACCATTTCTCGAATCTTGTCTAACCAAAAAATCCGAATCGTATGTCCATAAATATCTTTTGAAAAATCAAAGATATTGGCTTCAAAGCGAAGTTCCGTCCCATCAAAGGTCGAGTTTTTACCTACAGAGGCCATCCCACGATGACGCTTCCCTAGCACTTCTACTTCGACGACATAAACACCATCTTGAGGAAGATGTGTCCGATCGATAGGTGCAAGATTGGCTGTTGGAAAACCAATGGTTCGACCTCTTGCATCCCCATGAACGACAATACCACGACTGGATAGGGGATAGCCTAAAAGATTGGCTGCTTCTTTGACCTGGCCTGATGAAATAGCCTGCCGAATACGGGTCGAGCTGATTTTTTCTCCCTGGTCTAGGACAGGGGGAACCACTATGACTTGGCCTTTAAAATAGGTCTCCAAATCACTAGCTACTTTCTTGTCACTACCAAAGCTATAATCAAATCCTGCCACTAAGACACGCGCTCGAAGTGATGTTAGGTAGGTAGCAACGAATTCTTCAGCAGTATGAGCCGCAAAATCACTGGTAAAATCAATGAGATAAAGATCATCTACTCCAAGTTCTTCCATTCGTTTAAAGCGTTCCTCTGGATTTTGAAGGTGGAGGAGTAATTCTGGTTGGTAACGGGCAAAGGCCAATTTTGGAGATTCTGGAAAGGTCAAGACAGCTACTCGAAGTCCTTGCTCATCCGCAATGGCGCGAGCTGTCCGAAATAGCTCCTGATGCCCTCTGTGAAGACCGTCAAAATAGCCCAAGACAAGAACTGTATCTGCTTGAGCTTTTATTTCTTTTTCACTAGTTACATAACAAATGTTCATGAATTTATTGTAACACACTTTCTGTCAGAAAAACCTTGCGAGGTTTGTAAAGTTCTTCTCTTTTTTCTAAAATGGCCACTAATTTTCCTTGGTAAAAAGCAGCCAATTCTTTGGAGTCACTCTCAACCGGAATAAAGCGTCCCACTTGGACTTCGCCGACCTCTTCGACTGTCAGCTCCACTTTTTCCAAATCTCCGGTTCCAATTTCAAGTGGATGAAGGAAGCTCAAATCTCCTTGAGCAACTTTTTCAGCAAGTTCTTCCAAGGTTAGGGCATTTTCTAAGGACAAGCCAGCAGCACTGGTGCGTGTCAGATGGGACATGTGGGCCGCATAGCCCAGTTTCTGCCCTAAATCCACAGACAAGGTTCGGATATAGGTCCCCTTGCTGCATTTAACCCGGAAGCGAAAGCGGGCTAGTCCTTCTTCATAACGAATTTCGCTTGTGCGCGTGAATTCATAAATGTTCACCTGCCGAACTGGACGTTCCACTTCTTCTCCTGCACGCGCATACTCATAGAGCTTACGCCCATTGACCTTGACCGCTGAATACATGGGTGGTACCTGTTCGATTTCTCCTACCATCTGGGCAATCATGCGGTCTACCTCTTCTGCATCCAAGGGGTCTTGCACAGGGGTCCGATCGACAACTTCTCCGCTGGCATCCTCCGTCGTGGTAGAAAACCCCAAAGTGATTTCTCCCTCATAGATTTTGCCTTCATCCTGCATAAATTCAACCATTCGGGTCGCCTTTCCTACGGCAATCGGAAGAACCCCCACCACATCCGGATCCAGAGTTCCCCCATGGCCAATTTTCTTGGTTCCTAAGATTTTTCGCAGTTTAAAGACCACATCATGTGAAGTCATTCCCGCTTCTTTTTTTACATTAATAATTCCGTCCATTTGAATTACTCTTTCTAACTCATGTGTGACCATGACGGTCACCGACCCTTTATTATACCATGAAAAGGATCTCCTTGTCCCTGATTCCCCATTCCCATGAGCTCCTAAAAATCCCGTAGCAGATTTCAGACTTTTTAAAATGGGTTTGATACAATAGAAAACGAAAGAAGGTGTAACATATGTTAACGTATGATGTTATTGTTATTGGATTTGGTAAAGCTGGTAAAACACTCGCAGCGAAATTATCAAGCCAAGGGAAAAAAGTCGCTCTAATTGAAAAGAGCAAGTCTATGTATGGTGGTACTTGTATCAATATCGCTTGTATCCCAACCAAGACCTTGATTGTCGCAGCGGAAAAAGGCTTGGATTTTGAACAAGCCATGAGCGAAAAGAATGCGGTCACCACTCGTCTCAACGGCAAGAACTACGCAACTATTGCTGGAACTGGTGTAGACATTATCGATGCAACAGCTCGTTTCGTTTCCAACAAGGTCATCGAAATTCAAGCCGGTGAGGAAAAGGAAGAATTGACAGCAGAAACCATTATTATCAATACTGGTGCAGTGCCAACTATCCTTCCAATCCCGGGACTAGCTGAAAGCAAATTCGCTGTGGATTCAACCGGTATTCAACGTTTGGAAAATCTGCCAAAACGCCTGGGTGTTCTTGGCGGTGGACCAATCGGATTGGAATTTGCCCATCTCTACAATACCTTGGGTAGCCAAGTAACAGTACTGGATGCTTCTGAAGCATTCTTGCCACGGATTGAGCCAAGCATTGCAGCTCTTGCAAAAGGCTACCTTGAAGAAGATGGCATTCAATTCTTGCAAGGCGTTCATACCCAAGAAATCAAAGATAGTGAAGCTAGCTTAACCCTTGTAACCGATAAAGGAGATTTCGAATTCGATATCCTCCTCTACGCAACAGGACGTAAGCCAAATACAGCTGGTCTTGGTCTTGAGAACACAGACATCCAAGTCACTGATCGTGGAGCGATTCAAGTCAACCGTCATTTGGAAACCAGCGTCCCTGGTGTCTTTGCAGTTGGGGATGTCAATGGCGGTCCTCAGTTCACCTATATGTCCCTCGATGACTTCCGCATCGTCTTCAACTACCTCACAGGCGATGGTAGCTACAATCTCGAAACACGCGGAAACTATGCGACAACACTCTTCATTGATCCTCCATTGGCGCAAGTCGGCTTAACTGAGCAAGAAGCACGCGACAAAGGACTTCCAGTGGCTGTCAAAGAATTACCAGTTGCTGCCATGCCACGTGGCCATGTCAATGCAGACCTTCGAGGTGCTTTCAAAGCCGTAGTCAATCCAGAAACCAAGGAAATTCTTGGGGTCACTCTCTTCGGAGAAGCTGCAGGCGAACTCATCAACCTGATCACCATGGCCATGGACAACAAGATCCCTTATACTTACATTGCGAAGCAAATCTTTACCCACCCAACTATGGCAGAAAACCTAAACGATCTCTTTGCGATTTAACTAACATAAAACGCTGGAAAAATTTTCCAGCGTTTTTTTAGTGTAAAAATCCACAAACAATCTCTTGAAATAACTTATTTTCTTCATACAGAGCATGACCAGAATGCTTAAGAATAAGGAGCTGACAACCCAAAATCCCTTTTGCCAGTTCTTTAGATCCCTTCACACCGATCACATCATCTTCAAGCGCACCAAGGACCAAGGTCGGGCATTGAATTTCTTTTAAAACCTCAAGACTATCGTGGTCCAGGCAAGACTGAGACTGAATAGCAATTCGTTTCTCATCTTTGATTCGCCCCAAACGACCCATAATGTCAGAAAGAAAGCGCCACCTTCGATAGCTCTTTTGCGTATAAGAATGATAGGCGATATCCAGCATGAGGTCTCTAAAATTTCCGGATTGACTAATTTTTTGCCAATGCTCAATTCGTTCTCTAGCAAGTTGACTCGGTTTAGCTGTTGTCACGGCTAGGATGAGCTTTTGAACATTTTCAGGAAAATCAACTGCCAACCATTGGGCAATCATTCCACCTTGTGAAATCCCCATAACATAGGCAGCATCTAGGTTTAGTGTCTCCATTGCTTCTGCTACATCTGCTGCCATATCCCGTGTCGTATAACCCTGCCTCAACTCGTTGATTCGAGAAAAAACATAAACTTTATATCTCTTAGCAAGTAAACGATAAGAGAGGGAAAAGAGCTGGGCCTTTCCTTTGACTGTCTGCAACCCATCCCCTAAGCCTGGTATGATCACTAGGGGCTGCTTTCCTTTTCCAAATGTTACATAGTCCATGCTCTTATCGTTAAAATATAAGTTTTTCCCTTTTGTTGAAGACATTACTTCGTTTCCCTTACTATTTTATCATGTTTATTCATGTTAACTTTTTAAATGCAGAACAAAGCCGGCAGTCACTTTTTCAAATCCAACCGCCTGATAAAACTGATGTGCAGCATTTCGTTCAGCAGTTAATCCACTATTTAGAGCCAGTGCATTAACTCCTTCTTTTACCGCTTGTTTTTTCAATTCATCGATTAGCCTACTAGCAATTCCTTGTCGTCTTGTTTCTTTTGCAACCGACAAAGCTAAAATACGATAGTAAGATCCATCTGCTTCAAAAAAGAAGAGCTTTGCATAACCTAAGAAACCTAAAATTTCTCCGTTTCTTTCAGCTAGAAGAAGGCCATAATGTGGCTGAGAGAGAATCATTTCTAAACGACGAGACAGCTTAGAAGCAGTCGTTGGATAGCCCAAGTCTTCGTATAGAGACAGTAAGGATTCAGCATCCTTCATGGTTGCTTTTCGTATCTGCATTGGAGCCTCCTAGTCTTCCTTCAAGGCATCAAACTTGGCTTTCATAGTCGGATTCTTCCGAGTCAATTTTTTAACGGAAACATCATCCAATTTGTTGTTAGCAAGGCGAAGTTGATTTTCAGATGTGGTGAGGAATTTTTTGACCTCTTCCATGCGTTTAATGGCCTTGTCGATTTCATCAATGGCCTTGCCGAAGTTGACAGAAGCCGAATTGTAGTTCTTGGCAAAGGCAACCTTGAAAGCATCCAAGTCTTCCTCAAAATGAGTGATGTCAATATTTTGCTCACGGATTAGTGCTAGTTCCTGCTTGTATTTTAGAGAGTTGAGGGCAGCATTGCGTAAGAGACCAATCAACTGGATAAAGAACTGAGGACGGACCACATACATCTTCTCATACTCGTGGCTGACATCGACAATCCCTGTGTTGAAATAGTCGTTATCTGCTTCAAGCATACTGACCAAAACAGCATATTCACAGTTCTTTTCTCGACGGTCCTTGTCCAATTCCTTATAAAAATCAGCATTCTTATGCTTCTTCTCTGTCCCGTCGGCTTCATTTTTCATCTCAAACATGATGGAAATGAATTCTAGCCCATTTTCATCAAAGTCACGGAAGATAAAGTCCCCTTTAGACCCACGTGCAGAAATCTTATTATCCTTTTCAAAGTAGGCATTTGGGAAGGCAAAACTGCGAACCTTATTGAACTCACTCTCCGCATACTGCTCCAGACTTTCTCCGATGGCCTTGGTTGATTGTTGGGCCTTGAAGTTCTTATAGAACTCAACCTGCTCATTAGCCGCCTTAAGCTGGGCCTCATAGTTTTGTTTAACTGAAGTCAGAGAAAGTTCGTTTTCCTTTTCTTGTAAAAGGAGCTGATTTTTGACCTGGTCACGTTCTTTTTCTAAGTCAGATAAAGTCTTTTGTAGTTGGTTTTCATGCTCCAAGCGCAAGGTGGCTAATTGATTCTCCAGTGCCTGAACCTCTTTTTCTTTCTCTAGCAGACTTTGGCTAGCAGTTTGCTCCACCTCTTTTTTAGCCAATTCTTTTTCAGTATCAAACTGTTGAATCTGGTTTTGTAACTGGGCAATTTCTTGGTCCTTTTTTGCTAACTTCTCTTGTTGCTCATTGAGGGCCTTTTGCTCTGCCAAAGCCAACTCCTGCCGAATCCGCTCATGAATTTCCTTGTCAAACTCCGCCGTCCTCACTTGGGACAAGAGCTCGCTGTATTGACTTTCATTGACTGTAAATACTTCCCCACAGTTGGGGCACTTGATTTCGTTCATAGCATGCCTCTTTCTCTATTCTTAGTATATTATATCATGCTAGTAGTAAAATCAAAACCAGCAAGCTAGGCCTGCTGGTTTTAACCGAGTATTCATTCCTCTATTGGAGACTTTTCTTAGGTGAGGACGGACGGTAGCGACTCCCTTTGGGATTCCATACCTTATATTTGAGCCTCACGTCTCAAATATACCGAGCACCAGAAACTTATGTGTTTCTGGCGCTTTCCTCACGGCGAAAAGTCTCAATCTATTCCGCACTATTTCCAAAATTTCTTTTCTTGCAACTTTTTCATGCAGTAAGCAATTAGATCCTTGAGGAGATATTGCTTGTTTATGTTCTGAAATAATACACTAGGCTTACTGGTTTCCGTTTATTTTTTCTCAATCGGAGCGACACTGGCCAAGAGTTTTTTTAGACCCACTTCTGGGAAGTTGATCTTGAGTTCTTGGGTACTACCACTACCAGATACTTCAAGCACAGTTCCTTCTCCCCACTTCTTGTGAAGGGCAATATCACCAATGGACCAAGCGACGCTTTCTTTGGCACTAGAACGGTTGCTATTGCCAAAGGGGAGGCTTGAGGACGTGAGCGCACTTGGAGCTGCTTGTCTCTTGCGCTCTTGAAGGGCTTGTGACAGACTCATGCCTTTTCCAAAGGTCGTTCCGCCTCCATTGCTATAAGAAGCCTTAAAGCTGGTGTTTGCTGGACGGGCCAAGCCCTGGTAGGTCAATAAATCCGAGCTAATCTCATTGATAAAGCGCGTCGGACGGTTGTAGCTGGTCCGCCCAAAGAGCAAACGAGAATTGGCATTAGTCAAGAAGAGAACCTTCTCTGCCCGCGTGATCCCTACATAAGCCAAGCGACGCTCTTCTTCCAACTCATCCGGATCCTCTGCCGCTCGACTAAGAGGAAAGACGTTTTCTTCCATCCCAATCAAGAAGACCACTGGGAATTCCAAACCTTTGGCTGCGTGAAGGGTCATCAAGGTCACTTCTGAGGTCTCTTGCGCTCCATCGTCTGTATCGGCAATCAAGGCTAAGTCGTTCAAGAAACGACTCAAGCTGTCCACACCTGATTCGTCTTCAATAGAATCGCCATTTTCATCAAAATTCTTGGTAACAGATAGGAACTCTTGAATATTCTCGATGCGGGCCTGACTTTCCAGATTTCCCTGATTGGTTAGGGCCGTCATATAACCTGTCTTGTCAAGGACTTCTTCGACCAACTCTGTAATGGTCAGCTGGTCCAATCTCTCTCTCAAATCAAGAATGAGATTGGCAAAGTCCCAGATAGCCTGGGCTGCTTTTCCTTTAATGCCAGAGAGCATGATATTGGCCGAAGCATCTAGAAGTGAGGACCCTTGCATTTGAGCAAAATCGCGAATCTTATCCACCGTACCCGGCCCGATTCCCCGCTTGGGTTCATTAATGATCCGCTCAAAACTGATATTGTCACTGAGATTAGCAATCAAGTTTAGATAAGCAATAACATCTCGAATTTCCTTCCGACTGTAGAACTTGGTGCCTCCTACCATGGTATAGGGAATATTGGACTTGAGCAGTGCTTCTTCAATGGTACGTGACTGGGCATTGGTCCGGTAGAGAACCGCAAAATCACGATGCTTATAGCCAGCTTCCCGACTGAGCTCTTCAATGGTTTTGGCAACAAAGACTGCTTCATCCTGCTCATCATTGGCCCGGTAATAAACAATCTCTTCACCGTCAGCATTTTGGGTCCAAAGATTCTTCGGACGGCGGTTCCGATTGTTTTTGATCACATCGTTAGCTGCTTGTAGGATAGTTTTAGTGGAGCGATAATTTTCCTCTAACAAGACGACCTTGGCATCTGGATAATCCTTTTCAAAGTCGAGAATATTTTGCATGTCTGCACCCCGCCAGCCATAAATAGACTGGTCAGCATCCCCAACAACACAGATATTTTTAAAGCGAGAAGCCAAGAGTTTGACCAATTGGTATTGGGCATGGTTGGTATCTTGGTACTCATCTACATGGATGTATTGGAACTTCTGCTGGTAATAGGTCAGCACATCTGGATGCTGGTCAAAGAGACGCAAGGTCAACATGATCAAATCATCAAAATCCACCGCTTCTGACTGACGGAGTTCCTTTTGGTAAGCCTCATAGCACTTGGCTACGATCTGGGTGTACATATCCCCCGCTTGGGTGGCATAAGCCACTTCGTCGATCAGGTCGTTCTTGGCATTGGAAATGGTCCCCAAGATGGTCCGTTCATTCCATTTCTTAGGATCCAAATTCAAGGACTTCAAGATCCGCTTCATCAAGGTCCGCTGCTCACCTGGATCGACAATGGTGAAGTTGCGATTGTAGCCAATGTGATCCGCATCTCGACGAAGAATACGCACACACATGGAGTGGAAGGTCGCAATCAAGCAATCTTGGGTGGCTAGATTCAACTGATAAGCCCGCTCCTTCATTTCTCGAGCGGCTTTATTGGTAAAGGTAATGGCCAAAATATTCCAAGGATTGACCATTTTTTCATCGATCAAGTAAGCGATGCGGTGGGTCAAGACACGTGTCTTACCCGAACCAGCTCCCGCCATGATCAAGAGGGGACCTTCTGTCGTTTGGACCGCCTCTGCCTGGCGATCATTCATACCATTCAATAAAGGATTCATCTCATTCTCCTCATTCTTTCAATCGTTCTATTATACCATAATTTCGTCCTTCTTCCTTTTGGAAATGGTTGGATTCATTTGAATTTTGCCCTCAAAAAAGCTATAATAAAGCCTTAAGAAGAACGAATTTTTCCTCTTCAACAACCACTTGTGAGGAAATCTACAGAAGTCTGGAGGAGTTATCAGTGAATCAATCACAAAGTAATTTAAAACTAGCCGAACGTGGAGCCCTGATCAGTATTGTAGCCTACCTGATCCTTTCCGCTGCCAAATTAGCAACAGGCCACCTCCTTCATTCCTCCAGTTTGGTTGCCGATGGTTTTAATAACCTTTCAGATATTATCAGCAATGTCGCCCTTCTCATTGGTATTCGCATGGCCCGCCAGCCAGCTGACCGCGACCATCGATTTGGTCATTGGAAGATTGAAGATCTAGCTAGTCTGGTGACTTCCATCATCATGTTTTATGTGGGCTTTGATGTCCTACGAGATACGGTTCAAAAAATTCTCAGCAGGGAAACAACTGTTATTGATCCTTTAGGAGCCATTGTTGGAGTTGGGTCAGCCCTTGTCATGTTTGCGGTCTATCTTCATAACCGCACTTTAGCCAAGAAAGCCCAATCCAAGGCCCTCAATGCCGCTGCCAAAGACAACCTGTCTGACGTAGTCACTTCTTTAGGAACCTCTGTTGCGATTGGAGCTAGTGCTCTTAACTATCCGATTGTGGACCAATTAGTAGCTATCGTTATTACCTTCTTTATTCTAAAAACAGCCTACGATATTTTCATTGAATCCTCCTTCAGCCTCTCAGATGGATTTGATGAAAGTCTTCTGGATAAATACAAGGCTGCTATTCTAGAATTGCCAAAGGTCAGCCGGGTCAAATCCCAACGAGGACGGACCTACGGAAGCAATATCTACCTAGATGTCGTCATCGAAATGAATCCAGACCTTTCTGTTTATGAGAGCCATGCCATTACCGAAGAGGTCGAGCGCCTTCTCAAGGAAAAATTTGGAGTCTTTGACATTGATGTCCATGTGGAACCAAGTTCCATCCCAGAAGATGAGATTTTGGACAATGTCCTTCTCAAACTAAGAACCTACGAAGAGCGCTTGCAAGCTCAGCAAGAATATTCAACCCTCCTAGCAGACAACTTCACCCTCATCGATGAGTTTGGCCAGGAAAGCCACAAGGAGGACCTGGTCCGTTTGCAGGAAGAGCATCAGATTCCCTTTAAGAATTTCGAGATCGAATCCATCAGTCAAAAGACTAAGCTGATTCGCTATGAATTAAATAACCAGATCCATACCAGTCTCTGGCGTCGCCATGAACATTGGCAAAAGGTCTTTCATCAAATTACCAGTAAAAAGGAAAACTAAAGCCCTCTAACTGGGATGAATGAAGCTAAAAAGCTACTGCAGCTCACACGTTCTGCAGTAGCTTTTTTGTACGAAAAAAATAGTCCTTCTGGACTATTCTTCTGTTTTAATAAAGCCGAATTTATCCAATGGATACAATCGGAAATCAACTACCCCTTCAATCTGACTAGCTTTAATATAACCAAATTCACGACTATCTTTTGTATTATTGCGATCATCATTTAAGACTAAATAACTATTACTTGGTACTTTTCCAGCCTTGGTTCCCTTAAGTTCTCTAGAGAAAAAATCATTTGTAAAATAATCGCCACTTGGGGCTGCCAAATGTTTGGTCTTCATTTTATCCAAATACGGCTCTTCTGTAGCTACACCATTCAAATAAAAGACATCATCCACATAGCTGACCTCATCGCTCTCTATAGCAATGACACGTCCAAGATATTGTTTCTCTTTTACATGGTAGAGGACCAAATCTGTCCGATCAATTTTTCCCTTCTTAGTCGCTAATACTAAATCATCTTTCTTAACGGAGGCATTGGCCATTTGATCAGATACCCACAATGGTTGAAAAACAAATAGGCGCAAAGTAATGAGTACCAAGCCCAATATTCCAATGATGATAATATTCCGAATCAAATCCCTTTTTGACATTCCTATCCCCCCTTTCAGTTCCTTCCATTATACCATTTTATTAGACAATAAAAAAGGCCCACATTCCTAAATCGTCAGAAACTTGGACGAAAAAAACCTTGTCTCCAAGATTTTACACTTAGAGAACAAGGTTGGTTAGTTAGATTAACGTACTGTACGGATACGCATAGTGTTTGTACGAACAGCTTCACCAAGTGGCACACCTGCAACGATAACGATATCGTCACCAGATTGTACAAGACCTGCTTCTACTGCTTTACGTTCTGCGATTTCGAACATATCGTCAGTTGATGATGGAGCATCTGTCAACATTGGGATAACTCCCCAGTTCAACATCAATCCACGTTCAGTCAATTCATCAAATGTCAATGCCAAGATATCAGCATTTGGACGGTATTTAGAAATCAAACGTGCAGTGTGACCAGTCTTAGTAAGAGTAACGACCAATTTGATATCCATTGAGTTTGTTGCATCTTTAACAGCTGATGCCATAACTTCTGTCTTAGAGTTACGTTCGAAAGTATCTGAGTTCAAACGTCCGTATTCGTTAAGAAGAGTTTGTGC
This sequence comes from Streptococcus australis, assembly GCF_015553625.1. Classification (GTDB taxonomy): domain Bacteria; phylum Bacillota; class Bacilli; order Lactobacillales; family Streptococcaceae; genus Streptococcus; species Streptococcus australis_B. Next base: position 149,342 of record NZ_JADNGY010000005.1, on the reverse strand, counting down.
ATTCTTGTCAATTGTAGCCATTGTTGTTACTGACTCAAGTGGGTATTTACCGTTTGCAGACTCACCTGAAAGCATAGTCGCGTCAGTTCCGTCGATAACAGCGTTAAATACGTCTGATACTTCTGAACGAGTTGCACGTGGTTTTTCAGTCATTGTTTCAAGCATGTTTGTTGCAGTGATAACAACTTTACCAGCAGCGTTCACTTTTGTGATGATCATTTTTTGGTATACTGGAACCATTTCGAATGGTACTTCGATACCCATGTCACCACGAGCGATCATGATACCGTCAGCAGCTTCAATGATTTCATCTAAGTTATCGATACCTTGTTGGTTTTCGATTTTAGCGAACAATTGAACGTGACCGTTACCAGTTTCTTCACAGATTGCACGAACTTCGTTCACGTCTTTCGCAGTACGTACGAATGAGATCGCGATGAAGTTGATACCTTGTTCCAAACCGAAGCGGATATCGTCGTTATCGCGTTCAGCAAGAGCTGGGAAAGGAATCTTCGTATTAGGGATATTCACACCTTTCTGCTTAGCAATAATACCGTCATTTTCAACAACCACTTCAAATTCACGAGTATCATCGTCTTTAGCGAAAATACGAAGACCTAATTTACCATCGTCAACCAAGACTTGATGACCAACTTCAACATCATCGTAGATATCAAGACCACCAGCAACGTTCAAAGCAATCACTTCACGAGTTGATTTGATTCCTTGTTTAGTTGCAACACGGATTTTTTCACCAGTCTTGTATGAGTACTCTTTAGCATCGCCTTCGAACAACTCTGTACGGATTTCTGGACCTTTTGTATCAAGAAGGAAACCAACTTTTTTACCAGCGATTTCTTCTGCACGTTTAACGGTTGCCATACGGTCACCTTGTTCTTGGTGGTCACCGTGTGAGAAGTTGAAACGGAAAGTGTTAGCTCCTGCTTCAATCAATTGAGCAATGTTTTGTGCTGAAGCTTCAACATCAAGTTTTTCACCCCAATATCCATCATCACCAAATTTTTTACCACCACGGATTTCTACCGCAGGACCTAAGGTTGCAACGATTTTTACACGTTTGTTCATGATTTTTGTGACTCCTTTTAAAATACACTGTCTATTTAGACAAATTTTAACAAATAACTATTAGATAGAAGATAAGCTACGGTTCAACTCTGCAAGGTTCAAGTCAGCCTTGTGAGGGTTGTTCACCTTGATTTTGCCGTCTTCAGTCAAGCTGAAGAGAGCACCTTCTTCTGCACTACCAAGAATTGGGTTTTCCACCATTTGTTCATTGCGGATACCAACAGCTACACCACCGATACCAGCTTTCAACAACTTAACAGCATGTGCACCCAAACGTGAAGCAAGGACACGGTCACGCGCAGTTGGTGAACCACCACGTTGGATATGTCCAAGTTCTGTTACACGAAGATCACTTGTATCTCCGGCATCTTTCAAGACTTTACCGAATTCAGCAGCAGACATCACACCTTCTGCAAGGACGATGATGTTGTGTGTACGACCTTTCTCGTAGCCCATCTTGATGCTTTCAACGACATCTTCGATTTTGAAGCCTTCTTCTGGAATGATGATCTCATCAGCTCCTGAAGCAATACCTGACCAAAGGGCAATATCCCCTGCATGACGTCCCATTACCTCGATTACAAAGGTACGATGGTGACTAGACGATGTATCCCGGATCTTATCAATCGCGTCCATAACAGTTGTAACAGCTGTATCAAATCCGATTGTAAAATCTGTACCAACGATATCATTATCAATTGTCCCAGGAAGTCCTACAGCTGGGAAGCCATGTTCTGTCAAACGCATCGCTCCGTGGTATGATCCATCACCACCGATAACGACGACACCTTCGATTCCATGTTTCTTCAACTGCTCAATCCCTTTTAATTGACCTTCGCGTTCAGCAAATTCAGGATAGCGAGCTGAGTGAAGCATTGTCCCACCACGAGAAATAATATCCCCAACTGATGAAGCATCCAATTGATGGATATCGCCAGCAACCATACCAGCGTATCCATTATAGATACCAAATACTTCCATTCCTTCAGAAATTGCTTGGCGAACAACTGCACGGATAGCAGCATTCATTCCAGGGGCATCTCCTCCACTGGTTAAAACAGCAATACGTTTCATTTCGATATTTGCTCCTTTTTTTTCTTTTACATTCTAAATGATTATAACACAAAGAGGCTCAAATTTCTCCTATTTTCCGTAGATTTTATCGATAAATCGTTTTCATAGCAATACTTGCCAGCTCATTTTCTAACTTCTCGTTTTTCTGGACGGAAACTCCTTTTAATTGAATGGTCTTTTTCTCCTCTTCATAGCGAATAACGACAGGATAAGGACCTGGATAAGCTTTTAAAATATCTAAGACTGCCCGGTCCTCCTGGTGATCAAACAATTGAATCCAAAAACGCTGATTGGTGGCTTCTTCTGCTTCCATCAAAATCATTTGGAGACGACCATCTCTAGATTGTACTTTCCCCTTGAGATAGTAATAGCCCTTCTCTCTTATTTTTACACTATACTGGCGATAAGTATCTGGGAAAAGGGTGACATCCATCTTCTTTTGGAGATCGGAAACTTGTAAAAAGGCCATATTTTCTCCATTTTTGGTTCGGATGGTCCGGATCGATTGAACTTCGACCAGGATAGTAGCCTGTTCTCCTTCGCTTAAAGAGGCGATTGATCGAGTCGGTTTGCTACTTGCAGCTACAATTTCCACCAAAGGATGAGGGCTCAGACCGACCCCAATGACCCTCTGCTCCATTTCATACTTCTCGGCCTTGCTATAATCCTCAGCATCCATCCAGGAATAATTGGCTTCCCCAAACAAACTCCCCAATTCATCCGCAAAGACAAATAGATTAGGAAGGTTCTGAAGGACTTTTCTTCGATTCTTTTCAAAGCAGTCAAACAAGCCCAATTCTACCAGTGGCGTCAAAAGAGGAAGTTTGTGGTACTGACTTGGCAAGCGCAAGATAAAATCTTCAATACTCTCAAACGGACGTTGGTCAATAATCCAAAAGGCTAGATCTTTTGGAAGACCTTTGATATTCTTCATTCCTAGATAAATCTTCTGAGCTTGGAACTTATCTTTATAAGGAATGGTATTAATGGTCAAAGGAGCCACTTGGAAGTTGAATTGCAACGCATCGGTCAAGTAATCACTGCTAGAGTAGTTGAGCATAATGTCAAAGAAGACATCTGGATAATGGACTTTAAAGTAAGCCAATTGGAAGGCCAAGGCTGAGTAGGCATAGGCATGGGAACGGTTAAAGCCATAGCCAGCAAATTTTTCCATAATGGCAAAGACTTTCTTGGCTTTTTCTGCACTATGCCCAAGCGCGACAGCCCCCTTGATAAAGTCATCTTCCATCCGATGCATTTCTGCCACGTTCTTTTTCCCCATGGCCCGTCTGAGAATATCGGCCTTTCCTAGACTAAAGCCAGCAAAGGTCTGGGCCACCTGCATGACTTGTTCCTGATAGAGCATGATGCCATAAGTTGGTGCTAGAATCCCTTCCAAACTAGGATCAATCATATCGACCTTCTCTTTGCCATGCTTGCGTTTGACGAAATTATCGATATAGTCACTAGCCCCTGGCCGGTTCAAAGAAGTCGTCGCAACAATTTCTTCAAAACAGTTGGGTTGAACCCGTCTTAATAAACGGATAGCTCCTGCTTGCTCAAACTGGAAGATTCCCTTGGTATTACCCGCAGCAAATAAAGCAATCGTTTCTGGATCTTCTAGAGGAATATCCTCGATTTTAATATCCTTTTGATATTTTTCCTTCACTGCTTCGTGCATCCGTTGAGCAAAGGTTAAATTTCGTAGTCCTAAGAAGTCCATCTTGAGCAAGCCATTTGCCTCAACACCATGGGCATCATATTGGGTCAGATTCATCTCCTCACCCATCTTGATCGGAATTTGATTGGTGAGGTCTTCTCCACTCATGACGACACCTGCCGCATGAATCGACGTCTGACGCGGTTGCCCTTCAATCCTCTTCGCAATTTCAAAACCCTTACGGTATTCCGGACGACTTTGGATGGCTTGACGGAAGGCTAAATTCTTTTCATAAGCAGAGGCTAAGGTGTCCCGTAAGCCAATCCGCTTGGTAAGGTTGGTTAACTCATACTCTGGGGTTCCAAATCTCTTAAACACATCTCGAATGGCTTGTTTCGCTCCAAAAGTTGAGAAGGTCACAATTTGAGCCACATGAGGACTGCGGTAGCGATTTTTAACATACTGGATAAATTTGGGACGATAGACATCTGGAATATCAATATCAATATCTGGCATGGTATAGCGCTCTAAGTTCAAAAAACGCTCAAAGAGGAGATTGTTCTTGACTGGATCAATCCCTGTAATATCCAAGGCATAGGCTACTAGACTACCAACTGCTGATCCACGTCCCATCCCCATATAGTAACCCTGACTTCGACCAAAGCGTAATAAATCCCAGACAATCAAGAAGTAGTCATCAAAGCCCATCTGATGGATGACAGCCAATTCATGATGCAAACGCTCTTGGTAAACCGTCTGGTCCAGCCCCTTGCTTCTCAAGCCCTCCTCAGCCAACTCACGCAATTCCTCGACTGCAGGTTTCTCTGGATTAAAACGGGGAAGCTTTAATTGCGTATCAATCTCATAATGAACGGCAGCAAGAGTCTTTTCTAGATAAGGAATACTATCCGGAAAATTATGTGAAAATGCCCGCTCCAACTCTTCAGGTGGCAGGAACATCATAGAGGTGTCAATAGCTCCTACTTCCTTCAGACTGCAATTATTACGAATGGCGTGAAGCATCTGAAGACTCTCCAAATCACTCGTAGAAAAATATCGGACCGTATGGAGTGGGAAAACAGGACGAGAAAAATGTTTCGCTGGAGTATCCGGAAAGACACCAATCGCAAAGTCTTGGCCTAAGTCTAAATACTCAATCCCTTCAAAATAGGGAACGATGATGGCTATATCATCCAATAAGTGTTGAAAGGCTGACCAATCTGTTGTCCCCATCATTTTCATGCTGGAAATTTTAATTAAGTGTTTGTAGCCTTTGGTTCCTAATGCAACCAAACGGATAGACAAAGGACCCGCCGGTATCTCGACTTCCAAATCAAGACCTAGGACAGCCCCCATACCAGCTTTTTGACACTCTTCTAAAAACTCGTAAGCCCCATATAAATTATCGATGTCCATGAGACCAATTTGTTGGTAACCCATTTCTTTGGCACGATGAATATAGTCTCGAATAGAGACTAAACTGTCCATAAAGGTGTAGACTGATTTTGTGTCCAGCTGTGTAATCACCTTGTTCTCCTTTTCATCCGTTCTTTCCTTCTATTATACAGGAAATCCGGCAAAGAAGACACTCTTACCCATTGCCAATCCTGCCTAACAAAAAAACAGATCAACTGATCTGCTTTCCTTTCTCTTACGGAAGACATGGGATTCGAACCCACGCACGCTGTTACACGCCTACCGCGTTTCCAACACGGCCTCTTAAGCCTCTTGAGTAATCTTCCAAACTAGTATCCATTATACGGAAAAGCGCTCCTCCTGTCAACAAAAAATTTAGGAATCGCTCACAAGATATCATTACTTGATAGATTTTAAAGAAATAAAAAACGACAAGGATTTGTCGTTTGCATATATAAAAATGGAGCCGGTGGGAGTCGAACCCACGTCCAAACATCTGCCAGCATATTTGTCTACAACCATAGGTTATGTATTGCTTTAACAGCTCCTCGACACATAACTCAAGCCTAGGAACTGCGAGTCTATCAATCTCTTATCAAACTGCTAGACAAAGTTTGATCGTATCTCGCTAAAATTAAGACCTGTCATCAGACGCGAGCAATCCGAATCGGGTCACGCCTGCTGGTTTTTAGGCAGCTAGAGCGTAAGAAGTGTTATTTTTTGCAGTTATATTTAACTGAGCGTTTACGTCGCCACACGAGTCGCAAAATATGCCTCATAATGCCTGTCGAATCCGTAACGACCCCAAAATGATATACTCAAGTGTATCATTTTTTGGGTAAAATGGCAAAAGAAAAAGAGGAATTCCTTCCTCTTTCATTCTTATTGTAAGTTCAATTTGAATTTTGTTACATAATGAACGGTAAAGTACATCGCTACAATTTTCACCACTTCATAGATATAGGCAGGAATAAAGTTAACAACTAAGATATCACTAAGAGTATCAGAAGACATAGTTGCAGTTCTTGAAAGTTCTGAAATAGATATAGAAGGGAACAATCTTCCAATGATACTTAGTACAACCCAAAGGATAAATCCAAAGACGAAGGCCATCACGATACGACTGTTAATGAAGAGCTGACCCAGTGAGATGGCACAGTAGAGCATTAAAATACCTGAAATAGTCGCTAACACTTGAAATAGCAAGCTTTGCCAAATAAGAGATGACCCAATCTTTTCGAACAATGGACCAAGTAAATCAAAAATATTCTGTTGTTGAGCGAGGCCAATCACTCCTAAGAAAATAAGCAAAGAAAGAATCAAGCTAATAAAACAGAAGATACTCCAAATCAAAGCAGATGTTACTTTTACAAGTAAAACAGTATGAGATCCAGTTGGCAAGGTCCAGGTCAAATAACCTTCACGACCAAAAATATTGTTATAAAAACGACGAATAATAATGATATAGTTGGTCAAGGTCAAGCCAATGTAGCCCGCAAAAATGACCAAAACAACAATACTCCCAATAGTTAAGGCTGTGTTTTCTGTGAAAGTTGATGCCCCAGTTATAACACTAGAAGCTAATAAACCAGCAAAAATGGAGAGAATAGCAAGCACACCCGAAATAATGAGATACCACTTATAGGTTGCTTTTAATTCATATTTCATTAATTTCCCAAACATAAGAACCTCCTAATACATTCTAAATTGTTCACGGAAGATCTCATCAATCGATTTACCGTATTGGTTGCGAAGAACAGTTGTGTTTTCATGCAACAGAATACGACCTTGATTGATAAAGAGCGCTTCATCCAAGACTTGTTCAACGTCCGCAATCAAGTGGGTTGAAATCAATACAGATGAGTTTGGACGACGATTTTGAATGATGGTTCTAAGAATGTAATCACGCGCAGCAGGGTCTACTCCCCCAATTGGTTCATCCAGAATGTACAAATCCGCTTCACGGCTCATGACCAAAATTAATTGAACTTTTTCCTTATTCCCTTTAGAGAGTTGTTTCAATTTTTGCTCTGGGTGCAAATGTAAATCATTCAACAATTGATAAGCACGTTGAGCATTGAAATCCTTATAGAAGTCTTGGAAGAAACGGATTGTTTCTGAAATCTTCATATTTTCATCCAAATAAGTTGTATCTGGTAAATAAGAAACGACCTGTTTGGTTTTTGCAGACGGTACTTGGCCATGGATGTAGACATTACCAGAAGTTGGTTGCAAAAGCCCATTCACTAATTTAATAATGGTAGTTTTCCCACTTCCGTTTGGTCCTAACAAACCAATGATACGACCCGGTTGAATATTGACACTCACATCACCTAAGGCAATATGTTTACCATACACTTTTTGAACATGGTCTAAGTAGACCAAAGGGTACTGATTCATAATCTTCTCCTTAATTTAATAATGATTCTATTATAACCTTACTAAGAAGTGATTGCAAGATATAATCGTAAAAGAAGGTAGAATGTTCGTACTATTTGACATCCAAACCATCTTCATAAAAAAAGAGGAACATCTGTCCCTCCTTTAAATCAATTTTATTTAATTCCCAATGCAATCCGCGCATAGCGGCTCATCTTTTCAACCGTCCAAGCTGGATACCAGACCAATTTTACATCGACCTTGGTCACTTCTTCCATTCCTGTTAAGGCATCATAAATCTGATCCGTCAGCAAGTCTGCCAATGGACACCCCATAGTGGTTAGGGTCATATCGATTTCTGTTTCACCAGTTTCACCATCAAACCGAATTTCGTAGACTAAACCAAGGTTGACAATATCTATACCTAATTCAGGATCGATGACTTGCTCTAGATTTTCAAGAATACGGTTTTTAATTTGTTCGATTTCTTCTGTCGTATAACTCATTCTTTACTCCTTCTTCACTCAGTTCAACCCCAGGAAGAATTTTTTTGTTTACAGCAAGCCCTAGATTCAAAGGGCTCTAGAAAAGGGCACCCGGACCTGGCCACTCTCTTGTTTTTTGGTGGCCGTTAAAAAGGTCCCCCGGACCTTTTTAATCCTCTATAAAGTCACGCAATGGTTTGCTTCTGCTTGGGTGGCGGAGTTTGCGGAGGGCTTTGGCTTCGATCTGACGAATCCGTTCACGGGTCACGTTGAAGACTTTCCCCACATCTTCCAAGGTCCGCATTTTTCCATCATCCAAACCGAAACGAAGACGCAAGACGTTCTCTTCACGGTCTGTCAGAGTATCGAGGACTTCATCCAATTGTTCGCGGAGAACCACACGAGTGGTGTAGTCTACTGGATTTTCAATCACTTCGTCTTCGATAAAATCTCCCAAATGGCTATCGTCTTCTTCCCCGATTGGCGTTTCTAAAGAAACAGGCTCTTGGGCAATCTTCAATATTTCACGCACCTTATCAGGTGTCATATCCATGCGCTCAGCGATTTGTTCTGGTGTCGGATCTTGTCCCAATTCTTGCAAGAGATTGCGTTGCTCACGAACCAACTTGTTAATAGTTTCTACCATATGAACAGGGATCCGAATGGTACGAGCTTGGTCTGCAATGGCACGCGTGATAGCCTGACGAATCCACCAAGTCGCATAAGTAGAGAACTTGAACCCTTTGGTATAGTCAAACTTATCAACGGCCTTCATCAATCCCATATTTCCTTCTTGGATCAAGTCCAAGAATTGCATCCCACGTCCAACATAGCGCTTCGCAATGGAAACAACCAAACGAAGGTTGGCTTCTGCCAAACGTTGCTTGGCTTCCAAGTCTCCTTGTTCCACCAAGATGGCCAATTCTTGCTCTTCTTCATTGGTCAAAAGAGGAACGACCCCAATTTCTTTCAAGTACATCCGTACTGGGTCATTGACCTTGGCAGAGTTGCTTCCAAGCAATTCCTCATCCGTCAACTCTGGTTCTTCTTCTTCGTTGTTCAGGACACGCGCACTTGGATTTCCTTCTTTATCCGTGATTGAAATCCCAGCATCTTGAATCCGTTGCAACAAATCATCAATTCCATCGGCATCCAAAGTAAAAGGAATGACCAATTGATCATTGATTTCATCATCTGTTGCAGTACCACTTTTCTTATGACTACGAATAAACTCTGCAATTTGGACATCTAAAGTTGTGATATCTTTTTGTTCTTTCGCCATTCCTACTCCATTCTTCTTTTTTGAGCGATTAGTCGCTCGAGTTCCAATAAAGCCTGATCCGCATCTCCACTGTGAGAGGCTTCTCGGACTTTTTTCCCTATTTGTTGACTTTCTTTACGGAGAAGCTCACGATTTCTCGTTTCTTCCACTTCTTCCAGCTCATTCTCCGCTATTTCATCCGGTAAATTCTCTTCTAACATCAGATACCAGGCTCGTTGGACTTCCTCTGTCTGCTCGGACAAATCCTGCGATGTCACTTCTCCATTTTGGCAAAGAAGTTGGTACAAGGTTTGCAAGGCAGGGGTATCAAATGAAAAATCTGTCCGAAGACGATATTCATTCAAAACATAAGGAAAAGCGTTCATCCGATGAAGAAGATGATTCTCAGCCCGAACCAGGCGAGGCAACTGCTTCTGTACAACAGTTGGACTAGCAATTGGAGCCTGTGTCTGGATTGGACCTTGATTTTGACGCTGACTACGCATCTGAAGACGACTAGCATTAACCGTTTGTTCCACCTGCAAATAATCAAAATCAACCAAGAGGTCGGCTAATTTATAAATGTAGGTGTTTTGTGCCGTTACAGATGGCGTCTGAGCAATTAAAGGAGCCATTTTCTCAACAAATTCAATCTGCGCCTGCAAATTTTCAATATTGTCTGGCTTCCAATGATCCATGAGAAATTCTATGCGGCTAAGACGCGTTTTTTCCAATAAGTCTGCTAAAGCTTGCGGTGAATTCTTTTTGAGATACTCATCAGGGTCCATCTGATCAGGAATCTGGACAACCTCTACTTCCAGTTTTTCCAGAACCTCTAAAGCCTTTGCTGTCGCTAACCTTCCCGCTTTATCTCCATCATAGGCCAAGATAACCTTTTTGGTAAATTTGCTGAGATGGGCTACATGTTCACGGGTCAGAGCTGTCCCCATGGAAGCAACCGCATTCTCAATCCCAGCCCGGTAGGCTGCAATGACATCCATGAATCCTTCCATCAGGTAAAGTTCATGGTTCTTCTTAGCGACCTGCTTGGCCTTATCCAAATGGTACAACTCATAACTCTTGTTAAAAAGGAGCGTACTACGGCTGTTCTTATATTTCCCCTGAGGCTTGGTCCCTTCGGCTTGTTCACGCCAAAGTCGACCAGAAAAAGCAATAACTCGGCCAGTATCATCCGATAAGGGAAACATAATGCGATCTTGAAAAGCATCATACATAGTTCCCATATCACTAATATGAAACAGTCCCGACTCGGCCATAATGTTTTCTGAAAACTTTCCAGAAACACTCTGATACAGATAATTTCCTTCTGCTGGTGCTAGCCCTATTTGAAAATGCCGAAGCACCTCATCATCAAGCCCTCGATCATAAAGGTATTGCCGAGCATCCTCTCCCATCTTTGTCGTCATCAGGATTGCATGATAGAATTTGGCAGCCTCTTGATGAATCTCATAAAAAGGTTGTTTCCCATCTGCTTGGTGTCCCCTGGACTGAGAGGGAGCAAGAGCTTGCACCTGAATGCCTACCTGATCTCCAACAATTTGAACAGCTTCCATGAAGGAGATACCACGATAGTCTTCGATAAACTTAAAAACATCGCCTGATTTGCCACAACCAAAACAATGATAGAACTGTTTATCCTCGACGACATTAAAAGAAGGCGTCTTTTCACCATGAAAAGGGCAGAGACCTAAAAAGTTTCGTCCTGCCTTTGTCAATTGAACAACTTCTCCGATTACATCTACAATATTCACACTGTTTTTAATTTCTGAAATCAGTTGTTTGTCAACCATAAACAGTGCCTCCATTTTACCATAGAATATCATTAACTATTTTAAACTAATTTTTGTCAATTGTAAATCATTCAGATTGATTTTCATCCTATTTTTCCACATCTTTCCATAGTTTCTAAAATCAACAGTTTGCTTAAATCAACTTTTTTAAAAAATTTGAGCATAATCATTGAATTCAACAAACTTTTTGGTTATACTATGGTCTGTAAAAAATTTATTATGAAAGGACATATTTAGGATATGTTAAAAGAATTGAAAGCTTTTCTCCTTCGTGGGAACGTTGTTGACCTTGCTGTTGCTGTGATCATCGGGGCTGCATTTGGAGCTATCGTAACATCATTTGTGAACGATATCATCACTCCACTTATTTTGAACCCAGCTTTGGAAGCTGCTCATGTTAAAAATATTGCTGAATTGACATGGAACGGTGTTGCATACGGTAGCTTCTTGAGCGCTGTTATCAACTTCCTTGTTATCGGTACTGTTCTTTTCTTCGTAGTGAAAGCCGCTGAAAAAGCTCAAAACCTTGGTAAAAAGGAAGAAGCTGCTGAAGAAGAAGTTGCTGGTCCTACTCAAGAAGAGTTGCTTGCTGAGATCCGCGACTTGCTTGCAAACAAATAATCAGATAAAAAGACCCGATCTTCTAATTTGAAGGTCGGTTTTTTTGTCTTCGATTTTTCTAGAGAAACAAAAAACAGACCGAGGTCTGTTCTTGTCTTCAATTAGAATTTTTTACGTTTACGAGCTGCTTCTGATTTACGTTTACGTTTTACAGAAGGTTTTTCATAGAATTCACGTTTGCGTGTTTCTTGAAGAGTACCAGCTTTAGTAACCGCGCGTTTGAAACGACGAAGAGCATCGTCAAGAGATTCATTCTTACGTACTACTGTTTTTGACATGTTTTTCACTCCCTTCAAGTTCAAGATCTATTCTATTCTACACGGAATTCTAAAGATTGTCAAGAAAAAGTTAAAGGAATTCATCTCTGGCAACTCTCTAAACGTTTATCAAATCTATTCGAGGATTCATTCTTTTCTGAATTCCTTTCATTCATAACGATTATAAAGTTTTGATACTACTTGTTCAAATGCTTCTACTTCCTCCCAATAATCCATTGGGAGATTACTAATTTTACTTAGATCATTCTCATCAAAATGATAGACCAGATGACGCAAAATTTGAGTTTCTATCCAGCGCACATCCCTTAGTTGCGCGATAGTAACTGATTCCAATCCTACTAGATACTGACAAAGAACAGCCAGTGACTCCGAATGAAACACTTTCTTCTCATGCAAATAATATAGAAAACTAAAATAATCAGCTCTTCGATTATCTTCTATTAAATTCTTTTCTTTCATCCCTACTCCCTTTAGAAAAAACTGTTTCCTCATTAAAAGATAAAAAACACTTTCCGTAATGTCTACGAAAAGTGTTCTAGTCTTACATATAAAGGAAGTTAAAGAGAGCAATGGCAACGATTGCAGCCAAGATTGGTGCTACAACTGGTACCCAAGCGTACCACCATTTTGAATCTCCCTTGTGTTCACCTAAGACAGATTTTGGAAGGAAGGCGTGAACCAAACGTGGACCAAGGTCACGTGCAGGGTTCAAACCAGGTCCTGTAGGACCACCAAGTGATGTCACCAAAGCCATAACGAGGAATCCAAGTGCCAAGTGAGCAATTCCTAGACCAGGAGCATGTGCTTGTGACAAAGCCAATTTTGCAGCTGTTGAAGAAGCATCAAAAATCCCTCCTTGCTCAGTCGCTGCTCTTTGAGCTAGACCAGCAACCTCAGCACCGAAGAAGTGTTTTGTCAAGCCAAGTGCCCCAAAGAAAAGAACGAATGACCCTGCAAACTCATTGACGAAACCATTGATGGTTGCTGCTTTACGTGATTCAGGAGTTCCTTTATCCAAGCTAGAAATCGTTGAGAAAGTTCCCAAGATATTGTTTGGATTTTCAGTTTGAAGGTAATATGGACGGTGAGTCGCAACGACAACCAATTGTCCAAACATGGCTCCAAGAACTTGAGCAACGATGTAGTATAAAACATTTTCCCAAGGGAAGAGGCCACTAACTGCAAGTCCAATCGTAAAAGCAGGGTTGATATGGTTTCCTGATACATTACCAAACATCAAGGCTGGCATCATAACACCAATTCCGTACCCGATTGCAATCACGAGCCATCCACTTTGATGCCCTTTGGTACCCTTCAATTCAACGTTTGCAACGGCACCATTTCCTAAAATAATCAATAAAGCTGTTGCAATAAATTCGGTCGCAACTTTAACCCAAAAATCAAATTGCATTTTTGAATAATCTCCTTATAAAAAAATAATAATAATTTATTCTATCAGAATATCGAACACTTGTAAATAAACCGAACATTATTTTTAAAAAATATATCTTAATCCCTTGATTCATCCTTTTTAATTCTTGTATTATCCTCCACTTTCTATTTAACTCCGAATTATGATACAATAGGATTAGTTACACATCACAAAGGAGATACCATGTCTGAAATCTATGACATTACCATTATCGGCGGTGGCCCTGTAGGGCTCTTTGCTGCCTTCTATGGCCATCTGCGTCAAGTAAAAGTAAAATTGATTGATTCCCTCCCTCAACTAGGTGGTCAACCTGCTATTCTCTATCCTGAAAAGACAATTTTGGATGTCCCTGGTTTTACCAACCTAACAGGGGAAGAATTGTCCAAACGGTTGATCAATCAATTAAACACATTCGAGACTGAAATTTGTTTGAATGAAACTGTTTTGGATATTCATAAAAACGAGGATCACTTCCTAATTGAAACCAATAAAGACCAACATTTCAGTCGTGCTGTCATTATTGCTATGGGCGGTGGTGCCTTCAAACCACGTCCATTAGAAGTGGATGGAGCTGAAGAATTTGAGAACGTCCACTACCATGTTTCAAATATCCAACAATATACTGGCAAACAAGTTGCTATTCTAGGTGGAGGAGATTCAGCAGTCGATTGGGCCCTGGCCTTTGAAAAAATCGCACCGACAACTCTGGTCCATCGTCGTGATAATTTCCGAGCTCTCGAACATAGCGTTGAGGAATTAAAGGCTTCTTCTGTCTCTATTCAAACTCCTTATGTTCCTAGTCGCTTAATCGGAGAAAATGGCCGTGCCAGCCACCTGGAAATCACCAAGGTCAAATCAGATGAAACCCAATTAGTCCCTATCGATGAACTCTTTGTCAACTACGGCTTCAAATCGTCAGTCGGCAAATTAAAAGAATGGGGCTTGGATCTCCAACGTCATAAAATCCTCGTGAATCGCAAACAGGAGACCAGTCGTGAAGGAATCTATGCTTGTGGCGATTGTTGCTTCTATGATGGGAAAATTGATTTAATTGCAACCGGCTTAGGCGAAGCTCCTACAGCAGTGAATAACGCCATTAATTACATTTATCCAGATAAGAAAGTTCAACCAGTCCACTCGACTAGCTTATAAGAAAAATCCTTTGAATCATGATTCAAAGGATTTTTCTTACAAATTATCCAATTCTTCTGCAATCTTATTGATTTTCCGCAAGCGATGATTGACGCCACTTTTGGTCAAGGGCGTTTTCAAGGCATCTGCAATTTGCTGAATGGAATAATCGGGATTCTGAATTCGAACATAAGCAACTTCCTGAAGCTCGACAGGAAGGCCACCTAATCCAATAGTATCCATGATTTTGACGATATTGTTGATGGTCTTCATACTAGCTGTAACCGTCCGCGCGATATTGGCCATTTCAGCATTGTTAGCTCGATTAAGATCATTGCGCGCCTCTCGCATGACCTTGACAGACTCAAATTCTTCCAAGGCCTGCTTCGCTTCTACCAAGATGAGGAAATCAATAATATCCTCCGCCCGCTGCAAATAGGTGACAACTCCTTTTTTGCGTTCGATGGTCTTGGCATCTAACAAAAAGTGTTGCATCAGGTTGGCCAAATCCTGGGCATGGTCAGAATAAACCGAACTAATCTCTAATTGATAGCGTCCTGATTCTGGATCCTTGATGGTCCCACTTGCTAAGAAAGCTCCTCTCAGATAAGCGCGACTTGCTTCATCTTCTTCCAAGATTCTCGGGTCAATCCCAGTCTCAATACCAAAGAAAGAATCAGCCAAATGCAGGTCTGCAAGAATGTCTTCGACTTTTTCATCAATAGAAACAGTATAGACGCGATTCTTTTTCAAATTGGTTTTTTGGTGGTGACGAATATCGGATTTAACCTGATAAAACTCTACAATTAATTCATAGATATGGCGGGCAATCTTAGCATTCTCCGTTGTCAGAGACAAACTTAAGCCCCCCATACTCAAGCCCAAACTACCTGACATCTTAATCAGAGCAGATAACTCACTTTTCTCAAAGCGGTGAAGGGTCAAGAGCTCTTCTTTTACTTTAATGGTAAAACTCATTTAATCACCTGTACCATTTGCATCAGTTCATCCACAACAGCTTCTCCATCATGGAAGGCTCCGCCATTTTCCAAGCGTAGGAAATTGGTTGAAATAACTCGGGGCACTTGAGATTTTAAACCTGCAAAATCGTGTTCTACTTGAACCAGATATTCATCAAATCGATTCGTGTCCATATATTCTTGAGGTACTTTTTCAATATTGACCAAAACAGTATCAATAAAAGGCTTCTTCAAGTGTTTATGAAGGACGGATACATGGTCACTGTCAGTAAAGTGTTCTGTCTCCCCACGTTGGGTCATGATGTTGCAGACATAAGCGACCTCTGCTTTTGTCTCAAGCAAGGCTTGTCCAATTTCCTCAATCATTAGATTAGGAAGGATCGATGTAAAGAGAGAACCAGGTCCTAAAATAACCATATCACTTTCTAAAATCGCATCTACTACTTTTCGACTCGCTTTCGGCGTCTCATCATTATAGGTATTGGTGACATAGACATAATCAATCATGCCCTCATGATGGGCGATTTCACTCTCACCAGCGACTTCTGACCCATCCATAAATACGGCATGAAGGGTCAACGGTGTATCGCTGGAAGGATAGATTTTTCCTGTCGTATGGAAAAATTTCGTAAGCAATTGCATGGCATTATAGGTCGAACCCTGCATTTCAGAAATCCCAGCAATAATCAAATTCCCTAGAGGATGACCAGCTAGTGGCCCATCGTCTTCCGCAAAACGATATTGAAAGACTTTTTCATAAAAACGAGGCATGTCAGACATGGCTACTAGAACATTTCGCAAGTCGCCTGGTGGGGTCAATTGATGAATATTTTTTCGAAGTTCTCCAGAGCTACCACCATCATCCGCCACTGTCACAATGGCCGTAATTTCAACATCCTTTTTCCGTAGGCTATTCAAGATGACGGAAATCCCTGTACCGCCTCCGATGACGGTCATTTTTGGTTTTCTCATGAACGATTCACCGTTTCTTTCCGTCGGTCTTTGTCGCGATGACTCATATTAACCGTCCAATCTTTAGCTAAATCACGTCCGAGCCGTGCCGCAAAGGCAACTGAACGGTGTTGACCGCCTGTACATCCCATAGCAATAGTCAAGACAGACTTCCCTTCTCGTTTGTATGCTGGCAAGATGGGAGCAATCAACTCGTAAAGATGACGATAAAACTCTTCTGATTCTTTGTGATCCATGACATAGTTATAGACATCATCATCTAGCCCTGTTTGATTCCGTAGCTCTGGTTGGTAGTAAGGATTAGGTAGGAAACGAACATCAAAGACCAAGTCCGCATCTAAAGGCAAACCATACTTAAAACCAAAGGACATGACTTCAATTCGAAATTCGGGCTGACTATCTTGTCTGGAGAATTGTTCAGCAATCACTTTACGAAGATTACGGGGAGTTAATTCCGTCGTATCAATGACATTTTGACTCATGTTTTTAAGCGGAGCCAAAAGTTCACGTTCTAGAGTAATCCCATCCAAGACGCGCCCATCAGCAGCCAGTGGATGACTACGACGGGTTTCTTTGTAGCGAGCAACCAATTCACTGTCGGTCGCATCCAAAAATAGAATTTTAAAATCAATTCCTTCGTGATTCTCTAATTCGTCCAAAATGGAGCGAATTTCTGCAAAGAAAGACCGACTACGCATATCCACGACGAGAGCCAACTTGTTATTGTCCATCGAGAGTTGAATCAGCTCTATAAATTTTGGCAAGAGAGCTGGAGGCATATTATCAATGGTGAAATAGCCCATATCTTCAAAGGACTGAATGGCTACGGTCTTCCCTGCTCCACTCATTCCTGTTACAATGACCAGTTGAATTGTTTTTTCTGTATCTGTCATCCTAATCACCTTTTCCTTACAAAAAAGGAGGAGGGCATCATCTTTCCAGTTGGTCAGTCGATGGCTCTCACTCCAACATTCCTTTTACCCGAATGCATTCCTTCTATTGAGACTATACTTCTGCAATCACTTCGATTTCGATTTTGACATCGCGTGGCAAGCGAGCCACTTCTACTGCAGAACGTGCTGGAAATTCACTTGAAAATGCTGTCTTATAAACCTCATTAAAAGGTACAAAATCATTCATATCACTTAAGAAACAGGTTGTTTTCACCACGTGATCAAAGTCCGTTCCAGCTTCTTCAAGGATAGCAGAAATATTCTTCAAGACTTGTTGGGTTTGTTCTTGAATGGTTTCACCAACAATTTCACCTGTTTCTGGTGAAAGGGGAACTTGCCCACTTGCAAATAAGAGATTGCCCACTATTTTTCCTTGAACATAAGGACCAATTGCTGCTGGTGCTTTATCTGTGTGAATTGTTTTTGCCATTTTCTTCTCCTCATTCCTAATTTTCACTGGAGGCTGCTAGCTTTTCCCGTTCTAAGCGTAACTTACGATTGGGATTCAACTTATTAAAGAGTTCTTCCAATTTTTCTGCATTCCAAACGTCTGCAGCAGAGACAAAATTTCCGTCTTTATCACGAAAGGATATAGGTTTATCTCCCATCTT
Organism: Streptococcus australis; assembly: GCF_015553625.1. GTDB lineage: Bacteria > Bacillota > Bacilli > Lactobacillales > Streptococcaceae > Streptococcus > Streptococcus australis_B. The sequence continues at coordinate 131,192 of NZ_JADNGY010000005.1, read as the reverse complement.
CTTCTCCTCTTTATCTCTAACTAGTCAACAAATTCAAATTCGAATTTACCGATTCGAACGATATCGCCGTCTTTAGCACCACGTGCTCGAAGAGCTTCATCGACACCCATTCCACGCAATTGACGCGCAAATTTCATGACAGACTCATCCCGATCAAAATTGGTCATATTGAAGAGTTTTTCTAACTTATCACCAGACAAGATCCAAGAAGCATCATCATCTCGATTGATTTCGAAGGCTGGTTGATCCTCATCAAAGCCATAGTAGACTTCTTCTTGCGCCATATCTTCTTCTGAATACAAGAGGAATTCTGGTGTTTTATCTAACAAGTCTGCTGTTGCTTCCAACAAATTGTCCAAGCCTTGATGGGCCAAACTAGAGATTGGGAAGATCTGTGGCAATTCATCAAATTCGTCGTAATTGGCAGCCAATTTTTTCTTGAACTCTTTCAAGTTTTCTTGGCTCTCTGGCATATCCATTTTATTAGCGACAATAATCTGTGGTCGCTCCATCAAGCGAAGATTATAGGTTTCAAGCTCCTTGTTGATTTGAACGTAATCTTCATAAGGATCGCGTCCTTCACTCGCTGACATATCGATGACATGCAAGATAACACGGGTACGCTCGATGTGGCGAAGGAATTGGGTACCCAGACCGACACCTTGGCTAGCCCCTTCGATCAATCCAGGAAGGTCTGCAACTGCAAAGGACTCACCTGATGGTGTCCGAACCATCCCCAAATTCGGAACGATGGTTGTAAAATGATAAGCTCCAATTTTTGGCTTAGCAGAAGTAATCACACTGAGAAGAGTTGATTTCCCTACTGATGGGAAGCCAACCAAACCAACATCCGCTAAGACTTTGAGTTCTAATTCGAGTTCGCGTTCCTGACCTGGTTCCCCATTTTCTGAAATCTCAGGCGCTGGATTCTTAGGAGTTGCAAAACGGATATTTCCGCGTCCTCCACGTCCGCCATGGGCTACAATATATTCTTGCCCATTTTCAACTAAGTCGGTAATGACCTTACCAGTCTCCGCATCTCGGACAGTTGTCCCTTGCGGTACTCGCACATAGAGGTCTTCTGCCCCCCGTCCGTGCATCCCTTTGGTCATTCCCTTCTCGCCATTTTGAGCTTTAAAATGCCGGTTATAGCGGAAGTCCATCAGCGTGCGCAAGCCTTCGTCTACAACGAAGATGACATTGCCTCCGCGTCCTCCATCACCTCCCCAAGGTCCGCCATTGGGAACATACTTTTCACGACGGAAGGCGACCATGCCATCTCCACCATTCCCAGCCTTGACCTTGATTTTGGCTGTATCTAAAAACATACTCATAATTTAACGTTTTCCTTTTATTACCAAGTGCTGCTTGGAATCCTCTTAGTAGGATAGTGCACCAAATGCTGCAGCAAAAATTGCTCCAACCGTTACAATTAACATAATCACAATGACTAGCATAGTCAATTTTTCAAAAAATGTTTTTTTGCGTTTTCCGTTATCTCCAAAAGCCACGTTTTTTACCTCTATTACAATAAATTCATTAGCCCTATTTTACCACGAAAAAGGGCATTTTTCAAACATCCACCCTCTAGAAGAAAAGGAGAGATTGTATAGATTAAACATCCTACATCCAGGTTTGTTTCAAACACTTTTTCATGTGGCAAATAAAAAAGAGGCTGGGACAAAAGTCCTAGCCTCTTAATTGTCTTTGGATTGTCGAGCAAGACGCAGTGGTTGAGTGGGCTCTACTACTCTGATTTTATCAGCAGTTACAGCCCTACTCAACTGTGCGGAGGTGGGACGACGAAATCGAAGTCTAACGAATGACCGATTTCTGTCCCACTCTCTTTAAAAACGAGGATTATTTTGTTAACTTCTTAGAGCGAAATACTGTAATACCAACTGCACATCCCAAGATACCGACAAGGAAGATAACAGGCGTCATCTTTTCACCTGTACTTGGAAGAACTTTTTTCTTACCAGATTTTGGAGCTTCTTCTTTGACAGAAGTTGATGATGAGTTTGATGATTTCGGTTCTGTTTGTGATTTAGATGGCTCTGGATCTGGTTTTGGTTTTGGATCCGGTTGGGGGTTAGATGGCTTTGGATCTGGATTTGGTTGGGGGTTAGATGGCTTTGGATCTGGTTTTGGTTTTGGATCTGGTTTTGGTTTTGGATCTGGATTTGGTTTTGGATCTGGATTTGGTTTTGGATCCGGTTGAGGGTTAGATGGCTCTGGATCTGGTGTCGGTGGGGTTTGTTCTTTCTCACCTAATCCTTCTCCAGATCCCGATTCCAATCTCAATTCGCGTGTTAAACTACGAGGCTCAGGAAAATTGGTTGCTGTCCATGTCAAAGTATTATGAACTAGATCGCCAACTTTTGTACCCGGAGCCACTCTAGTAGAGTATTCAATATACATTGGCCAATTGTAGTTATCTCCAAATTCAATAGTAAATCCTGTGATCTGACCAGCTGCATTCTTGTCGAAGACAGCTTTTTTACTGAAATTATCTAAAACTGGCAGAGTTAAAATATGGGCTTCGTTTCTAATTCCACCATCTACTGGACTAAAGCGAACCGCACGGAAACTACCTTCTACCAGTGTCAAACCATCTCCAAATTGATCTTTAATGACCATTCCACGAAGGATATCTTGACGAGCATTTAAGATAATCCGCCATTTTACAATCGTTGGATCTGTTTGGTCTTGGTAGCCATATTTCATTTCATAGTCACCAGCTTGGCCATCTGTTTTTTCGTAGTTTAATGAAAAATCTGTATTACCAAATTTAAAGGTCAGTGGGGATGTTTTGGTAACAACCTCTGGATCAACTTTCACATCAAAACGTAAAGAAACGCGTTTATTGAGAGGGTGTGAAGCAAAGTAATCGTTAAATGTAACCGTTACGGTCTTGTTTGCCGAATTGACAACAGCTTTCCCGACTGTCTGACCATTTGTTTGGCCTTCTTCTACCACATCAAATTCTAGAGCTGTATAAAAGGTTAATTCTTTAGGCAAAGACAAGGTCAGGGTGTCTCCTGCTTGAATGGATTGTGTATCTGGAAAGGCTACATTGATGGTAGCGGATAATTTTTCGTTTGTTAAGACTGTAGTTCCACTGGTTACTACTTGATTGTCCTTGGTTAGGCTTGCTGTTTGTGTATAAGACAGGACTTCTGACGCTTGAATCGTTTGCACAAAAGCATTCGAAAAGAGGACTGTGGCAACAAGGGCTAGTGACCACATCATTCGACGTAAATATTTCATATTGACCTCCTTAACTCTCACTTGGAGAGTTTACTTCTTTATTTAATCTTCAAGACCAATTTCATCTTTGACTACAGCAGCAATTGTATCCACATAGTAATCCACTTCGTCATCAGTCGGAGCTTCTGCCATAACACGAAGCAGTGGCTCGGTACCACTTGGACGCACTAAGATGCGGCCATTCCCAGCCATTTCAGCTTCCATTTTTTCAATAATTGCATGAATAGCAGGAACTTCCATCGCCTTATCTTTCATGCTATTTTCAACACGGATATTGACCAATTTTTGAGGATAGATGGTCACTTCTGATGCAAGGTCTGATAAGGTTCGTCCAGTTTCTTGCATAATCTTAGTCAATTGAACAGCACTCATCTGGCCATCTCCAGTAGTATTGTAGTCCATAACAATCACGTGACCAGATTGCTCTCCACCAAGATTATATCCGGACTTCCGCATCTCTTCAACTACATAGCGGTCTCCTACCGCAGTTACAACCTTATGAATACCTTTAGCATCCAAGGCTTTATGGAATCCTAGATTGGACATGACCGTCGTTACGATGGTGTTATCTTTTAAGAGGCCTTTATCAGAAAGGTAGGTCCCAATGATGTACATGATTTTATCACCATCGACTAGGTCCCCATTTTCATCAACCGCAATCAAACGGTCACTATCACCATCAAAAGCCAAACCAATGGCCGCACCAGATTCTCGGACAGCCTCTTGCAAAGCCTCAGGATGGGTCGAGCCTACTTGGTCATTGATATTGAGACCATTTGGGCTTTCTCCAATAACTGTCAAACGTGCTCCTAGGTCAGCAAAGACTTGACGGGCGCTTGTAGATGCAGAACCATTCGCAGCATCTAGAGCCACGTGCATTCCTTCAAGCTGGGTTCCAGTTGAAACTAAGTATTCTTGATACTTACGAAGTCCTTCAGGATAGTCCATCACAGTTCCAAGACCTTCTGCACTAGGACGAGGAAGAGTATCAGACTCCGCATCCAATAAAGCTTCAATCTCTAATTCACGGTCATCATCCAGTTTATAGCCATCATTCCCGAAGAATTTAATCCCGTTGTCTAAAGCTGGGTTGTGGCTGGCAGAAATCATGACCCCAGCACTTGCCCCTTCAGAACGAACTAAATAAGCTACACCTGGTGTCGCAATCACACCGAGTTTGTATACTTTAATCCCTACAGATAAGAGACCCGCAACAAGCGCACTTTCCAACATTTCACCAGAAATACGAGTGTCTCGTCCTACGAAAACAAGTGGCGTTTCTTTTTCATGTTGACTGAGGACATACCCTCCGTATCGACCGAGCTTAAAGGCCAACTCTGGTGTCAATTCGACGTTTGCTTCTCCACGGACTCCGTCCGTTCCAAAATATTTACCCATTATGATAATCCTTTCGATGAATCTTTATTAATTGCTATTATTTGATGAGGAACTGGATGACGACGAGCTAGAACTTGTCTGTTTCAACTCAACCTTCATGTATAGTTCTGATGGAGAGATGATGACTGGTAAATCATTTCCCTCGCTATCGACTGCCTTCAAGGAGACGGTTGCCGTGTAGGTATTGTTCAAAAGATCTCCTTCAGGGAAGATGGCTTCCACATGATCAATTTTGGCTAAAGTATCCTGGTCGCTGGTGACAGAGACCTTATCTTCAGAAAAAGTAACATGTGAGAGACTCCAACCTGGGGCAATTTGTTTGTCTGGTATCGTGACGGAAACATCAAACTTTTTCGTCTTTTTCTTACCAATTTTTGCAGTGACTGTTTGAGGCTCGATGGTTGCAGTTAAACCGGAAGGTAAGCCTTCCACCTTTAAGGTGATTTCATGCTGGCCCTCTTTCAAATTGCTCAGATCGGCTACCACTTTAAATTTACGAGTACTAGCCTGCATTTCTGATGCTAAAGCGACACGATTGGATCCTTTCAGAAAGACGGTCACTTCTGAGCTAATCCCACTGACAAAATATTTACTATCGTTGTATTTTACATCAATCGGAATATTGGTAAGAGTATTGGTATAAGTTTCAGAGCTCACTTGGCGTGCACTACTGTTATTCTGGAAATTAACAGAGGTAGCAATGATGAATAAGAGACTTGAGAAAAAGACTGATGTCACAATATAGACAATTTTTCTTTTTGGAATCATTTGATACGTCCTCCAAAAATTCTTGATTTCAAATCTTTTTTTCCTTGATCTTCTGGAATAATGAAGGAACGCAATTCTTGTTCGAATTCTTCGATACTGAGGTCGTGTCTAAAGCTCCCATTTCTCGCAATGGAGATACCACCCGTTTCTTCCGAAACAACAAAGGTAAAGGCATCACTTACCTCAGACAAGCCGATTGCAGCCCGGTGTCGCGTACCGAACTCTTTTGAAATTCCCGTGCTTTCTGTTAAGGGGAGATAAGCACAAGATACAGCAATTTTATCATTGGTGACAATCACTGCCCCATCGTGAAGCGGGGTGTTGGGGATAAAAATATTAATCAGCAGTTCACCCGAAACATCTGCATCGAGGGGAATCCCCGTAGAAATATATTCTTGAAGGGTTCTACTCCCTTGAATCGCAACCAAGGCACCAATCTTCCGAGGACTCATATACTCAACGGCTTTTACATAAGATTGAACCAATTTTTCTTCTGGACTAATCTGGTTGGTTGAGAAAAATTCAGTTGCTCGACCTAATCGTTCTAATCCCGTCCGAATTTCTGGGGAGAAAATCACTACCGCAGCAATGACCCCGTAGGTGATGATTTGGTTAATCAACCAAGAAATGGTCGTCAGACCAATCATATTGGCAACTAACTCAAATAAGAAAAAGGCCAAGACACCACGGACTAAAATCATAATTTTAGTGCCGACAATGGCTTTTATAAAATAATACAATAACCAGGCTACCAGGGCAATGTCAATAAGGTTGATAATCACACTCCAGGGAGTGGGAAATAAACTGGCCCAATACTGGGGATTTGACAATTGTTGGATGTTCACAATCTCATACCTACCACTTCTCTTCTAGGCTTTTCGCGCAGCTAACCATTGTGGATGCTTACTAGCAAAAGTAAGGATTCTAGCAAAGGATAGCGCGTTCAAACTACTCTACATCATTATATCATGTTTCAACAGATTTTTCTGTAACCTTCTATTGGTTTTTGTGATAAAATATGAATTATGAAGATTAAGACTAGTATGGGGCTTATTGCCGGAAAAATGAGTAGTCACCTCTTGCGCATGCTTGGACGTGGCTCTACCCTTCCTGGAAAAATCGCCCTTCAAATTGATAAAGACATTTTACAACACCTGGCCCAGAACTACGAAATTGTAGTTGTCACTGGTACGAATGGGAAAACACTGACAACAGCTCTCACTGTTGGAATCCTTCAGGAGGCTTTCGGACCTATCGTGACCAATCCTAGTGGAGCCAATATGATTTCAGGGATTACGACTACTTTCTTGAACGCAAAGGGTTCTTCTGGTCGTCCTATCGCTGTTCTTGAAATCGATGAAGCCAGCCTGTCTCGAATTTGTGACTACATCACTCCGACCTTGTTTGTAATCACCAATATTTTCCGGGATCAAATGGACCGCTATGGGGAAATCTACACGACTTATCGGATGATCTTGGATGGGATTAAAAAAGCGCCACAGGCGACTGTTCTGATGAATGGGGATAGTCCTCTATTCCATACCCTTCCCCTACCAAATACCGTTCAATATTTTGGCTTTGATATAGAAAAAACTGCTCCCAAGTTGGCCCATTACAATACAGAAGGAATTGTCTGTCCAGAATGTCATGGCATCTTGACCTACCAGTTGAATACCTATGCGAATTTGGGGGATTACCTCTGTGAACACTGTGGCTTCCACCGTCCTCCTTTGACAGTCGCTGTCGATGAATTGACCGAGCTAACCAATACTTCTTCTCACTTTAAGATCAACGGGACAAACTACCACATCAATATTGGGGGCCTCTATAATATTTATAATGCCCTCGCTGCAGTTGCTGTTGCCCATTATTTTGAAGTAAGTCCAGACGTCATTAAGCGTGGTTTCGACAAGAGTAAGGCTGTCTTTGGTCGTCAAGAAACCTTTAAGATTGGGGACAAGGAATGTACCTTGGTCCTGATCAAAAATCCAGTCGGTGCGACGCAGGCTATTGAAATGATCAAGCTAGCACCTTATCCATTCAGCTTGTCCGTGCTTCTCAATGCCAACTATGCTGACGGAATAGACACCAGCTGGATCTGGGATGCGGACTTTGAACAAATCACTCAAATGGACATTCCAGAGATCAATGCTGGAGGGGTGCGCCACTCTGAAATTGCTCGGCGACTTCGGGTTACAGGCTATCCTGCTGAAAAGATTACAGAAATAGCTGAATTAAAAGAGGTCTTCCAACGCATCCAGCAACAGGAAACCCCTCACGCCTATATTTTAGCCACCTATACGGCCATGCTAGAATTCCGTGAACTTCTAGCTCAAGAACACCTGATTGGAAAGGAGATGAATTAATGACCTACACTTCACTACAATCCCCTGATCAGGAAACCTACCAATTCGAATTGAGAATCGCCCATCTTTATGGGAATCTGATGAATACCTATGGGGACAATGGAAATATCCTCATGCTCAAGTACGTTGCTGAGAAGCTTGGTGCTCGTGTCACTGTGGATATCGTTTCTCTCAAAGACCGCTTTGATCCAGAAGTCTACGATATCGCCTTTTTTGGTGGAGGCCAAGACTACGAACAGACCATTGTATCAGAAGATCTGCCAGATAAAAAAGAAGATCTCGAACGCTTTATTCACGACGATGGTGTAGTCCTTGCTATCTGTGGTGGCTTTCAGCTTCTAGGCCAGTACTACATTGAAGCTTCTGGTAAACGCATTGAAGGTCTTGGTATTATGGGGCATTACACTCTCAACCAAGAAAACAACCGCTATATTGGCGATATCAAGATCCATAACGAAGAGTTCAATGAAACCTACTATGGCTTTGAAAATCACCAGGGTCGGACCTTCTTGGCAGAGGATGAAAAACCGCTGGGCAAGGTCGTCTATGGAAATGGGAACAACAAGAAAGATGGGTGCGAAGGCGTTCATTACAAAAACGTCTTTGGTAGCTACTTCCACGGCCCTATCCTCTCTCGTAACGCCAATTTAGCCTATCGCTTGGTGACAACCGCTCTAAAGAAAAAATATGGGCAAGACATCGACCTAGCGACTTACAATGATATCTTAAGCCTTGAAAAAGCAGAAGAATACGCTGATGTGAAAAGCAAGGCTGAATTAGAAGAATAAGGAGACAAAATGAATAAACGAAAACTACAATATGTTGCACTACTGATTTCTGTACTGCTCATTGCAATTATTTCCTTGGCCAATATGCAAACGGTGACTGTGAACTTTTTGCTGGTCCAATTTAAACTCCCTCTCATCATTTTGATTCTGGTCTGTGTCCTTCTCGGTTCGCTGGTGACTTTCTTAGTCAGCCTTCCAAAAAATTTCTCATTAAAACATGAATTAAAATCTGCGAAAAAACAACTAGAACAAAAGATGTCGGGTGAAAAAGAAGAAAAAATCGAACAAATCGAAAACAAAAGCACCGATTGATTTTTTAGCATCGCTTCGGTTGTTTTCTGTAAAACAGTTTGTCTAGATCAAAAAAGCACCAGTCGGTGCTTTTTTCATACTGATCTAATGACTTTTTGATGGTAGATGCTTGGCTACGAGTTGGGCTAGGAAGGAAAAGAGAATGACGCCAGCGCCAATCAGGAGAAAGGATTCTACTCGGACGCTTGGCAACCAAGTCATCAAGCCTTTTGCGATGGGCATAAAGAGAATGGCCAGGGTAAAAATGGTGCTTAAGACCCTTCCTAGATAGTCTCCTTCCACCTTGGTTTGTACTTGGGTAAAAAAATGGATATTAAAAATCGTCATAAAGAGTTCACAGACTAAATTTCCAGAAAAGGAAAGAAGAGGAGGAAGAGGCAAGCCCATCATGAATACTCCTACTCCTGTTAAGATCAATAAGAAGAGAAGCATCTCCATGCTTGATTTAAATTTATTAGCGATCAAGGCTCCGATGATGGAGCCAATAGCCCCCAAGGTTAAGATGGTCGCATAAGCCCCCTTGACTCCGTAAAGTCGATTGGAAAAGGGAAGTAAAAACTCAAAAGCTGCAAAGAAGAAATTGACACTGGAAGCCACCAATAAGAGAAAGAAAATTTCTTTCTGCTGCCAGATGTAGTGCACTCCATCCTTGATATCAGAAAAAATATCCTTTGCCGTAAACCCTTTCTTTTCTTGAACCTTTTCTTCTTTCGGCAGTAAAGCAACCAGTACAAAAGCAATGAAAAAGGTCAGTGCATCCAGTAAGAGGGTCCCATGGAGACTGGCAAATTGTAAAACAAGAAAAGAGAAGACAGGTGAACTAACACCGACAACCTGTAAGACCAACTCCAAGTGGGCATTATAAGTCACAATCTCGTCTTTCTCTACAAGTTCTGTAATAATGGCTTTATTGGCAGTTCTAGAAAAAGCGAAGGCAATGGCCTGGACAATATTGGCAACAATCAGGGCTGCAATCATCCAACGATCGTTCCTGATAAAAGAAATGCCCAAACAAAGGAGACCACACACCAAGTCGGTTGTCATCAAAATCTTACGACGAGAAAAACGGTCTGAGATCACGCCTCCAAATGGATTAACTAGAATGGAGGTAACAAGTTCAGAAATCTGATAAATCCCCAATACTGTCTTTCCTACCGTCCCCATCGAGGCCAGCCAGACACTATTCCCATAATCATAGAGCATATTTCCCATTCTATTGATCGCACCACGAGTAATTAATTGGACTGCATGTCGCTTCATAAAAAAACCTCCTTCATTTTCTGAAACTATTGTATCAGTTCATGAAAGAGGTTTTCATTTTATTCCTTATTTGGGAAAAATAATAGATTGCAATTTTATAAAAGGATACCTACTGTTCTTTTGATTGAAACTGCTTAGCTACTAGCTGAGCCAAGAGTGAAAAGAGAATAACTCCAGCTCCAATCAGGAGAAAGGATTCTACATGGACACTTGGTAACCAAGTCATCAAACCTTTGGCGATGGGCATAAAAAGAACAGCCAAAGTATAAATCGTGCTCAAGACTCTCCCCAGATAATCATCTTCCACCTTTGTTTGCACTTGACTAAAAACGTGGATGTCGAAAATGGTCACAAAAAATTCACAGACCAGATTTCCCGAAAAGGAAAGATAAGGTGGGAGAGGCAAGCCCATCATGAACACTCCGACCCCTGCCATAATCAGTAAAAACAGGAGAGTTTTCATACTTGATGCAATTTTATTGGCAACAAGTGCTCCTAGAATAGATCCGATAGCTCCCAATGTTAAGATGGTCGCATAAGCCCCCTTGACCCCGTAGAGTCGATTAGAAAAGGGAAGTAAAAACTCAAAAGCCGCAAAAAAGAAATTAACACCGGAAGCCACCAAGAGGAGAAAGAAAATGTCTTTCTGATGCCAGATATAGTCTAACCCATCCTTGATATCAGAAAAAATATCTTTCCTAGTAAGCCGATGCTTCTCTTGAAATTGGGGTTCTTCTTTCGGAAGGAATGCCACTAGGACAAAGGCAATGAAAAAGGTCAGCGCATCTAGTAAGAGGGTCGCATGGAGACTGGCAAATTGTAGAACTAGGAAAGAAAACACAGGTGAACTGACACTAACAACCTGTAAGACCAACTCCAAGTGCGCATTATAGGTTACAATCTCTTCTTTCTCTACCACCTCTGTGATAATGGCTTTATTGGCAGGTCGAGAAAAACCAAAGGCAATGGCCTGAACAATATTGGCAACAATCAGGGCCGCAATCATCCAACGATCACTTCTGATAAAAGAAATCGCCAAACAAAGGAGTCCACAAACCAAGTCGGTCGTCATCAAAATCTTGCGACGAGAAAAACGGTCTGAAATCACTCCTCCAAAAGGATTGACGAGAATCCCTGTCACTAACTCAGAAATCTGATAGATTCCTAATACCGTCTTTCCTATAGTCCCCATTGAGGCCAGCCAGACACTATTCCCATAATCATAGAGCATATTTCCAATTTTGTTAATCGCTCCACGACTAATTAATTGGACCGCATGTCGGTTCATAAAATCTCCTTTATCTCTTGCTTATTTAGGAACATTCATCTATTACAAATTTATCAAAGTGTTCTTGATAGTAAGCTACCTGCTCTGGTAGTCCCAACACATCAAAAATATTCATGGCTTCCTGCATTTGCTGACAGCCTTCTTTCTTTTGCCCCTTCTGATAGAGGGCAAATCCCTTGAGGTAATGAAAGACATTGCGTTCGTAGAGTTTAATTCCCTTGCCGATAATCTTTTCAACATAGGCTTCAAAATAACTAGCATTTTCAAAAGAACGGTGTTCTAAACAATGCTGGTAACAATTCAGAGCTAGAATCAAGACCAGTTTTCGATGGCGACCAATTTCCTTGTAGAAATCTTCACGCTCCATCACTTCTCTACCAAACCGAGTGACATAATCCACATCATAAAAGCTATAGAGATTGCCAAAAAGGATCAACTCATACATGGTCCATTCTTCCGTTTGAAAGAGATAATCTGCCACCTTGTCCAGATCACTTTGCTTCATCGTGTAGCTGGCATCTCTCTGGCAAATCAAGCCTTGTAACAAAATCCAGTTCAATTCAAAATAAAGGGGATTGGTCGAACTTGTAGCCTTTTCCAGTTGTTCTCTTTGAAGCCTTTGAAAACCAGCAATATCATTTGCATAGTAAAGCGGAATAATCTGAGCCATCAAGTCCACATGCTCATGGTGTTGAAAATTTCTGGCCTTATCCATAAAATTCTCAATCGTCACATGGATATTATCTAATATCTCAAAGAAACGCGAGACAGCTAAATCCGACTCGCCCAATTCAAAGCGGGATAACTGAGACGTCGAGCAGGCTTCTCCTGCAGCTTCTTTCAATGAATAATTTTTACTCATTCGAAATTCACGAAAAACTTTTCCTAAATCTTCCATTTGATTACCACTTAAATTCCTTTAAGTACCTTTCTAACTCTTGCAAGTATCCTTCGTAGAATCCCTGATTTTCTTTAACGGAAAAATCTAATTGTCTTAAGTAAGAAATCAGCCAATCAACCAATAGATCATACTGATGAAGAGGTAGGCGTTTCATCTGCTCTTCAACAAAAGAAATGGCCTCTGCAAAGCGCTGCTCTTCTAAAACTTGCTGAAGATAGTGATTCCCGTTGATGAGTCTTCCTTCCTCATCCTCATACTGCCCCAAATCTAAATTCTGAATCTGTAGGCGCAAAGTTGTACCAATTATATCGGCCACACCTTTAATCTGATTCATAAACCAATCATTTTCAGTCATCACAATGTTCTCCTTAGGCAAATTAGAAAACTACACTCTCTCCGCCAGTTCTGCCCACTCTTCCATGACCGCTTCCTGTTGGATGGTCAATTGGTCCAGATTGCTTTGCAATTGAACTAAATCTTCCGCATCATTGGTGCTATGCATGCTTTCGGTAATGGCTTGAATTTTTTGATCCAGCTCTTCCATCTCCGCTTCCAATTGCTCAATGCGACGAGTGATTTTACGGAGTTCCTTTTGGTTTTGCTTTTGCAAGTGATAATCATTGCTGGTGACTTCTTCCATTGAAGCAGCTGGCACCGCTTCTGCTTGCGCTGCAGCAAGGGCTTCTAACTCTGCTTTTTTCTCCAGATAATAATCATAGTCTCCTAGGTAAAGCGTTGAACCCTCTTCTGAGAGTTCTAAGACTTGGGTGGCTACCCGATTGATAAAGTAACGGTCGTGGCTGACAAAGAGAAGAGTCCCGTCAAAATCAATCAAGGCATTTTCCAGCACTTCCTTGCTATCGATGTCCAAGTGGTTGGTCGGCTCATCGAGAATCAAAAAGTTGTTATTCTCCATGGATAGTTTAGCCAAGAGCAGGCGCGCCCGCTCTCCACCTGACAGCATGCCGACGGTTTTCTTGACATCGTCCCCTGAGAAAAGGAAGGCTCCTAGGCGATTGCGAATTTCTACTTCTGGTGTCAGTTTAAAGTCATTCCAGAGCTCATCCAAGACACTGTTATGAGGGGTTAGCTTACTTTGGGTCTGGTCATAGTAGCCTACCTCGACATTGGCCCCAAAACGGGCTTCTCCTTTGATAAAAGGAATCTGTCCAACGATGGACTTGATAAGAGTCGATTTCCCGATCCCATTTGGTCCTACAATAGCGACCGCATTCATCTTGCGGATATCCAGATTGATGGGCTCTGATAGGACTTGATCGTCATAGCCGACAGCTGCCTCTTCTACTGTCAAGACGACATTGCCAGAGGTCTTATCAGAATGGAAGGTCATATGGGCAGACTTGGTCCCAGCTTCGGGCTTGTCTAGGCGCTCCATTTTTTCCAACTGCTTGCGACGAGACTGGGCCCGCTTGGTGGTCGAAGCCCGCACTAAATTGCGATTAACAAAGTCTTCGAGAGCAGCGATTTCTTTTTGTTGCTTCTCGTAGTTCTTGGCTTCGGTCAGGAGTTTTTGCTCTTTTTGCTCGACAAAGCTGGAGTAATTGCCGACATAGCGGTCCAAAGAATGCTTGGTCAAGTCCAGAGTAATGGTTGCTACCTTATCTAGAAAATACCGGTCGTGACTGACAATGAGAAGGGCCCCACTATAATTGACCAAGTAATTTTCCAACCAGGCGATGGTCTCAATATCCAAGTGGTTGGTCGGCTCATCCAGTACCAAAAGATTTGGCTTTTCCAAGAGCATCTTGGCCAGAGCTAAACGGGTATTTTGCCCTCCAGACAACTCTTCAATCTTCATCTGCCACATAGATTCATCGAACTTGAAGCCGTTTAAAATGGCACGGATATCTGCCTCATAGGTAAAGCCACCAGCCTGACGGAATTCTTCCGAGAGCCGGTCATAATCCTGCATGAGTTTCTCCAAATCGGCTCCAGTTTTTTCCCCCATATCGAGCTCCATCTGCCGTAAGGTTCTTTCCGTCTTACGGAGATCGTCAAAGACATGGAGCATCTCATCGTAGATGGTATTAGACGACTCAAAGAGGCTATCCTGGGCCAGATAAGAGAGAGAAAGGTCGCGTTTTTTATTGATTTCTCCTGAGGTCGGCTCTTCTTCTCCCACCAAGATTTTCAAGAGCGTAGACTTGCCTGCGCCGTTCTTTCCGACCAGAGCAATTCGATCCCGTTCATCCACTTGCAGGCTGATATTATCAAAAAGAACCTCCCCTGCAAAAGAGCGTTCAATTTTGTTGGCTTGTAAAATAATCATAGTTTCATTGTACCTTACTTTTGACAAATTGACAATTGAAGAAAAGGCCAAACGCTAGACGCGCTTGACCTTTCTTCACTTTTTAAATCGCTGAGACATTGGAAGCCATTTGACTGTACTGATAGGCTAGGAAAAGCCCGATGCCAATCACTAGCAAAAACAAGCCCCATTTGATGACGCCCTTCACAAAGCGAATCACAAGCAGGATAATCATGGAGCCAATCAGCCAAGTAATGGCCGAATGGGAGAAGAAAGCTTGAACAGCTTCCCTATTGTTCCCGAAAAATTGACGGACTCCCTCAGGAGCATAATTTTCCCAAGCCTGTTGAATGCCTAATTCATGGGAAATTACTTGCCCTTTTTGGGATATCCAAAGAAAGATTCCAGAGTTAAACACAAAGAGTGCCACTTGTTCTGGAAAGGTTCGAATAAGATACAGTATCCGTTTGATCATTCTGACTCCATGTATAGTTGACGAACAGCTTCAATATCCCTCGCTTGGATGCTATAAAAGGAACCAGCCGACTGCATGACGGACTCTTCCTCATTATGGTCCAAACCAATGGCATGGCCTAGTTCATGCTCAGCTGTATTCACAATCCGTTGATGGGAATAGTTGTACTGCTTATTTAATAGGTAATAGCGATTCAAACGAACAATCACACGTTTGAATCGATGAGTTAAAACATTGGTCTGGGATTCTGCTTCACCTGCTGCAGAAACCGTGCTATCATCCATCTCTGTTAGGAGGATATCCGCCTCTTCTTCACTGGTGACAAGTTGGAAAGTGAAGGCCCCTGTCTGATTCCAAGACTCAAGCGCTTCCTCATAAGCAAGGGTAAAGGTCTCATCCATCGCAGGATCTAGATAAACTTTTGCAGTTGCCTGATCCCACCTTGCTCCTGTAGAGGTATGGCCATCAGTTGCTAGGCCTTCTTGAGCAGATGGGCTCCCTTGACTTAGCATAGGACCAGTTCGATGAAAGTAAGCATCCACCTGCGTGACAACCGTTTGGGCCGCACGACTGACGCCGTCTATCCCGCTACCGGTTTTGCCACTAAAGAACAGAACACCAACTACTAGGGCAAAACTGAGAGCTAGGGTCCAAAACAAGCCCCAAATAAGACTCCAAATGGCCCGTATTAGAAAACGAATCATGGCTATAATAGTTCTCACAAGCTCCTCCTTTCCTTGGGAAGACCTCTGTTTAGGTCTAGAAGAGAATAGTATACCTTAGTTTTCTTAAAATAAACTAAAGATTGCAGTCATGAATAGAAAAAGATTCAGTTGACTACAAAGCCAACCGAATCCTTCTTATCTTGCTTCTTCTTTTCCGTTTAGCTTAACGATGCACTGTTACTTTTCCCGTACGATAATCCAAACTAATCCCACTCTGAACATTTGGAACAAAAACATTAAACTCTAGACTACCATCACTAGATTTTGCTTCAATTTGACTGCCGACTGGTACCAAATCATCATCCGATGCATAGTGGAGAGTCACCCGATAACGAACCCGCTTATTATTGTCTAAGGCCTTCCGAACAAGGGTCTCATAATAATTTTGTCCTGTCGAAAAACTATCACGCGCTTGATTCGCCCAAGCTGTTTGAACCGCTATATTTTTTGGATTGCTCGTTGAGGCATCAAAACCATCAAGCTTACCTATCAAGGCATAGCCGAGAAGGTGTCCCCGATCAACCGCATGGTCGTATTCCCCAGCTAAATTGGTTACTTGGTGCCAGCCAGCTGGCGTCCAATCTACATCTGTCTGCTCTCTCTTTTGGTATTGACGAGTCGCCTTGGTCATCAAAGCGTTGGCAACTGTGGGAATTTCTCGTCCTTTTACAGTCTTTGTCTTCGTATCTGCATAAGGGAGACTCGCAACATCTGCATCCAGATTGGTTTTGTTCTGGTTAATAATGAAAGCGCCCGCTTCGTTCCATTGAATGTTCTTTCCTAGTTTCGTACGAACACCATCCGTCAGAACACTCTCTGCTAGTTCCTTACTCGGTGTTGCTTGTTGACTCGAAGTGACAACCGTTTGAACTTGAGAGTGACTAGCGACTGGCTGGGGTTGACTAAAATAATACCCGCCAATCGAGAGAGCTGCAGCCACCACCAAGCCTAGTAAGGTTTGTCCCGATTTTTTCATTTTAAGTGGTTTCTTTTGATTGTTTGCCACAATGATTTCCTCTATTTCTACTGAATTGGAAAGAGCCTGGGATCACGATCTCAAGCTCCTCTTTTTGATAAATAGTTACTTACCTGTAAATTTCTGAAGGATTTCCTTCCATGTATCTGGCGAGAGAATAGACCAAGGATCCTTCCCATTACCAATGATACCATATCCAATGACCAAGCCAAGAGCGAAGACAATCGCTAAAATAGTAAGAACCAATAGGACGATTCCCAATTGTTTTCCAATTGCTTTTAATTTAGTTTTCATCATCATCTTCCTTCACACGACGTACATCTGCTCCAAGAGCCACCAATTTCTCATGGAATTTAAAATATCCACGGTCAAGGTGTGTTAACTTGCTAACTTTGGTTTCTCCCTCAGCTACAAGCCCCATTAAAATCAAGGTCGCACTAGCACGCAAGTCTGTCGACATCACTTCAGCCCCTTGTAAGCTAGCTCCACCTTGGATGCGGGCTGTATCTCTCATAATGTCTGAGTGTAAGCCCATCCGACGCATCTCTTCCAAGTGTTGGAAACGATTTTCAAAGACTGTTTCAATCATAGTCGATTCACCAGAGGGCATGGCCATCAAAGCAGTAAATTGAGCTTGCATATCTGTAGGAAAACCTGGATAAGGCAAGGTTTTTACCGTCACTGGTTTCAATTTAGAGACATCTGAGCGAATGCGAATACCATTTTCTTCTTCCGTTACTTCAACACCCATTTCTTGCATCTTAGAAAGAAGAGGACGGTTGTGTTCCCAGATAGCATCCTCGATTAAAACGTCTCCACCTGTCATGGCTGCACCAACCATAAAGGTACCTGCCTCAATCCGGTCTTGAACAACATTGTGAACCGCGCCATGCAAGCGATCCACCCCAACAATCGTCAAGGTTTCTGTGCCTGCTCCACGCACCTTAGCACCCATCTTATTCAAAAGAGAGGCTAAGTCCACAATCTCAGGTTCGCGGGCTGCATTTTCGATAACCGTAGTTCCATCTGCCAAAGTTGCTGCCATCATGATGTTTTGCGTCGCACCTACGGATGGGAAATCCATATAGATATGCGCTCCATGAAGACGATCTGCTTTTGCTTCAATATAGCCCGCAGTTTGAGTGATCTTCGCCCCCATAGCTTCCAATCCCTTCAAGTGCAAATCGATTGGACGACTACCAATGGTACATCCACCCGGCATGGAAACTTTGGCATGACCATTCCGAGCCAAGACAGGACCTAATACGACGATCGAAGCCCGCATCTTGCTGACATATTTGTAAGGCGCTTCTTCTGTTAATGGTTGAGTTGCATCAACGACTACTGTATTGGTCTCTTCATCAAACGTCACTTGAGTGTTCAAGCCACGAACGACATTATTCATGGTAAAGACATCAGATAAAACAGGAACATTGGTCAAAGTCGTTGTTCCTTCACTGGCCAAAACAGTTGCTGCTAAAAGGGGAAGGACGGCATTCTTTGCTCCTTCAATCTTCACAGTTCCAACTAGGCGATTTTGACCACCGTTTACAATAATTTTATCCATACTCGTTATTACTCCATTTCATTCAGTCACGACTACTATCATACCATAAATTCATCAAAAAAGAAGCTAAAAGTTCCCGTTAAACAACTGCCGACTGAATTCATAGATACTGATAAAGAAGCTACTCGTCAAATACCCTAAACTAATGCTGATCAATAGAATAAGAAGACGAATTTTCAAGGCTGTATCAGCACTTACCTTTAAAAAACGCTCCCACTGAACCACCGTTGAAAGAAGGTGGTAGGCAAAAGAAATAAATAATAGGTGACTGCAAAAAGTAAAAATCATTTGAATCATACCTCTATTATACCACAAGAAAAAGTTTCCCTTTATATTCTTTAGATTCAAAAAAGAGAGTGGGACAGAAATCGGTCATTCGTTAGAATTCGATTTCGTCATCCCACCTCCGCACAGTTGAGTAGGGCTGTAAAAGCTGATGAAATCAGCGTAGTAGAGCCCACTCAACCACTGTGTCTTGCGCGACAATCCAAAGACAATTGAGAGGCTAGGACTTTTGTCCCAGCCTCTTTAACTTTTTATAATCGATTTCCGACATTAATCCGGTTAATAGCTCGTTGAAGGGCAATTTTTGCACGACGCTCCATATCAACAGAATGTTGATCTTTGGCTTCTTCAAGGGCCTTTTCCGCACGCAATTTTGCACGCTCAGCCCGGCTAATATCAATGTCTCGGGCGCGTTCAGCTGAATCCGCTACAATGGTAATGACATTATCCGCTACTTCGATAATCCCACCATTGACTGCAATCCAATCAATATGTTTGTCATCGTCGACACGACGAACCTTGACTTGGTCTACAGCCAAAACCGCAATGGTATTGATATGATGAGGTAAAATCCCTAATTCACCATCAATTGTCTTGACAGATACAAATGCGGCATGATGATCATAAACCAGTCCATCCGGTGTAACGATTTGGACGTTCATTTGACTCATCTTTCACCTCTTCTTAGAATCCCATTTTTTCAGCTTTGGCGATCACATCTTCGATCGATCCAACACCACGGAAAGCATCCTCTGGCAAGTGGTCATATTTCCCATCCAAAATTTCCTTAAAGCCACGAACAGTTTCTGCAACTGGTACATAAGAACCTGGTTGACCAGTAAATTGTTCCGCCACGTTAAAGTTTTGAGACAAGAAGAATTGAATACGACGGGCACGAGCCACCAAGGTCTTTTCATCATCAGACAATTCATCCATCCCCAAGATAGCAATGATATCTTGCAATTCGTGGTAACGTTGAAGGACGCGTTTGACCTCAGAAGCCACTGCATAGTGCTCTTCTCCAACGATATCTGGGGAAAGGGCACGCGAGCTTGATGCCAATGGGTCCACGGCAGGGTAAATCCCTAATTGAACCAATTTACGCTCCAAGTTGGTCGTAGAGTCCAAATGGGCGAAAGCTGTTGCTGGAGCAGGGTCTGTATAGTCATCGGCTGGCACGTAGATGGCCTGGATTGATGTAACAGAACCTTTCTTGGTTGAGGTAATCCGTTCTTGCAATTGACCCATTTCAGTTGCCAAGGTCGGTTGGTAACCAACGGCAGAAGGCATCCGTCCCAAAAGGGCTGATACTTCTGATCCGGCTTGGGTGAAACGGAAGATATTATCGATAAACAAGAGAACGTCTTGACCTTCCACATCACGGAAGTATTCCGCAATGGTCAAACCAGTCAAGGCTACACGCATCCGTGCTCCTGGTGGTTCGTTCATTTGTCCAAAGACCATGGCTGTTTTTTCGATAACGCCAGATTCCTTCATTTCCCAGTACAAGTCATTCCCCTCACGGGTCCGTTCACCAACCCCGGTAAAGACGGAGATCCCACCGTGCTCTTGGGCAATGTTGTGGATCAATTCTTGAATTAAGACGGTCTTCCCAACTCCGGCACCACCGAAGAGGCCGACCTTCCCACCTTTCAGGTAAGGGGCCAAGAGGTCAATGACCTTGATCCCTGTTTCAAGAATTTCTTCTGAAGTAGAAAGCTCATCAAAGGATGGAGCTTTTTTATGAATGGATTCACGAGGAGCATCTTCTGGAAATGCTTCTTCCAAGTCAATGGTATCTCCCAAGACGTTGAAAACACGTCCAAGAGTTTCTTTTCCGACAGGCACAGAGATTGGACGACCAGTGTCCAATACTTCCATCCCACGAGTCAAGCCATCTGTTGATTCCATGGCAATGGTGCGAACGACACCATCCCCAAGTTCAAGAGCTACTTCAAGAACGACTTTTGATTTTTGTTGGTCATTTTTATAGACTACAAGCGCATTATTAATCTCAGGGAGTTTATCGCCCGCAGCAAAAGCTACGTCAACGACAGGACCTACAACCTGAGAAATTTTGCCTAAACTCATGTCATTCTCCTATTCTATTAAGTTTCTAAGCTTGGTCATACATATAAGCAAGCTTATTTTTGTATTGTTAAAATGTGCATCGAATCAACTACTCAAGCGCACTCGCTCCTGCAACAATTTCCGTAATTTCTTGCGTAATGGTCGCCTGACGAGCTCGGTTGTATTGAATGGTCAATTCATCAATTACCTTCTTGGCATTGTCTGTTGCTGTTTGCATGGCCATCATACCGGCAGCATTTTCAGCTGTTTTGGCATCAACGATGGCTCCATAAATCATACTCTCAGCAAACTGTGGAAGCAATTGATCCAAAATCGCATCTCGGTCTGATTCCAACTCCAGATTCAAGATATAATCTTCATCTGCTTCGTTGGGGTCCAAGTCAATGATCGGAAGCATTTGCTCAACCCGCAATTGACTGGTCAAACTATTGACGTGGTGGTTATAACAGACATACAATTCATCAAACAATTCATTTTGATACATTTGGACTGTCTTGTTAATGATCTTCCGCACTTCATCAAAGCTTGGTTGATCAGCTAGGCCACGTAGTTCATAAACCGGCTGGATGCCTCTTGCTCTAAAGAAATCTGCCCCAATACTTCCAATACAGATGACTTCAAAATCCTCACCCGTTGGATGGTATTCTTCCTTCAATTCCATGACAGACTTGAGAATAGAGGCGTTGTATCCTCCCACTAGTCCACGGTCAGAAGTGATGACAATATAAGCAGACTTTTTGACAGGCCGACTCTTTAAAAATGGATGGTACTTAGACTTATCATTCTCAGCCTCATGTCCATGTAAGAGGTCGGTCAATAGCTTACGAACCTTAGATGCGTAAATTTGGAAGTCCTTGGCAGCTTGCTCAGACTTCCCAAGTTTGGCAGCAGATACCATCTGCATAGCATTCGTAATTTGACTGGTATTCTTTGTCGATGCAATTTTATTTTTGATATCATTTAAAGAAACTGCCATCTGCCACTCCTATTTCTATTTGAAACTTGATTGGTTGACAAAGTCAGTAATCACTGCATCCATTGTTTCTTCACTTGGAAGATCTTTGGTCGTCCGAATGGTTTCAAAGATTTCTGGATGATGCACTTCTACAAAGGCAAACAATTCCTCTTCAAAGCGAAGGATATCATCAACAGGTACACTATCCAAGAATCCATGTGTCAAAGCATACAAGATGACTACCTGTTTTTCGACAGTTAATGGTTCATGGACTGGTTGCTTCAAGACTTCTACTGTCCGGCGACCACGGTTCAACTTAGCTTGAGTAGCGGCATCCAAGTCACTACCAAACTTGGTGAAGGCTTCCAACTCACGGTAAGAAGCTAGGTCAATACGGAGAGTCCCCGCAACCTTCTTCATAGCCTTGATTTGGGCTGATCCACCAACCCGTGACACAGATGATCCTGCGTCAATGGCTGGACGAATTCCTGAGTTAAAGAGGCTATCTTGCAAGAAGATTTGGCCATCTGTGATCGAAATTACGTTAGTCGCGATATAAGCAGAAATATCCCCTGCTTGTGTCTCAATGATTGGAAGCGCAGTAATGGAACCACCACCCAATTCATCCGATACTTTCGCAGAACGTTCCAATAAACGGCTGTGAAGGTAGAAAACATCCCCTGGGAAGGCTTCCCGTCCTGGCGGACGACGAAGAAGAAGAGACAATTCACGGTATGCAACGGCTTGTTTAGACAAATCATCATAGACGATTAAAACGTGTTTGCCATTGTACATGAACTCTTCGGCCATAGCAACCCCTGCATAAGGTGCAAGGAACAAGAGTGGAGATGGTTGTGAGGCTGATGCCGTCACCACAATGGTGTAATCCATAGCCCCATACTTACGAAGTGTTTCTACTTGTGTCCGAACCGTTGATTCTTTTTGACCGATAGCGACATAGATACAGATCATGTCTTGACCCTTTTGGTTCAAGATAGTATCAATGGCAATCGAGGTTTTCCCTGTTTGACGGTCTCCGATGATCAACTCCCGTTGGCCTCGTCCGATTGGAACGAGGGCATCAATGGCTTTCAAACCTGTTTGAAGAGGTTCTGATACAGATTTCCGTTGCATAACACCAGGAGCTGGTGTTTCAACTGGACGGAAGGTATCTGTTACGATTTCTCCCAAGCCATCCACTGGCTGACCAAGAGGATTGACAACCCGACCAATCAAGGCGTCCCCAGCAGGGACTTCCATGATTTTACCAGTCCGACGAATCGAGTCTCCTTCACGAATGTCTGTGAAGTCTCCAAGGATGATAATCCCGACATCTGTCGTTTCCAAGTTTTGCGCCATTCCGTATGAGCCGTTTTCAAAGATCAACAACTCCCCACTCATTGCATTTTCAAGGCCATGAGCACGCGCAATCCCGTCACCAATATAGGTAACGACTCCGGTCTCTGTGACGTCAAAATTTGGCTGGAAATTTTCAATTTGTTGCTTAATTAAAGCGCTGATTTCTTGTGCGTTAATCGCCAAAATTCACACCACTTTCTATTTCAAATTTGCTTTTATGACTTGCAATTGACGTTTGAGACTGGTATCAAGCGTCTTGTGATTTGCTGAAACCACAAAACCACCAATCAGATCTGGATCCAGTTCTTCTTTAAGCGAACGAACTTGGATACCAAATTTCTTTTCAATAATAGGGATCAACTTTTCTTTTTGAGCCTGATCCAGTCCGGCAACCGAAGAAACGGTTACTTCGAAACAGTTGCTCAGCTGTTGAATTTGATCCATACTAACTCTGACAATGTCATAAAATAAGGCTTCACGATGATTGAGAATAACCACTTCAATCAAATGGTCTAGTAATGCTGAATCCGAGTTTTGAAAGAGTCGAAGACTCTTCGCTTTCTCTTCATCCTCTACACCGATATGAGCTAAAAATGCAGCAAGGCCTGTTTCTTCAAAAACAGCCTTAATTTGACTTAATTTTTCATAAACGTCATCTTGCTGATTCTTTTCAAATACCAATTGAACAAAAGGCTGGGAATATTTCTCAATTACCATTAATTGCTTTTTGTCCATTAGGCATCTCCTAATTCATTTAGGTAGCGATCGATCAGTTGGCGATGGCCTTCAGAGTCCAACTGTTGGCTTAGCAATTTACCTGCCAAGTTGACGGTTAGGTCTGCGACATCTCCCTTGATACTGTTCATCGCTTCTTCTTTATTTTGCGAAATTTCTAATTGCGCTTTTTCTTTCAAGCGAAGGGCTTCTTGGTTAGCTTCACTAAGAATATGAGCCTTATTTTTTTCGGCTGTTTCCTTAGCCGTTTCAAGAATTGTCGTTGCTTCTTGACGACTACCTGCCAACTCAGCTTCACGTTTGCTAGCAAGTTCCTCTGCCTTTTTACGGGCTTCTTCGGCACCATCAATATCTGAAGAAATCTTTTCAGCTCGTTCATCTAAGACACTGGTAATATTTCCCCAAGCATATTTCTTCACTAAAAAGATCAATAAAAGGAAGGAACCAGCGATAAGAATAAAGTCACCGATAATGGTACTAATAGTTAAATCCATCTTCTAATCCTCCTCTACTTACTCTTCCCCTTCATTTATTTTTTTACCAATGTACATAGATGACAACATGGTAAATACATAAGCCTGAATACATGAAATGAAAATTGAAAAGGCTGTCCATAACATGTTTGCGATAAAGGCAAAAGGATACCAATACAAGGCATGTTGTGACAAGGCCAATAGCAATCCAGCTAAGACCTCACCGGCAAAAATATTTCCGTAGATCCGAATCGCCAAGGAAGCAAAATTGGTGAACTCTTCTAAAATGTTCATCGGAGTCATAAAGCCAGGTGTAACAAATGCTCTCAAATATTCTTTAACGCCTCTACGACGAACTCCTTCTACATGGGCGATCAAAGTGATCAAGAATGAGAGGGATAAATCGTATCCAAGGTTGGCTGTTGGGGAAGTCCACAAGTTATAACCGTTTGTTGTTTGTACTTTTGCCATTAAGCCGATATTATTGGCAACCAAGATAAACAGAAATAGAGAAAACAGAAACAAGGAATAATCCTTGATGTATGATTCTCCAATGTTTGGTTTGGTAAAACCAATCACAAAGTCATAAATCATCTCAAGAGCATTTTGTTTACCCTTTGGACGGATGGTCATTTTGCGACTTGCCCAATAGACAAAGGCAAAGACCATCAAAACAGTTACAAGAGACATGGCAAGTAGGGTCAAATCAAAGGATACTGGTCCAATATTTAGGGTTGGATTCACACTTTCTTCCAAGGTTTGACACCTCCTTTCCTAAATAGAGAAGTCTATTTAATAACGAAGGCCATGGCCAAGGTTACGAAGAAGGTACCTTCTACAAAGGCGATCCCGAGGATCAAAAGGCTACGTAATTGACCGATAATCTCTGGTTGACGAGAAGCAGCTTTGAAAAGATTACTCATAATCAATCCTTCAGCAATGGACACGCCGAAGCAGGCAAAACAAAGACCTAAAAATGTTAAATTCATGATGAATTCTCCTTAAATAAATTTTACTCCCTTAGTATACTCCTAAAAGATATAATAGTCAAATGTTTGCCTAGAAAGAAAACGTTTTACGGCAATTCTGTCACTACTTTCAAAATTCCTCTTGCCACTAGTTTTCAAAAGACCCTAATCGTTTTTAGACACTTTGTCTATTTTTGTATTCCACACAAATTTATATTATTTTTATCAGAAGAGGAAGCATTATTACCAATGATAGAAAAAACTCACCTGACGAGCAGATGAGCATTTTCTTCCTATTTAAAAATAGGGGTTTTGAAACTGTCCGTTTGTTGCAGCAATTTCTTAAAGATTTTTTCTTTCAGTGAAACAGTATTGCCAAATTTGACAGATCCGTTACTTAGGGTAGCCTTATCTTTATCAACTGCTTCAGCAAATTCACGTTTCAAGTCTTCATAGCTATTGTAGGTTTTACCATCGATTTCAATAGATTGAATTCCTTTTTTGGCACTTGTCACAACTTGATTGAAGTAAGCTTTATTCCAATCTTGACTGAATTTATTGAGGACAGCTTCCCCTTCTAGATAATCCAGAAGTATGAGCGTATCGTTTTACCCCTTCATTTACCGATCAATCTCCTCGCGTGAGGTGAGGTCATTTGGATTGGTATTGTACCATTGGTTTCCATCGTTGGGACGTTCGTAGGCCATATTGAGACCCAGAGCTTTGTATTCCCCATTTGAATTAGATACAGATGGTGTTTGCAACATTCCTTGGGCAAACTCTTCCCTGCAAAAGCAAAAAAAACGCCTAAAATAGGCGTTTTCCATTCATCTTATAATGATTGATAGAGATCAGCATAGTGTTGACTAGCTGTATCCCATGAGAAGTCACGGCTCATGGCTTGTCTTTGGAGACCAAGCCAAGCCTCCTTATCATGAGTATAGACTGTCAATGCTTGATCTACAGCCCAGTTTAGCCAGTAACCAGAAAGGTTGTTAAAGCTAAAGCCAGTACCACTACCATCAAGCACATTATAGGCTTGTACTGTATCTCGAAGTCCTCCTACCTCGTGAACCAATGGTAGCGTGCCATAGCGCATGGCCATCATTTGAGATAGTCCACATGGTTCAAAACGACTTGGCATCAAGAAGACATCAGAAGCAGCATAAATTTCCTGCGCTAACTGGACATCAAACATAATATTGGCAGAGAGTTTATCTGGATAAGCTTGACCAAACCAAGAAAAGGCATGTTCAAAGCCAGGATCTCCTGTTCCCAAAAGAACGATTTGGATATCCTTTTGTAAGAGGTTATGTAATTCTTCAACTACCACATCAAACCCTTTTTGGTGAGTCAAACGAGAAACGATTCCAAACAAGGGAACATCATCACGAACCGGAAGTCCGACACGTTCCTGAAGAGCTCGCTTACTTGCTGCTTTTCCTGATAAATCATCTTTACTGAAATGATAGGTCAAGAGCGGGTCTGTCTCAGGATTGTATAGGTCTGTATCGATTCCATTCACAATCCCCGTCAATTTACCAGATTCCATGCGCAAGATTTGATCAAGGCCACAACCATATTCAGCCGTTCTGATTTCATAACTATAACTTGGTGAAACCGTCGTCACACGATCAGCATAGAGGATCCCGGCCTTCATCCAGTTCAAGCAATCCTTCCACCGAAGGGTACCATCTTCGTAGCGCTCAAATCCAACTCCAAACAGATCCCACAACATTCCTGGATCAAACTGACCTTGGAACTCCAGATTATGGATGGTCAAGACAGACTTAATTCCATTGTAAGCTTGAATCCAACGGTATTTCTCTTTTAGTAGGAAAGGAATCATGGCTGTATGGTAGTCATGAGCGTGGACGATATCTGGAATAAAGTCTACACGTTCCATCATCTCAAGCGCTGCCAATTGGAAGTAGGCAAAGCGCTCCCCATCATCAAAATCTCCGTAGACATGTCCTCTAAAGAAATATTTTTGGTTATCAATAAAATAGAAGGTAACACCATCACGATAGATGCGTTTCACACCAACATATTCACTTCTCCATCCCACTCTGGTCTCGAAGTGCAAAACATCTTCAACTTGGTCGCCAAATTTCGCCTCTACCATGTCGTAGTAGGGGAGGACGACACGAACATCATGTCCTTTTTTAGCCAAGGATTTAGGAAGTGCTCCAATCACATCTCCTAGCCCCCCTGTTTTTGAAAAGGGAGCTCCTTCTGCGGCAACAAACAATAATTTCATTATCCAATATCCTCTGTAATCACAGCACCTTTTTTAATCACAAGAGGTGCCTCTTGGGTTCCACGAATGGTTACACCAGCCTCAACCACAACTCCCTTGTCAAGAATCGCATGCTCGACGACTGCTCCCTCATGGACAACAACGCCTGGGAACAAGAGACTGCTACGAATTTCTGCCCCCTTATGTAGATGAACACAACGAGACACAATCGAATCATGCACCAAAGCTTCTACAATACTTCCTGAGGCAAATTGCGAATTCTTAATTTGCGAACCAGGAGCATAGTAAGTTGGCTCTTCATTTTTCACCTTGGTATAAACTTTTTGATTTGGTGAGAAGAGAGACATGAATTTATTGGTTTCCAACATATCCAAGTTAGCGCGGTAGTAGGATTCAACAGAGTGAATATTGGCAATATAGCCAGTGTATTCGAATGCGAATGCTCCATATTCAACCGCTAAATCACGTAAGATATAACGCAATTTTTCTGGATGTTCTTTATGGATTTCTGCTTCTAATTTTTCAATCAACCATGGTGTATCAACGATAAAGATATCCGTTGACATATTATAGAGAGCATCTGGATCTGTTCCATCAAACAACTTTTGTCCACTTACATGATCTGTCTCATCGATTTCTAAAACCGCATTTACTTCAGAGATGTCACGATGATGCATTTTCTTGTAGACCACTGTGATTGGTCTGTCAACGGTATTGTGCAAGTGGAAGACTTGGTTCAAATCAATGTTTACTAAGATATCACAGTTAAGAGCGACTGTCTGGTTTGACCCAGAGCGTTTCAAATAGGTCAAGAGTTGCTCGTAGTATTCTTTACCAACGTTTGAACTTTCTACTGGAGTGTTGTAGATACCGAGATAGTAGTGACTCAATAGGGTTGACAAGCCCCACTCACGACCAGAGCGAATATGGTCAAAGACAGAACTGATATTTTCTTGCTGGAAGATACCAAATACACTACGGATTCCTGCATTAGCGAGGCTAGAAAGCGGGAAGTCGATCAAGCGATATTTCCCATCAAATGGCAGACTGGCAACAGGACGATGATCTGTCAATGACGACATATCATGGAAGCCTACTGTGTTTCCTAAAATGGCTGAATACTTATCAATCTTCATCTGTTGCTACCCCCACTTTTTCGTTATATCCAACGACTTGTACTTCTTCCGTTCCATCGATGACAACACCTTCTGAAACAACTGCTCCTTCACCGATAATAGCACGTTTAATCACAGCACCTTGACCGATAATGGCACCACTCATGACGACAGAATCTTCAACGACTGCACCTTTACGAACTTGTGCTTCCGTAGACAAGATAGAATGTTTTACTGTTCCGTCTACCAAGCACCCATCCACTACCAAGGAATCTTCAATATGGGCATGTTCGCCAAAGAAGTTTGGTGGTGAAATCAAGTTACGAGAATAGATCTTCCAGTGACGATCACGGCTGTCCAAGGCATTGTTTGGATCAATGTATTCCATATTCGCTTCCCAGAGAGATTCAATAGTTCCCACGTCTTTCCAATAGCCATTGAATTCATAAGCATAGACGCTTTCTCCAGATTCAAGGTAAGTTGGAATAACGTTTTTACCAAAGTCAGACATATCCATGTCACTCTTCTCTGCAGCTACTAGCATGTTGCGAAGACGAGACCAGTCAAAAATGTAGATCCCCATAGAAGCTTTTGTTGATTTTGGCTCTGCAGGTTTTTCTTCAAATTCGACAATTCGATTGTTGGCATCCGTATTCATAATTCCGAAACGGCTAGCTTCTTTTAAAGGGACATCCAATACAGCTACTGTAAGACTAGCATTGTGATCTTTATGAGACTGAAGCATTTCATCGTAGTCCATCTTGTAGATATGGTCTCCAGAAAGAATCAATACGTACTCTGGATTGATGCTATCGATGTAGTCGATATTTTGGAAAATCGCATGACTTGTTCCTTCAAACCAACGATTTCCTTCACTTGCAGAATAAGGTTGAAGGATAGAAACCCCAGTATTAATACCATCAAGACCCCAACTTGAACCATTTCCGATATGATTGTTTAAGGCAAGCGGTTGATACTGAGTAATCACGCCAACATTGTGGATACCTGAGTTGGCACAGTTGGATAAGGCAAAGTCAATAATACGATAACGTCCCCCAAATTGCACTGCAGGTTTGGCAATGCTTTGAGTGAGTTTTCCAAGGCGAGTTCCTTGCCCACCAGCAAGGATCAGAGCTAGCATTTCATTCTTCATTGATTACTCCTTTTTGGATTGACGAGACCTTCTTCCCAGTTCTGAGGAGAGGCACTGTGGCCTCTTCTACAGAGTTAGGAATGGGATCATAGACCGCGATCAGTAGATCACCAACAACTATTCTTTTGTTTTAGACACATTGGAACGAAGTTTTCGTTTCACTTTCCATACACTAGCTCCAAGAGCCGGTAAAGTAAAGGTTAAGGTTTGTGGATAATCTTTCCATAATCCCTCTTGAGTCTTCACTTCTTGGTTGTGCTCTTTCCAGACACCTCCCCATTTCTCTAATTCTGTATTCCAAATTTCTTCATAGACCCCAGCTACAGGGACGCCGACTGTAAAGTCCTTGCGCTCTACTGGTGCCATATTAAAGATACAAAGCAAATGATTTCCTTTTTTATCCTTACGAGTAAAGGTCAAAACGCTTTGATCTCGGTTATCTGCATCAATAATCTCAATACCATCATAGCTATCATCAATTTCCCAAAGCATCTTGTTGTCTTTGTAGAATTGATTGAGCTGTGAAGTAAACTCTTGCATCTTGCGGTTCATGTCATCTTCTAGATTGGACCATTCTAGCTGTTCTTCAGACTTCCATTCTAAGAATTGGCCAAACTCTGAACCCATGAAGAGCAATTTCTTACCTGGGTGACAAATCTGATAGGTCAAGAGGTTTCGCAAGCCAGCGAACTGGTTGTAGCGATCTCCCCACATCTTATGCATGAGACTCTTCTTCCCGTGAACCACTTCATCATGAGAGAATGGCAACAAGAAGTTTTCAGAGAAGGCATACATAAAGCTAAAGGTCACCAAGTTAAAATCAAATTTCCGATAAATAGGATCTTCCTCGTAGAAGCGAAGGATATCATTCATCCAGCCCATATTCCACTTGTAGTCAAATCCTAAACCACCATACTCTTCTGGACCAGTGATCTTGGTGCCAGATGAACTTTCCTCCGCTACCATGATGACATCCGGATGTTCTGATTTAATCACAGCATTCATCCGCTTAAGGAAATGAATCCCCTCATAATTGAGATTTCCACCATCGATATTTGGTGTCCATGGACCACTATCGTAATCTAAGTAGAGCATGTTGCTGACCGCATCGACCCGGATTCCATCCAAATGATAAAACTCAATCCAGAATTTTACACTAGAAATAAGGAAGGATTGGACCTGGTTTTTCCCTAGGTCAAAGTTCATTGCTCCCCAACCATAGTTGTGAGCCCGATGATGGTCCTGATATTCAAAGGTTGGTGTCCCATCATAATAGGCCAAGGCATCATCATTGATCGTAAAGTGTCCGGGCACCCAGTCCACAATCACCCCAATGTTATTCAAGTGACAGGCCTCAACGAAATCCTGAAACTCTTCCGGTGTTCCGTAAGTATGTTCCAAGGCAAAGTAACCCATCAATTGATAGCCCCAACTTAGTCCGAGCGGGTGAGCCATCACCGGCATGAACTCCACATGGGTATAGTTCATTTTCACCAAGTAAGGAATCAAATCTTCCTTCAACTGAGCAAAGGAATAAGGACTTCCATCTTCATTCCGTTTCCAGGATCCAGCATGAACCTCATAGATATTAACTGGTCGAGATCGAAAACCAAGTTTTCTCCGTCTCGCCATCCACAGTCCATCTTTCCATTTCCGCTCTGGAATATCAGTAATAACCGCTCCTGTACCTGGACGTTTTTCCATGCGTACCGCTAAAGGATCCACCTTCATCAAGCGGTGGCCATTTTGTCTTGTAACATGGTACTTATAAATATCTCCCACTTGAGGTGCTGTTGTAAAAACTTCCCAAACACCAGCTTCATTTCTCACCATAGGAATTTCATTTTCTTCCCATTGGGTGAAATCACCTACTAAGTGTACTGCCTGTGCATTTGGAGCCCATACGCGGAAACAATACCCCTCCACACCATCTACTTGCTCTTTATGAGCCCCTAGATAATGTTGAAGATGAAAGTTCTCTCCGGTTCCAAATGTGTACAATGCTTGTTTCGTATCCATTCACTCACCTCTCTCGCCTCTTATGAAAGCGCTTCCTAATAGTATTATTCTACTATAAATAGTTGAAATATTCAAGATTATTTCTTGAATAATGCGATGAAAATATATGAAAATAATTCAAAACTTCCAAGTTTTCCCTGAAATTTCCTAAAATCAATTCACAATTGTTCAGCTTTCAAACTATCTTTCTAACATTATACTATAAAAATCATTGTAATTAAACCTATTTCCGAAAATTTTTAGAAAATTTAGATTTTTTGTTTTGATATAGGGATATCTACTCTATTTTTATTCAGCTACTTCCTTTATAAGACAAATAAAGTAGCAAAATAAAAAAGCTACCACCTCTTCCAAGGTGATAACTTTGTTATCAGATTCTTAAAATCAATTAATCTACGTTCACGTATTCTTTAGAAAGTTCAAGAACTTCTTCCATTGTTGAACATTCAGTAAGAGCACGGTTAGCGTATTCTTGCATCTTAGTTGTATCCAATTTCTTCATCAAGCTACGTGTACGAAGGACTGATGTAGCTGACATTGAGAACTCATCCAAGCCCATTCCGACAAGGAGTGGAACAGCTGTTTGGTCACCGGCCATTTCACCACACATACCAGCCCATTTACCTTCAGCGTGAGCTGCCTTGATAACGTTGTTAATCAAGCGAAGGATTGATGGGTTATATGGTTGGTAAAGGTATGATACTTGTTCGTTCATACGGTCAGCAGCCATTGTGTATTGGATCAAGTCGTTTGTACCAATTGAGAAGAAGTCAACTTCTTTGGCAAATTGGTCAGCCAACATTGCTGCTGCTGGGATTTCAATCATGATACCTACTTCGATGTCGTCAGCAACGGCAACACCTTCAGCAACCAATTTCGCTTTTTCTTCTTCAAGAATACCTTTAGCGGTACGGAACTCCGTCAACAAAGCAACCATTGGGAACATGATCCGCAATTTACCGTGAACAGATGCACGAAGCAAGGCACGTAATTGAGTACGGAACATTTGGTTACCAGTTTCAGAGATGGAGATACGCAAAGCACGGTAACCCAAGAATGGGTTCATTTCTTTAGGAAGATCGAAGTAAGGAAGTTCTTTATCCCCGCCGATATCCATCGTACGAACGACAACAGGTTTACCGTTCATACCTTCAAGAACCGCTTTGTATGCTTCGTATTGATCATCTTCAGTTGGGAAGTCTTGAGAGTCCATGTACAAGAATTCAGTACGATAGAGTCCAACTGCTTCTGCACCATTCTCATTCACACCTTCAACGTCTTTAGGTGTACCGATGTTAGCAGCCAACTCGAAGTGTTTCCCATCTGCAGTAACAGTTTTCGCATCTTTCAAAAGAGCCCATTCAGCTTTTTGTTTCGCGTAAGCTTCACCAGCTGATTTGAATTCTGCGATTTGTTCTTCACTTGGGTTGATAACAACTTCACCAGTGATTCCAGATACGGCCAAAACATCACCATCTTTTACAAGATCTGTAATGTTGTTTGTACCAAGAACAGCTGCGATTTCAAGTGTACGCGCCATGATCGCTGAGTGACTTGTACGGCCACCAATGTTTGTAACAAAAGCTTTAACGAACTGTTTGTTCAATTGAGCTGTATCTGATGGGGTCAAGTCATGCGCAACCACAATTGCTTCTTCATTGATGGTCGCAGGGTTTGGCAATTTTTTACCAAGCAAGTTTGCAAGAACACGTTTGGTAACGTCGCGAATATCTGCTGCACGTTCTTGCATGTATGGGTTATCTTCCATTCCTTCAAAGATGGTGATAAACATGTCTGTAACTTCTTTTAAACCAGCCTCAGCATTCACCTTCTTCGTGCGAATTGTTTCCTTGATCTGACCAACCATTTCAGGGTCAGAAAGAACCATCATGTGAGCATCAAATACTTGTGCTGCTTCCTCACCAAGGCTCGCTACTGCATTCTCCCGAATAAGAGAAAGCTCGTTTTGTGAAGCTTCAAGAGCTGCATCCAAACGAGCTTCTTCTGCATTTGTATCTTCAACTGAGATTGTTTCAAATGACAAGTCGGGTTGAACAAGTAGATATGCCTTAGCAACGGCAACACCATCAGATGCTGCAATTCCTTTAAGCATTTCTGTCATGTTTATGCCAATCCTTCTTTTTCCATTGTTTCAGCGATTGCTGCAAGAGCATCATCAGCGTCAGCTCCTTCAGCTGAGATTACAACGTCAGCTCCTTGACCAACACCAAGGCTCATAACACCCATGATTGATTTCAAGTTAACTGATTTACCTTTGTATTCAAGAGTAATATCTGAAGCAAATTTGCTAGCAGTTTGAACCAACAAAGTTGCTGGACGTGCGTGGATACCTGTTTCTGCCACGATGTGGAAATCTTTAGAAGCCATAGTTTGACTCTCCTTTTAAAATTAGTTTTGAGTTATCTGTGATAACCCTTACAATTTGCTATTATATCATCTTCTTCATTATTTTTCAAGATTTTTATCACACACTTACTGAAAATACTTACAGGAAGCACTCAATTTTTCTCTTCTTTTGATCTTCTTTTTTTACTTTCTTCTATTAAATAAATAGAATTGCTTTCACGGACACAGTATATAGAATTTTAGGAAAAAGATAGGGATTCCTTTGACTTAAAAAACCTATATTTTATCACGTTTTCCTCAATTTTCACTAATTCTTACAATACTACATATTGTGGTATCTTCCGGTATAGTTAATTTATGTGCACAATATTTAGTTAAAACTCTTGACAAGGAAAAACCTTTTGTTTATACTAGATACAGATTTATGAATTTAGAGGAGTTAGATCACATTATGGTGACAATTTATTCAAAAAATAATTGCGTTCAATGTAAAATGACCAAACGTTTTTTAGATACCAATCACGTTGAATACCGTGAAATTAATCTAGATGAGCAACCTGAGTTTGTAGACCATGTGAAGAACCTTGGTTTCAATGCTGCACCAGTTATCCAAACGGCAGATGAAGTCTTTTCTGGCTTCCAACCAGCTAAGCTCAAGAAATTATCTTAAAACTATCAAACAGGATCTGATTGGTCTAGGGAATGGAATACTGTAGTCCTTGACTACTGTGTTCCCTGGCCCTTTTACTTGTACAGGGGAGCTTGCCTCCCCTTTGTTTTTGAATTAGAAAAAGGAACATTATGGGATTAAAATCACTTGAAGACGTAACCTACTTCCGTCTTAATAATGAAATCAACCGTCCAGTAAACGGTCAAATCATGCTTCATAAAGACAAAGAAGCCTTGGATGCTTTCTTTAAAGAAAATGTTGCGCCAAATACTATGGCCTTTGATTCAATAACGGATAAAATCAACTACCTTATTGAACACAACTATATCGAAACAGCTTTTATCAAGAAATATCGTCCAGAATTCTTGGAAGAACTTTATCAATTTATCAAAGACCAAAACTTCCAATTCAAGTCCTTCATGGCTGCCTATAAATTCTATAACCAGTATGCGCTTAAAACAAATGATGGAGAATACTATCTCGAAAGCATGGAAGACCGCGTCTTCTTCAATGCTCTCTATTTTGCAGATGGAAATGAAGACATTGCCAAAGACATCGCAAACGAAATCATCCACCAACGCTACCAACCAGCTACTCCTTCTTTCTTAAATGCTGGACGTGCCCGCCGTGGAGAATTGGTTTCCTGTTTCTTGATCCAAGTAACAGATGATATGAATGCGATTGGACGCTCTATCAACTCTGCCCTTCAACTTTCACGTATCGGTGGTGGGGTTGGAATCTCCCTCAGCAACCTTCGTGAAGCTGGAGCACCGATCAAAGGCTATGAAGGAGCTGCTTCTGGGGTCGTTCCTGTTATGAAACTCTTTGAAGATAGCTTCTCTTACTCTAACCAACTTGGTCAACGTCAAGGGGCGGGGGTTGTTTACCTCAACGTCTTCCACCCAGACATCATCGCCTTCCTTTCAACTAAGAAAGAAAATGCCGATGAAAAAGTTCGTGTTAAGACTCTCTCACTTGGTGTCGTCGTACCAGACAAGTTCTATGAGTTGGCTCGTAAGAATGAAGAAATGTATCTCTTCAGCCCATATTCTGTAGAGCGTGAATACGGAGTGCCATTCAACTATATCGACATCACTGAAAAATACGATGAGTTGGTTGCTAATCCAAACATCCGTAAGACAAAAATTAAAGCCCGTGATTTGGAAACAGAAATTTCTAAATTGCAACAAGAATCTGGTTACCCATATGTAGTCAATATTGATACTGCTAACCGCGCCAACCCAGTTGATGGCAAAATCATCATGAGTAACTTGTGTTCAGAGATCCTCCAGGTTCAAGAACCAAGCTTGATCAACGATGCTCAAGAATTCATTAAAATGGGGACCGACGTCTCATGTAACCTTGGTTCAACAAACGTAGTCAACATGATGACCTCACCTGACTTTGGTCGTTCTATTCGTGCCATGGTTCGTGCTTTGACCTTTGTGACAGATAGTTCTCACATCGTCGCTGTTCCTACGATCGACCATGGAAATAGCCTAGCGCATACCTTTGGCCTCGGTGCGATGGGACTTCATAGCTATCTTGCGCAACAATTGATCGAGTACGGATCACCTGAGTCTGTTGAGTTCACTAGCATCTACTTCATGCTCATGAACTACTGGACCCTCGTGGAATCAAACAATATCGCGCGTGAACGTGGCGTTACCTTCCACAACTTTGAAAAATCAGACTACGCAAACGGTACTTACTTTGATAAGTACACGACTGGAGAGTTTGTTCCAAAATCAGAGCGTGTCAAAGAACTCTTTAAAGACATCTTCATCCCTAATGCAGAAGATTGGGCTGAACTTCGTGATAAAGTGAAAGCAGATGGTCTTTACCACCAAAACCGTTTAGCTGTCGCACCAAATGGTTCTATCAGCTACATCAATGACGTGTCTGCTTCTATCCACCCAATTACACAACGGATTGAAGAACGTCAAGAGAAGAAAATTGGTAAGATCTACTACCCTGCAGCAGGATTATCAACAGATACCATTCCTTACTACACTTCTGCCTACGATATGGATATGCGGAAAGTCATCGATGTCTATGCTGCCGCAACTGAGCACGTGGACCAAGGACTCTCACTGACTCTCTTTATGCGCAGTGACATTCCAAAAGGTCTTTACGAATGGAAAACTGAAAACAAACAAACCACTCGTGACTTGTCTATCCTTCGTAACTATGCCTTTAATAAGGGAATCAAGTCTATCTACTACGTCCGTACCTTTACAGATGATGGTGGAGAAGTTGGCGCGAACCAATGTGAAAGCTGTGTCATCTAAGACACTCTGATCCATTGCTACCAAAAGTCGGTCCGCCGACTTTTTGTGCAGTATTCTAACAATTGTGTTAGAATAACAATGATTGTATGATCGAATGAATTAGAAAAAGAAAGAGATTTCAAATGGAAACTTACTACAAAGCCATTAACTGGAATGCCATCGAAGATGTCATCGATAAATCTACTTGGGAAAAGCTAACCGAACAATTCTGGTTGGATACACGTATTCCTTTGTCAAACGACTTGGACGACTGGAGAAAGTTATCTCTCAAAGAAAAAGACTTGGTTGGTAAAGTCTTTGGTGGATTGACACTCTTGGATACCATGCAGTCCGAAACTGGTGTGCAAGCTCTTCGTGCAGATATCCGTACTCCCCACGAAGAAGCTGTCTTTAACAACATCCAATTCATGGAATCTGTCCATGCTAAGTCTTACTCTTCAATCTTTTCTACCTTGAATACCAAGTCAGAAATCGAAGAGATTTTCGAATGGACCAATACCAATCCTTTCCTTCAGAAGAAGGCAGAAATCATCAATGAAATCTACCTCAATGGAACTCCCCTTGAAAAGAAAGTAGCCAGCGTCTTTCTTGAAACTTTCCTCTTCTACTCTGGTTTCTTCACACCGCTCTACTATCTTGGAAACAACAAGTTAGCCAACGTGGCTGAAATCATCAAGTTGATCATTCGGGACGAATCTGTTCACGGAACCTATATCGGCTACAAGTTCCAACTCGGATTTAACGAATTACCAGAAGAAGAACAAGAAAAACTCAAAGAATGGATGTATGACCTACTCTACACCCTCTATGAGAATGAAGAAGGCTATACAGAGAGCCTCTATGACGGTGTGGGCTGGACAGAGGAAGTCAAGACTTTCCTTCGCTACAATGCTAACAAGGCCCTTATGAACTTGGGACAAGATCCGCTCTTCCCTGACTCAGCGGACGATGTCAACCCAATCGTTATGAATGGTATCTCAACCGGAACATCCAACCACGACTTCTTCTCACAAGTCGGAAATGGCTACCTCCTCGGTGAAGTAGAAGCCATGCAGGATGACGATTACAACTATGGATTATAAGAAGAAAAACCTTTCCATCTGGAAAGGTTTTTTTGTTGCAATCTTTTTCTAATTGGGTACGTTTCTTTTTTTGAAAAAAGAGAGGCTGGGACAAAAGTCCTAGCCTCTCAATTGTTTTTGGATTGTCGAGCAAGACGCAGTGGTTGAGTGGGCTCTACTACGCTGATTTCATCAGCTTTTACAGCCCTACTCAACTGTGCGGAGGTGGGACGACGAAATCGAATTCTAACGAATTACCGATTTCTGTCCCACTCTCTCCTATTGCTTACAATTTACCTGCTACGGCATCCAACAATTCTTGGATTTTCGCTTGGTTGCTTCCTCCTGCCATGGCCATGTCTGGTTTCCCACCACCACGTCCATCAACGATTGGAGCCAATTCTTTGACCAAGTTACCTGCGTGGATGTCTTTTGTCTTGCTGGCTACAAGGACATTTACCTTGTCACCAATTGCTGCGACAAGAACAAGCACATCAGAGTAGTCTTTTTGTTTCCAGTTATCCGCAAAGGTACGAAGGGCACCTGCATCTGAAACAGAAACTTGGCTAGCAATGTAACGGTGACCGTTTGCTTCTTGGACATTCTTGAAGACATCACCTGCCGCTGCTGCTGCAGCTTTTTCCTTCAATTCTGCATTTTCTTTTTGCAATTGACGGAGTTGTTCTTGAAGGCCTTCTACCTTGTGAGGGACTTCTTTGAGTTGAGGTGCTTTCAAGGTTGCTGCGACTGCTTTCAGTGCATCTTCTTGTTTACGGTAGGCTTCGAAGGCTTCTTTACCAGTTACTGCCAAGATACGACGAGTTCCTGATCCAATCCCTTCTTCTTTAACAATCTTGAAAAGACCGATCTCAGAAGTATTGCCAACGTGGGTACCACCACAAAGCTCGACTGAGTAGTCACCAATGGTGACAACACGGACTTCCTTACCGTATTTCTCACCAAAGAGGGCCATAGCTCCCATTTCTTTAGCTGTATCAATATCTGTCTCAACTGTTTCTACAGCGATCGCTTCCCAAATCTTTTCATTGACTTGTTGTTCAATGGCACGCAATTCTTCAGGAGTTACCGCTTGGAAATGAGTGAAGTCAAAACGAAGGAATTCTACTTCGTTAAGAGATCCTGCTTGAGTAGCATGGTGGCCAAGGATATTGTGAAGAGCTGCATGGAGTAAGTGAGTCGCTGTGTGGTTTTTCATGACACGATGACGACGGTTCGTATCGATTGCCAAGGTATATTCTTGGTTCAAAGCAAGTGGAGCATGAACTTCAACGGTATGAAGAGCTTGTCCGTTTGGTGCTTTTTGAACGTCTGTTACAGTCGCTACGACATTTCCTGTAGCATCCAAGATTTGACCATGGTCAGCAACCTGTCCACCCATTTCAGCGTAGAATGGAGTTTCTGCAAAGATCAGTGATGCAGTTCCTTCTGAAACAGCTTCTACTTCTGCGTTATCTGCTACGATAGCCACTAATTTTGAAGGCAATTGGCTAGCATTGTAGTTAAAGACGCTCTCAACAGTGATATTTTGAAGGGTTTCGTTTTGCATCCCCATGGATCCGCCTTTGACAGCTGACGCACGCGCACGTTCTTGTTGTTCCTTCATAGCTGCTTCAAAACCTTCACGGTCAACTGTCATACCAGCTTCTTCAGCGATTTCTTCTGTCAACTCCACTGGGAATCCATAAGTATCGTAGAGTTTGAAGACATCTTGACCAGCGATAACCGTTTGACCTTTTTCTTTCAAGTCTGCTACGATTGTTTCTGCAAAGTGTTGACCTGAGTGAAGGGTACGAGCAAATGACTCTTCCTCGCTCTTCACAATTTTCTCGATAAAGTCACGTTTTTCAAGCACTTCTGGATAGTAGCTTTCCATGATTTTACCAACGGTTGGAACCAGTTTGTAAAGGAAAGGCTCATTGATGCCCAATTTTTGACCATGCATAGATGCACGACGAAGAAGACGACGAAGGACATAACCACGGCCTTCATTTCCAGGGAGAGCCCCATCACCGATAGCAAATGAAAGAGAACGGATATGGTCTGCGATGACCTTGAAGCTCATGTTGTCACCATCTTGGTCGTAAACTTTACCAGACAATTTTTCCACTTCACGGATGATTGGCATGAAGAGGTCCGTTTCAAAGTTAGTTTTCGCCCCTTGGATCACGGCTACCAAACGCTCCAAACCAGCGCCCGTATCAATGTTCTTGTGTGGCAATTCCTTGTATTCACTACGAGGTACAGCTGGATCTGCGTTAAATTGTGACAAAACGATATTCCAGATTTCGATGTAACGGTCGTTTTCGATATCTTCTGCAAGGAGGCGAATACCGATGTTTTCTGGGTCAAAGGCTTCCCCACGGTCAAAGAAGATTTCTGTATCTGGTCCAGAAGGTCCAGCACCGATTTCCCAGAAGTTGTCTTCAATTGGGATCAAGTGACTTGGATCTACACCCACTTCAATCCAGCGATTGTAAGAATCCGTATCAGCTGGGTAGTAGGTCATGTAGAGTTTGTCTTTGGGGAAGTCAAACCATTCCGGACTTGTCAAAAGTTCATAAGCCCAAGTGATGGCTTCATCACGGAAGTAATCACCGATTGAGAAATTCCCCAACATTTCAAACATGGTATGGTGACGAGCTGTTTTTCCTACGTTTTCAATATCGTTGGTACGGATGGCCTTTTGCGCATTGGTAATCCGTGGGTTTTCAGGGATGATAGTCCCATCAAAGTATTTCTTAAGGGTTGCTACCCCTGAGTTGATCCATAAAAGGGTTGGATCGTTGACAGGAACCAAGCTAACAGATGGTTCTACTGAGTGACCTTTGGTAGCCCAGAAATCAAGCCACATTTGGCGGACTTGTGCACTAGATAATTGTTTCATGTTTTCTCCTCTATTTCATGTTTTCTATTGGTTGGCTTAAGAGCCATTTTCAGTCATTTCTACATAGTCAATTGCAAGACATAAGGAAATCACGAGATTGGCATATTTTTCTTCATAGACAGCTACCTGATAAGTCGACGTCAAGGTAAAGACTTGTTTGCTAATCTCTGCAACCAGCTGGTCCCGATCATCCAATAACTTGAAATTCAAATCCCAGATATTGCCTTCGATGCGTAGTCCTAAATTAGAAATATCGTACTTATCACGGAATAAGGTCAGTTTTTTACGGATGAAAAAACTGGAGCCATCCGCCAATTCTACAGTGAATTGGGGTAAGAGGCTAAAGGTTTTCTTCGTGATATGGCTAATCTTCTGGCCTTCCACATCAAATACCGTAAAGGTCTTAGGAATCTTAAAAAATGAACCTTCTACATGGTATTCTACCATTCCCAGATCATTTTTGATGTCAAAGCGTTCCCCTCCAAGTCGAAACTTTTGTTTGACCAGATACGATTTCATCAGTTTCCTCCTGCAAATCCATAGGAAGGCCTTTCTCTTATTAGAAAGGATCTCCGGTAGAAGATGCTGAAAAAAAGACAAGCTCACTAACGAAGGGCGAAAAACCGCGGTACCACCTTCATTCAATGAACTTGTCATTCTTCATTCGATTATGTAATTGTTCTATTGAGTAGCAAAATCATTCCTCTTCCATGGCTCGCACCCCCGCCACTTCTCTGAATCTGATTCTAAATGATTTATTCTCAACTATCTCATTATACAGATAAATACAATGCTCGTCAACTAATATCCTTATTTAGAAGATGAGCTATCTTCTGTTGTTGCACCAATATTTTGCATGTATTGGTTGAAGGTTGCCTTGAAGGCATCATCTTTGACCTTGATATTGGCATTTGTCATTGCTTTGGCAATGATGCTACGGATAAAGTTGGCATCATTTTTACGTTCTGCCGTCAGAATTTCTTTCAAGCGTTTTTCGTATTTCTTCCAGTCAGATCCTTTTTCTTCCTTCTTAGTTACTTTAACGATATAGTAGGCACCAGCGCTTTTTTGACTAGCAGGATCAATAACGACATCTGAAATACCATTTACATCAAGCTTAGATGCTGCTTCCTTGACACGGGTTGGAACAGTTGTTGTTCCAGAGTCAAATTTGATTTCTCCACCCTTTTCTTTGGTGCTAGCATCTGTAGAATTTTCTTTGGCAATTTGTGCAAAGTCAGCGCCTTCAGCTTTTACACTTGCAAGAACTTCATTCGCTTTTTCTTCTGAATCCAATTTAATCACATTTGCAGTGATTTCTGGTGTATAGCTTTCAAAGGCTTTTTTATAAGCTTCGTCTGTCAACTCTTTTGAAATAGCTTGGTCAACCGCATACTCTAACAAAAGGTTACTACGGATTTGTTGTTTGTTGGTTTCTTCTGTCAACCCTTGTTGAGTGAGGTAGCTATTGAAGGCTTCACCCAATTGTTTTTTCTGCTCATCAACTTTTTTCTCAACATCTTTGTCTGAGACTTTTGAGCCGTATTCTTTTTCAAAGACTTTATTAATGGTCATTTGGAACAGGTATTGTTGTGCACCTTGGTTATGTTTGATTTCATCATAGAAATCACCAACAGTGATCGTGTCACCCTTCATTGTGACGATATCTTTGTCACTGCCACCTTTTGCACAAGCTGCTAGCGCTACAACGGATAAAAGGGTCACCGCTCCAGCTACAAATTTTTTCTTCATGTTTATTTCTCCATTCTAAAATTCACTGCTTCTATTTTACCACAAATTCAAAAGGATAACTTAAATAAGACTAAAAGCTACTCTTCTGTCGGCAAGGAAATCTCTTCCTCGTTTTTACGGATCATGAGAATGCCATCACCGAGCGGAATCAGACTGGCCGTCAAGCCAGGATGGTCCAAAGTGGCGTCAAAAAGACGTTGCAAACCTCGATAGATGGTGCGTTGTCCACGACGGACTTCCATAATATCACGTGCTACATCTCCCCCTTGGAAGATATCGTCTAAAATCACCACTCCCCCAACTTCCAACCGTTTGAGAACTTCTGGAAGAAAGACGATGTACTTGGACTTAGCCGAATCCATAAAAATCAAGTCAAAGCGTTGCTCGATATGCTCCAGCAGATCGACCGCATCCCCTTCTAAGAGGGTGATTTGGTTACGTTGATCAAAACGAGCAAAGTTTTCCTTGGCAAAACCAATCATTTCCTCGTTGCGATCAATGGTTGTAATCCTTGCATCAGGCACTTGCTCTGCCATCAAGAGGGCCGAAAAGCCGATTGCTGTCCCAATTTCTAAGATTGACTTGGGTTGCATGGTCTGCAAAAAGAGACGAAAGAAAGCAACCGTTTCATGAGGGATGATGGGAATATTTTCCCGTCGAGCAAATTCTTCTAGCTCCTTTAAAGCATCCGTTACCGGCGCTTGGCGCTCCCGCATGAAAGAGACAATTTCCTCCTTGACAACTGGGCGGCGCATATTGTGGTTGGCATTTTTACTGTAAGACTCTACCATCTTAGGCCAATCCTAATTTTTCAACCAGGGCCTCAAATTCATTGAGACGACGTTCAAAGACTTCAAAGGCTGCATTGAGGTAGTCTTCTTTTTCCATATCGACACCCGCCTTGCGGATCACGTTGAGTGGATAATCCGAATTTCCAGCCTTCAAATATTCTAGGTATTTGTCCTTATCTTCCTGTGTTCCATGCACAATTTTCTCAGCCAAGGCAGAGGCTGCTGCAAAACCAGTTGAATATTGGAAAACATAGTAGTTATAGTAGAAATGAGGAATGCGAGCCCATTCGTATTGGATTTCTGGGTTATCTTCTTTTGAAAGACCATAGTATTTCTCGTTCAAGTCTGCATACAACTCATTCAAGAATTCGCTGGTCAAGACTTGTCCTTCTTGGTCAGCCTTGTGAATCGCATGTTCAAACTCCGCAAACTGGGTTTGACGGAAGACTGTACCACGGAAGCCATCCAAGAAGTGGTTGAGAATGGCAAAACGGGTTTCATCATCTTCTACTTCAGCTAGCAATTGCTCAGTCAAGATATTTTCATTGGTTGTAGATGCAATCTCAGCAAGGAAAATAGAATAATCCCCATAAACATAAGGTTGGGTTTCACGGGTATAGCTGGAGTGCATACTGTGGCCGGTCTCATGCACCAAGGTGAAGAGATTGTCCAATGTATCTTGCCAGTTCAACAACATAAAGGCATTGGTGTCGTACGATCCACCTGAATAAGCCCCTGAACGTTTTCCTTGGTTGACATGGACGTCGATCCAACGTTCAGTGAAGGCCCGCTTCACGCGTGATAGGTAGTCATCGCCAAGCACCGCCAAAGCCTGCTCAGACTTGGCAAGAGCTTCTTCATAGGTGAACTTGTAATCGGTAGAAGATAATGGCGTGTAGACATCATACATCTTCAAATCTTCAATTCCCAAGATTTTTGAGCGGAGTTTCACGTACCGTTGCAACAAAGGCAAGTGCTTGTTCACCGCTTC
This sequence comes from Streptococcus australis, assembly GCF_015553625.1. Lineage (GTDB taxonomy): Bacteria > Bacillota > Bacilli > Lactobacillales > Streptococcaceae > Streptococcus > Streptococcus australis_B. The sequence goes on along the minus strand of NZ_JADNGY010000005.1, from coordinate 86,588 downwards.
TACCAAACTATCATAGACGCTTTCTGGGATAAAGTTAGCAGAAAGAGCTGCCTCACGCGCACTTGAGAATTTGCGAACCTTGGCATTGTAATTGTGAACCTTGACGTTGGTCTGAAGAGTCTTAGCATAGGTGTGTTGGTACTGTTCGTAGACACCATACAAGGCTTGGTAAGCTTCCTTACGGACTTGGCGGTCCTTCGACTCTACCAAAGAGATATAGTTTCCATGGGTCAACTGTACTTCTTGGCCTTGGTCATCCTTCACCATCGGGAAGACGATATCTGCATTGTCCAAAATCTCAAAAGTTTCACCCGCTGCAGCGAAGATTTCACCCGCTCCTGCTAACAATTCTTCTTCTTTTTGAGAAAGGACATGCTCTTTGGTTTTGAGTAATTTATCAAAGTAATGAGCATAAGCTTCTAGGGCAGGGACTTCTTTCAAGAAGTTGGTATATTGCTCTTCGGTGATCTCCATAAATTCTGGTTCGTAGAAGGCAAAGGTCTCCCCTAAAAGGCTGTAAAGGGACATGGCTTTTGATTGGAATTCTTGGTATTTGGCTACGCGTGTGTCCTGGTCATTCTTCATATGAGCGTAGACATAAACCTTCTCCAAACGACGGCTCAAGTCCAAATAAACTTCTGTGGTTTCTAATAGGTTGGCTGGAGAAGACAATAAAGAGCCTGCAAAATGGGCAGCATCTTTAATAGCTGCAGCTAAGGCAGTTGCTTCTTCTTCCCATGCTTGGTCTGTCGCAAAAATGGTCGACAAATCCCATTGGTATTTTTCATCAATTTCATTTCGTTGTTTTACCATTACAAAAATCCTCCAATGCTTCTATTCTAACATAAAAAGCACCTAGATTATTATCTAAGTACTTATTTTTATACAAAATGAACTTCTTGACCTTCCGTCAACATTTCTGCTTTTGAAATCAAGACCTCTGAAAAAATGTTCGTCGGAGCTCCCACAACTTTATAGTAATTTTCAAAATCAACGGTCAAAAACTTGCCCACTACTCCGGATTCGGGGACATTCTCGTCTAAATTGATAGACGTCCCGAAGGGTAACTGTAAAATATGTTTAATCTTCATATTTTTTCAATTCCTCCTTCCAATACTTCAGATTCTTCTTTGTTTGTTCGCTTTCGTTTTTAGGTATATTATACCTCTTTTCTAACTAAAGTAAATAGTTTTGCGCGTCTATTTCAGCTTTTATTCTGCTGAAATATTACCATTTGGGGGTATTTGATTGACAGAAATTTAAGCTTTCCAGTTCTGATAAAAACGAGGTGAATAAAGAGTCTGCGTCGCTTTCATTCCAGTTGAACGATAGTAGGTCATAAAGTTCTGATAATAGGCTTGCCAGTCTCCCCTAATCTGAATAAAATTCCTAGACTTCAGTGGCCGACAAAGGGGATAAAAGGCTTCCAAGTCCAATTCCAGGAGATGCTTTCCTTTCAGATAGAGTTGTTCCTGAAGGGCCATCCACTTAGGATGCCGGTAATACAACTGCTGACGAAGATAGTCCTTAAACTGTCTGTCTAGAGAGACCGTCATTCGTTGCAAGCCTTGTTGGGCATAGGGGGTCCGCAAAACATCTAACAAATTCCCTCCATAAAAAGGAAAATATTGAGTCCGATAATGAAGACGCCCTCGCAAGTCTTGATGGATCAGATAGTGGAGCCGAACTTCCTGCTGCTCTAGGTCCAACTCCCAGAGATGAAAGCCCCTATTTTGGCTAAAATAGACAAAACCTTCTTGCAGAGCTGACAGGCTTTTCTTGAGCCATAAGTTTTTCCCTAGCAACCAGTAAACTTGATAACCATGCTTGCGATAGGCATCGCTCCGTTCTTTTAAACGCTCCATGGATAAGGAACTACATTGCACTTCTAAGGCAAGCTTTTGATCTGGAAGGAGAATATCCGCAATCTGTTGGAAAGCCTGCAGAGGACTTTCCACTTCAGCATTGGAGTGTTGCTTGGCCCATTGATAAAGTGCCAGCTTTAACTCCAAATGCTCTGGACTCTCCGTTTCATGATGGAAGGGGCAAGCTTCTAGGTTGACGTGGGCAAAATGCGGACGCATCACAGGCCCTTTCTTTAAGATGACTTCCTTTCCACACAGGAGACAGAAAAAGGGACCCTCCTTTTTCATCGGAACCTTCTCCAAACAATTCCAACGCTGTTGCTTTGCATCAGCCGCAATAAACATTTCATCACCTCCACTTATATAATTCGTAATAGGGGATACTTATATAAGGGAGACAGAAAAAAAGGAGGCAAGCTCCTTTTTTAGATATGATCTTATTTACATGTAAAGTGAATGTGCATTCATCCTAGACGAGACTTTACATAACGTCCCCCGCTTATTGATCTGACTCACTCGTTTTCTCGCCTGATGCCGGATCGGGAGTTTCCGATGATGGGGAGGTCTCATTTTCAGATGCTTCAGCTTGTTTTCGAGCCGTTTCAAATTTTTCAACAATGGTTGCACGAGTAGCTTCCGGGACCTCGGTGTCTTCAGGCCCTATCGTATCCATGAATTCATTAAAACGGGCCTTGCTCGTTTCCATTTTCTCCTTCAAGTCTTTCAGGTAAGTCTCATAGGTCTCTTTTGCAGAGCCCGTTAGGGATGCTCCTGCTTCTTCCGAATGAGCAACTGTTCGGTCCGTCATCAAAGCATAGAGAGCTTTAAAATCCCCAACCGTTCTGGCATTTTCAAGTTCCTCATCTGTATACAAAACAAAAGGAGACTCTGTGGATCCTTTCAAGCTGGTCACTTTCTTGCCCTGAGAAGCGCTAGAAGACTGGGTTGTTTTCTGAACTGACTTTTCACTGGACGAGGTCCCTTCTTGATTCGAGCAGGCTACTAGCCCAAGCGCTCCCAATAAAGCAGCCATTGATAATAGTCTTTTTTTCATTCAATCTCTCCTTTTTATCATTCCACTACCATTCTAGCATCAAGCCAGGTTGCCGTCAATTCATACCTGTCCCCTGATTCTTTAAAAAAAGACCAGAGATCAGTCTATCTCCGGTCTATCGATTTAGCTTTTGACAAAAAGTCCAATGCTACCAATCTATTTATTCATCTGAATCGCTATCTTCATCGTCTGAGTCTTGGTCAACTGGTGACTCTGATGAGTCTTTGGCAGAGTCGCGAGCATCCTTCAACTGTTCAATAAAGGTTTCACGAAACTCTTTTGGAACTTCCGCATTATCATCCCCATAACGCTCAACAGCTTTATTGAAGGCTTCCTTAGTTTGTGCAAGAGTCTCCTTAAGCGTATCTGCTACTTGAGCAAATGACTCTTTGGCACTTTCAGGAAGAGATTCCATCGATTCAGTCATCAGGCGATTGGATTCATCCACGATTTTTGCGAAGCACTTTTTAAAATCACCAACTGTTTTTAATTTTTCAAGCTCTTCGTCTGATGGGAAGATATCATTTGTTGTTTGAGAGTTAGTATTAGAAGAAGTCTTTTCTGCCTTTGATGAGCTAGAAGATTTGCTTGTTACCTTTTCTGTCTTCTCAGTAGATGAAGAAGCTTCGGTTTTTACTTCTTGCTTACCTGAACAAGCCGCAAGCGAAGCAACTGCCAATAAAGCGGTAGTAGATAAAATCAATTTTTTCATTTGATAACTCCTTTAATATTGATTCGAGTCCATTTTACCATCAAATAATTTTATCGTCAAATCAATTACTAGTTCATGATAGTTTGTGAAATAATATCCGAATATGGAGGCCCCCACTGCTCTAGCACTACTTCTCTCCTACCTAAAACTGGTTGTTCAGTTGTTTCACTACAAGAAAAAGGCTGGGACAAAAGTCCTAGCCTCTCAATTGTCTTTGGATTGTCGAGCAAGACGCAGTGGTTGAGTGGGCTCTACTACGCTGATTTCATCAACTTTTACAGCCCTACTCAACTGTGCGGAGGTGGGACGACGAAATCGAATTCTAATGAATGACCGATTTCTGTCCCACTCTCTTTTTATTTTCTCTTATATCTTATGTTAAAGAAAATTCTTAGGAAAATGAAGGGAAGGAAGCAAAAAAGCCACATTGGATCCCAGCCTTTTTGACGCGTGCTAGTGGTCTTCTGATGGGACGCCTGTACTGCGCTTACAGCCTGTGTTTGCTGAATAGACGGAGAAACAGTTTGCAAGCCATTTGCAATTTGTAGCTGGCCATTTTGAACACTGACCTCTGGATTGGTCCCTCTTTTCACCGTAGCATAGAAAGGTTTTTCTAAGTGATAGGTTTGCCCCTGAATGGTGTGATCCCCCGCCGGCAGCACCTCTTTGTATTCATAATCCTGATAGAGTCTTTCAATCAGGGCATTTCCAATGACGTGGCGCAGGCTCTCTGCAATCTCCACATCGTAATGGCCAACTCCCATAATGACTTGAACAAATCGCTGGTTCCCACGGTTAACCGTCAAGGTGTAATTATAATCTGCGGTCGGACTAGAGCCTGTTTTCAGACCATCCGCTCCCTTAAGAGAATACCTTCCACCTTCTAAGGAATAATTATAATTCTCATGCGTTTCTTCATAATCTGTCCCTTGGAAGAGGGTAATCTTGGCATTTTTGGTGTAGTTGAGGATTTCAGGGAACTCATTGACCATGTGATAGGCCAAAATAGCCATATCTCTCGCTGTTGTTTGGTTAATGGCATGTTGATCATAGCGTGTCGGATTATAGTAGCCATCCAAGACTGCAGTTGGGGCACCATTAGGATTGTTCCACTTGGTATTGGTCATTCCAATTTCCTGAGCCCGCTGGTTCATCAAATCCAAGAATTTATCCGGATCTCCTCCAGACACCTTATTGGCAATCATGATGGTAGCAGCACTTGAAGAAGGAACAAAAATCATATTTAGGAGGGTCGATACCTTGTATTTAGCACCCGCCACAATGGGACTATTGCTCAACTTTTGGTTTTGCGAAATTGCTACATCTGTTTCTGTCGCTGTAATTTGGGTATCATAATCCAGCTGCCCTTCTTGAATGGCTTTCAGAAGAACATAGACGGACATCAATTTAGCCATACTACCAGAGTCACGAGGAACATCAATATTATCTCCATAAACAATCGCTCCTGTGTGAGCATCAACAACAATATCGGCCTTAGGACGGAAAAACTCATCCACCGAAGTCCCTGATTTTTCAGTGATTGACATGATGTCTTCTTGTTGGTAAAGATCATCCGCCCTTACGAGCATTGGAAAACATAGGCAACTAAGGGAAAGTGTCGCAAATAAGGCACGTTTAAACTTCATTCTCTCTCATTTCTTTCATCATCATCGTTCTCCATTATAGCATAAGTCCCTCTATTCAGAAACACTATTTCCTAATCTTTTTACTCCTTCATACTCCCAAAGAGACCCGGAGATTTTCCTTTTGGCATCTTTAAAAAGATACTTAGAAGAAGGACGAGAACCAGGACAGCCACCAAGAAGGAACTCATCATTGAAAATCCACCGTGATCCACAAAGAAAGCTGCTACTGGTTGCAAGAGAATGGTAGCAAGATAGCGGACTCCCTGCAGGATAGCCATTGCTAAGACTAGATCTTTCTTATCCACCTGTTGGGAGATAAAACGTAAGGAGACCATGACCAAGACCATCCCCGTCGTATGCTTGGCCAACAGAGTGACCAGCACTTTTAAGAAGACAGGACTTGGAAGAGCATAGATGAAATACTGGAGCAAGAGAATCCCCACAGGAAGCAAAATCAGTAAACGCAAGGGCCAATGGTCCATAAAACGATCTGAGAAAAAGATGAGAGGTGCTTCGACTACGACAGATATGGCCACAACTGTAGAGGCTATCTGAACAGGGAGACCACTATCCATCAAGAGAGCTGGAATATAGGTATGGCCAATATTGCCCACGCCCGACACAAGCCCCATCAAAAGTAAGAAAAAGAGATAGGGACCATTGTGGAGCAAAGGACGGATCGATACAGCTTCTTTCTGTACCCGACTGGTCTTGTCGATACGAATAGCTCCTAAAGTGAGGAAACTAAGAAGGATAGTTACCAAAACACAATAGTATACAGACTGGGGGCTAAGATGAGCATAAAGCCAACCAGCTAGTTGCGCTCCAGCCGCATACCCTAGTGTCCCCCAAACGCGGATTTTTCCAAAAGCATAGGAACTCTGGGTAGCGAAAACCTCCATCATGGGAGCCGTCCCATTTAGACACAGCAAAACCAAGCCATAAAAAATCGTCAACCAAAAGTAGTTAGGGGCCCAGATGAAGCCAGCCACTCCTGCCATGAGGACTCCCAAGCTCAAAGTGGTGATTTTAACAATGCCAAATCGTTCATTGATATAACCAAATAAGGGCTGGGTAAGCATGGATAGGAAAAAGGCCATTGATACCAAATGAGAGACTTGACTGGCTGAATACTGCTGGCCGATAAGATAGACAGAGATTAGAGTCGTAAAGAGAGCAGTCGACATGAAGTAAAAACTATATAAAAATAAATAAGCAGGATAGGAATTTCGAAATGCTTTCATTAGTTTCCTTTCAAATTTAAATATAAGAGGCAATGACAAAACCCAACTGGATTTCAGTTGAGTTTTGATTATTTATTTTTTGTATCGATCCTGAGCCTTGAGCGCACGTTCTTTACGATGGGCTCTTTCTAAATACAGAATCATAGCGAGAATGAAAATTGGAATCAGAATGACCAGGCTTTCAAGAGGAAAATGGAAGGATTTCCCTGTAGTTGAAGCCGTAGTACTTTGAGTATCCGATTGATTCACGGCTCCTTCTTTGACTGGAAGTCCATCAGAAATCTTTTCTGATAGGGTCATCAAGCCTGAATCCGCCTCTACTTGTCCATCTTTAACAACTAGCTTTGGATCCTCTTCGCCTTTTTTGACCGTGGCATAGAAAGGTTGATCTAGGGTGTAGGTCTTTCCATCAATCGTCTGAACACCCTTGTCCAATAATTTCTTATAACGATAATCTGCAAAAGCTTTTTCGATCAAGGCATTGCCAAATGGATGTCGATAGTATTCGCCATCCTGGTCAGACCAATCACCAACTCCCATGACTACGGAGATAATTCGTTGTTCTCCTCGTTTAGCAGTTGCGATATAGTTGAAGGCACCGCGAGGACTCGAGCCTGTCTTCAGACCATCTACGCCTTCAAGAGCATATCTAGCTCCTGGCAAGGAATAGTTATAAGTATCAAAAGTCTCCTCATAAGGAGTTCCTTGTTTGACGGTCACCTTAGCTTGATTGGTATAGCTAAGGATCTCAGGATATTCTTTCACGAAATGATAGACGAGAATCGCCAAGTCTCTTGCAGTTGTCTGGTTAGCCGCATCATTTGGATAGTTATAACTGGTATATAAACCTCGGAAGGTTGAAATGGCCGCACCACTAGGATTGTTCCAAATGGTATTGGTCATCCCCAACTCCTTGGACTTTTCATTCATCCGCTGAATAAAGGCATCCGCATCGTGGTTAGAAAGGAGATTGGCCAACATAATCGTGGCCACATTGGAGGATGGAACCGCGGTCATGGTAATCAATTCAGAGACCGTATAGTCTACGCCTGCAACGATGTTATTGTTGGAAATCTCATAGATTTTTGACATGGATTGATCCGCAGCTGTTGCAGTGACAACCGTATCTTTGGTAATCTTCCCCTCTTTCATGGATTCGAAAAGCAGATACAACGTCATGAGCTTACTCATACTTGCAGGATCCCGCACTTCATCAATATTGTCTTTCCATAAAACATCCCCGGTATTCGCGTCGATAACGAGGGAAGACCTTGGTCGGTTATAGGCCTGCACATGATCATTGGGATACATTTTTTGCGCCATATCCACTAACTCATCAGCCACGATCGACAAAGGTCGGAACAGAGATAAGACGATGATTCCTAAAACGAGCAACTTCTTTTTCAAAATATATTTTCCTCAAATATAGAATTTTATCTTATTGTACCATACTTCAATCTATAAAAAAACCTATCTTTCAGGATATTTTAGATAGGTCTCTCTGTTTCAACTGGTTACAGTAGGCTCAAGGCTGCTTGGTCTGCAATAATTACGACATCTGGATGACCTTGAAGGGCACTCGCAGGTAAACTCTCTGTTTTTGGACCATTGACCATTCCAGCAATCGCTTCTGCTTTCGATTCACCATATGCAAAGAGAATGATGGACTTGGCAGCGAGAATATTTGCAATTCCCATTGAAATGGCTTGAGTTGGCACATCTTCAATTTTTTCAAAGAAGCGAGAGTTGGCTTCAATCGTTGATTGATCCAAATGGACCAAATGCGTTTGGCTGTCAAACGGAGTTCCAGGTTCGTTAAATCCAATATGCCCGTTGCGACCAATCCCTAGAATTTGCAGATCTACTGGGTTTTGGGCCAAAATTTCATTGTAATGAGCTGTTTCTTCTTCTGCAGTATCTTCATTTCCTTTCGGAAGATAGCTGACTTTAAACGGTTTCTCATTGAATAAATTTTCCTGCATAAAGTAACGATAAGATTGAGGATCTTCTCCCGTCAAACCGACATACTCATCCAAGTTGACACTGACCATGTCTGAGAAATCCAAGTCACTTTCTCGAATCAATTTATAAAATTCAAGTGGACTGCTTCCAGTCGCAAGCCCTAAAGTTTTGGCACCCTGCTCTAACTTTTCTTTTAACAGGTCAAAAGCAACCTGCCCTCCTTCGATTTGATTGGCTACTTCAATAACTTTCATGATTAGACCTCCGCTTATTTCTTATTTTCATTATATGGTATAGACCAATTTTTGTCAAGCGCTTTCTTGATGTTAGAAAAGGATTTTTTACCTTCATCCCTTTAAAATTCGGCTAGTGATTTCCTTTGTTTCACTCTTATTTCATGATATAATGGGGAAGGTTAAATGTAAGAAATAGAAGAATTTAGATACAAGGAGAGAACATGAACACGAATGACTTTGATTTCCACCTCCCCGAGGAATTAATTGCGCAAACCCCACTAGAGAAGCGCGATGCCTCAAAACTACTAATCCTCAATCGACAAACAGGTCAGATGGAAGACCAACATTTTGACGCCATTATCAATGAATTAGAACCAGGGGATGCTTTGGTGATGAACAATACCCGTGTCCTTCCAGCTCGTCTCCATGGGGTCAAACCGGATACAGGAGGTCATGTGGAGCTTCTCCTCTTAAAAAATATCGAGGGCGATCAATGGGAGGTTCTTGCTAAACCTGCTAAACGTCTCAAAGAGGGAGGGGTCGTCAGCTTTGGTGATGGACGTCTCCAAGCAACTCTGATCAAAAAGCTGGAACACGGAGGATGTATCGTAGAGTTTTCTTACCAAGGGATTTTCCTTGAAGTCTTGGAAAGTCTAGGGGAAATGCCCCTACCACCTTACATCCATGAAAAATTAGAAGATCAGGAACGTTACCAGACGGTCTATGCCAAAGAAAATGGATCCGCCGCTGCTCCTACTGCTGGCCTCCATTTCACACCCGAGCTCTTACAAAAAATTGAAGACAAAGGGGTTCACTTGGTTTATCTAACCCTCCATGTCGGACTTGGTACCTTCCGTCCAGTATCTGTCGACGATCTCGACCAACATGAGATGCATTCCGAGTTTTATCAACTCTCTGAAGAGGCTGCCCAAACCCTTCGGCAAGTTAAAGCGAGAGGTCACCGCATCGTAGCTGTTGGAACCACTTCTATCCGAACCTTAGAAACAATTGGGAACAAGTTTAATGGAGAGTTACAAGCCGACTCTGGTTGGACCAATATCTTTATCAAACCAGGCTATCAGTGGCAGGTTGTCAACGCCTTTTCAACCAACTTCCACCTACCAAAATCAACCCTAGTCATGCTCGTTTCTGCCTTCGCAGGTCGAGAACTCACTCTGGATGCTTATCAGCACGCTATCGACCAAGGCTACCGTTTCTTCAGCTTTGGAGATGCTATGTTTATCAAATAAGGAGAGCCCCTTATGAATAAGATTGAAAGTCGCCACCGCCTGATCCGGTCCATTATTTCAGAAAAGAAAATTCGAACCCAACAGGAATTGCAGGACAGCCTGGAAGCCAACGGCATCATCGTGACCCAGTCAACTCTATCAAGAGATGTCAAATCCTTGAATCTAGTAAAAATTAACGAAGGGGATACCTCTTACTATGCCATCAATAGCATTGCCCCATCTCGCTGGGAAAACCGACTGCGTTTTTATATGGAGGATGCCCTCGTCATGCTTCGTCCCGTCCAAAACCAAGTGGTCGTCAAAACTCTCCCTGGACTGGCTCAATCTTTCGGTGCTATCTTAGATGCCCTTGAATTACCACAAATTGTCGCAACGGTCTGTGGGGACGATGTCTGCCTCATCATCTGTGAAGACAATCAGGGGGCCTTGGACTGCTTTGAAAAATTGAAAGAATTCACTCCTCCCTTCTTCTTTAGCAAATAAAAGAAAGCTTAGATGGTCTGACCATCTAAGCTTTTTTCAAATCTATATTAGGCTTCCTTGCCTGCTAACCGTCGAATGGTCTCGGCATAAATTTCCATTGCACGATATAAATCATCCAGTTTGGCTCGTTCATTCGCCTGGTGCTCTGTTTGGAGAGCATCAGGGAAGAGGGCCCCATAAGCCACACAATTCTCCATGGTTCGAGCAAAGGTCGCTCCTCCTGAGGACATAGCTGGAGTCTGATCCCCCGTTTCTTCTTGGTAGACCTCCATCAGAGTACTCACCAACGGACTATCTAATGGAACGTACAGGGGAGCTACATAATCAAACTCTTCATACTGAAGTTGATAGCTAGCTGCCACTTCAGTTAATCGCTCTACTAAAGCATCCTTATCTGCTAAGACTGGAATCCGAATATCAATCCCGATTTCAGATCGCTCTTCATCAATAGAGAGGGTCGCAATATTGAAGGAAAGAGCACCACTTGGTTCATCTTTGATTTCACCAAAGAGAGCTGCTCCTGTCGCATCTTCCCCAACAGCATCTGCTATAAAGAGAAGAGCTGGATGAGGCTGGATCAAGGAAAGACTTTCCGCTAAGCCGACAATAGCATTGACACCCTCAGCCGCATCCTTGGAGTGTTTAGACAGTCCAAGAATGGTTACTGCTCCTGCTTCTTCTGTATACTTCACACCACTTTGCTCGATCACTGGTAAAAGTTCCTCTAAACGTTCCCCCTTATAAGTTGCCTTATCTGGTACCACGTTAAGGGCACGACCAGCTTGTAAGGGACGATCCTCCCAGCCTGGTCCATGGAGCTTCACTTGAAGCAAGCCTTTTTCAGCATAGGTTAATGGGAAGGACGAATCTGGAGCAAAGCCAAGATCTGCTTTTTCTTCTAGCTGATTGTAGCGGTTCATACAGCGCCAGAGAGTTTCCTCATCTGTACCAAATATAAAGCGAATCCGTTTGGTAAATACAAGTCCTTGGTCAAGCAGACTCTTAACTGCGTAAAGGGCCGCAAGGGATGGCCCCTTGTCATCTTGTACTCCACGTCCGATCAACCATCCATCTTTCAGAGTCGCCTCAAAAGGTGGCGTCTGCCAATCTTCTAAATCACCGGCTGGAACAACATCCAAGTGACAAAGAACGGCCAGGAGTTCTTCCCCCTGACCGATCTCTGCATATCCATAGTATCCTTCAGGATCTAGATAGGTTTGAAAGCCCATTTCTTGAGCAATTTCTAACGTTTTCTCAAGGACATCTTGGATAGCTTGTCCAAACGGTGTTCCATTTTCGCCTTCGTTTAAAACCGAAGGATAAGAAATGATGGTTTGAAGAGAGGTTAAAAACTGCTCTTTTACATCGTCCTTTATTCTATTTTTCATGAAACACCTACTTTATTCTATTGTAAGAATGGAACCACAGTTCCTAGTAGAAGAAGGGCAATGGTAATCACTACAATCGCTACGACCAATTTACCCATGAATTTCCACCATGCACTCAATTCAACACGTCCAAGAGCAAGAGCTCCCATTACGATACCTGAAGTTGGTGCGATCAAGTTCAAGACACCAGATGCAGATTGGTAAGCTGTAACAATCAAGCTAGCTGGTACATTGACGAATTTACCAAGAGGTGCCATGATACCCATTGTCGCGCTGGCAAGACCAGATGATGATGGAATCAAGAATGACATTGGCAAGTAGAAAATGTAAGTCAAGACAATGAACAATTGAGATGAAAGACCTTTAAGTCCTTCTTCACCCCAGTGAAGAATTGTTGCAGTGATCATACCGTCGTTCATGATGACTTGGATACCACGTGCTACTGCTACGATAATAGCAACACTCAAGAGGTCAGCTGCACCATTCATGAAGGATGAAATGATTTGTTCTTCTTTCAAGCCATAAATGATACCAACAAGGATTCCCATGAAGGCAAAGAGCATAGCTGTTTGAGGGAAGTACCAAGTACCAAGAGCATCTGTGTTACCGATCAATTGACCAAGGTAAGGAACTTTATGGAGAGACTCGTTAAAGCTGTCAAAGAATGTAATACCCAAATCTTTGAATGGGATAAATCCAGCAACCATGATGACGAATGTTGAAATGAAGACGAGCAAGACACGTTTTTGTTTCTTGTTCATTTGTGAAGGAATTTCTTCGCCACTATCAACGTTGAAGTGTTTCAAATCTTCTTCACGAGTAGCATAGGTGAGAGATTTGGTTGGGTCTTTTTGAATTTTATCAGCGTAACGGTATACATAGTAGGTGCTAAGGGCTGTCATGACAATCCAGAAGATTAAACGAAGCAAGAGACCTGAAGCACTTGAGATACCTGCAGTATCAGATGCGATAACTGTCGCAAATGGGTTCAAGGTAGATGCCAAACATCCAATCTGTGAACCAAGCAATATAATGGCTACCCCTGTCAAGCTGTCAAAACCAACAGACATCATAACAGGTACAAGAAGTGGATAGAAGGCCATGGTTTCCTCACCCATACCATAAGTTGTCCCACCAAGGGCAAACAATGGCATTAAGATCAAGATCAACATTTTTTCGCGGCCTTTGTATTTACGAACGATAGAAGCAATCCCTACATCAAGGGTACCTGTTTCGTTCACAACACCAAGGAAACCACCGACCATCAAGATAAAGAAGGCTACGTCAATGGCTGCACTGGTTGGTGCTTTACCAAGCATGGCATTGATTGGGGCCATCAAGACGTCCCAAATCCCTTGAGGATTTTGTTTCACAGCTTCATAACTACCTGCGATGATGGCACCACCATCGTCAACTTTGTATTGACCAGCTGGAATAATCCAAGTTAACACTGCCATAATGGCAATGATGATTAACAATACGGTATAAGATGAAGGCATCTTAAACCCTTTTTTCGCTTTTTCACTCATTTGCTTATCCTCCTAACGCAACAAAGTTTGAGTGACTCTTTCAAAAGGTTTATCTTTTAGAAAGCGCTTACCTATATGTTTATTTTATCATATTTAAGATTAAAAAACTAGTTTTTCCTAATCTTTTTTAGAAAAAACAAGGGAAGGATCTTTGTACAAAATCCTGTAAAAATAAGATCTACTCCCCTCCTCATGTGCATGAATTAGTCTTTAACGATAATTGTTCCACTTTCAGACTCAATCAAAGCGCCAAGGTTTTCAAGTGAAGTGATGACTGCTTTTCCTTCTGGACGACCATTTACAAAGGCAATCGCAGCTTCTACTTTAGGAAGCATGCTTCCTGGTGCAAATTGGTCTTGTTTGATGTACTCTTCCAATTGAGCGACATTGACATGTTCCAATTTTTCTTGATCTGGTTTGTTGTAGTTCACAAAGACATAGTCCACACCTGTCAAAACGATGAAGAGGTCTGCTTCTACCAATTCAGCCAAACGTTGGGATGCAAAGTCTTTATCGATAACAGCTTCAACACCAGTCAAGCTGCCATCAGCTTCTTTCACAACTGGAATACCGCCACCACCGGCTGCAACCACTACTTGGCCTGCATTGAACAAGGTACGGATAGTATTGATTTCTTTGATATCCACTGGTTTTGGAGAAGCAACAACTTTACGCCAGCCACGACCAGCATCTTCTTTGAAAGTTGCACCTGATTTTTCAGCTTCTGCTTTTGCTTCTTCTTCAGAGTAGAATGGGCCGATTGGTTTGCTCAAGTTAACGAAAGCTGGGTCGTTCTTATCCACAACGACTTGTGTCACAACAGAAGCCACATCTTTTTCAATTCCTTCTTCAAGAAGAGCATTTTGAAGAGCGTTTTGAAGCCAGAAACCAATGCTTCCTTCAGTCATTGCAACCAATGAATCCAATGGAAAAGCTGGGTTCTTTTCAGAATCTGCTGCCAAATGTTGGAGCAAAAGGTTTCCTACTTGAGGACCATTTCCGTGAGTGACGATCAAGTCATCCCCATTTTTAATCAATTTTACTAAGTGTTTTGCTGTTTCTACAAGTGCTTCTTGTTGAGCTTTTGCAGAAGGATCAGATGAGAGAATGGCATTTCCTCCCAAAGCAACGACGATTTTTCTTGACATAGTTTTTCCCTTTCTATAAAAAATAGGGGCAGGACTAAAGCTAGCAGTCCAGCCCCTATAGCTGTTGGTATACGGTTATAAAGTCTTAAACTTTTGGAATGTACAAGTTACCAAGAGTAGCTGCCATAACCGCTTTGATTGTGTGCATACGGTTTTCAGCTTGGTCAAAGTGGCGAGCATATTTGCTACGGAACACTTCGTCAGTAACTTCCATTTCTTCTACGCCGAATTTTTCAGCAACATCTTTACCATAAACAGTGTTTGTGTCGTGGAAAGCTGGCAAGCAGTGCAAGAAGATCAAGTCTTCGTTATCAGCTTTCTTAACCAATTCCATGTTTACTTGGTAAGGTTTCAAAAGGGCAACGCGTTCTGCAAATTTGTCTTCTTCACCCATAGATACCCAAACGTCAGTGTAAAGTACATCTGCACCTTTCACAGCTTCGTCAGCATCTTCAGTGATCAAGATATGAGCGCCACTTTCTTTTGCGAATCCTTCTGCCAATTCAACAATTTCTTGTTCTGGGAAGAGTTCTTTTGGTGAGAAGATGTGTACGTTCACACCAAGGATAGCACCTGTTACAAGAAGGCTGTTTGCAACGTTGTTACGTCCGTCACCACAGTATACAAGTGTCAAACCTTCCAAACGTCCAAAGTTTTCTTGAACAGTCAAGTAGTCAGCAAGCATTTGAGTTGGGTGCCATTCGTCAGTCAAACCATTCCATACTGGAACACCTGAGAATTCAGCCAATTCTTCAACCATGCGTTGGCTGAAACCACGGAATTCAATACCATCAAACATACGTCCAAGAACTTTTGCAGTATCTTCTGTAGATTCTTTTTTACCAAGTTGGATGTCGTTTGCACCAAGGTATTCTGGGTGAGCACCAAGGTCGATGGCTGCAGTAGTGAAGGCTGCACGAGTACGAGTTGAAGTTTTTTCAAACAAAAGCGCAATGTTTTTACCAGCTAGGTAGCGGTGGTCAATGTTGCGTTTTTTAAGGTCTTTCAAGTGAGCTGAAAGTCCGATAAGGTATTCTAACTCTGCACGTGTAAAGTCTTTTTCTGCTAAAAAGCTACGTCCTTGGAATACTGAAGTTGTCATTAATTATCTCCTTTAATTATGCATGATAAGATCCTGTCAATCAGTTTAGAGGGCTCAGTTTAGACACTGAGCCCGTCTAACCCGTAGAAGGATGATTAGATTTCTTCACGTTCGAATGGCATTGACATACAACGAGGTCCACCACGACCGCGAACCAATTCACTTCCGCGGATCTTGATCAAACGAAGTCCGTATTCTTCTAATTTCTTGTTGGTAACAGTGTTACGGTCGTATACTACTACCACACCTGGTGCGATTGTAAGAGTATTTGATCCGTCGTTCCATTGTTCACGCGCAGCAGCAACGACGTTGCCATCTCCACATGGAATCAATGTAACTTTTTCAACACCAAGGTTTTCAGCAAGCAATTCAGCCAAATCACCTTTTTCTTCAACGATCTTCAATTGTTCGTTTTCATAAGTTACAGAGAAGACGCGAAGGTTACCTTGGATTTCAGGGTGGATGGTGAATTTATCGTAGTCCACCATTGTGAATACTGTATCCAAGTGCATGAATTTACGGTTGTTAGCAAATTCGAAGGCCAATACTTTCTTGAAGCCAACGTTCTTCTTGAAGATGTTTACCAACAATTTTTCGATTGATGCAGCATCTGTACGTTGTGAGATACCAACTGCCAATACATCTTTAGAAAGTACCAACTCATCTCCACCTTCGATACGAGTATCTTCTTCACGGTTGTAGACAAGTTCAACTTTTCCACCGTAAACTGGGTGGTATTTGAAGATGTATTTACCATACAAAGTTTCACGGTTACGTGTATCTGCGTACATGTGGTTCAATGATACTGCATTACCAATTGTAGCAAATGGGTCACGTGTGAAGTACAAGTTTGGCATTGGGTCGATTGCAAATGGATAGTCAGATTCAACAAGGTCTGTCAATCCTTTTGCTTCTTCAGGAATTTCTGGAAGTTCAGCTTTTTGAACCCCTGCCATTGTTTTTTCAACCAATTCTTGGTTGTCTTCAATGCTGTGAAGCAATTCACGGATCGCAACTTTTGTTTGGCGTCCACGAATGTTTGCTTCTTCAAGGTATTCTTCGATGAACTGATCACGAATTTCTGGAGAAGTCAATGATTCAGCAGCCAACTGCTCAAGATAAAGTACTTCGATTCCTTCGTTACGAAGTGCTTCAGCAAATGCGTCATGTTCTTTTTGAGCATCTTCCAAGAATGGAATATCATCAAAAAGAAGACGTTCAAGATAGTCAGGCATCAAGTTTTCCAACTCTTTACCTGGACGGTGCAAACAAACTTTTTTCAGTTTTCCAATTTCTGAGAAAACATGAATTGGGTGTGT
Source organism: Streptococcus australis (assembly GCF_015553625.1). Taxonomy (GTDB): domain Bacteria; phylum Bacillota; class Bacilli; order Lactobacillales; family Streptococcaceae; genus Streptococcus; species Streptococcus australis_B. The sequence goes on along the minus strand of NZ_JADNGY010000005.1, from coordinate 69,650 downwards.
AGACATCTATAGTCCTCCTTTTTTCTTGCGGTTTAGCTTAGCTAATCCCGTTTACATGTTTCATTTTATCACCAATTGGTACCGCTTTCACAACCAATCTTCCATTACGAATGCCAAGAATTTGACACTTTTTTAAATATCACCCTTGTTTTATGAAAAATGAACCGCTTTCTTTGAATATTTTGCTAAATATATTCTTTTTGTGAGTAAATATTTTTTTATTTGATTTTTGAAACTTTTTAACGTTTTTGACAGAAAATAAAAGAATCCCTACTAGGCTTCTTCTTGAATGTAGACAAAGTTTATTTTACATAAAACACCTAGATGATTTTCAAAAAATGACTTTTATTATTTTTTCATTTAAGAAGTTTAAAAACTTTCCGCCGTGAGAAAAGTGCTTGAAACATGATTATTTCAAGCACTCGGGAGTTTTGAAACCTTAGGTTCAAAACTAAGTCATGGAACTTCGTAGAAGTTCGCTGACGTCCGTACTCACCTAAGGAAAGTTTTTCAGAAGACTTTATCTTCAATCCAAAAGAAGCCCTACTAGGCTTCTTCAAAACTATCTAAAAAGAATGGAAGATCAAGAAAAGTTAATTTCTTATGCTTGTACTCGATTCTCTCCTCTTCTAGGAGCTTCTTTAACACTTGATTGACGGTTTCTCTCGTCGTCGCAGCTAATCTAGCCAACTCCTTCATACTCATTGGAAAAGGAATAGTTGGCCCAGACTTTTGATAATCCTTACAGAGTAGAGCTAAGGATTGGATCACACGATCACTGGCACTGGCTGCAACCACATTGCGAAGTCGCAACTCCTGAAATTCCAATATTTTTGAAAGTTTTCTCGTTATAAAGAGAACTTGTTCCATACTGGACTGGACAATTTCCTCATAAAGCTGAACAGGAATACTGAAGTATTTAACGGTTGTCATGGAAGTGGCTGTATAGTGATAATTGGAATCTGTAAACATACCACCGTATGGGAAGACGGCTCCTTCTTTGATGTAATCCATATACGAGAAGGTATCTGAAGAGTCAAACTCCTCAATACGAACATAGCCTTTTACCACTAAAAAAATTCGATCGCGCTTATCACCGGCAAAAAATAGGATCTGTCCCTTTGGGATTTCTCTATAATGAATTTCTACAGCTAATTTATCAAATTTTTCAACTGGAATCGCAGAGAAAGCTGGATGGGAGCGAATCAACTGATAATCTTCTTTTGTAATCATTTCTATTCTTTCTTTGGGTTCTTTAGTTATTATATCATATTTATTCACTGACCTCAAAGAATGTCACCAAGATTTTAACCATGAAACTTATCTTTGCTAAGAAAAAACCTTCCCAAAACGTTTTTGGGAAAGGTTCTAAATCGTTAGTTGACATTTACACGGTGCCATTCATTAATCACATAGCAGAGTTGACCAAGTAAATGAAGACCGTAGCCACTGATCTCCGTACTTTCTGGAGTAGTTCCCCCTAGACCAGCTGTAAAAATCGAGATGAGGTAGGGTGTTTGTTCGTAAACGATGGCTTCGACATTGAGGGCTTCTGCTACATAACCAGGTTTTTGCTGAATGACTAAATCTGGTAAATACCGTTTGTAGTATTCATTCGGGAAGGACTCTCCGATCAATTCTAGCAAGGTCGCATATTTTTCTTTGTGATTCCAAAGATAGTCTAAGACTTGAATATAGTAATCAGAAGTCGTTTTGTTTTCAGGACTAATGGTTTTTATTTCTGCCCGGGATTTTCCATATTTTTTATACTTCTCATAGACATTGTCCATACCACCAAAGCGGTCGGCCAAGGCATAGGCCGGCGTATTTTCTGAGTAGACAAGAGAATAACGCTGCATATCTGGAATCGTCATAGCGCCACCAAAGGCAGCTACATAATTATCGTGCTCTCCAAGGTACTCGTAGTAAGTATTGGTAATATCAAATTCATCCGTTAAGTTTAACTTCCCTGCATCGACTTCATCCACGACCAACATATTGAGGGGCAGTTTATAGGTACTTCCAGCTGTCATCGGCTGTAACTCATTCATTGAAAACTGTTGGCCTGTCGCAGGATTTTTGTAGGTAAAGGTAATTTGGGAAGGATCAATACCATATTCAGTCATATAGTCTTGTACAACTTCTACCAAGCCTTTATTGGCATAATCATAGACAAGACCCAAATTTTCCATGGTTTCACGATCTTGATCCATGACAGCTTGTTTCTCCTCAGGAGTTTTGACACGAGGAGGTTGGAGGGCTTGCTTCTCTTGCTTGGAGTCCACTGCTTGAGGCGTCGTTCCCTCTTGAGCAAGAGGCGAGGCAGGAGCCTGATAAAGATGGAGGTAAGTTAAAGCTCCAACTCCTCCTATACATAATAAAATCCCCAACACAATCATGATCGATCGAACATTAAATATTTTTTTCATATGAAGTTAATTATAAAAGATTCTCTTTAAAATAACAAGGTATTTCCAGTTCAGAAAACGATTTCTTGTAGAAGAAATTTTTTAGCGATTTCCAGGTCAATCCTTCTTCATATCCTAAGAATCCATCCCCTTTTGACTGTCTTATTTCCGCTTAAAGGATCCCATGATCAGTTTTGCCACTTCACGCGCAATGGTACGGAACAAGGAACTGATAAAGGAATCTTTGGCCTTTTCTAAACTAGATTTCCGCGGACGGCCCGGACTCCGTTTTTGACTGGCCTTCTCTTCTGCAACTCTTGCTTTATCTTCCTCTTCCCGCTCCTTTTCCTTCTCTTCTCTAGCAGATTTTTCAGTCAATTTTTCATAAGCTGATTCATTGTCTACTCGAACAGCATATTTTTGATGGAAAGGAGAGCTGGTCATCAAGGCCAACTGTTCACTCTCGTTTAACAAATCAAAACTCGATTGTGGAGACAAAATATGGGAGCGTTCAACCACACTTGGTTGCCCCTTTTCATTTAGGAAGGAAACGAGAGCTTCCCCTGTTCCCAACTCCGTCAAGACAGTTTCCGTATCAAATTCTGGGTTTGGTCGGAAGCTTTGAGCAGCAACTTTAATAGCTTTCATTTCTTTTGGCGTATAGGCACGCAAGGCATGTTGAACACGGTTACCAAGTTGGGCTAAGACAGATTCAGGGAGATCTTGAGGATTCTGCGTAATAAAGTAAATCCCTACTCCTTTAGATCGGATGAGGCGAACGACTTGCTCAACTTTTTCAAGGAAGAGCTTGCTCGCATCATTAAACAAGAGGTGGGCTTCATCAAAGAAGAAGACAAATTTCGGTTTTTCTAGATCTCCAACTTCTGGTAAGGTCTCGAACAGACGAGACAACATCCAGATAAGGAAGGTTGAATAGAGCTTAGGGGAGTTGAAAAGACGAGTCGCTGATAGAATGTTGATGTAGCCTCGTCCACTGCTGTCCAATTGCATAAAATCTTGAAGATCCAAGGCAGGCTCTCCGAAGAATTGATCTGCCCCCTCTTGCTCTAGCACTAACAAGCTTCGTTGAATAGCTCCTACTGATTGTTTACTGATATTGCCGTATTGAGCGGAATAATCTGAGGCATGGTCATAGACTTCCTTCAAAAGACTCTGCAAATCCTTCAAATCAATCAAAGGCCAATTTTTTTCTTTGGCTAATTTAAAGACGATGGCCAAAATCCCTGTTTGCGTTTCGTTGAGGTCCAACAAGCGCGCTAGCAAAAGAGAGCCCATTCCTTCAATCGTTGCACGGACTGGATGGCCTGCTTGACCAAAGACATCCCATAAGCGAACTGGAAAAGCTTGAGGTTCAAAAGGATCTGTAATACCTAGTAGCTTATAGCGCTCTTCCATCTTTGGAGTCCATTGTCCAGCTTTTGCAAGACCTGAAAGATCTCCCTTGATGTCTGCTAGAAACACCGGAATCCCTTGCTGACTTAATTTTTCAGTTATGACTTTTAAGGTCACGGTTTTCCCTGTACCAGTAGCTCCTGCAATTAAACCGTGGCGGTTGAGCATTTTTAGATAAAGTGGCGTATCCACTGCTCCTTTTGTAATCGTAATACTTGTCATTTTCATTCTCCCTTTTGTTAAGGCACAGTTTTTTCAGAAAAAGTGACAAGGCTTCTTCCTTATGTAGGAAGCCTTTCTCCTCACTTTCACATACTCTTCTAGTGTATCATTTTCAGGTATAAACGCAAGAAATATCCCTTCCAAAACGGGAGAATCCTTTTAGTCTATGTTGACCAATTTGAAAATAAAAAGCCTGAATCGAGGCACCCCGTTAAGTGGACTCTTGATTCAAACTTTTTTTATTATGAAAGCTTATTTAGCTGCTGCGTAAAGCTCATCTACTTTATTCCAGTTGATCACTGAGAAGAAAGCTTTGATGTAGTCAGGACGAACGTTGCGGTATTTCACGTAGTAGGCATGTTCCCAAACATCCAATCCCAAGATTGGTTTCTTCCCTTCTGAGATTGGTGTGTCTTGGTTTGCTGTTGAAGTCACTTCAAGCTTCCCTTCTTTGTTAACAACCAACCAAGCCCATCCAGAACCAAAACGAGTAGTTGCTGCTGCAGTGAAGGCTGCTTGGAATTCTTCGAATGAACCAAAAGTTTCATCGATTGCTGCTGCAAGTTCTGCTGAAGGAGCTGTCTGTTCAGGAGTCATCAATTCCCAGAAAAGAGCGTGGTTCAAGTGTCCACCACCATTGTTGATAAGCGCTTGACGGATATCAGCTGGGATAGATTCTACGTCAGCAAGCAAAGCTTCAAGGTCTTCACCGATTTCAGGGTGTTTTTCAAGAGCTGCATTTGCATTGTTAACGTAAGTTTGGTGGTGTTTGTCATGGTGCAAGTGCATGGTTTCAGCATCAATGTATGGTTCCAATGCATCGTATGCGTACGGAAGATCTGGTAAAATAATTGCCATGGAAAATACCTCTATTTCTTTATGTATATAAAAATGATAACGCAATCATCCAATTTATTCAACTATTCTGCTTACACAGATGGGTTGGCCAACTTTAGCAAAGCCAAATCAAATAGATAATCTTTCTCATAGGTTCCTGATTTCATTTGGAAATCGGTATCAATCAACAGACAAAGCGCTTGCTCCAAATAGCTTAAAGATATCCCTCTACTATCTCTTAGAGCAAATTTGACTTGATAGGGATTTACTTTACGACCGGTCAGCTCTGATAGGTCTGAAACGATTTGGGATTCTGTTCGTCCCTCTTGCTTCAACAGCTTGACCTGTGTGTAAATACGGAACTGACTCAATAAAATGGCCAAAAGCTTGATTTCATCCTCTCCTTGTAGCCGAAGGTCCTTGACCAAACTGCGGGCGGAATCAATTTGTTTCTTTAGAATCATCTGGATCAGATCAAACAGATTATCCTGGAGTGTCTTTGGAATAGCCTCTTCAATATCTGAGATGGTAATGCTTGAGGATCCCTTATAGTTTTTAAGAAACTCCAAGTTTTTCTGAATCTCACTAAAATCAAAGCCAGATTTGATCAAAAGTTGGTCGAAGGCTTGTGAATCAATCGCTAGCCCTAGAGACTTGATCTCTTCCGTGAAATGGGCACGCAACTCCTGTTCCTTTAATTCAGTCGCTTCCAGTAACTGGGCATCCCGTTTTAAGAGCTTGACAATTCTTCGCTTGCTATCCAGTTTTCCTTCCGCAAAAACAATCAAGCGAGTCGTTTCTAAAGGTGCCGATAAGTATCCTTCAAAGGACTGCAATTCATCATCTGTCAGGTATCTTTTTTTTGCGGTCGTCACATCGACAAAATGATCCAAAATCACTATTTTTTCATCCGCAAAAAATGGAAGGCTAACCAAGTCAAGCTCGACCTCTGAATAAGCTGTTTCCTTCATGTCAAAATAGGAATAGTTCAAATCAGATGAATCGTAGCCAACTTTCTTTAAAAGTTGCTCTTTCATCCACTCAAACTGACCGATGTCATCCCCTGATAAAACCAGGATTGAAGGAAGGTTCTCAGCACTGATTTTTTTAATTGTTTGTAAAGCCTGCATGTTCTGAAGGTACCTCATTCCACTCTCTAAACTGATGCTCGGTCTGTTCCGATTCCATTTTCTTTTCAAGCGGTGCTTTCTCTAGTGGTGTTGGTGGAGCCGAAACAATCTGGGGAATAGCTGAAAAACTATTGGGATCCACCAAATAGGAAGGCATACTTGGCAATGAGACCACGGGACTCGTCGAATCAAATCCTGGAGAAGCATTCTGATCCTGTTGTGCAAGTCTAGCACTTGGAAGGACCAAGAGACATGCCAAACAAAGCAAACCCGCAAGAGCTAAGACTAGAAAAATGGAAATAGGAGATAAAAGGTAGAGCAAGATAGGGCCTAGAAATAGGAAAATCAACGACCAATGAAGACCCGCATCTCTCAATCGCCGAACGACTACTGCTTGCTGGGGAACAAAAATAAGATAGAGATAAAGGAGAAAAAAGATGCTGAACCAAGCTGAAACGTCCATCCCGGTCAAGGGAATCACGTCTTCCTCTGATTTCGAATTTGAAAAGAGTAAGACCAATTGGTAAATCCAAAATGGACTGGTAAATAATAAATGCCAGGCTTGGCTAATCCAAAATTCTTTTCTATCTGATTTTCTTGAAAAATCAGCATATTGCATCCAAAACAACTGTAATGATTTCATACTTGTAACCTCATTTCCTTGACTTTATCATAGCAATTTTCAAGCTAGAAATCAAACAGCTCTTATCGAACGGTTTCAATCGTCCACTGATTCCACCCTCTAAAACGAATCGCTCCTTGCTGGTCTGTACGAAAAACAGTCATCTGCAACTCTTTGAAGCGCTCCAAGGTTTCCTGATGAGGATGCTGGTAACGATTTTTTTCGCCCGCAGATATCAAGGCAATTTTTGCTTGGATTTTCTCTAAGAAGGCAGGGTGAGAAGATCCCTTAGAACCATGGTGGCCTGCTTTTAGGACATCTACGCGCAGTTGAGGATAACGGGCTAACAAGGTCTTTTCCCCTTCTTCTTCTAAATCTCCTGTAAAAAGGAAGGACCACCCATAAAAGCGGCCATAAAGAACAATGGAATCATTATTACTCCCATCTCCTACTTCTACCGGATAGAGGACTTCTGCACGCCCATCAAAGATCGACAATTGATCACCAGCCTCCAACGTTTTTACCGGTAAGTTCAATCGTTTGAGCAGACGGACAAAAGAGTCTTTTTTTAAACTTCCCTTAGAAATATTTATTTCCTTTATCCTAACCTTAGTCGCAAGCACTTCCAAATCTCCCATGTGATCTGTGTCAGTATGCGTGAGAATCATATGATCAATCTGGTCAATCCCCCTGCTCTTGAGATAGGGAAGCAGGGTCCGTTCTGCATTGCTAGTAGACCTTCGCTTCTTCCATGCCTCCTTTTGGCCAAAGTCCACTTTTCCTCCTGTATCAATTAGGATGGTTTTCCCACGCCAATCACGTAGCAAAATACTATCACCTTGACCAATATCAATGATGGTAATCTCATTTTCTAAAGGATGCTTCACAAGGGCAAATACAGAGCATACTAAGAGTAGGAACAGGTATCTCCATTTCTTAACCTTTCGCATCTCATAGAGACAAGCTAGCAAGCACAAGAGCAAGATGAAATAATAAATACTTGGCTGCCCGAAAACCAAGGATTGACTAGTGAAGCTCGCTAGATACTCCATACTTTTTTCCATCCAGACAAAGAAAGGATTCCAGAAAGTCAAGGGATACAGAAAAGAGAGGAGAAAAACGATACTCAGTCCTGGCAACAACAGAAGGTCAAACAAGAGAGAAAAAAAAAAGGTTAGAGGAAGGGACCAGGGTTGGTATTCTCCAAAGAAAAAAATGAGAAAAGGAAGAACCCCTAGCGTTAACACTAGACTCTCCTTGATGACTTTTCGGATTCCCTCCTTCTCCTCTTCGGAAGAGGTTAGCGTCAATATAAAGGCGTAGGCGCAGGATAAGAGACCTCCAGCAGTCAACAAGGAGGACGGTAAAAGAAGGAGTAATAAAAGGAGAGTGACTCCCATATTTTCCATTCCTTTGAGCCCAGCCTGGGCCAGGAGTTTCTGTAAGAGGCTTCGAACGACCGAAACCGAAAAGCCTGTCATTCCAGCATATAGAAGCGAAAATGGATAGAGGAGGTAGGCAACCTTTTCCTGCTCCAGTCCCAAGCGGAGAAAGAAGCGCCGAAAGGCATCTAGGAAGAAGGCAACCTGCATGCCCGACAAGGCAAACAGATGAATAATCCCCAAGTTCGAATATAACTGGCTCATTTCTTCAAACTCTACATCTAAAAAACCAAAAAGCAAGCCCGTCATGTAGTGACTCATGGGCTGGGGGAAATGCTGGTGAACCCATACAAGGGCCTTTCGCCTCCAACTAGACAGCAACCCTATGAAATCTCTAGGCTCAGCAGGTCTCTTTTCAAGGATGTGACTGATTTTCAAAAGGTGATAAATACCTTGTGTTTTCAGATAAGCCTGGTAATCAAAGCCCATAAAATTACGCTGTTTTGTCGGTGTTTCCAATTCGCCTTTGATCCGTAATTCTAGCCCCTGATTCAGGTGTTTAAAATAGGCTTGTTCTTCCTCTGACCGAAGCTGGTAGAAAACCTGAAAAGTACGGCTACCTGACTTGGCACGAAAGGATAAAGCATCTCCATTCACCTTGATGGTATCCGGTAAAAGCTGAATGACCCTTGGGACCCTATGATCGCTTGACTCTTGTTTTCCCTGTTCGATCCAGAAAGCAAAACAAAGGGCAAAGAGGGAAAGAAACCCTATGAGGCACAGAAATCGTTTGCCATCGTAGCGTCTCCTAAACAAGATGAAGAAGACCAGAAGGAAGATCGAAGCGAGCCAGTGTCCCGTGTAGATCCAATAATAGAGAGCTAAGACCGGCAGGGTGAGATGAAATGGATGAATGTTGAGACTTCTAATCCACTGTAACATGCTCTTTTAACTTTTCTAGCGTCTTTTGGCCAATACCAGAAACATTTTTCAATTCATCAACAGACTGAAATTTTCCTTTTTCCTCACGATAAGCAATGATATCTTGGGCTCGCTTTTGACCTATACCAGAAATCGTTTGTAGTTCTGCTTCTGTTGCCGTATTGAGATTGACCTTTCCATCTTTTGACTGCTTCTCGCCACCGGTCGCCCCAGCAGATGCAGATGCGGACGCAACAGGCGCTAGCTCCTCTCCATTCTTAGCAACATAGACGATGGACTCATCCTCCAATTTTTGCGCTAAGTTGACGGATTGGCTGTTGGCTTCGTCTGTCATCCCTCCTGCTTTTTGGACAGCATCATAAACCCGGCTCCCCACTGGAAGTTCGTAGACCCCTGCCTGCCTAACAGCACCCTTCACATCCACCATGATTTTTTCTTGAGAGGAGTCCGTCTTTTCCTCACTCCTCTGTTGAGAGCTAGAAGGGAGGCTTGTGTCTTCCTTAGGAGAAGTCTCCTGATCCACCATTTCTAACTGGGAAATGACAGTTTCCGGTGCTTGTGGAGGTTGCTTAGGCCAAAAGAGAAATACTCCTCCCATCACTAGCCCCACGGCAGCCAAACCTAAAAACAGTTTATATTCCTTGATCTTCTCAATCCACGTCTCCATAAATACCCCTTTTATTTTTATAATTCGTAAAAAATTGAAGAAATAAAAAAAGAATGTCAAAAATCACATGATTTTTGACATTCTTGTTCTCACGAAAACTCATTAGTCTTTCCGATGCTTATCCGGATCCCATACAAAACTGGCGATATAACTAAACAAGAGGGTCAGTAAAGCGACAACCAAGACAAATGGCAACAATAAAAACTTCAATAAACGGATGAGGATAAAAGGTTTCCGGTCATTGCGCAGTGCCTGAGATTCCGCATCTAAGCGATCAAACTCAGCCTGGATTCGTCTTGCAACTTCTTCCACTCCCTCATCATTCATTTTTGCAATATCAGAGATATCAATAGGGTGCCCAAAGTTCATGTCAACCCGTTCACAGGTCGCTAGTCCTTTCAAAGTCATTGGACCCGTATAAGTGACAGGCATAATACGTACCTTGGCCATCTTGGCAATCACAGCAACTCCACCCTTAACATCCTGAGAATGGCGACTTCCACTTGGAAACATAATCAAGGAACGCTTGCTTTTTTTGAGCATATTCACTGGGTATTTAATCGCTGCTGCACCTGGATTTTCACGGTCAATTGGGAAAGCCCCGCACATGCGAATCCACCATCCAAAAATCCGATTGGTAAAGAGTTCCTTCTTAGCCATAAAGATAAATTGCTTGGGTTTGGTCGCAAAGGCCATGTAGACCGGATCCCACCAAGTTCGATGAGGAGCTACGAGAATGTAATTTTCCTCTTGACTCGGAATCAGTTCCTTATGATGGTAATGAGCATTTCCATTCAGAACCCATAAAATAAAGGTCACTAAGCCACGTAAATAGGTATAAAACATGCTTTCTCCTTTGATAATTCTCTTGTTTATCCATTATACCGTATCCTTCTCTTCCCCGCAAATCTTTTCAAAAACTTGATGACTCAACAAACCGACTGCATCTAGTCTTTTTCTTAAAAAAATGATATGATGTTTTTATGGAAATGAATGAATTAAAGGGATTAACCCATGAAGAGGTCCGCAAAAAAATACAGCGTGGCCAAACCAACGAATTTAAAGCGAATACCAGTACCAGTACCTGGCAAATCATCAAGCGCAATGTCTTCACCTTGTTTAATGCTTTGAACTTTGTGATCGCCCTCGCTTTGGTTGCGGTACAAGCCTGGAACAATCTTGTCTTTTTTGCAGTCATCTGCTTTAACGCCTTATCCGGAATTGCTACAGAGCTCCGCGCTAAACGGATGATTGATAAATTGAACTTGATGAGTAAGGAGCTCGTCACTGTCATCCGAGCCGGGGAAGAGGAAACCATTGATCCAGAGGAAATCGTCCTTGGCGACCTGATTAAGCTATCTGCTGGAGACCAAATTCCGAGTGATGCCATCGTTCAAAAGGGAGTTGCTGAAGCCAACGAAGCCATACTGACGGGAGAAAGTGACTTGGTTCTCAAGGAAGAGGGAGATGAACTTCTATCCGGTAGCTTCTTAGCGAGTGGCCAGGTCTACGCTCGTGTCAAACGTGTGGGGGCCAACAACTATGCTAATAAATTGATGGTAGAGGCGAAAACTCTCAAACCCATCAATTCTCGCATCCTCTACAATCTCGCAAAAATCTCTAGTTTTACTGGAAAGATTATTATCCCATTTGGAATTGCCCTCTTCTGTGAAGCCTTTTTGATTAAACTGCTTCCAGTGAAAGATTCTGTGATTACTTCTTCCACTGCTCTCCTGGGCATGTTACCAAAAGGGATTGCCCTTCTGACAGTGACCTCGCTCTTGACAGCCGTGATCAAGTTAGGGATGCGCAAGGTCTTGGTCCAAGAGATGTACTCTGTGGAAACCTTGGCTCGTGTCGATACACTTTGTTTGGATAAGACAGGAACCATCACCCAAGGAAAAATGACCGTCAAAGGCATTCACTCCCTGTCTGAACACTTTTCTGAAGAAACTATCGAAGTTATTCTCGCTGCCTATATGCAAAATTCTGAGGATAACAACCCAACTGCCCAAGCTATCCGCAAAGCATATGGCGAGTTAGAACACGCTTATACAGCCGAGTCAATCATTCCATTTTCAAGTGATCGAAAATGGGGGGCCATGACCCTGACCAACTTGGGGACCGTTTATTTAGGGGCCCCAGAAATGCTCCTCAAAGAAAATCCTCCAGCGGTATTGGAAGCCCAAGCCCATGGATCACGGGTCTTGATTTTAGCTCGCAGTGTGGAAGCCATCGATATGCATGATTTGACTTTGCCAAGTGATGTAGAAGCAATCGCCGTCATTGAAATCCTCGATCCAATCCGCGAAGGAGCTGCCGAAACCTTGGATTATCTTCGCTCTCAAGATGTAGATCTCAAAATCATCTCTGGTGATAATCCAGTCACTGTTTCTTACATTGCTAAGGAAGCTGGTTTTGAAAGCTACGAAAGTTATATTGACTGTTCTAAGATTGAGGACGATGAGTTGGTGGACCTAGCTGAAAGTACAGCCATTTTTGGACGGGTTTCTCCTCATCAAAAGAAACTCTTGATTCAAACCCTCAAGGCTGCTGGTCGAACCACTGCCATGACAGGGGACGGGGTCAATGATATCCTAGCCTTACGAGAAGCTGACTGCTCCATCGTGATGGCCGAAGGCGATCCTGCAACCCGTCAAATTGCCAATCTCGTCTTGTTAAACTCAGACTTCAATGATGTTCCAGAAATTCTCTTTGAAGGTCGTCGGGTCGTCAATAACATTGGACGAATTGCTCCTATCTTCTTTATTAAGACGATCTACTCCTTCATTCTGGCCATTATCTGTATCGCAAGTGCCCTTTTCTTTGACATCAACTACTTGTTGATTTTCCCATTTATTCCGATTCAGATTACGCTGATTGATCAGTTTGTCGAAGGATTCCCACCATTTGTCTTGACCTTTGAACGAAACATTAAGCCAGTGGAAAAACACTTCCTCAAACGCTCCTTGCATCTGGCCTTACCAAATGCCTTGATGGTTGTCTTTAGCGTCTTATTTGTTCGTTTATGGGGAGCTCATCATGGCTGGTCTAGCCTGGATATGTCTACACTTTCCTACTACTTGTTAGGATCTATTGGCTTCTTGTCCGTTATTCGGGCTTGCTTGCCACTCAATATCTGGCGAGGTCTCTTAATCATCTTCTCTGTCTGCGGTTTCTATCTCTCTGCCTTTTACTTGAAAGGTCTGATTGAAATCGGAACATTGACAGCTGTGACCTTCCCAGTCTACCTTGCCTTGATGGCTCTCTTTACGGGAATCTTCATCTTGGCGACCATTTATCAAAAATATGAATTTGATTAAACAACTCTTGGATAAGGATGGAACAAAAGTTCTGTCCTTATTTTTTCTTATCCCTTTCTATGCTTTTCCCCGCCCTCTTTTCATGCTATAATAGAGCCATGAACGATATCGAATTAAAAGACGGCGAACGCGTCAACCAACTATTTTCAAGCGATGTGAAAATCATTCAAAACAGAGAAGTTTTTAGCTATTCTATTGATAGTGTCCTTTTGTCACGTTTTCCTAAGTTGCCCAACCGTGGTCTGATTGTTGATCTTTGTGCCGGCAATGGCGCTGTCGGACTCTTCGCTAGCACGCGCACCAAAGCAACCATCGTTGGAGTGGAGATACAAGAAAGACTCGCCGACATGGCAGAGCGTTCCATCCAATTGAATGACCTCTCCGACCGTATGTCCATGATTACCGATGATTTAAAAAATTTGCCCCACCATTTCCCTGGTAGTAAAATCGACCTTATTCTCTGTAATCCTCCCTACTTTAAAGTGGACGAGCATTCCAATTTAAATGAGAGCCCTCATTATTTGCTAGCCCGTCACGAGATCACCACCAATTTGGACCAAATTTGTCAAGTGGCCCAACGGACTCTCAAGTCCAATGGCCGACTCGTCATGGTGCATCGTCCGGATCGCTTCTTAGATATCATCGAAACCATGAAACGCTTCAATCTGGCTCCCAAACGGATTCAATTTGTCTATCCCAAGGTTCATAAAGATGCCAACATGCTTCTCATTGAGGCCATTAAAGATGGATCGCGGGATGGTCTAAAAATTCTTCCTCCACTGTTTATTCATGAGGAAGATGGAAGCTATACGCCGGAGATTCATGAGATTTATTATGGAAACTAAAGCTTATATGTATGTAGTCCAGTGTGCGGATGGGACCCTCTATACTGGCTACACCACCGATATCGAGCGCCGTATCAAAACTCACAATGCTGGCAAAGGCGCCAAATATACCCGTCCTAGACTTCCTGTGACCTTGATCTACCAGGAGTCTTTTCCCGACAAAAGAGCTGCTATGTCAGCCGAGGCACTCTTTAAACGGAAGAGCCGAGAGGAAAAACTGACCTATATCAAGCATCAACAATCCAAGATAGATCCCGAACAAAAAAACACCTAGATGGTGTAACAATCATCTGTTTGCATGCTAAAAGGAGCTCCCAAGAGCTCCTTTTTTTAATTATCTAAGATTCGTCATCAAGGGTCTTTAAAAAAGCCCAATTCCCAACGCTTTGTTTCCCATAATCTAGCACCATAGAATCTAATAGGACGAATTCATTTTTTTCATAGAAGAAGACATTTTGTTGCGTACTAGTAATCAAGCCTAGACGCTTACAACCTTTGGCCTTGACGTAAGGTTCAATCCCGTTTTGGAGAAAATGACTACCAACCCCTTGACCCTGAACAGTTGGGCTCACAGCTAATATCATTAGATACCAATCAAAGTTTCCAGATTTTTTTAAATGTTGCTCCGAACGCTCCACTAGGTCCAGATATTTCATCAATTTCCAAGGGCTAATGTAACGGAACAATTTGATAATTCCATTTAGTAGGTAAGAGACCATTGAGAAATCTTTTTGTTGCAAGAGCCCTACTGCTATAATTTCTCCATCTCGTTCAGCAACTAAGCAAGTTTCCCCTTTGATGTACAGCTTGACTAATAAGGTATGCAATAGTTCAATAAAGGCCGGAAAGTATTCAGGCTTTTTTAAATCTTCTTTAATGACGGTTAAAAATGGATAATTCATAAAAGCATCAGAACAGACTTTTCCAATCGTCTTGTACTCGTCTAGCCTCGCTTCTCTATATACGATCCTTTCCATACGCCAACTCCTTTATTCTTATAAATCTATTATACTGTAAAACACTCTTATTTTCGATTGCAATGTGAAATAATCACATAAATTCTTACAAATCAGAAGCTATTTGAATAGTGAAAGAAATGTTAATCAGATTTATGAACATTGGGAACCAATTTTTGACGAAAGACCAAGATGATTCCTTTCTCCAAACAAAAAAATAGCCCTTCTAGATGGCTAGAAAGACTATTTTATACGTTAGGAACAAAGTAATTAAATGCGCTCTTTCCAAGAAGTTGCGACTTGGTCCAAGACTTGGTTGAGTTCTTCAATGTTGCGACGACCTTCGGTACGCAACCATTCACGAGCCGCCTCTTCCCCATTCTTGATGTAGGCTTCTACAGATCCAGCCCAAGTTGCACGACCACAAAGGACCCCGTTGAAGTTCGCGCCTGCTTCATGGGCAAAGACGAGGGTTTCTTGGAAGAGTTTTGCAGAAACACCGGCACTCAAGTAGATGTATGGAAGGTTGGTTGCTTCTTCTTGTTCTTTAAAGAAGGCTGCCGCTTCTTCACGGCTATGAACGATTTCTCCATCGCCAAAACCTTCAACGTATTTGACATTGACTGGCACTTCTACCTTCAAGACATCGATGTTGAAGCGTGGGTCTGAGAAGACTTTCATAGCTTCGATGACCTTACGAGGTTTTACTTTCGCATATTCTACAGAACCTGCATCCGCAATAGTTTCATCATAAGCCAAGATTTCAAGGAAGAATGGAATTTCTTCTGCAGCACATTCTGAACCGATGCGTTCGATATAGGCTTGTTTTTCTTGGTTGAGTTCTTCTGCACTATCCACATCATAGTAGAGCAAGAATTTCACTGCATCTGCGCCCTGTTCTTTGATGCGTTTAGCTGACCAAAGGTTAAGGCAGTCTGGCAGACGTTTAGTGCTAGAAGTGTCGTAGCCGGTTTTTTCATAAGCCAACAAGAGACCTGCTTCTGCATCCAAGACCTTGGTTGCTGGAAGTCCATACTCAGGGTCCAAGAGCATAGAAGATGCGAATGGCGTCAATTCTTCAGCCACCAAGACCTTCAATTCTTCCATTTGAGCTACTGTTGGTTCTGTGTCTTGATATTGAGCCATGAGGCGTTTCAAGGCACCACGTTGGTCAAAGGCCAAGGCTGAGATTACACCCTCTTTGGTGCTCAATTTTTCTAAATAGTTGCGTTTTTGTTCTGTTAATACCATCTTATACCTCTTTTACAATTATATTCTGATACAAATCATCGTAGTGGGCCATATTGACATGCCCTGTTATCTTTTCTTGGGCATTTAGCATCCCTAAGACCATAGCATGGGTCAAGAGGGCCGCGTCATCTTTTCCGCTACTGAGGGCAGCAGAGATCCCAGCCACGGTTGAATCTCCAGATCCCACTGGATTGACCACTTCTATTTTTGGAATATCGACCTTATAGAAGCTGTCTCCATGTTTGGCAAAGGCACCATCTCCACCTAAGGAGACGATAATCCATTCGATTCCTTCAAACAGTGGGTCTTTCAAAACTACTTTTAAGTCCTCAAAATCCGCCGAAACATCTCGTCCTAATAGTTGAGATAATTCTTCGCGATTGGGTTTAATCACCGTTGGTTTGAATGGTGAGTGAAGGACCGCTTCTAAAGATTTGCCTGATGAATCAAGTACAACCTTGCGTCCTGCTTCTTTTGCAATCTCAATTAGGCTCGCATAATAGTCCACTGGTAGCCCTGTAGGAAGACTCCCTGAAATAGCAATCACATCCGCTGTCGGCATGAGGAGTTTGAAATGATGAAGGAATCCTAAAGCTTCCGTCCGGATAATTTCTGGACCCGCTTCTAAGATTTCTGTTTGATTTCCTTCATGCAAGATGGCGATACAGTTCCGCGTATCTCCCAGGATATCATAGAAGAAGGATTGGACATCTCGTGGAAGATGGGTCTTGATGAATTGACCATTGGTCCCCCCAACAAAACCTGTTGCTCCAACTGTTTCACCGCTCTCAGCTAGGACACGGGTGACATTTAACCCTTTACCACCAGCCGTCTTAGAAACTTCCGACACACGATTCACAGTATCCAACTTTAATTCTTCCAAGGGATAAGAAATATCAATGGAAGGATTCAAGGTGACAGTTAAGATCATAAGCTCACCTCTTAGTCGTGGTATTCACCACGGTCCCATTTTTCAAGGAATTCTGTAAAGAAGTCTGCATCTTCTTGGTGATCATTATGGGTTTCCAAATGTTGAATCTTGGCAATCAATTTCTTGTTTTCTTCACTTGGTTTGTATTCTGCATGAATGAAAGCTTCAATGATATCACACATGAGCAATTCACCGGTTATTTTCCCACCAAAACCAATGACATTAGCATTGAGTTCTTCTTTTGCATAAAGAGCCGTTGTCATGTCGCGTACCAAGGCTGAACGAATTCCAGGAACCTTGTTAACAGCGTTGTTAATTCCAACACCAGTACCACAGATACATACTCCAAGATCAGCTTGACCACTAGCGACTGCTTCTCCGACTTTTTTCCCAAAAATTGGGTAGTGGGTACGCGCGTGGTCATAGGTTCCGAAGTCAAGAACTTCATAACCTTTTGATTTCAAAAATTCAGAAACAGCCATTTTTTCATTTGTGACAATATGGTCACATCCAATTGCAATTTTCATTCGTTTACTCCTCCCCTTAGCACATCTTGTTGAGCATATCGACACGGATTTGGTGGCGACCGCCGTCATACTTACCGTTTACAAAACCTTTGGCGATATTTTTGGCCAATTGGTCACCCACGATTTGAGCGCCCATGGTGATCATGCGAGAATTGTTGTGGCCACGAGTCATGTAGGCAGAACGCTCATCTGAAACTTCTGCCGCAACCATTCCTTTAATTTTAGTAGCGACCATGAATGGACCAGCACCATAGGCATCAATGACGATACCAAGATTGTCTTCTGCTTGTTTGACTTCCTTAGCGACAGCCAAAGTCACATCGACAAAGTCTTGCCCTTCTTCTGTCACATCCACTACTTGGAAACCTTCTGCTTCCAAATATTCTTTGACTACTTCTTTTAAGCGGATACCTGCTGCATCCGCACCAATAATAACTGACATATTATGCTCCTTCTTTTAATTCATTTTTCAATCAAATACAGAAACTTCTATATTCAACAACATTATTATCTATAAAATTTCGATTTCAAAACTTAGTTCAGCTGCTTGACCTGCTGGCAAAAGTCGAACTTGCTTTTTATATTCCAAATAATCACTCTCTTCAAGGGAAGTGGATAAACCAGACCAAGGTTCTAATGCGATAAATGGCCCTTTATTTGGCGTTGTCCAGATAATCAAGTTTGAAAAATCTGGAAAATGAAGACTTACCCCCTTCTCGTGCTTTTTAGAGCGAAGGGTCACCCTTCTTGATTGTAAGCAATCTAAGGTGATGGCATCCTTTTGGAAGAGATCGTAATCGAGATTTAGGATTTTCTCTTGCTGTAAGAAAGGTGTCCGATCAAAGACATTTAGCAAGCCTGTCTCTGGATAGGATTTAGGAATACTACAGGTCTCTTCTTGTTCGAATTCCAGGTAGTAATCTTCAAACCCTTCATCCGCCAGTAACGGACAATTAAATCCTGGATGGCCACCAACGAAAAAGGGCATGACTCCTTCCTCACCAAGATGGTGAACCCGATAGGTTACTTGAATCTTCTTACCAAGTAATTGATAAGAAATTTCTAATCTGAAATGATAGGGATATTGCTGATACATTTCTTCCGTATCTTCTATCCCAAAAGTCACCCGATCTTCTGTTTGCTCTACCAGCTCAAAGTTTTTCTTGCGAACCAGCCCGTGGCGAGGGATCTTCCCAACACCTTGAGGGCGATACATGGTTGTATCATTTCGAACCGAACCACAGATAGGAAAGAGAACTGGGGCTTGGCCACTCCAATACTGAGCATCACCCTGCCAAAGATATTCGATACCTTCCTGATCCTTGATAGAGGTCAGCTCACCACCTAACTCCTTGAAACAAACTTCCAGATCATTATTTTTTAAAGCTATCCTCATATTTCACTCCTTAGCATGTTATTTTAGAGAAAAAACTAGGCTACCCCTCCATGTCTGGAAAATTGATACCCTAGTTTTATCAAGTTACATATTTAGGAGCGGATTATTTTGCATTTGCTGCGTATTCTTCGTTACGTTTGATCATTTGTTTTCTGTACCATGCAAAGATTCCAACGTAGAATGCTAAGAAGGCAACAACACCAATAATCAATTTAATATCACCAGTTGTTGCATTACCGATTGTCCAACCAAGCAATTTTTCAACAGGTCCTTCAAGAGTTGAGTGAGTGATCAATTGAGCTTTGTCAACTCCTTCTGGAAAGGCTTTTACACTTTTCGCCAATTCAGTAGCGAATGGTGCGATAAGAGTACCTGAAAGAAGGAAGAGTGGCAACAAGAGTGTTCCAAACACGATCATACGGATCAATTTACCACGTGTTACAACCAACAAAGCTGGAGTCACACCCATAGCGATGATCCCTGCAAGTGGCAAGATACCATTTCCGACTTTAGAAAGAAGCACTGCTTCGATCAACATGATTGGTGCAAGTACGTTGGCACAAGCCCAGATTTCTGCACGACCAGCGATAAATGGCCAGTCCAAACCGATATTGAATTTACGTCCTTGAAGACGTTTAGTAGCAACGTTTGTAATACCTTGTGACAATGGTTCTACCGCTGCGATGAACCAAGAACCGATCAATGAGAACAATTCCAAGCAGACACCGGCAGTCAAACCAAGGCTCAACCAGCCTTTAATAACAAGTTCCCATTTTTCAGCACCTTCAACACCAGCAACTGGATGTGGAGTACCCATGATACCGATGACGATTCCAAGAAGGAAACCGATGAAGAATTTAGATCCCCAAAAACCGATCTTCTTGTTTAATTTAGCAGCATCGAAGTCGTATTTATCAAGACCTGGGAAGAATTTGTCAAAGATTTTATCCAAAACCATGATGATTGGGTTCATCATGTAGTTCATGTGAGTTGATGTCATTGGTGAAGAGCTAGGTGCATTCAACAAGTCATCAAATGTTGGTTTCATCAAGTCTGAGTTGATGATCTTCATAATCCCTACAAGGACAACTGCAAGAGTTGCAACGAAGAGGGAAACTCCTGCGCTAACTCCATTTTTATCCGCATACCATTTAATCAAAAGACCTGTGATAGACAAGTGCCAGATATCAAAGATATCGACATCAAGTGTATCTGTTTTCTTCATTGCAAGCATGACAATATTGACAACCAACATAACTAGCAAGAAGTAAAGTGTCCAGGCAGACCCCCAAGTGATGGTAGCAAGTGGTGCCCAACCAACGTCTGTGATATTCAATTGAATACCAGTGTTCTCAACGAATTTTGCAAGAGACGCTGAGAAAGCGCCATTCAACATACCGATGATCGCACCGATACCAGTAAGGGCGATGGCAAGTTTAATACCACCTTCAAGCGCTTTGGAGAATTTCACTCCAAACAAAAGTGCCAATAGAGTTAGGACGATCAACATGATGATCGGTGCACCCATATCTAGAATGGGTTTGAAAAACTTATTGGCAAAATCGATAATGCCATTCATAATAAATCCTCCCGATTTATATTTTTATATTTTACAAAATTAAGAATGTCAGCAGTTCCAGGCATAGGAATCGCTCACAAAATACAGATGAACAAATTAGCTTAAGCCGTGTTCTTTGATTGCTGCTTCGATATTGTCATATACCGGAGCGCTCATAGCTGGAATACGGAACAAGATTGGACCAGCTTCAACTACTGGAATCCCAGGATCAAAGCCTAAATCTGTTGCAGCGATTGGTGTAAAGATATCATAGCCTTTAATCAAGTCTTCATTCACATCTTTTACCATTACCGCATCACATTGTACATCATATCCACGGTTTGAAAGCTCTTCTTCTAGAGCACTTTTAATTTGGTGGCTTGAGTTAACCCCTGCACCACAGGCAGCTAAAATTTTAATCATTTGAATGACCTCCATTATAAATATATTTAATTGTTACTATTAAGCAATCGCTTCTGTGATATAGCGATATAAGTCTTCTTCAGTTTCCAATTTCGACATGTTTTCAAGATTTCCGTTTGTCGTAAAGAAATCCATCAAATGCGCCAAAATGTTTGTTTGGCTGGAACTAGAATTGTTAATGATGAAGAATAAAAGCGAAACATCTACTTCCTTATCAGGCGCGATCATATTGTGGAAGGTTACCGGATTTTTCAATCGAACAACTACAATATTCTCTGTTAGGTTATGGATGATATCCGTATGAGGAATCGCTACATTCGGAAGATCCTTTCCTAGAAATTCCATATCCAAGCCAGTAGGGAACGATTTCTCTCTCTCTTTTAATGCAGCTTGATAAGAATCTGTCACAATCTGACGTTCTTCCAATAAAGTTGCAACCTGGTCAAACAATTCTTCTTGATTCGAAACATCTAGGCAAAAGACTAATTCCCGATTAAACAGTTGATTTAATCCCATCTTTTCACCCCTTCCACTTTTTAAATATCTTTTAATTACATGATAAGTATATCATTATATGAATGCGCTGTCAATTACAATATGTAATTTTTTGTTCTTTTTTGTTTATTTTTTTATAGATTTATTTATAACCCCTCCCCTATTAAAGGATATAAAAAAGACCAGAATCTGCTTGAATCCTGGCCGTTTAGCTGTTTATTTTCTAATTTTTACAAAATTTTTGTATAAGAATTGTATTTTTCTCGCACCTTATTAGAGATAGAATGATCGGTAATCACCGCATCTAAATCATCTAGACGGTAAAAAGCATAGAAAGAATAGCTGTCAAACTTACTGTTATCTGCTACTACATACTTTTCAATGGCATTGTTAAGAATAATTTTATTACCATTTCCTTCTTCTTCGTTTGCAGTCATTGCTGTATGACCGTCGATTCCATTTACCCCGATAAAGGCTTTCGAAACCTTAATTTCCTTTAAGAGCTTATTAGCAAACTGCCCTACAAAGGTCTGTGTCTTGACCCTATAGCGTCCGCCAACTAGAATGATATCACAATTCGGTTGGTCTTTTAATTTTTCAAAAATCGGCAAGGAATTGGTGACAATACTGACATGTTTCCCATCAAGATAATCGCCAATAAAATCTGTAGTGGTCCCTGCTCCAATAAAAATTGTATCGCCTTCATCAATCAAAGCTGCACATTTTTGAGCAATCTCCCTTTTCTCTTCCACGTTCAACATGTTCTTTTCTGTATGGGAAACTTCTGCCAGACTATCTTTGATTTTTCGATGG
Source organism: Streptococcus australis (assembly GCF_015553625.1). Taxonomy (GTDB): domain Bacteria; phylum Bacillota; class Bacilli; order Lactobacillales; family Streptococcaceae; genus Streptococcus; species Streptococcus australis_B. The sequence continues at coordinate 47,509 of NZ_JADNGY010000005.1, read as the reverse complement.
GCCCCTCCATGAACACGAACCAACAAGCCTTGTTCTTCTAAGTCCATCAAATCTCGTCGAATTGTCATATCGGTTACACCCAAGAGATCGCTTAGATCCTTAACAGAGACCACTTCATTTTTATCCAACTCTTGTAAGATTGCTACATGTCTACTCTCTTTCATATGACGTCCTACTTTCCTATTTCTGCTTTCATTATACTATAATAGTAAACATTTTCAATAAGAAACAAACATTTTATCGATTTTTTTCTATATTAATCGCTTATTTTGTTGGTCATTTTTGTAGAAAAAATTTATTTTTTGTTCATCTTTTTAAAAAAAGTAGAATTTTTTTAGCAAATCTGTTGACAGGACTTATAAAAAGTTGTATTCTTAATATGTTAACAGAATTGATAGCGCTATCACAGAGTGATAGCAAACGTTTTGTTTACGAATTTCGGTCTCCTTATAAATATACAAGGGTAAACATGTGTTTACCCTTGTATTTTTTATTTATCTCCTTTGTTCCGAATCACAAAGCCTGTTTTCTTCTCGCTTGAAGTATTGCGTGGTTTTTTATTATCCTTACGGTAACGCTTCTCTTTATCAAAGCGATCCTTTGAACGTCCACCTTTACGATAGTCATCACGACGACCATTGCCACGGCGATCACGATCTCGACGGTCATCCCCACGACGGCCTCCTCGACCACCCTTACCTTTGCCACCAAAGCCACCACCAGATGGTTTAAATGGTAACGGTTTTTCACGTGCAATCTCAACCTCTGGAAGACTGTCTGGATCCTGAACCGTCAAGCTAAGGATGTACATAGCCAATTCTTCTGGGCTGAATTCTGAGGCCAATTGACGAGCATCCTTGCCAAACTTCTCAAAGTTTCTACGAATCTCCTCATTAGCAAAATCACGTTCGATTTTCTTAAGAGCGACCTGCTTCTTAGCTTGAAAGGCTTCTTCTGCACTTGCTGGCTTGAGACCTTTCATGCGTTTTTTAGTCAAGTTCTCAATGATTTGGAGATAACCCATTTCATTAGGTGAAACGAAGGTAATTGACTGACCTGACTTACCTGCACGCCCTGTACGACCAATCCGGTGAACATAACTCTCAGGGTCTTGAGGAATATCATAGTTGTAGACATGGGTCACACCTGAGATATCCAAACCACGAGCAGCAACGTCTGTTGCAACGAGGACATCGAGGTTGCCATTTTTAAAATCACGAAGGACACGAAGACGTTTGTTTTGGTCCAAATCTCCATGAATCCCTTCTGCACGGAAACCACGGATCTTCAATCCACGAGTTAACTCGTCTACACGGCGTTTCGTACGACCAAAAACGATTGACAATTCAGGTTGATCAACATCCATCAGACGTGTCATGGTGTCAAATTTTTCTTGTTCCTTAACACGGATATAGTACTGGTCTACCAGTTCTGTTGTTAATTCTTTGGCAGCAATCTTGACATGCTCAGGTTCTTTCATGAATTGAACACCGATCCGTTTGATGGCATCAGGCATGGTTGCTGAAAAGAGGAGAGTCTGACGATTTTCTGGGACACGTGAGATGATTGCTTCGATATCTTCCAGGAATCCCATATTAAGCATTTCGTCTGCTTCATCAAGGATGAGAGTTTCAATATCTTGTAATTTCAAGGCCTTGCGTTTGATCAAGTCTAGGAGACGTCCTGGTGTTCCTACAACGATATGAGCCCCTGATTTAAGTGCCTTAATTTGTTTTTCAATACTTGAACCACCGTATACTGAACGGACTTTCACACCCTTACTACGACCAAAGCGGAAGAGTTCTTCCTGGCTTTGAACAGCCAGTTCACGAGTTGGGGCGATGACCAAAGCTTGGATAGTTGCTTCTTCTGTACGAATTTTTTCAAGGGTTGGCAAGCCAAAGGCTGCTGTTTTCCCTGTACCAGTCTGTGCTTGACCGATTACATCTTTACCTTCAAGAGCCAAAGGAATGGTTTGCTCTTGGATAGGACTTGCTTCTACAAATCCTGCTTTTTCAATTTCTGCTAACAAATCAGCAGAAAGATTAAATTCATTAAATTTCACGTTATTCTTCTTTCTAAAGATGGTGCGAAGCCATCCTATAGCGCTTAGTTTATACTTTTCTTGTCATGACGTACTTTCACCTTTTATGAAAGATCGTGTTGCTTCTTTTCCACGAAAGAAAAGTACTGCTTTCTTTGCAACTTATCTAGTATACCACAGACCTGGGTTAAAAGATAGTAAAACGAAACAAGTTAAAAGCTTTTTATTGCGTAACCCCTTTCAAAAAAGTTCTTTTCACCTTTGATTCATTAGTATAACCCTTTTTATTTCTTTTTAAATTTACAATAATATAAAAGGACGCAAAATCTCTTCTTCGCTTTGAATCCTATCACAAAAAAAGCGTTACAATAGGCTTTCTAAAAGTTTTTTCTCACAAAAAATCCACTTTTATTTTGGGATTGTTTTCTTGATTTTTAAAATAAAAGTATGTATAATGAATTTAGTATTTAGGATATTTCAGAATGATTAAAATGCTTCATTCATTTAACTGATTCAACGATTCAATCCAATTATAAATTGTTTATAATCCACTCAGTACTTTTAAATCTACTCCTACTATTTCCAAGAAGATTATGTACAGTCGATCACTTGTATCAAAACTGCCTCTTCTTCTTAGGGGAGGCAGAGTTAAAAATGAAGGATTTTCTGAAATAGCCAAGATACGAAAGAGGTAAGGAATTTCTTCCCTACCTCTCTTTTTTATCGTTTATGGGCAATCCAGCGCAAAATACGAGACAAGATGATCCAGAGTACAAAGCTTGCTATGGAGATATACAGCCATGCATTAGGATCGTCAGTAAACGGCAATGGAACGTTCATTCCAAAGAAACCAGTGACAACTGCTAAGACTGCTAACAGAGCTTCCAAGATAGTCAAAGTTGTCAAATTGTCATTCAGGTTGTTGTTTAGGATGTTATTGTAGGAGCTAGACAACTGTTGCAAGACTTGACAGTTCAACTCCGTCATATAGACCAACTGTCTGGCCTCGATCATGGCATCATCAAACTGTTCTTTTTCGACATCATCAAATTGGCGGTAGATTAGGTGAGCCTTGATATGTTCCAAGAGCATGCGATTTTGCTTGGCAGCGGATGCCAGATAGACCATACCTGTTTCCACGTCAGAAAGAGCATACAGGTTCTTACTAGTTGTTGTTTTTCGTAAGAGACGAGTGATTTCATCCTTGTGCTTATCTAGACGCTCAATAATCGGATAATAAGCATTACTAATCATCTCAAGCCCTGCAAATAAAAGCTTAAAGGTCGATAAACTCTCGTGATTATCGACATAGCGTTCCATTTGTGCAATAATATAGGCGTTGTCTCGGTTACTAATAGTCACAAGACGTGGTCCCTGGACAATGAAGGTCATCGGAATGGTTTCATAATATTCCTTTTCCTTTTCCATGTCCAAGACATTATAGATAAAAGTCACGGTCCCATTCTCACGGTTGTAATCCATGTGGGCACGTTCGTTTTTATCCAATGCATATTCAATGGTTTCTTGATCAATACCATACTTTTGGTACAACTGGGAGGTTTCCGCAATCAAGTCAGAATCAATATTAATCCAACTCCGGCCATCTCCTAACTTTTTTTCAACGAACATTTTGCTCCCTCTTTACCTTATCTGCCAGTGCTCCTATCCGATTGTCCTAAATCGCTAGATGAAGACTGTTTAAATTTATTTTTTATCAACGCAATACAGCTGCTGCCAAGGCCTGCTGGATTTCGATGACACTATTGTCGCTCTTAAATTGAAGTGTTTCTGATGGTTCTACAGCTGATGAAACCCAAATTTTTAATTCAGCATCCAAATCAAAATGACCAGATGTTTCTACTGAAAAACGCGAAATAGAACGATAAGGAAGGGATTTATAAGATGTTTTCTTCCCTGTCATTCCTTGCTTGTCCACCAAAATCAGACGGTACTCAGTAAAGACAATCAAGTCACGAATCAAACTAAAAGCCAGAGTTACCTGCTCACCTGGAACCAGGATATCCCCTAAATCTTTTTCAACCTTATCGACGTCTTTTTGAGAAGCATTGCCCATCAAACCTGCAAAAATACCCATGATTATTTCCTCCACAATTTGTGCATTTTCTATCTTAATAACTATACCATATTTTTTGCGAGTTAAAAAGTTGCGGGAACGTTTTTTAGATAGTATAATGAAAGAGTCACAAGAGGAGCAGCAGCTGAGATTGGTTAGATGGAATACCAAAAGTGTTCGTTACTGACCTAAACTCTTACCACCTGATCAGGTTAAGACCTGCGTAGGGATGTGTCTCAAAACAGAATGAAATAGAGAACTTCTATGACGTCGTTTTGGTGTGGCAACAAATGAGCCAATCAAAACGATTGGTATAGGAGGTTTTTTTATGTCGAAAACTACAGTTCGACCAATGATTGAGGTTGCTCTTTTAGCGACCATAGCTTATATTTTGGATTTGGTTACTCAACCGATGTCCTTAGGTCCTTGGATTTCTCTATCTTTTAAGATGGTTCCCATCTTTCTCCTCAGTTTCCGCTGGGGTGTGAAGGCTGGTGCCGTGGGAGGCTTCATCTGGGGTTTGTTACAAGTCGTAACAGGGGAAGCAGCTGGTGGTTGGTTGACTCCAATCCAAGGTTTCTTAGAGTACTTTGTAGCCTTTAGTCTGATTGGACTGAGTGGAGCTGTCAAACCTGCTCTTGACAAGGCTATCCGAGAAAAGAAACGACTACAGACGCTTACTTATATCACAGTCGGAGTCATCTTGGGTGGTTTTGCACGCTACACAATTCACTACATTGCTGGTGTCATCTTCTGGGGAAGCTATGCTCCAGCTGGCCAAAGTGCCTACCTGTACTCTCTGATTGTGAATAGCTCGTCCTTCTTAGGCGAGACCATTGCCAGCCTCATTGTCTTCTTTATCTTACAAGAATTTTTGGGAAGACTCCTCATTACAGAACAATAAAAAGCCAGCTCACTTGAGCTGGTTTTTTATTAAAGAAAAAATATTCTTAGAAACTTTCCTTAAGTGAGTACGGACGTCAGCGAACTTCTACGAAGTTCCATGACTTAGTTTTGAACCCCTTCGCTCTTTAATTTCTGGGCTCAGGCTAAAACAGTTTCCCAAACTGTTTTACTTTCAAAACTCCCGAGTGCTTGAAACAACATTGTTTCAAGCATTTTTCTCACAGCGGAAAGTTTCAGTACTGGCTTTAATGACTATAAAAATATGGAATTATTTTTATTTATTGAAAAATCACTTGATTTTTTATGTAAAATGGAAGTTTGTCTTCATCCCAAAACCAGCTCAAGTGAGCTGGTTTTTCAATTTATATATTTTATTCGCCAAAAGTAGTTAGTAAGGCAGTTAGCTAGTTCGCAAAATAGCGACTAGCGTTCAACAATTAGGAACTTTAGTTCCAATTGTTGGTACTGAGTTACATCTTTTCCTCTAGTTCAACATCTGGGTACTTGTCTGCAAACCAACGGAGGGCAAAGTCATTTTCAAAGAGGAAGACAGGTTGGTCAAAGCGGTCTTTGGCCAAGATGTTGCGGCTTGAAGACATGCGTTCATCTAGATCCTCAGGTTTGATCCAGCGAACCGTCTTTTTACCCATTGGGCTCATCACCACTTCGGCATTGTATTCATTTTCCATCCGGTGCTTAAAGACTTCAAACTGGAGCTGCCCGACAGCACCCAACATGTATTCACCCGTTTGGTAGTTGGTATAGAGCTGGATAGCTCCTTCTTGCACCAATTGCTCGATTCCCTTATGGAAGGACTTTTGCTTCATGACATTCTTGGCAGATACCTTCATGAAGATTTCAGGAGTAAAGGTTGGCAGTGGTTCAAATTCAAACTTATTCTTCCCAACTGTTAGCGTATCCCCGACCTGATACGTACCGGTATCGTAGACCCCGATGATGTCTCCTGCTACGGCATTGGTGACATTCTCACGGCTTTCCGCCATAAACTGGGTGACATTAGATAGCTTAGCACTCTTACCAGTACGAGGCAGATTGACACTCATCCCCCGCTCAAATTCACCAGACACGATCCGCACAAAGGCAATCCGGTCACGGTGACGAGGGTCCATATTGGCTTGGATTTTAAAGACAAATCCTGAGAAATCCTTGTCATAAGGATCGACAATTTCTCCATCTGTCTTCTTGTGGCCGTGTGGCTCTGGAGCAAACTTGAGGAATGTTTCCAAGAAAGTCTGCACACCAAAGTTGGTAAGAGCGGAACCAAAGAAGACAGGAGTTAATTCACCTGCAAGGATAGCTTCTTCTGAAAATTCATTTCCTGCTTCATTCAAAAGCTCAATATCATCTTTTACTTGCTCGTAGAATGGATTGTTAGCAAAAAGCTTGTCTCCGTCTTCTAGACTCGCAAAGCGTTCGTCTCCTTTATAGAGTTCCAAACGTTGGTTATAAAGGTCATAGAGTCCTTCAAAGGCTTTCCCCATCCCAATCGGCCAGTTCATAGGGTAACTTGCGATGCCCAAGACCTCTTCCAATTCTTGCAAGAGATCCAGTGGCTCGCGACCGTCACGGTCCAGCTTGTTCATAAAGGTAAAGACTGGAATGCCACGGTGTTTGACAACCTCAAATAATTTCTTGGTTTGAGCCTCGATACCCTTGGCAGAGTCCACCACCATGACCGCAGCATCCACTGCCATCAAGGTCCGATAAGTATCTTCTGAAAAGTCCTCGTGCCCTGGGGTATCAAGGATGTTGACCCGTTTTCCATCATAGTCAAACTGCATGACAGATGAGGTTACTGAAATCCCACGTTGCTTCTCGATATCCATCCAGTCAGACTTGGCAAAGTTTCCTGTTTTCTTTCCTTTTACAGTACCAGCTTCCCGAATCTCTCCCCCAAAGTAGAGCAACTGCTCTGTAATCGTCGTTTTACCAGCATCCGGGTGGGAGATGATGGCAAAGGTACGGCGTTTTTTAATTTCGTCAGTTATTGTCATTCTTTCTTCCTCAGTTATTTTTTTTAAAACGTATTTTTTAGTAAGTAGGATCCTTCTACATTGGTTCTCTCCTTTTACCTTAACTAACCTATTATAGCGGAAATAGAGGCTTTTTTCAATCGTCAGTATAGTTACAAATTAAAAAGCCTGAGTGAGAACTACAATGGTTCTACATCCCAGACTTCATTAAATAACAAGTACTATTAGAAGGCGCCAAATCCTCCACCACCACCTCCTCCAGAGAAGCCACCACCATCAAAGCCACCGTTGCCATCTGAAGAGTTAATAGAGAAGTTTGAAACACTATAGGAATTATCTACATAGCCCATTAAAGTAGAGCCATCTAGGAAGGTATTTGAAGAGGATGTTAGCCAAACAAGAGTATCCCAATCTTCATATGGTAAGGAAATCTGATGATTTTGGAGTACCTGACTCACTTTTTTAGCTTGACCATACAAGGTTGCGTACACCAAAATACGATTCCATAGGACCACACTCTCAAGTTCTGCTTGGTTGAAATTTGGAATACTTTCGATCATATTTCTAAAAGCCATCCATTGGAATTGCGAATCCAAGTTCTCTAAGGATTGTAGATGATCTTCACGGATTTTCACAACAATATAAAATGGAATGAATAACAGAACCAAAAGTAAAATGATCCAAAAATAGAATGAAGATAGGTGTGAACCAAATCCAAATGTTAAGAAACACATGCTCACAAATAAGATCAGTAAGAGCCAAAAGTGTAAGGCACAGCCTGTTTTTGAAAAAGCTTCTTCTTTCTCAGTTAAGTCTCTAAAATAAGAGGGCAATCCTAATTTCGCAATCTCCTTGTCAACACCTTTTGACAATTGCTGGGCATCTTTTTTTAAAAGCGATTGAACATCACTTCCGACCTTTCGAATGCGATCTCGTTGTGCCTCTGTTTTAGCAGCCCGAAAATCTTTTTTTAGAGCTACTTGATTAATTTTATATTTTGAGAATACCTCGCTGATATTGATTTCCGTTTCTTGATCAAAGATCATGTCAATAAACTTCAATTCAAAATCAGCCAAGCCTTCATGGTGAAGACAGGTCAACCTTTCCCCGTTTTCATCCCTAGTCAAACGAAGATTTCCTCGGTCAATGAGATCTAACATTGTTGCTTGAATGAGATGGTTAAATTTTAATTGACCTTTCTCTCTAAATATCACCATTTGTTCAAAATCAAGTTGATACAGCGCCTTAGCTAGAACTAATGGTGGTAAATTCTGCGGTGGTTCGTATAATCTTACTCCTTTTGCAATCCGACGATTTCTGGTACTGATCATATAGCGAATCCATGGAATAAAAGCTAGGACAAATAAAAGAATCGATACAATTGGCACGACTCTGAGAAACAGTGTCTTGTAGATGAATGTTTTTTGTTGAATGGATCTCTCTTTTTTTAGGAATTTATCTTTTCTATTTTCTTTTTTTATCTTATTAGATTGGCCTCGACGCAGAGCTTCTGTCATGGGCCAGTATGCGTGGAGTTCCAATTTTCCATTCTTTGGGAAGTTCCGTAACTGAATGTGATAGCCAGTCGCAGTCCGGTCAATCTGGGCTGGTGGGTTAAAATAACCGGTATGAGCATACAATTCTCCCTGCTTGGCATCCAAACCATCCACATAAAAATCTAATTTCGCGATATCCTCATCCCCATCTGAAAGAGGGAACCAATTGAGCTCCGCTATATCGGAATACAGGTCTAGAATATGATCAATCTTCCATACAACCTTGATGGTAACTTTGCCTCCAACAATCCTCGAATTGTAGATTTTTAATAGACGACCATCTCCGAGATCCGATTCTTCTACACGAATATCTCGTTTTTCCCCGTCCACATAAGCTTCAACTTGAGGATTTTCATGGATTTTAAATCCTTTAGGAAGGGGATCTGCACTCCCTAAAGTTACATACTGACCATTGTAGCCCGTATGAAAATCATAGGTAATCTCTTGAGTGAATGTTGCCTGGCTATCTTCCTGCAAATGGAGGTGTCCTACATAGGACTCAATCGAATACTGAACGTCATCCTCTGCCTGAGCCGGACTAACTGTGCAAAATAAGCCACACAAGATACAAATGACTAGTAAAAACCTCTTCATTTCAAACTCCTATTAACTAAAAGAAGGTTGAGACTGATTGTCTCAACCTCCTTCAACTTTTTATCGACTGACTCTTTTTCTAACAGGTCTGCGACTGAAAAATACATTAAAGAGAAGCAAGGCTGCTGCTAGGATGCTGGAAACCACGACATAATTCACCAAGAGACTATCCCCTTTGATAATTGGTGGTCGCGCCATGAGTCCATAATTGCCTCCAGTGACTTGGTTGACTCCCACAAGGAATAAATCCAAGACGAAAGTATAAAGAACAATCTCTCGATTTTTTAAGAGACTCGAATCATAGAATCTCAAGAGATAAATCAAGGAATTAACCAAGAGACAGTAATGCCCGAGGAGGAAAGAAAAGCTCGTAATATGAGGGAAGGTGTAGGGATCAAAGACTGGATAGCCCAAGGCAAAGATCGCTCCACTCACTCCCATCAAGGCAAAGAACTGCTTGCTCTTCCATCGGTCTGGCAACAGCAAGACAGCAAACATAGCCAAACGACAATGGTACAAGGGTAAACTATTGGACCAGGGAAGCTGAAAAGCAAAATACCAGATATAGAGACAGATCAATTGAAATATTTGTAGGTTTCGAAAGATCTTCCGAAATTGTTCATTTTGGTAGTAACGTAATGAAGCCCATACTGCCATTACGATTAAAAGAACCATGACCCCATACCAAAGGAGCGGTATAACAGGTGGTACAGTGGATTCAGTTGTAAAAAAATGATGCATAAGGTCTCCTTATTAAACGGATTCAGATGTTCTTTTTCTTTTCTTACTGGACTTAATAAGATGATTGATCAGGATGAGGGTCCCTGTCATCAGGATAGTCACGATCAAGTAATTGAGCACGAGCCCATGATCGCCAATTACAGGAGGACGACGCATAAAGCCGTAATTTCCACCCGTTACGAGATTAGCAAGCTGAATAATAGCGTTGACACCAAAGGTCATCTGACAGATTTTCCAAGCATCTCCTTCTTCTACTTGGTAGAATTGGACCAGATAGATCAAGCAATTGGCCAAGAGGGCCCAGTGGCCAAAAACATTGTTGATCGAGGATACGTGAGGAAAAGGATAGGGATAAAAGACGGGATGAACCAAGGCCATGATGGACCCAAAGACACCAACAAGAGCAAAATATTGCTTGAAGCTTCCCTTAGGAGCCAAAAGAATCATCCACATAGCCATCCGGCTATGATAGAAGGGCAAGCTCTCTGAAAAAGACAAATGTGCTGCAATATACCAAGAGTTGATTATCAGCAACTGAATCAATTGCCCCCAATACCAAAAGTTTTGATAGCCTTTGGAAGAAGCAAATCGAATAGACAGATAGCCTACCACCATCAATGAGACCGGCAACAAAAAGTACCAAGCTCCCAATTGAGGAGGGGCCGTTGGTTGACTGGTGAAAAATAAATCCCAAAGTGGCATGATTTCCTAACCTCAGCTCATCAATTTTCTATTCTGAACGTGAAACGACCGTCTCTTCAACCATCTTGTATTTGTACTTATAACGCTGGTTGACCAAGCAAATTCCAGCTACCATCACCAAGCTAACCAAAAGGTAGTTCAAGAGAGCACCATGGTCCCCAATGATGGGTGGACGCCGTAAGAAGCCGTAATCCCCTTTCGTCAAAAGGTTGACCAAGAAAATCAAGGCATTCATGCCAAAGGTAATCTTGAAAATTCTCAAACTGTCTTGTTTTTCAGATTGATAATAATCTTGCAGATAAATCAAGCTATTGGCAAGCAAGGCCCAGTGGCTAAAAATTAGATTCAGAACGGTGATATGAGGGAAAGGGAAGGGATCAAAGGCTGGGTAAACCAAGGCCGCAATCGATCCTAGAACTCCCAAGAGAGCAAAATATTGCTTGATATAGGTCCCTCTAGGTGCAAAAAGAATCACTAGCATGGCCAAGCGGCAATGATAGAATGGCAAATTATCCGTCAACGGCATGTGGGCAAGAATATACCAAGCATTAATGGTCAAGACTTGAATCAACTGTGCCCAATACCAAAAGCGTTGGTAGCTTTTGGACTGTGCATATCTAATGGAAAAGTAGCCAACCACCAACAAAGAAGTTGGCAGAATGAAATACCAGAGCCCAAATTCAGGTGGGGCTGATTTTTGGTTTGTAAACAATAAATCCCAAAGTGTCATTTTCATATTCCTTTAATTTATAGATCGTTTTTAATCACAATACAAATCTCGTTTCCCATCATAGACCTCCCAAAGGAAGTTCAATTGTTCTTCTGTATTGCGCTTGGTAGAAAGAGCAGGTATTTTTTCTCTCTCAAAAAAGGCAAGGTCGGAAATTTCCTGGTTCTTTTCAAAATTTCCATCTAATAATTCACATTCAAATACCAATTTCACATATTGGCGACTTTGCAATTGGTAGCGATTGGTATCAAATACTGCCAACAATCTGATTACACGCGCAGAATAGCCCGTTTCTTCTTGGATTTCCTTTAAAATGTTTTCCGTCGGAGAATAGCCAACCTCACCAAAGCCACCCGGCAAGGCCCAGGTCTCTTCTCCCTGACCTTTCACCAGACAAAGTTTTCCATCTTTGACAATCCATGCCCTAACATCAATCAAGGGAGTGTCGTAATGGTCTGTCGGGCGAAACAAATCCGATAATTCTTGTGGATTCAAATCAGTCGCTTCTCTCACAAGATCCTGTAAAATGGCACGAATATCCTGATAGCGCTCTTGATCAAATGGATCTTTTGAGAACGCTAAGCCTGTATTAGTGATTGAAATCAAGCGCTGAATGTTCTTTAGCACATTATTACTCGCCATTCTCCAACTCCTCTACCAATTTGGCTAAATTCATAGAATTGCTTCCCTTGATGAGGATTTGGTCCTGCTCTTTTAAGCTTTCCTTGACTTGTTTGACCAGGTCCTCAAACTGGTCTTTCTCAGCGGTCTTTTTGAAATAATAGACATGTCCGAGTGGGAACATCTGACTCGCTAATTGAGCCAGTCCCGCAATATCTTGACCGTAGAAAATAACGGTATCCAAGACATCCGGTGACAGGCTGAGAATCATTTGGTTGTGCAGATCAATAGATTGCTCCCCTAGTTCTTTCATATCCGCTAAGACCGCTAGCTTGCGGCCATTTGGATTGGCAGGAATGGTCGAGAAGGTTTCTAAAATCAGGCGCATGGCCGTCGGATTGGCATTGTAGACATCGGATAGGATATCCGCTCCGTTACTTGCCTTCTTCCATTCTGTACGGTTCTTAGTAAGCTCTAAGCCTTTAAAGCTTGCACGGATGGCCTCTTCACTGACTCCTTCTTTCAAGGCAACATAGGCCGCAATCATGGCATTGGTCGCATTGTATTTGCCTGTGACAGGTAAGTCAATAGCATCTGATAAGAAATTCGCTTCAAAGGTTAGGCTGTCCTTGCGTTCCTCCAACTTGGTAATACTGATATCTGCTCCTTCACCAAAGCGCACAAGCTCTTGTTGACTCGGTAAAAAATCCTCGACAATAGGATCGGCCGGCACTAGAAGCAAGCCACCAGCTGGCATCCCATCCGCAATTTGCAATTTTCCTTTAGCGATTTCTTTGCGGTCTTTGAAAAACTCAAGATGAGCTTCCCCAATAAGGGTCACGATGGCTGCTTTTGGATGGGCAATTTCTGAGAGGAGATGGATATCTCCCAGATGGTCCTGCCCCATTTCAAGGACAAGCTTCTCTGTCCCTTCTGGCATATGGAGAACCGTATAAGGGAGGCCAATTTCGTTATTGTAGTTCCCTTGTGTTTTATAGGTTTTGTAGGTAGTTGACAGCAATTGAGCCAACATATCTTTGGTCGTTGTCTTACCGTTTGAACCGGTGACCGCCAAGACATCTACTTGACTTTTCTCCAAAACATATTGGGCTAATTTTTGAAAGGCCGCTAGAACATCATCTACCAACAAATATGGGTGGCCTTCTACTTCTTTTTCAGACAAGGTCGCTACAGCCCCATTTTCAAAGGCCGTCTCGATGAAATCATGGCCATCACGCGCCCCCTTAAGAGGGACAAAAAGATCTCCAGGCCCAATCAAACGGCTATCGAATTCAGGCTTGGCAAGAGTTACATCTTCAAATTGACTGATATCATTGCTAGCAGCCAGGACACCTGCTACTTCGTGCAAGGTTACATTCATGGTATTCTCCTCTAAAAAGTGGGAGCAGGAAGAAAAGTGACTCCTCTATGAGTTGACTTCATCTCCCACTCCCGCTAGGAACAGTTTCTTAAAGCAAGTGCGCTTCACGCTTTTCAAAGGTTTCTTTGGCTAATTCTACCAAGCGCTCGATTAAATCAGAATAGGCCAAGCCCATGTTATCCCAAAGTAAAGGATACATAGACCATTGGGTAAATCCTGGCATGGTATTGAGCTCATTCAAGTAGATGCCTCCATCCTCTGTGTAGAAGAAATCACAACGAGAGAGACCTTTGCCACCAATAGCACGGAAGGCCAATTCGGCATTCTGACGCATAGTCGCTGCAACTTCTGCTGGGATTTCAGCCGGAATTGCCATCGTAATCTTATTATCGATGTATTTAGCTTCGTAGTCATAAAAGGCTACATCTTTGACCACTTCACCAGGGAGGGTACTTTTCACATCGTAGTTGCCTAATAGTCCCACTTCGATTTCGCGCGCTACGACACCTTGCTCAACCAGAACACGGCTATCGTATTTAAAGGCCAATTCCAAAGACTGACGGAGTTCTGCTTGGTTCTCTGCTTTTGAAATCCCAACACTAGAGCCCATATTAGAAGGCTTGGTAAAGACCGGATAGGTTAATTCTTTTTCGATCAAGGCAATCTTAGCCTCTAGGTCGTCTCCTTCAAGGACAGCCACATAAGGAACTTGTGGAATCCCTGCAGATTCTAGGACCCGTTTCGTAGTAATCTTATCCATAGCTACACTAGAAGAAAGGATATCACAACCCACATAAGGGAGTTTCAAGACTTCTAAGAATCCTTGAACCGATCCATCTTCGCCCATCGGTCCGTGAAGGACTGGAAAGACAACCGCTCCTTCTTGGTAGATGCTGCTCGGAGATACTTTTGCGTCCCAATCAATGGTTTCATTGGTCATTAAGCGTTCGGTTTCAGCAGGCTTCTCTTCAAAGCTTTGGGTCTTGATGAAGTCCCCAGCCTGAGTAATGAAATAGGTCTCGACCGAATACTTGTCATAATTAATCGCCCGCATGACGCTTTCAGCTGAAAGTACCGACACTTCACGCTCTGCGCTACGGCCACCATAAAGAAGTACTATTTTTTCTTTTGCCATCGTTTGGTCCTAATCCTTTGTTTAATTTTGTGCTTCATAATCGACTTATCAAAAGCACTCCTCACATACGAGTTCGTCCCTCTAGTATACCACACTTTAAAAAGAAAGAAAACGAGGGAGAACACCTAAAAAACAAAAAGAGAGTGGGACAGAAATCAGTCATTCGTTAGAATTCGATTTCGTCGTCCCACCTCCGCACAGCTTCAACAGTCTGGGAGACTGTTGAAGGTTGCAGATAAAGGAAACTTTGTTTCCCTCATTAGGTCATATTTGGAGCTTAAAAAGCGAACAAAGAGCCCACTCAACCACTGCGTCTTGCTCGACAATCAAAAAATAATTGAGAGGCTAGGACTTTTGTCCCAGCCTCTCTGTAACCGCTTATAACTCGGTTCGATTTTCAATCGCTCGAAGAAGGGTCACTTCATCCGCATACTCGATATCGGCTCCGACGGCTAATCCACGTGCCAGGCGGGTCACTTTGATACCAGCTGGTTTGAGGACGCGTGAGATATACATAGAAGTTGCTTCCCCATCTGCTGTTGCATTGGTCGCCACAATCACTTCTTGGACCTCATGATCCATTAATCGTGTGATCAAGGACTTGAGATTAATATCATCCGGTCCGACCCCATTCATGGGCGAAATCAAGCCATGAAGGACATGGTAGCGTCCGTGGTACTCCTGGATATTTTCCATGGCCGACACATCTCGACTATCTTCCACCACTAAGATGGTCGATGGATCGCGAGTCTCGTCTCGACAAATGGCACACTCTTCTTCATCTGTTAGGTTCCCACAGATGGAACAATAGCTTAATTCCCGCTTTGCTGACAAGAGATTTTTAGCAAACTCATTGACATCATCATCACTCATTCCGATGGTATAAAAGGCCAGACGAGTTGCCGTCTTGATCCCAATACCAGGGAGCTTCGAATAACTTTCAATTAATTTTGCGATAGGTGTTGGATAGAGCATAGCTTCCTTTCTAATTCATAGGATGTTTTTGCTGGTAGAGATTGATAATCTCTCTGGTAATACTGTGACTAACTGTCGCTTGGAGATTGGTGTTGTGAGGAAAGACCACTGCAACTGCAATCTGAGGATTTTCAGATGGAGCATAGGCGATGACATTGGTATTTACAGCAGGGGTCCCACCATTTACAAATGTTTCTGCAGTCCCGGTCTTCGCACTGATTGGAACTGACGCACCTTCTCCGATGGTTTTACCAGTTGTTAAGCCACTGGTTCCGTATACAACCTGATAAAAACCTTGTTTGATGATGGCTAGATTTTCGGGGGTTAGAGCCACTTGATTGAGTTCTTTTGTTGCAATCTCTTCTTTCAGAGGGCCCAAGCCTCCCTTGGCGTCATTTTCATAGATCCCTTGGACCAGGTGTGGAGCCACGCGCTTCCCATCGTTGGCAATGGTTGCAACATATTGAGCCAACTGCATAGGCGTATAGTTATCAAACTGACCAAAAGCGTCTGTTAAGTAATTGCCAATAGTATACTCTTTGGGAACGTAGCCCGTCGATTCGTTCGGAAGGTCAATCCCTGTTTCTGTTCCCAGACCATAGGAGGCGAAAGTCGAACGCAGTTTCTCCATAGCAGGATCCAATTGATCCGTCTTTAAGGTCATATTGGGCTGATAGGGTTGGCCCATTAAATTAAGAGCAATCTGCACCATATAGGTATTGGAAGAATATTCTAACGCTTGTACCGCATTGATTTCTCGGCTTCCAAACTGGGTGAACCAGGAAGTGATTGGAGCTGAGCCAGAAAATGAAATTGGTTGATCCAATAAGACTTGATTCCCAGAAATCACCCCATTTTCCCATCCCGCTGTCAAGGTAGCCGCTTTAACGACAGATCCTGGGACAAAGACATTGGTCACTGTTCCTAAAGCATCAGGGGTAAGATCTTGTGAACCTGCTTCATGCTTCATCCCCGCCATAGCAAGGATTTTACCCGTTTTTGGATCCAAGGCAACAGCATAGACTCCTTCTGAGTAGGTCGCATTGCCAGCAGCTAATTCTGCCTGGAAGGACTTCTTCAAGATGTCTTCCACTCCTCTTTGGAAATCCAAATCAATCGAAAGCTTGATATTATTTCCCTTGCTTCCTTTTGAGAGGGTTTCGATCTTTTCGACATTGCCGTTCTTGTCCAAATGGATCTCTTTTTCAACCCGTTCTCCTTGGAGGACAGACTCATATTGTTTTTCTAAATAAGAAGTTCCGACGCGATCATTTAAGGCGTAGCCTTTTTCCAAATAATCATCGGCTTCTTCAGCTGGTAGACCGGCTTGCTCTGTCGACACACTACCGACAATAGAAGCCAAAGGACTATCGACTACTTTTCGATCCCAACTCGTGATCACTTCAAATCCTGGAAATTCTTTTAAATGATCTTTGACTGTCGTCACCTGCTCATCGGACATCGGATCCGTCACAATCGTAGCACTGGCGAAGTTTTCGACTGCATTCATTTGGCTAAAGAGATAGATGGCCTTTTTTTCTTCATCCGTATAGCCTAATTTAGCTGGGTCAATACTGTCCACCGCATACTGGTAGATTTTCGCTTCTGGAAGTGGGTTACCATCCGTATCGATGCGTTCCTCCTTCGGCAGTTTGTCCACTACTTCTTTGTAGACTTCTGTGTTTGCGAGATAAAAGTCAATTTCTTGACGCTTGGTGACTTGAGGATTTGACACGCTTACGTAATTTAGGAGAAGCTGTGCTGTTTGACGCATCTCTTCCGCAGTAAATTTATTGCTACGTGTAAAGGACAAGACCTTCTTATCGACATTCTCTACCAGCGGCTGACCAGAAGCATCATAAATCTGTCCCCGGATACTTCCTCTTGTTAAATGTTTTTTGGTAGCTTTTGCTAATTTTTGTGTATAAAAGCCTTGATGAGTAATCTGCATGTACCCTAGTCGAGCAATTAAAATCAGAAAGAGGGTACAAACAATGCTGAATAGTAAATAAAGTCGCCTAGTAATCCACCGATTATCAAATTTTCTCACCTTCGCATTCGCTTTTTTTGAACGTTTCGATTTTCGAGCCATACCTCTCCTTTCATCTGGATTCTCAGCCCCAGCCCCTATCAAGGCAACCTAAAAATAGGATAACTTTAAAGGGAACCTGAGGAATATTTCTATTTTAAACTCAACCTCCATTATAGCACATTTCATCCAGACGCGAGTCGCTAGACCGGATAAAAAAATAGCCATTGTGAACTCCATGGCAACTATTCTTTTAGCAATATGAACAATATAAACAATTTTCTACCAAAAGCGGATCCTTCATCAAATCACAAGAGACAGGAGACTGGATATTTTTTGGTATAATAGAAGCATCGACAAAGTTAGTAAAGGAAACGATATGAAACTAATCTCATGGAATATTGACTCATTGAATGCCGCCTTGACGAGTGACTCTGCGCGCGCGAAGCTCTCGCAAGACGTCCTCCAAACCTTGGTAGCCGAGGATGCGGATATCATTGCCATCCAGGAAACAAAATTATCTGCCAAAGGACCAACGAAAAAACACTTAGAGGTCTTAGAAGAACTTTTCCCTGGATATGAAAACACTTGGCGGTCATCTGTAGAACCCGCTCGTAAAGGATATGCAGGAACCATGTTCCTCTACAAAAAAGAATTGACACCAACAGTAAGCTTCCCAGAAATCGGTGCTCCTTCTACTATGGACCTCGAAGGTCGCATTATTACTCTTGAATTTGATGACTTCTTTGTGACCCAGGTCTATACTCCGAATGCTGGAGATGGGCTCAAACGCTTAGAAGAACGCCAAATCTGGAATGCCAAATATGCAGACTACTTGGCAGAACTAGACCAGCAAAAACCTGTCCTGGCAACAGGAGACTACAACGTAGCCCACAAGGAAATCGACTTGGCCAATCCAGCCAGCAACCGTCGTTCCCCAGGCTTTACCGACGAAGAGCGCGCTGGCTTCACCAACTTGCTAGCCAAAGGATTCACTGATACTTTCCGCCACTTGCATGGGGACCTTCCAGATCAATATACTTGGTGGGCACAACGTAGCAAGACTTCAAAAATCAACAATACAGGATGGAGAATTGACTACTGGCTCACTTCTAACCGAGTTGCGGATAAGGTGACCAAATCAGCTATGATTGACTCCGGTGCCCGTCAAGATCATACACCGATTGTCATGGAGATTGAGCTCTAAGGAGAACGCTAATGGACTATCAAGCTGTCATTCCTGAATTTGTAGTATCTGACATCGAAAAATCCCACCACTTCTACTGCGACTTGCTGGGATTCTCCGTCGAATACGAACGTCCAGAGGAGAAATTTCTCTTCCTCTCGCTTGAAGACTGCCAACTTATGCTAGAAGAAGGCAGTACAGAAGAATTATCCCAATTGACTTATCCTTTCGGACGCGGTGTCAATATTTCCTTTGGCATCAAGGATGTCCCTCAGCTCCACCAAAAACTGCTGGAAGCTAAATATCCTATCCATCGTCCCCTAACAAAAAGAAAATTTCGAGTGGGGGATAGCTTTATTTATCCCCATGAATTTGCGATTTTGGATCCAGATGGTTACTTTTTACGATTTAGTGAATAAGAAAAAGGAGGCTACTGGCCCCTTTTTCAATAGGGAAATATAAATTGACAGACCTGTAAATCCAGTGGTAAAAACCTTTGTTAAAGCCTATGAAATCAACATGTCAAAGAACTTTGATAGCCCTTTTTTATAAAATTTAGTAGAATGAAATCAGGAAGCGAGGAAATCTTATGCAAGTCGGGAAACAAATCCAGCACTATCGTAAAGAGAAAAACTTATCTCAAGACGAATTAGCTGAAATCATCTTTGTCAGCCGTCAATCCATTTCCAACTGGGAACGCGGCGCAACCTATCCTGATATTCAAAACCTTCTCTTACTAAGCAAGGTCTTTGAAGTGTCATTGGACAAACTAGTCAAAGGAGATTTGGAAACCATGAAACAAATTATTCACGACCAAGAATTTATGAGCTATAAAAAAGATGAAGTGGTCTTTAGCTTACTGCTAATTGGCAGTCCTATCATCAGCACTCCCCTCATTCTTTATTTGGATGGATACGGCATCGCTATTAGTTGCTTGATTCTTGCTGTCGCTTTATTCTATGCCCTACGCATTGAGAAATTCAAGAAAAAGCATAATCTTCGTACTTATCGCCAGATTGTCGCCTATGAACAAGGACGCAGTCTGAGCGAGATTGAAGAAGCGGAAGAAAGGGGTAAAGCTCCCTACCAAAGAATCATCCTTCCTATTCTATTTTGCCTTGGAGTTGGCGCTATTACTCTACTGATTTCTTGGCTCTTACTTACTTTCTTCCCTATCAAATAAAAGCGAAGTCATTAGACCTCGCTTTTTAAATGTCTTTAAAGTTATAGAGTTGCGGATAGTGATCACATTCGGGATTTTTAGGATGGCAGATAGCCCGTCCAAAATAGATCATCGCCTGATGAGCTGGGAGCCAGCGTTCAGGAGGAAGAACGTCCATCACCCGTTTTTCCACTTCTAATGGGGTTGCTGATTTCTTGACGATGTCATGGTGCTTGCAAATCCGCTCTACATGGGTATCAACAGCAAAGGCAGGAATTCCGAAACCTACACTCATGACCACATTGGCTGTTTTGCGTCCCACTCCGGCTAAACTCTCCAGCTCCTCCCGTGTCTGAGGCACTTGGCCATTAAAGTTATCCAACAATTGTTGGGCACATTTTTTGAGAAATTTAGCCTTATTGCGATAGAGGCCTAATTTGGAAATATGCTTGGCAATGTCGGCTTCACTGGCGACCGCCATGGCTTGAGGAGTTGGGAAGGCTTCAAACAAGGCAGGAGTTGCCTTATTAACCGCCGCATCCGTTGTTTGAGCAGAGAGCATCACCGCTACTAATAATTCAAAATGGTTGCGAAAATCCAAACTTGGTTGAGCATCCGGAAATAGGGCAATAATTTCTTCAATCACATGACGTGCCCTTTTTTTTGATAAGACCATAACTTCTCCTTTGCATTTCTAGACTTTATTATAGCATGAAGTCAGTCTATTTCTGAAGGAATCGGCTTCAGAAAAGGAAGTGGGACAGAATGAATTGTAAATGATCTTCATTCTATCCCACTTTCTACTTATATTAGAGACATCTTGACTCTATTGTTTATTTTACACCAATCTCTTCAAGAAAGTAATCAAGGTTTGAGCAGAGCGCTCGCCAGCCTCTACGATAAATTCATCAAAAGAGATATTAGCTGCATGATCTGCCGTGTCACTCATAGCCCGAATGACCATGAAAGGACGGCCGGCTGCATGAGCCGCTTGGGCAATGGCTGCCCCTTCCATCTCAACGGCCAATACTTCTGGGAAATGTTCTCGAATCGCTGCGACTTTTTCTTCACTCGCGATAAAGCTATCTCCAGTCGCAATCAGGCCTACATGGGTTGGTGTTTGTTCCTCAGCTAGAACTTTTTTCATCTCTGATACAAAATAACGGCTGGATTCAAAGTAGAGTGGTTGCCCTGCCATCTGGCCATAGGCATAACCAAAAGCTGTCACATCAACATCGTGGTAGACCAATTTGTCCGCAAGGACGATATCTCCAACATCCATCCCTGGTGCTACAGCACCTGCAGAACCTGTATTGATAATGGCTTCCACTTTAAAATCATTGGCCAAAACAGCCACACTCATGGCTGACATGACCTTGCCGATGCCACTTTCAACCAAGACCACCTCATGGCGCCCAATCGATCCTGTATAGTAAACTTTTCCTAGGCGAAGATGTTTCTCTCCATTCTTCAAAGCTTCCACTAAGATTTTTAACTCTTGGGGCATGGCCGCAATGATTCCAATTTTCATATTCGTTACTCCTTTGGTAGACGCTCCTTATAGGCGCCAAATTGCAAGAATTAACAAGATGAGGAGCAGGATGACCCAAAATAAGATCTTATTCAATTTTGATTGAATCACCTCATCTTTTTGGTTCTCAATCCGACGGCTCTTGGTCACAGTAGGTTGGACTCTGATCGGAATAGTCTCCTGAGGATACGATGCTCCACGTCCACTATCTACTTCCCTTGAAGTCACTGGCCGTTCATAACCAAATCCCCTGTTTCCTGTCGGGAGAATTTTTGTTTCTTCCTCATCAAAGAGCGGGGGACCAGAGATAGCTTCTCCCCGGTTTGCCCGCTCAATCATTTCATCTGTTAATAAAGGTTTGCCCATCGGTGTCTCCTCTATTCTTTATTTGTTTTGTAGGTGTTTCCAATATTGAACTGCCATGATGGTTTTAGCATCACAGATATCACCCGTTTGGATCAAATCCTCAGCTTCTGCTAAAGTCACCTCAAGGAGTTCCAAGGTCTCGTCTTCATCTTGAGGGCGAGGATTTTCCACTTTTTTTAAGTTGGTCGCAACATAGAGTTTGATCCGCTCGTTACAAAATCCAATGGCAGAATAAAAATCATACAACAACTCTAGATCCGCTGTGTAACCAATTTCTTCTTCCAATTCACGCAGAGCAGCTGCTTGAGGATCCGCATTTTCACCCTTTTCCAACTTCCCTGCTGGAATCTCTACAGAAGTCCTTTCGATCGCCTTGCGGTACTGCTTGACCAAGATCGTTTTACCATCTTCTGTGATCGGCAAAACCGCTACTGCTCCATTATGGAAGATTAAATCACGCTGCGCTTGACCTTTTCCGCTAGGTAGTTCCACTTGATCTGTGACGACTTGGAAAATCGGTCCTTGATAAATCTCCTTGCGCTCAATGGTTTTTTCTTCAAATTGCATGAAAATCTCCTATTTATTTTTAGGATGGTGAGGAAGGCGAGTCGCGTACTCATCCTTATTGACTTGACGACCACGACCAATCGCAATCGCGTCTGCTGGCACATCCTTGGTAATGGTAGATCCAGCACCGACTAGAGAATTATCTCCTAGCTCAACTGGCGCAATGATGGTCGAATTCGAACCGACAAAGACATTGTTCCCAATTACTGTCTTGTATTTATTTTTCCCATCATAGTTGACGGTGATGGTCCCCGCACCAAAGTTGACGTTGCTGCCAACTTCACAGTTGCCAATGTAGGTCAAATGACCAGCTTTGGTATTTTCGCCAATAGACGAACCTTTGACTTCGACAAAGTTTCCAATATGGACATCTTTTGCCAAGCTAGACCCTGGACGAATATGAGCGTAAGGTCCTACTGTCACGCCATCGGCTACTGTGCTTTCTTCAATCATAGAGTTGGTAATAACGGCACCTGAACCGATTTCACTGTTCACGATATAGGTTCCATTGGTTAAGACTGTCTCAGCCCCAATTTTTGTTTGGCCTTTTAGAGTGACATTGGCTTCGATTTGCACTTCTGGTGCGATTTCAACATCGATATCGATATAGGCCGCATCTGGATTGACAAAGCTCACTCCATTGACCATATGAGCTTGGTTAATGCGGCGACGCATGATACCTTCTGCTGTCGCAAGGGCTACGCGGTCGTTAACCCCGAGACTTTCATCAAAGTCTTTGAGCGTATAGGCACCAACTTTTTCACCAGCTTCACGGAAAATCCCAATCACGTCTGTGATATAGTATTCGCCTTGAGCATTGTTGGTGTTGACATTCTTCAAAGCTTCAAAGAGGCGGGCATTGTCAAAAACATAAGTCCCTGTATTGATTTCTTTGATTTGCTTTTCAAAATCTGTCGCATCTTTTTGCTCGACGATGCGAAGCACTTCTGCATTGTCATTACGGACAATCCGGCCATAACCAAATGGATTGGCTGCTTCTGCTGTTAAAATCGTTGCCACATTTTTGTGGTTGATATGAAAATCGATCAAGTGTTTGAGGCTTTCACCCGTAATCAAAGGTGTATCCCCTGCGATGACAAGGGTGTGGCCTTCAAGAGCTTCCAAGACTGGCTCTGCCATCATAACTGCATGACCAGTTCCCAATTGTTCGATTTGTTTGACAAACTCTGTTTGGCCTTCTAATACCTTTTCTACCAATTCCGCCTTGTGGCCGACAACCGTTACAGTTTTCTCAGGTGAGATGGCTCCGACACTTCGGAAAACATGCTCCAACATAGAGATCCCCGCAACCTTGTGTAGAACCTTGGGCAAATCTGATTTCATACGGGTACCTTTTCCCGCTGCTAAAATAATGGCATAATTTGGCATATACATTCTCTTTTCTGTACAATATCGCTTACATTATACCATTTTTTAGCCCTTTTGGAAAATTAGATCCGAACCAAAGGGAGTGGGAAAGAACTTCGACTAATTAAAAAGAGTTCGTTTTCCCACCCCCGCACAGCTCCAACAGTCTGGGAGACTGTTGGAGGTTGCAGATAAAGAAAACATGGTTTTCCATCTTCATAGGTCATCTTTGGAGCTAAGTAGCGAACAAAGATGCCAATCAACCACTGCGTCATACAGTTATTCCTATTAAACATCGAAGGCTGGACAGTTTTTGCCCAGCCTCGTTCTATAATGGATAAACCTTGCGAAATTCTTCTAAAACCACCTTACTGTCAGGTGTAAAAGCCAGACCGGCTTCTCCTAACCAGTCTTTGAAAAAGTCCTCATGAACCTGACGCCAATAGGCCAGAGATTTGTCTCCTTCACCTTCCTTGAAGGCATGGTCAGCAGACACTTGATGGAAGGGCTGAACAGAAACCTTGGTAATTTCGACAATGCAGACAGCCTGATTTTGACTGTCTAAAATGACATCGAAGGTCCCTTCTTGGGG
Organism: Streptococcus australis; assembly: GCF_015553625.1. GTDB lineage: Bacteria > Bacillota > Bacilli > Lactobacillales > Streptococcaceae > Streptococcus > Streptococcus australis_B. The sequence continues at coordinate 23,255 of NZ_JADNGY010000005.1, read as the reverse complement.
AAGGGGTTCGTCCTCTAGTGCGTAAAGGTCGTAGGCTGAAACCGTAGCCGTTTTTTCACCTTTTAGAACCAAATCAGCCAAGAGATCAGCTTCCACTCCAAAAGCCCAGACATCGATTTCATCTCCAATCAAGGGGTTGATTTGTTTGTAGACATTCCACATTTCTTGCGGTGTCATGGGTTCTCCTTTGTAATTTTTTACTTTCTTCTTTTATATGTTTAAGATGGTCTGGATGGTCAATTTCTAAATCAAAAATCTCTGGAATAGAGCTGTAATGGAGAATACATTCGATACCCATCTGATTCATTTTTTGTATGAAAGAAGTATTCAGATAGCCTGCTACAGCAAAATCAATCTTTTTCATCCTTGCTTTATCCTGCATCTGTCTCAACATATCTAACATAATTGGACTTTCCATATCATGCCATTGACTGTTTCTCACAGTCGCAAAAATAAAAGAAGTTAAATCATTCATTCCAACTACAATCTTTGAAATACCAGTTTCCAGTATCCTGTCCAAGTCGAAATAAGCTGATGGTAATTCAATCATCGTGCCGACTTTCCCGGTAAAACCATACTGACGCAATACTGTAATAGCTTGTTTTAATTGGTCGGCATCATTCACAAAAGGAAAAATAACAGACAGATTGGGATTGGTTTGAAAAACTTCTGTAACAACATTTGTCTCAGCCTGAAATTCATCTGGACACGCCAACAAACGCCTGATACCTCTGTATCCAAATAAGGGGTGGCGTTCGTCAAAATACTCTTTAGTCCCGTCTAGAATATTTGCTTCTGCATTTGTTAACTCTGAAAAGCGATACCAGACTTCTTCATCTGAGTACAAATGACAAATAGTGTCTAGATAATCTTTCACAAATTGCTGACAATTTGGTAATAGGATGTTTTGGTTTAGTTCTCTCAACAAGTATTCCCCACGAATCAAGCCGACGTGGTGCAATAAATGGGGATAAACTTTTTCAACAATTTTTTCGCCACTAAGAGCTAGTTGATTTTGCATGTTCATTCACCTCGTCTTAAAAGCTACACTATCAGCTATCATTATATGACGCTTTCCTTTAGTTCAAAGGCTTCATAAGGTTCAACTAACTCATATCCTAAAAATTCTGCTACTTTTTTGGAAGCCTCGTTATGAGCATCCCAAAGTGGAAACATATCTCTATTTAAACTCTCTAGAATCATTGCAGCACCAAGCTTTTTAGCAAATCCATTTCCTTGTTCGTTTGGTCTAGTTGCAACTTCCACTTCAACTGCTCCATGGTAAACTAACCCTGAGGAAATCCCAGCAATCACTTTATTATTTTTAAGAATCACAAAGCCAAATCCACCTTTTAAAGCAAAATCCTGATAGGATTCAAAATCCCCTTGTAAATCTTGTGACCATTCTTCCTCAGAAAAGCTGTCATAAATATGATTATCAATAGGCATAATATTGTAATCTTCCTCTAACTGACTAACTAGATCATTTAGAAATTCAACTTGAAAATTTGCCTTATCTTTAAAAGAATAGCGAGTAAAAGAAATTAGCTCCACTTTCCGATATAGAAAATTTTGCCAATTGGTATTTTCTGAAATGATAATCTTATAATCTAAACCATATTTCCTAACAAAATCTTCCCAAAATCTGGAATCCAACTCCCCTGCTAGGAATAGAAAATTCCCAACATCATAAAAACTTGTTGTCCTATCACTGTTTCGGTAGACAGTTCCGATTTGAGATTTAAGACCATAGAGAACCATATTTTTCTTCCATGTTTTAAATAGTTCCATAATTCTCCTTCTTTACCTTCCAATTCATGTAAGAGGTCTTATCTAATTCTGGAAATCCTCGCAACTCTGCCTTGGCCTTCAATACTACAGGCGAAGCATTGTCTGCAGTAACTTCTTCCAAATTCAACCAAATTGCATTTGCTGAATCATTGCTTCCATCAAGAAGCTCCTGAGGAAGGGATTGTTGAGAGCGTTCGAAATCGAGGACGATATCATAAAAGGCCATGATATGGTGTACTGCGAAATCTTGCCCTTCTTCCTGAACCAGCACATCATAAATCCTAGGTTTTGAATAAGAGCTTATCGCATATCCTGTCTCTTCCTGAACTTCTCTCTTGAGAGTTTCTGTCAACCCCTCACCGAGTTCCTGACTACCACCCGGTAAATCAAAACGATACTGATAAGGTCCTCTCGTTTTCTCAATGCAGAGAAGTTTCCCGTCTTGAAAACAGACTCCATATACACCAAAGTGTTTTTTGATTTCCATATTCCATTCTTTCTAATACTCAATGAAAATCAAAGAGCAAACCAGGAAGCTAGCCGCAGGCTGTACTTGAGTACGGCAAGGCGAAGCTGACGTGGTTTGAATTTGATTTTCGAAGAGTATAAAAATCCAAGATTGCTAGCTCACCTTATCCTTTAAAAGGAAAGAGGCTATAAATTTCATGCTCCTTGATATACTTCTTTAGTATCTCCATATTCTCTTCGATTTTTGTCTGAATATCTGTCTCTTCACAAGTTGACTCAGTAATAAAGAGGTGAATCTTCAACAAATCTGCCAAGTATAGCAGACGACGTTCCATTTCTGATTCAGGGCTTGGAGCCTTTTCGATTTTTGCAAGCTTTTGCTCCAGGCTATCGCCATTCAAAAATCTCTGATGAACTCTCCTTCTAATTTTTTGAGTTAATTCCTCCCCTTGTTCTAACGGAGACAAAAGGAGTTTTTTATAGACGAATACCTGATTTTCTACCTCTCTTTCCAGATAAGCCAATAAAACCAGAGAGCTATCAATAAAGGTCCAGGTGTTAAAATTCCCTTCAAATGGAACCTGTATGATCCTATCTAATAATTCCTTAGCCGTTTCCTCTTGACCATCCAGATAAAGTAAATAGGCCAGATGATTCAGTGATTCGAGATAGACAGCTTGGGTCTTCTTATTCTTTTTGGGTACAAGACTGATATAGGATGCTAAATCAACATCATTTTCAACCTCTTCAATTAGTTCTTTAACATTCATTTCTTTTCTCCTATCCAGTTCATTTTTTGTTATAGAGAAGGGCTTTAATTGCAAATCTATCTCAGCTCACTCTTACCTTAATAGAAATTCTTTCGCTGTCGCTTGGACGTCTGGGGAAAGGTAGTGCTCTATTAAGTCACCTGTCCCAGCAATAAATTCCTCCAGAGGGACATCTTCTCTTTGGCCCCAAAAATTTGAAAAAGCGAAATAGAACTCCAAAAACTCCGTCAAACTATCGCTGAGTTTGTAGAAAATAGGATCTCCAGGCCTGCCCGCGTAAACTGGAGAACTTTCATCTTGCATATCACAGAAAAGAATATCGTCTGTATCTGTAGTAGCATATCTGGTATTGCCCTTCACTAAACTGAAGAACATCTTGTAAGGCCCAACATTCGACTGTCCTGGTAGGAGAATCTAATGGCAACAAAATGATATTAAAATTTTGATTGGCAAAAGATAAATTCTCTTTGAACACTATATGTTGATAGTAATCAAGTAATTCTCCTGTCAAATCTGAGGACTGAATCCTTAAATTTTCGTTTGAAAAACTCACTGGTTGGGGAATAAACGTTGTTTCCTTATAGAGTCTAATGATCTTTTTTAATACAGTCACTACTGCCATTTTTCTCTCCTTGGTCATTCCTCTTATATCTCCTTTAAGAATTCAAGCCATATCTTCACCTCTGGATTTATGTCATGCGCTATCTCAGCATGCTTCCTATAATCCATATCCAAGTAGCCTTGTTCATTCCGGAAAATAATGCCTTGTTCATAACATGCTTTAAGGGTTGCAAGCATAGATTTCAATGACCGGTATTCGACCTGGGTCTCTTCTTCAAATACATAAAAACCAAGAATTTGTCCCTGAGCTTCTGAAGCTAGGTTCATGGCATAAAAATCTCCACCTCCACTGGCAAAAATTGGGAACCAAGATTTGTCCCAAGCATCCGTTTCTCTTAGTTCTAAGTAGGTCTGGATACTTTCTTCCAGAGACATCAAATAGAAACCAGGAAAAAATGCCAGCTCACCGAGTGCGATTCCCTCACAATCTTTTGACCCGTTTCTCCAAGTATAAAGAGCACGCAAGTCCTGAGTTGGCTGCAATGGGATTTCCTCAAACAATTCTTGGATTTTTAGAGAAGATATGCCCGGATTTAGATGGTCTACACAAGGATGATCTAGCTGTTGGAGACTTTTTTCAATCTCATTTAATAATTGGGGGATCATTTCCATTTGTTCTCCTTACCTTGTAAATCATTAGAGACGAGTTCCTTCGTCCCTAGAAAAGAGCTTGCGATTATTCAATCCCATCCTCTTTATTGTACTCTATCATGCATTTGACCGCATATTCTACCCATTCCCAAAAATCGTTAAACTCTTTTCGTTGTTCCCAGCCTTCTGCAGCAAAATCATGAATGAGTTGGACCTTATTGCCCTTTCCTATTTCAAAACAAGCTGTATCATCACAATCTCCTCTTTTAGCAAATGGAATCAACTTTCGGGTTGGGTACCTTTCCTGCAATCCCTCATACAAAGACAGGGCCCATTCTGAATCTAACAGATACCAAATATCAAAATCAACTAAATTGAGTTCGATCAATTTTTTAAACGATTCAGGATACTGAAATATCCTTTCATCCAGTAAATAGTTTTTCATCTCTTATTTCTCCTTTTAGAATCATCAAACCATTCTTTCTTGCCTATCCGCTATTTTGCGTAAGTACTCTTCCCATGTGAGGATTATAAACCTTAAATAGATCATCCTCACTCAGCTAAGTCTTGGGTTGAGGCTGTCAACTACTCTTAAAATACGCGACCTCGAAGTCCATAAATTTCATTCTTAAAATTCAAAGGAAAATAGATGACTAGTCTGAGATGGACAAATAAGAGACTAATATATCCTTAACCAATTCTAGAAAGGCAACTTTATTTCTTGGCTCTTTTGAAGCAAAACCAAATTCATATTCAAAAAAATGCTCAACCACTTTATCTCCAGCCCGTATAACATCCTCAATGGTCTCAAGCACTTGCTTCTGCTTCTCTTCTTCTAGGCTCAAGAAATCCTCTTTCACAAATGCATCAAATACTTTAAGGACATCTTCCTTTTTACTCATATCAAAAGGATATAGAAACTCAGCCTCTTCACTGGTTACAACATTACTTTCTATGGACATCATTAGGTTCCACAATACTAAATAGTGTCTATGAAAATTATCTCTACTTTTCAACTTTTCCCCCAATTTTTGCGACACATCCTTTACTGAACAGGTTTAGACTAGCATTCTTGACTATTACTTACTTTATTGAGAAACTCTCCCCTTTGACCATCATCCCTTCCTAATCTCAAATTACTGGTAATATTATTTTAAAACTTCTCCCGAACGAATATAGGTTTTAAAGAAGTTTTTAGGTACAGAGGCAATCTTAGGTGTAATGGATAAGCCATAGTTTGCAAAATCTAAAGCTACCTTCTCAGAATCGATGGTATCATAATACTCAACATACAATCTGCATAAGTTCACTTTGGTGATAGAGAATTCTTTTAGCAACCCATCCTTCTCAAGATCCTTCTCGGGATTTATGCTTGAAAATACGGTAGGATACGATGAATACTGAGTAGTAAAATCGATGGCCTCTTGGACAGCATTTTCCAATTCAGCTTGATCCATGCCATTTCTATTATCGATAGAACCTAATCGAGTCCTTAGAGCACAATCCACTTCTTCTAACAGTCCCGAGTCCAGAAAGAGGGGATGAATGCCAATATTAACGAAATAGGCAGTACCATCTGATTTTCGTTGAAAATAGATCACCGTGTAAAAATCATGATTGATTTTATAATAGTTATTGGTTCGCTTTAGTCGCGAAAAGCCATTTTTTACGAAGAGTTCTTTGGCCTCTTTCATTTCATTACCTGCTCTTTCATAGGATGTTAAGAGTTGTTCGTTACAGTTTACTAGGAGTCTAAATGGATATAGATCATTCCTACAACTTTTCCATTCTCAATATTGTATTGTTTCACTGTATCTATGTAGCCAATCAATCCTTCATCACTAATCTCTTCTAGCGTTGCTGGTACTATGTTATCTTTTAATTTAAAATCCCTAGCTTTATTCATGTTACCTACATCCTCAATGGAGGTCCAAAAAAGCATATATTCATCGCAATAAAAATAGATCTGATCATCACAAAACTCCGGTATTTTACAGAACTCAACTCCGTCACTTTGCCTTTCTATCGCTCCACTATCTTGATAAACAAAGTATGTTTTCTTCATATCTTATCTCTCCTTTTAGAAGCATTTTCTTCTGATATTTTCTGCCTGAAATCTCGAATGATGTAGACTAGAGTCTTATTTTTTAAAGGAATACTTAATGTTAGGGTAATTTAGGCTTTGCTCTTTTTAATAAACTAGTAAAATCCTTAAAACTATTCTTACAATATTCTTCTTGAGCTGTTTCAATCGGTAAAAAACGAATGCCTCGACCACAGTGATTCGTTTCGATGGCTTCTTTTACTTCCTCCGTAACGACAAAGCCAGCCGCTGCAAGTAATTCAACCCTTCCAGGCTTAAAAATATCATAGTCAACATCCTCTTTTAAGACCAGTTTTCTTGAAACTGTATACATCGTTTTAGAAGGTAATGATTCTGTTTTCTCATAATCAATAAAATCAGGAGCAGGATTATCTTTGGTATAGGTATTAAATTTTAATAGATAAAAGTCAGGAGATTCCATGACATCGCCATTCACTGTAAATTTAAGCTTTTTCCAAACATGACCTTGAATCTTGAATTGTTTAAAAATGGTTGCTAACTTTTTAGAAAGGATAAAACCATGGGAATACCAATAATAATCATAATCAAAATTTATTTTATTTATGTATTGTTTTTTATTCACAAAATTATAATAGATCACATCAGGACAATTTGGATTGTAAATATAATCTATTGGTTTAGTCCATTCTTCTTCGTAAGGTTTTTTTTGTATTTCAAAATCAACTCGCCCATATTCAACATCAAAATTAAAAGTCTTATTGGATTTATCATCCATTATAAAATAATAATTCATCGTTTTCTCCTAGCTTAATCTACCTTTACAATTAATAATTCTAGATTTTGGTTTTACCATTGCCCCTATCAGTAACTTCTATACTTTTTACCAGCTTTTAATGCATCTAAAGCAGCCTCTGTTACAGAAAGCTGTTCATTATCAAGAGCAAAATCTCTGGCTTTTAGTATTTGCTGATTGCTGTTCGTTTACTTTTTTTATTTGAAATTCTTTTGTTCCTATTGACTTCTCCATGTATTCTACATTGCTACTCTAAGATTGTTCCAAGTATCATCTTATTTTGCTCGGATATCTGAAAGTCATCCATGAAATAGGGTAAAAAGTCATCAAGCAAGGGATGGCTAAGACCGTCGATTGGGAGGCCTCTTTTCTGACGTTCTTTTAGTAAAACTAAGATTTCAATTGGGAAATACTGCCATAGTAAGGTATTGAAGTCTACTAAATGACTATCTTTGGTGTTCGCTAAATGATAATCACACATGGATAAAATTGTTTCTCTAAAAACATCAACATCCTCTGAAAAAATAGTTTCCATAACCTGTTTATAGGCATCATTCACATTATGATAAGGGTTCGAGTCCAATGGTTTATATTTAGGATCATAAGCATTCTCCAGTAGGCTAGCAAGTCGATTATGCTCTCCATTTCCATAAAGAAAAACGACTAAAGGCAATAAACTACTGGATGAAAAGAAAATAGGTTGCTTCCCTTTTTCAACTTGAGCTTCTTTAAAATAGACTAATTTATCAATTAAAAACTCTACATAAGCATCATCTAAATAGGCAAGGGCAAATAAGATATTCAAACAAATATCTGTATCAAAGTTTGAGCCACCTTTAGCTAAATATTTAGCAGAAGCCATATCACCCATTACAGAACAAAAACAGCCGTTTAGTAAAGATTGATAGGTTTCTGATGTTTTACTTTCTATAAAGTTAGAGACTAGAGGATACGGACTTATAGAATCAATCATATCTACATAATCATACAGGTATGATCTTATCTCACCATTTTCTTCGTAGTTAACTTGAACGCTTTTCTTATCAGATTTTAGAGCTGTTAAAATGGACTCAGTATTAGATAGGTTTTCTGCCTCTAAGTGAAAATCTCTGGCCTTCAGTATTTTATTTTTGATAGTTGTTAGTTTTCTTTTTTGATTTGAAAGTGTTTTATTCATATTGACCTCTAAAATTTCATTTCTTACACTCAACTACCGGTGTTTTTGAGGTTCATCTCTTTCTGTTTTCCTACATTATCCATGTATGTCACAAGGAAGAATTGATCCACTTCCCATCATCGAGCCATTCTTTCTTATCAATCCACCATTTCCCCTTTTGAAACACCATTTGAAAACGATAGAGAGTTTCTATACCAGAATGATTCTCCTTGATATAAATATAAGCTTGATTCCCGTCATGCTCTTCATCAACGATGGGATGTGTTTCTAATTTATAGTCAAACGGAAACCGGACAGATAAAGATACTTCCCTTGCTCTGAGTGGTTTTTTTGATGTACAAAACTGATTAAAAATAGTAGCTAATTCATCCTTCAACATCTCTTTATAGGCTTGGTTTCTTAGGTTCCTAGTGGCTTTTCTTTCCCAAGAATACATAGCCTGCATAAACTGGAGTAAGGTTTCTTTTGCTAGATTTGTATGGCTCATATTTCCTCCTACTTAAACAACAGGGATAATGCTTCGTTTATTATGAAAACATAGGTCATAAAAACCTGTATTGAACTCTTTTTTTAACCCTCTCTCATGCAAACATGTGGTAACTCACTTCTAAGAAGTTCCCTTTGCTTCTGATTTGTTCTTCCCGTTGTTAAAAATCGGAGATGTTTCAGACTCTTCAAGTAGCTAACTGTTGATGCGTAGTTAAAAATATTCGTATCGACAAAATCCAAAAAACGAAGCTCACTAGAGGGCTGGATAAAATCCAATTCTGGTAAATTTTTATTTGCTGTAAATGAAAGATAGAGCAACTGATTTAAATCCCTTATAAAATCAAAGTCCGGCAACTTTACACCATAATCAACGTGCAGATAACGCATACCTGTATGAAAAGAAATGTTCTCTATCGTTTCCAAATTTGTCATAGAAGATATCCCTAGAGCTTTCACACAATCATTTTGGGGTAAGATGATCTTTCTTACTTTACTAGCCCCAACTATTAAAATCTTTTCTACTTGTTCATATGTTGAAAAGTCTAGCACGTCAGATTTACTTCCCATCAAGTAAATCACTCTCGTCTTGCTAGGTAACGAAAGCTGATTAAAATCCACATCCTTCAGCATATCCTCTGGGTTTTCAACAATGTACTTTTGTCTTAATAAGCGATTGATATCGATGAATTCTTTATAAGTCAATTTTTTGTCCAATAATGGTGCAATCTCTTCTATAGAATGCAGAGGCTCCATTGCCATTAGATTCTCTCTTTCGGAAAATCCTTCTTTTATGATTTCTAAATATTTATCTAAACTGGTCATCGTTCACCTCTTTTCATGAAAGTAATGCTTCGTTTTCTTTGTTCAACCTATCTATTTTTACAATGACACTTTTACAAGAAGACTACAGCACCGCTTGTCGCAAAAACTAAAATCGTGAATTTTAAGACTATTCTTTTCTATATAAACTTTATCCTGCTTGCTCAATCTCGATCAAAGATAACCTTGACTCTAGCTCTACCCAAAGCGTCTAGATATTGCTCCAGTTTCGTAATCGACTCCTCCGAATCAGATAATTGAACAAGCAAATCCCCATTGATAGTCATGACATCCTTTGTCGGTAAAAGCATGAGATTCTCAACGCTTGGATCATTCACAATCATTAAGGAAGGGGAATAAATACAGCTTGTGGAGAGGTCTAGATTTCCAAATCGCTCCCTAGCAGACACAAAAATAGATTCCATCCCACCTTGGGCTTTCAGAATAAATTCCCTCTCGAAAAATGCTTCAAAACTGTCGTAAATCTCGATGACATCCATAGTAATCCCATCTAAATAATAAACTTGATGACTTTGAATGTTCCCATCCTTCAATCTATAAGCGAATTGATCTCCAATAGCAGACATACCAAAAAAATAGTAGTCTGATGCATAATCTCTCCAGACATCTTTCCATAGCCTATCCGAATTCCAAGAGTCCAGCGTGATGGCTTGAGCAGAATCTGTCCCAAACAAACGATAATAACCACCATAAAAATCCAAGCCGTTGGTTATGGAGAGCAAATCCAGGTGAGCTTGCGGAAACTGTTTGGCTTTGAGTTTTTCTAGCTCAAGAGCTGAGACCCCACTTTCTTGTATGACCAGATCCTCACAACATTTTAAAAAATTCTTCATTTCCATTTGCTTCTCATCTCTCTATTTGGCTTTAACCCAGCATAAATGCTATAAAATCATTTAGATAGTCTTCAGGAAGTTGCTCCTCGATAATATCCATAATTCCCTCCAAGAATCCCTCTTTGTAGTCCAATACATCCTCATCAATATAGATATTGTTCTCAAACTTGGTGATTTCTAGCTTTTTCATCTGACTATAGGTAGACAAGAAAGTAGATAAAGAGGGGCTTAAGCTATAGAGCTTAGAATTTCCAGGAATCTTGCCAAATACAGGACTAAGCTCGCTAGTTAGATCACAAAAGATTGGCTCATCGCCCATCATGTGGGCAAAAATCACATAACTATCTTTCCAGCTAGAATCCTGCCATCCTTCTGATGCAGCTTCACATAGAGGGAGAGGAATTAGAGCAAGATCATAGGGAGCTCCTCTAAAATAAGCTTCTTCATCAAAGTCTAAATGCTGGTAGAACTCTTTCAATTGACCAGACAAATCTGGCTTTTCGACATGGAGACAGTCACTAGTAAATACAAGCTCTCCTAAGCCCTTATTTCTATGATAGACTTCTACGAATTCCTTCAACAAATTGAGCATCATTATTGGACTCCTCTCACATTTTTGGGATTATATTTGGCTAATTTCAAATGACGATTACGCATCATTCTGACCGCTAGCGACAGCCTGAGTCCAAATTCGTTCAAATTCCTCTTGACTAATCTTGATGGAGTCTGATAGATCCAACTCATCTTTTCGACCATCATAGAGTAGAAACCCTACTTCTGGAACATAATCCTGTAGGCAAGAGGAAGCATAAGAGTGCCCATTCAAAACGTTAATTTGTCGACTTGCACGCTGACCAGTAAACTCTGTATAAATAACTCCTAGGCCTGACATAAACTCACTATTGCCATAATAATAATATTCTTTTTCACTCATTAGAACCACCTTTACCATTTGTCTCTCCAAGACTCTCACTTCTACTTTATCCTCCGCTAAATGGAGATCCAATACTTTTTCCTGGTCTTGAAAGAAAAGTGTCAGGTCTCTGGTAGAAAATTCAGTAGAATAAGAGGGCAAAAGTCATCCAAAGACTCCATTTGAAACAAGACATAAACTGGTAAAAACTCCCAAAAAACTAGGATAAACTGACTACTATTGTCAACTAGACTTTGAATTGACCTACTTAGATCTTTAGTAGTAAGATTGGCAGAAAACTCATAAAGGCAAGGAATCGGAGAGTCGATAGGATTCAACTCCCCAGCATACCAATCAATTTCTTTAGGTTTATCGGTCAGAAAATGAACATCCTTTATTCCCTTCAAACTCTTGATTCGTCTTTCAACTTTTAATAAGGATAATTTCTTTTTTAAGTTACTCATTATTCTTGCTCCATCATTTTAAAACAGAAATTCTGCTCACAACCTCATTCTGTTTATCCAACAGATAAAGGAAGTCCCCTTTTGTTTCCAGTTTACCAAGCTTAGCCCCATAGTCCATCTCGTGAGCAGGGCAGGATTGAATCAACTGACGGATGCTCTTGTCCTTGTGCTCTATCTTCCAAAACAACTCCACCTTATCCAGCTGATGCTCCACTTGAATGGAATAGGTCGTGGATTGGATCTTCTTCCTTTTCCACTCCCAGCTATTTTCATAATCGTTTTTCTCTATTTCATTGACTACATCCTCTATCAAAGAGCAGGGAATAGAGAGCTCCTGAAACACGCTCTTTACCCCTTTTAGCAAGGCTTCTAAGAGCAGCTTTTTCTGTTCCAATGGACACAAAGTTTCATAGCTAGAAAAATCAAATGGGACCTGGACAGTATAGACACCAAGTAGGTTCATGATAGCTGGATTGCTAATCGTATCTACACATTCTACGATGATTTTCCAACAATCCTTGGTCACAACTGGTTTGAAGAGGCGCTCTACCATAGAGGTCATACATTTGGATTCATATACGAACGCTCTTCGCAGGTCTTTCCAATTCTGTCGATAATCCTTAATTCTAGCTTCCTCGTAAGTTAGCGCAGATGAGTCCATCAGCTCCTCAATCCTCTGTTGATTTTCCACATAGGGCTTATCTAATTCAAAATACTGTAACTTCATATTCGTGGTCTCATAGTTTTTTTCTTGTAGAAAGGTCTAGCCTTAGGTCAAGGTCTAATGTTTGTGCTCTTTTAAATAAGTAATAGTTTTTTCCTTTAAATAGACTTTAAAAGAGACTAATCCTCCTGCCGTCCTTTCCTTTTGTAACGTCATTGATTAAGTCCTTGACGGTAGATATATCGAACTGACGGGAAAAGTCTACAATTTTCTCTCGATTTTTCTCAGAAAATAAATAAGATGCAGCTAAAATAAATAAAAATGGATTTATGACTTGACCAATATGCTCAAGGTATTTAGGCTGAGTCACATAAGACATAATTTTGTTAAAATCGTCATCTTTCAGCACAATCTTTCTCTGATATATCGCTGCACAGGCACCTGCAGCTTGAGATGAGTTATTCGATTCCAAGGACTCATAAACAAAAGACAAATTCTCTGTTTCTAAATTTTCTAGATAAGCAATCGCTACCGCTAGAGAGCGATAGGTTACAGGGGTTGGAATATCTCTCAGCAGCAATGACTTGAGATAGGGGACTTCTTCTGTACAATCCGTTGCGGCTATGGCGTAGAGTAAGTACATTTGTGATTCCCATGATTTAGGTTTTTCCATCTCGCCTTCCAAGGCTTGATGTAAAAATGGTCCATATCCTTTTAGTCTGCCCTTTAAAATTTTTTTCGCAGCTTTTTTTACCAAGGGCGTACGTCCTGAAGTTAACTCATCTACATAGTCCATCTCAAACTCCTTTATTTCATTTGCTTGTCCAGTTTTTCTTCCAATATTCTGTTATAAACTATACTTCCGACACAGGCTTCCCAGTCCAGATCGTCAACTTCTTCCCTAGAAAAAATCTTAGGTTCGCGCCTACCATCTAGCCAGACCTTCCCAAAGTGAAGACCATTTGGATCTCCCCACTTAAAGGCTAAATCCTTAAAAGGGATTGGATCAAAATCCGCTTGGTGACCAATTATCTGCCAAGACCATACTGGACTTCGATCAAACAAGGTGTAAGAATCTACAATGATGGGCTTACCTATAAATTGAGCACGATTTAGCTCCTCAACTGTTATAGTAGGACTTGCTTGAAAGATATCGAAAAATCTGGGGCAATTTTTTCTCCATGATTAATTTAATTCTATTCCTACTGCTCTTTATTTATGATATGAAAGAGATCATCTCTTAGAACAGTTCCATCGTCTTCTATCAAATAAGCCATATGCTCCCAGAAGGACAATTCTTGTTCAAGAGGTTCTTCCAAGGCAAGTATTTGATCCTTCAAGTTTGCTGCAATCTCTTCGACTTCATCTTGCTCAATCTCATAAAACTTTGCTTTCAAAAGAAAGATGTCTGATAGAAAAAGTGAATAAGAGGAAACAAAAGCTTGCAAGGAAGAGTTGACATAAATCCTCGCTTCTTGAAAAACTTCCCTTCCTTCTTGATTGCAAAGTAAGAAGACTTGCTCCCCTTCTCCTATTACAAAGGCACCTAAAAAACACTGACCAAAAAGCCTATAGACCTCTTGCTTTCTCCTAAGTTCGACTAGTTCGTTAGCTACTTTGACAAAAGAGAATCCCATTTTCGGATAATCCTCTAAATAAGCCAAAAGGTTAAAACGGGCCTCATCCAAACTAAATGGTTTCTCATCTGTAGGCACCGCACAAAAGCCAAGCTCCTTCACTAATTCATCGATATTGACTGTCATTTTTCTCCTTATCACTATCAGTCATTGAATACCATTTCTCTAATCGGCCTAGCTAATCTTCAAATGGCATAAAGCTATCATGCTGCTGATAATAATTAAAAGCCTCGACCAAGTCATTGTGACTAGCATTTGGTTTTTCCTCAAGTGCGACTGCAAGAACATCAATCAACTGCTCTCCATAGTAGACTAGCTGCAGATCTTGCTCCGTCACTTCTGTCGGGTAGACATCACGGTCTTCCACGACATCCGGATAATCGGATACCCAATAGAGCCTAGCTAGTGCCAGTTCTCCATCCTCCTTGCCATAGAGGCAAAAATCATCTGATACTAATTGATCTACGCGCACCTGCTCAATTATCTGCTCTAGTGAAAGTTCTTGGTGTTTTCGCATCCCGTCTCCTTTTGAGTCTCTCTTCCCAAAGGCTTTTTTTATTTGACCTCCATATTACAGGTCCCTTTTAGGCTATCATACCATAAGATTTCCTTTCCATAAAGCTAAAATAGAAAATGAGTCCAGCTGTTCAACTAGACTCATTTCATTCTTATCTTTTATGCTTATCTCAGCCCTTACTTCAAACTCCAGCCACCATCAATGGTCAGGATTTGCCCCTGCATGGCAGAGGCCTTCCCACTGGCCAAAAAGAGGCTGACTTCTGCCACTTCTTCTGGCTCTATCCAGCGTTTAATAGGGGTCTCACTAGCCACCCAGTCTGCTAGGCCTCCTGGTTCAAAGTCCGCTGCGGTCATGCCTGTTTTGACAGCACCTGGTGCAATGCCAAAGACTTGAATACCAGCTTCTGCATAATCTAGGGCCAACTGCTTGGTAAAGCCCGCTAGGGCATGCTTGGAGGAGGTATAAGCGTGACCGCCTCCACCCGCTAGGCTAGATGCAATGGAGCACATATTGATGATGATCCCTTGCTTCTTCTCCAACATTTGAGTCAGATAATGCCTTGTCAACTCTACCGGAGTCACATAGTTGATCTCAAAGATCTCCTGAATCTCCTGAGCGCTTTGCTCAAGAAGTGGTTTGTAGTCATCCAAAACGCCGGCCGTATTGCACAAGACGTCGACCTCAGGACACCAGTCAAAAATCGGCGTCAAATCCAAGGTCAAGTCCCGCTGCAAGAAGTGAAACTCACCTGGCAACTGGGGATCAGCTCCCTGGTCCACCCCATAGACCTGGTAGCCCTTTTCTAGAAAGAGATGGGCTTGAGCCAGACCAATCCCGGAGCTCACGCCTGTAATAAGGACACGTTTAGTCATGAACTTCCACCCAATCTGTCGCTAAGACATCACAAGGAGTTGGACTCCACATGGAAAATCCTTCGCCTTCACCAGAAACGTTAATGAGAAAATAAGGCGTCACTTCCAGAGCCACTCCATTTTGCTCGATGGTATCAAAAAGCTGAACATAGTTCTCTGCTCCACCCCAACCCGTACGGACATATTTCTTTTTTGCCTTTAGTCCCGGCAAGATTTCTTCAAATGTCATCATCTTCTCCTTTGATTTATAGTCCCTTTCATTATAACAAAAATCAAGCTTGCTCGTTGTTTTTCAACAGAAAAAGGGGAGTTTCCTCCCCCTTTTCACTCTATTCACCATTTTCTGTCTTGTTCTTTTTCAAGGCGCGAATCGTGAACCAATAGTAAATCATCAATCCTATAACAATGATTACCGTAGGCAGAATGATAGTCATGGTAGAATTCTGAATTCCTTGCGCCAAGGTCCAGCGATGCAAGAATCCCACTACTAAGAAGGACAGAATAGGAAAGATGAAGGCACGAGCAAACTCTTCTTTCCATTGCCACAGGATAAGACCTGCAGAAGCCCCTGTCATCAGGAAAGTATCCCATGGATTCGGTACCGTCAACCAGGCAAAAGCTGGCAAGAAACGGACCCCAACTATTTCACTGATAAAATAGATCCCCAGAACGAGAACGACTGCTACATAGATTGCTTTTTTTGACTTCTCTTCTGCAAAAATGAGGCGACGAAGGAGATAGAATAGCAACCCAACGGCTAAAAGTCCTAAAATACTATCCGTTAGATAGACGAGGGGCTTGAGAACCAGGACTGCTTGCGAAGCAAAATCACTTAAGAGGCGATAAAAAATCACAATTCCTGAGACGATTGCACCATATTTTAGAACAGATCGCGTGGATTCTTTAGGCATGTTCTCTATGATTTGGTCTGCCATTCCCTTAGGATCCTGTCCAAAATAGTCCTTGGCCGTCCATCCATCTCCACTTGCTTGCGAAAAATCCAGCGCTAGATTATAGACCTGCTCTTTTAAAGCCTTCTCCTCATATAAGAAGCCGGCGAAATTAAAATAATCCCAGATATCTTGGAAGTAAGCTTGGTCCTCCTGGCTAAAGGTTTCAACCAAAGCCTGCGTTTCTTCATAATAAATAGCTGATGTCATATTGCTTCCCCCTCCTTTTTCACGCGTTCTACTTTAATGACCAGATCCTGCCACTGGTTCCAAAATTCCTCTAGGCGCTCTCTTCCTTCCATGGTTAGAGAGAAATATTTGCGATCAGGTCCATCCGGAGAGGGCCTCATCTCTCCTACGATGACTCCTTGCTTCTCTAGCTTCTGAAGCAAGGGATAAACGGTCCCCGCAACGATCTTATCGAAGCCGGTTTCCTTGAGACTTTGGATCAATTCATAGCCATAAATAGATTTTTTTGAAATAATTTCTAAAACACAACCTTCCAGGACACCCTTGAGCAATTGCGACTCTTTCATTCTGCTCCCCCATTCTATACCGCCTCTTTTCGGCTAGTTTGTTTTACATACTAGTACTTTCATTGTTAGTATACTCCTCCTTAGCTAGTTTGTAAAGCATAATAGTTAAAAATACTGCATGAAACTCGATAAATACGAACATTATGACTAAATATACAATTAATTTCAAATAAAATTTGCTTTTTATAAAAAAAGGTGTATAATAATACAAAATCTTTATTAAAGGAGATAAGTGATGAAAAAATCTAAACTAGCTTTCCTAGCAGGTGTCACGGTTGCTTCAGCCCTGTTCCTTGCTTCTTGTGGATCATCTGCAAAGTCTTCTCAGACAAACACTTTTTCATACGTGTATAGCACTGATCCAGACTCTTTGAACTACCTCCTTTCAAACCGTTCAACAACAAGTGATGTCACAACTAACTTAGTAGATGGACTTTTTGAAAACGACCAATACGGTAACTTGGTCCCTGCTCTAGCAGAAGATTGGTCTGTTTCTAAGGATGGATTGACTTATACTTACAAACTTCGTAAAGATGCAAAATGGTATGACTCAGAAGGGAACGAATATGCAGACGTCACTGCACAGGACTTCGTCACTTCTCTGAAATACGTAGCAGACAACAAATCAGATGCCCTCTACTTGGTTCAAAACTCAGTAGCCGGCCTGGATGACTATGTCACTGGTAAAAATACGGACTTCTCTAAAGTTGGAGTAAAAGCCGTTGACGACCATACCCTTCAATACACCTTGGCTCAACCTGAGTCTTTCTGGAATTCTAAATTGACAACTTCGACCATGATGCCCGTCAATGAAAAATTCCTCAAGTCTGCAGGTAAAGACTTTGGTAGCGTCAAACCTTCTGGAATCCTCTACAACGGTCCTTACTACTTGAAATCCTTCACTTCAAAATCGTTAATGGAGTTCACTAAGAACGAGAACTACTACGACAAAGACAATGTGAAGATCGATGATATCAAATTGACCTACTTCGATGGTTCTGACCAAGACTACCTAGCTCGTAACTTCTCTGATGGAAACTTAACCACTGCGCGTCTCTTCCCAACGAGCTCAACCTTCAGTACCATTGAGAAAAAATTCAAGGACAATATCGTTTATTCACCGCAAGATGCGACTGTCTACTATGTCTACTTCAACGTAAACCGTCAAAACTACGGTCATACTGAGAAAACAACAGACGACCAGAAGAACCAAACCAAAACAGCTCTTCAAAACAAAAACTTCCGTCAAGCCATCAACTTTGCCCTTGATCGTACTTCTCTAAGTGCCCAATCAAACGGGAAAGATGGGGCTAGCAAAACCCTTCGTACGCTTCTTGTACCTCCAACATTTGTGCAAGTAGACAACAAAGACTTCGGTACTGTTGTTGAAGAAAAACTTGCTGCAACAGGAGATGATTGGAAGGATGTCAGCCTAGCTGATGCACAAGATAGCATGTTCAATGCGGACAAGGCTAAAGCACAATTTGCTAAAGCAAAAGAAGAGCTCCAAGCGCAAGGTGTCCAATTCCCAATCCACATCGACTATGTGGTTGACCAGTCTTCTGCTAGCATTGTGCAACAAGCTGATTCAATGAAAGACTCCATCGAAAAAACATTAGGAAAAGAAAATGTTGTCGTGGATGTTCAGAAATTGTCTACGGAAGATGCGGACAATGCAACCTACTTCGCTCAAAGTCCTGATCAAAAAGACTTTGATATGGATATCGCTGGTTGGGGACCTGACTTCCAAGATCCATCAACTTACTTGGATATCTTCAATCCAGTCGATGGTTCAGCCTTAGCAGGAATGGGAATCAATCCGGCAACTGACCAAGCCCTAATTGAAAAACTAGGTTTGAACGAGTACAAACAACTATTGGATGATGCCAATGCAGAACAATTGGATACCAAAACTCGTTACGAAAAATATGCTGTTGCTCAAGCTTGGTTGACAGACAATGCCTTTGCACTTCCTGTCTACTCTAAAGGTGCTGTTCCTTCTATCACGAAGATTAAACCATTTACAAAAGCATTCTCCTTGATTGGTATCAAAGACGGGGCTAGCTACTACAAGTACATGGAATTACAAAGTGATACAGTCACAACGGCTGACTACGACAAAGCTTATAAGAATTGGTTGAAAGAAAAAGAAGAAACCAATAAAAAAGCACAAGAAGAACTTGCAAAACACGTGAAATAATCACGATAAAAACACCGGGGATGTAATCCTCGGTGTTTTTGGTTGAAAAAAGTGTTCCAGTTAATTTCTTCTTCACCTATTTTCCTAAGAGCTTCCATCGTATCAAACGCTACCTCACGACAATCTTCCGATAACTTCTAGAAGTTAGAAGAAAGACGAGGACATAAGAGATGAAAAAGACAGCGCAGATAGAAAGAGTTGTTTGAAGAACCAAGCCCGCATTGGTCGCTCCTAAGATGGCTACGATCTTTGCGATCATCTTGTAGGCTACTCCTAGGTATAAGAAAGAGAAGAATAAAGGAAGGAAAAAGACGGTGAGAATCTGTTTGCGAATAGTGGTGCCGGTTTGCTTTTGGTCCAATCCTACTTGTTGCAAGATCACAAAATTATCTCGATCCTCATGACCCTCTGAAATCTGCTTGTAGTAAATCACGAGAACTGTAGCTAATAGAAAGATGACTGATAGGAAAATCCCGATAAAGAGGAGAGTCCCTGCTGTTTCACGCCACTCTTTCTCTATACTGTATCGATCAAATCCACCAAAATAAGTCGCACCATATTGACTCATTTTGTCTGTCGAATACAGCTCTTTGATCAAGCCAGAGATAAAATCTTGGTTATCTTTATTTTTAGCAGTAATAGAGAATTCCAAATTTTTATCAACTTTTAGTCCCAGTTGGTTCAAGTCAGGAAGAACCAGGTACAAACCCATTTGGTGTTGAAACAGGTCGGATTGAGGAATCTTTCCTTGGATAAAGTTGGAATCTAGTTTTTGTTTAATCGTGAAGGTCTTCCCATTGATTTCTAATTGCGAATCTAATTTTCCTGGATACTGATACCCATAGGCTAGGATTTCATTTTCTCCAAGCTCAACTTTTTGACCGGTCAGTTGTTCATAAGTCGCCTGATCAAAAAAGTAGACTGTTCCCTCTGTCTTCAACTCCTGACCAGTTGATGGAGTGGACTGGTCATTCACCTCTAAGCTCCTTCCATCAATCTTTCGAATTTCAGCCGACCAGTATGTTGTCTGTGCCACCTGATAATCGGACAGATTCGTCGCATCGGCTGTTTTCTTAATTTGAGCTTGAACATCCTTGATAACCGGTTCTGTCTCAGCATCTGAAGGCATATGCCCCACACTAATCATGTAATCCGAAGGGTAAACAGTATCTAGGTAATTCTGCCCTCCAATAAAGATATTGAGCGACCCGGTTAAGGTGACTAAGACCATGGTGGATAGAATACTAATCGTCGCAAGGCCCGCTGCATTTTTTCGCATCCGAGCTATTAAGTTGGAGACAGATATAAAATTCTCTGGCTTGTAATAATAGGATTTCCGACCTTTGAGAAATCTTAAGAAGGTAATCGAGCCTGCGTTGAATAAGAGATAAGTCGCTAGAATGACCAAGATGACGGCAATAAAGAATCCTTGGACAGCTGCAACTGGCCTCTCAACGGTTAGCGCTATATAAAAAGCAATTCCTAAGAGCCCTAGTCCTAACAGAGTTTGAACCAGCAAGAAGCGTCCCTTCTTCTCCCCCGCCTTTTTCTGTTGCATGAGGTGGAGGGAACTGTAGCGCAAGAGGCGGAAAGAATTCAACAAAAGAATGAGGCCAAAAGCTAAGGCTAACCCAAGTAAAGTGTTAAGAACAGCCTCTATCTGGAAGGTTGATTGAATGACGACTGGTAGCCCCATACATTTTAGGAGCAAGGCAAAAATCAAGCGATCAAACAAGAGTCCCAAGCCCAGTCCTACTCCAACTGTGAGAACATAGAAGGAGAGCAATTCCCATAAGGTCATGACGAGAAGGTGCTTCTTCTCCATTCCCAGTACACTGTACAGTCCCAGTTCTTTGGAACGATTTTTCATGACGTAGCCATTGGCATAAGCCACTAAAATGATGACGACTAATTGGACAACGAAACTACCAAAACCAAGAACAGTTCTCGCCGCTCCCCCTCCGTAAGAATCCTCTAAATGAGGGGTCGATGACAAGGCGATAAAACTATAAAGGATCATAGTCGTTAAAATAACAGCCAAGGCAAAGGGATAATAGAGCTTGCGATTTTGTTTGAGGTTGGAAAGAGCTAATTTACTTGTTAATTTAAACATCACGATCCTCCTTTCCCGCCATGACCGTCAAGGTATCTGAGATTTCTTGGAACATCTGACGCTCTGTTTTTTCCCCACGGAAAATCTGGTTGTAAAGAATCCCGTCCTTGATAAAGAGCACGCGCTTGGCCCGAGCTGCTGCTGCGGTTGAGTGGGTCACCATGAGAATAGTTTGCCCCATGCTATTGATGTCTTCAAAGACGTCGAGCAACGCAGCAGATGATTTGGAATCTAGCGCCCCTGTTGGCTCATCCGCAAGGAGGATTTCTGGCGAGGTGATGATAGCCCGTGCTACGGCTACCCGTTGTTTTTGCCCACCAGAGATTTCGTAGGGATATTTTTCAAGCAGTTGGTGGATGCCCAATTCCCGACTGACGCTATCGACCTTACTCATCATTTCCTTGACCGCTCTGCGAGAAAGGACCAGAGGGAGAAGGATATTGTCCTTGACAGACAAGGTATCAAGCAAATTGAAATCTTGAAAGACAAAGCCTAGTTTTTCCCTACGGAAGCTCGACGCGTCCTTGTTCTTGATGGTCGAGGTGTCCATGCCATTGAGGTAGACCCGTCCTTCGGTCGGCTGATCCAGCATGGCTAGGATATTGAGAAGGGTCGATTTACCGGATCCTGATTCCCCCATGATAGCGACATACTCCCCCTTCTCCACGGTAAAATGGATATCCTTTAAGGCTTCAACCTGAGTTCCTTGAAAGCGGGTTTTGTAAATTTTTTTCACATGTTGTACATCTAATAAGGCCATTTTCATTCTCCATTTCTATCCGGTTATATGATTGACATCCATAAAACTTTTTTACACCTCTATTGTAACGATTTGGAGAGAGATCTACAATAAGCTAACCTTTCATTTTGAGCCTGATTTCTTACATTTCTGTAAGGTATAAAAAAACTAGCTTCCTTGCGGGAGCTAGTTCCTTCTTATAAAGCTGTGATGGCTGTGATCAAACCAAAGATGATCCCTGGTGCATTGGCTGCAGCAAGTGGGATATCACGTTCTTTTTTAAAGAGTCCGTAATAGACCCAAAGGCTACAGTTGATAGCGGCAACTAAAGGTTGAACAAAGTTTCCTTTGTGACCTGAGAGGTTATCCATGATTTGTGGGAAGTAAGATACATACATCATGACAGACATAAAGGTCGCAACCCAACCAAGAATTTTCATTTGTTTATCATTCATTTTGAAACTACCATTTCCTTTTCTTTTTTAAAGTATGCACTATTCTAGCGCTTGCCCTCTTAAAATTCAAGTGCTTTTTTCAAATGTTACCGAACTGTAAAGTGTCACAATCTTGTGATTTTGCAGGAAGATGGATTTCTCTTCGAGAGAGTCTTCTCTCTAGTAATTATTTTAGACACTTTGTCTAATTTTTTTGCAAATATAATCATTTTCATCTTGAATAGCATGCAAATTAATTGCATTATCTTTCTATTTATGCTATTTTGATACACAGAGGTAAAATTTTATGAATAAACAAAAAATCAACCAAATCGTTGGCTCGATCGGTGCCTTTATTGGGATTATCGTTTTCATTGCCTACATCCCACAAATTATTGCCAATTTACAGGGACATAAGGCCCAACCTTTCCAACCCTTGTCAGCTGCTATTTCTTGCTTGATCTGGGTCATTTATGGTTGGACAAAGGAACCTAAAAAAGACTGGATTTTGATTATTCCGAATTCAGCAGGTGTCATCCTAGGAGGATTGACTTTCCTAACATCACTCTAAAAGAAATCGATAAAAAACCGAACTCTAGTGGTTCGGTTTTTTTGTATATCCCTTTGAAAAGCAAAAACAATCGCTGTCGGTTTTCGCACAAAAAGAGGCTGGGACAAAAGTCCTAGCCTCTCAATTATTTTTGGATTGTCGAGCAAGACGCAGTGGTTGAGTGGGCTCTACTACGCTGATTTCATCAGCTTTTACAGCCCTACT
>NZ_JADNGY010000004.1:144811-228996 GCF_015553625.1 Streptococcus australis | reverse complement strand
GCCCTACTCAACTGTGCGGAGGTGGGACGACGAAATCGAATTCTAACGAATTACCGATTTCTGTCCCACTCTCTTTTTATGTTCGATTAGTTTACGAAATCAAGCAATGCCAAGAAGCTTTCTGGATCAAGTGATGCACCACCAACAAGAGCTCCATCAACGTCTGGACAAGCCATGTATTCAGCAACGTTTTCAGGTTTCACTGAACCACCGTATTGGACACGTACTTTGTCAGCTACTTCTTGACCGAAGTCAGTAGCTACAACGTCACGAACCACTTTACACATTTTTTGTGCATCGTCTTGTGATGCAGATTTACCAGTACCAATCGCCCAGATTGGCTCATAAGCGATTACAGTTGCAGCTACTTGCTCAGGAGTCAAACCAGCCAAAGCAGCAGATACTTGAGCACCTACGAATTCTGCTGCTTTACCAGCTTCGTAAGTTTCAAGGCTTTCACCACAACAGATGATTGGAAGCAAACCATTAGCAAAGATAGCTTTTGCTTTTTTGTTGATGTCTTCGTCTGTTTCGTGGAAGTAATCACGACGTTCTGAGTGACCAATCACAACGTAGTCCGTACCGATTTCTTTCAAAACTTGTGGGCTAGTTTCACCAGTGAAGGCACCAGCGTTTTCAAAGTAGCAGTTTTGAGCAGCAACTTTAAGGTTTGAACCTTTAGCAGCAGCAAGAACAGTTGTCAAGTCAAGAGCAGGTGCAGCAATCCCAGCTTCAACAAGATCAGATGAAGGAAGTTTTGATGCTACTGCTTCAACGAATGCTTTAGCTTCTTCTGGGTTTTTGTTCATTTTCCAGTTACCAGCAATAAATGGTTTACGTGACATTTCACATACCTCGTTTTTCTAATTTTATACTAACTATTTTACCATAATTTTCGTGATAATGAAAGGTTGCACAAACTCTTTTACTTTATAAAACAATAAAAACCCCGTCTTCACGGGGTTTTCTGTCTGTCTATATAATTGTTAATCTGGGAACTAGATCGAATTAAGCTTCGATTTCAGTAACCATACCTGAACCAACAGTACGTCCACCTTCACGGATTGAGAATGTAGTACCTTGTTCAACGGCGATTGGGTGGATCAACTCAACGTCGATAGTCACGTTATCACCAGGCATTACCATTTCAGTTCCAGCTGGAAGTTCGATAGATCCAGTTACGTCAGTTGTACGGAAGTAGAACTGTGGACGGTAGTTGTTGAAGAATGGAGTATGACGTCCACCTTCTTCTTTAGTAAGGATGTAAACTTCACCTTTGAATTTAGTGTGTGGGTTGATTGAACCTGGTTTAGCGATAACTTGTCCACGTTCGATTTCATCACGTTGGATACCACGAAGAAGCACACCAACGTTGTCCCCTGCAAGACCTTCGTCAAGTTGTTTACGGAACATTTCAACACCAGTAACAACCGCTTTTTGGATTTCTTCTTTAATACCAACGATTTCGATTTCGTCGTTGACTTTAACGATACCACGGTCGATACGTCCTGATGCTACAGTACCACGTCCAGTGATTGAGAATACGTCTTCGACTGGAAGAAGCAATGGTTTGTCAGTATCGCGTTCTGGTTCTGGGATGTACTCATCAACAGTGTT
Source organism: Streptococcus australis (assembly GCF_015553625.1). Lineage (GTDB taxonomy): Bacteria > Bacillota > Bacilli > Lactobacillales > Streptococcaceae > Streptococcus > Streptococcus australis_B. The sequence continues at coordinate 227,379 of NZ_JADNGY010000004.1, read as the reverse complement.
CATCAAGTCCATGATGATGTCTTCGTATTTAGCATCACCTTCAAGAGCTTTAAGAGCTGAACCTTGGATAACTGGAAGGTCATCACCTGGGAAATCGTATTCTGAAAGAAGGTCACGGATTTCCATTTCAACCAATTCAAGCAATTCTTCATCGTCAACCAAGTCAACTTTGTTCATGAAGACGATCAAGTGTTTAACACCAACCTGACGTGAAAGAAGGATGTGCTCACGAGTTTGTGGCATTGGTCCGTCAGTTGAAGCTACTACAAGGATAGCTCCGTCCATTTGAGCGGCACCAGTGATCATGTTTTTAACGTAGTCCGCGTGTCCTGGAGCGTCGATGTGAGCGTAGTGACGTTTTTCAGTTTCGTACTCAACGTGCGCAGTGTTGATAGTGATACCGCGTTCGCGTTCTTCTGGAGCAGCATCGATAGACGCATAGTCTTTTGGTTGGTTAACTGATGAAGGCAAGCGACGTGCCAAAACAGTTGTGATAGCTGCAGTTAGGGTAGTTTTACCGTGGTCAACGTGTCCGATAGTACCAATGTTAACGTGTGGTTTACTACGATCGTATTTTTCTTTTGCCATTTGAGTAAAAGCCTCCAATAAAATATATTTTATAGATAGACAGTAGGCAATACAGTCTAACTTTCCTTACTATTCTATCTAATTTTAGATGAAATTGCAAGCCTTTTACCTATATTTTCTTAATTATTCCTTTTCTTATCTTTTATTTTTCCATCTAGCAGAAAGAACTTGATCAAGCTTTCAAAAATCTCCCATAAAATCCCCTGTCTCGCCTGATTCTGAATAGAAAAAAATCGGAACAAGGGTTCCGATTTTTTTAACCAGAATTACGCAATCCTGTCGCGACACCATTGATGGTGATATGAATCAACTTGTCCTGATCTGCAGGCAATTCACCACGTCTTTGGCGTTTAATTAATTCTAATTGAATATAGTTCAGAACATTAAAGTATGGCATACGATAATCTAAACTATCTTTTAGATAAGGGTTTTCAGCTAATAGTTCATCATGCCCTTCAATTTGTAAAATAACATCCTTGGTCAGTTGCCATTCGTCCAGGATAATATTGAAGATATCACGAACTTCCTCTTCTTCACACAGCTTAGCATATTCAAATGCAATGTTCATATTGGCTTTTGAGAGCACCATGTCTACGTTTGAAAGAAGAGACTTGAAGAATGGCCATTTTTGGTACATATAACGCAAGGTTTCAATGTTTTCAGGGTCTGCATCAATAAATTCTTTAAAACTAGATCCTACACCGTACCAGCCAGGGAACATCACACGGCTCTGTGACCATGAGAAGACCCAAGGAATGGCACGCAAGCCACCGATTTCTTTGATGGTCTTACGGGCTGCCGGACGGGAACCAATATTAAAACTAGAAATGGCCTTAATCGGACTGGATTCGAAGAAGTAATCATAGAAATGTTCATTGCCAAAAACCAGTTCACGATAAATATCGTAGCTACGATTGACAATCTGATCCATAATCTCATTGTACTGATCGGACATGCTCTTTTCACTCTTCTTCTTAGCAATCATCCGGTTAATCGTTGCAGAGACCAACATTTCTAAGTTGTAATAAGCTGCATCCTTGTTCCCATATTTGTTGCCAATGACCTCACCTTGCTCAGTCAAACGAATTCGGTCATTGATAGATCTCAATGGTTGTGAGGTGATCGCTTCATAGGTTGGGCCACCACCACGACCAACCGTTCCACCACGGCCATGGAAGAAGGTGATCTTGACACCAAATTCGTCACCAATCGCTGTTAATTGTTGTTGGGCTTTATAAAGAGTCCAACAAGAAGATAGATAACCACCGTCTTTATTACTATCAGAATAACCAAGCATAATTTCTTGGTAGTTGTTCTTAGAAGCAATCCAGCGTTTAGCAATTGGAAGTGACAGATACTTTCTCATCGTATCTTCAGATTGGTCCAAGTCTTCGATTGTCTCAAAGAGAGGAACAATTTGCACACGTGCGCTTTCCTTGTCAATCAGTCCCACTTCTTTCAACATGATGGCCAACTCAAGCATATCCGATACACTGGTTGCATGAGAAATAATGGTTTGACGAATGACATCTTCTCCTAAGCGGTCTTTTAATTCACGCGCTGTTTGGAAAATAGCTAATTCTTTCTCAAGCAATTCTGATTTTTCTGCATGGGTAGCAGATAAAATCCGAGGATCTTCTAACAACTCTTGTAACAGCAACTCGCACTTTTCGTCTTCTGACAAATCACTGTAGTGATCATTAATCCCTGCTTCTTTTAATAGTTCTGCCACACAGGCTTCATGAACACTCGAATCTTGACGCATGTCAATCGAAGCCAAGAAGAAACCAAAGACCTCTACTGCTTCTAATAACTCAGCAAACTCACCTGAGATTAAAGCCTCTGCCTTATTTTCAATCAATGATTCTTGAATCAGGGTCAAATCCTGTTTAAATTCTTCAACTGTTTCGTAATAAGGAGGACGATCTTCTGCCAACTCTTGGATAGCACCACTGATACGGGTACCGATATAATCGGAAACCACTCCTTGTTGATGGGTGTGAGCACCGAGAAGACGTTCAATCGGATGGCGCTCATCTACTGTTGAGCCAACTACTGACCATTCCTTAATATTCAATAAGGTTTGGACCAATTTGGATTGAATATAATGGAAGGCTCGACGGTAGGGTTCCTTCTCTCTAAAGACAGAGGTATCACTCGAACGGGCCGCCATCTCTTCAACCGCTTGACTGGTTTTTGAAAGATTGGTAGAGAGGGAGAAATTCCGATATAGGCTAGATATTTTCTGAATATAGTAGTTTAGAATAACTTCACTTTGAATGGTAGCTGATCGCTTCAAGGTCTCAGCAGTTACAAAAGGATTCCCATCCCGGTCTCCACCAATCCACATTCCCATCGTAATCGGTTTAGGTTGCTGTAACTCGATCCCTTGCTCCTTGGCAAGACGTTTGTATTCCAACATTAAGTTAGGAACAGCCTGAAGGAAGGAACTATTATAGTATTCCATGACATTGGTAATCTCATTTGTTACCTTGAGTTTCTTTTCACGGATCATATCGGTTTGCATCATAATTTCAATGTTTCGACGCAAATTATTGTACCATTTGGTCTCGTTCATCAAGCCTGCTTTCACATCCCGATGTTGGCGCAAAAGGCTGTGAATCTGAGTGGTTAGGTCCAACATGGTTTTCCGTTGCACTTGGGTAGGATGAGCTGTCAATACTGGTACCACGTTGAGGCGTTCCAAAATTTCCTGAGCATTTTCAGTCTCAGCCACCTGGCGGATGGTTGACGATAGTTTTCCTAGATAGTCCTGTCCCACATTATTCTGATGATTGATTTCAAAAGCCAAATCGACATCTTCAGAGATATTAATCAATAAGGGGAGAATGGCAAAGTATCGAGAAATCACGATCATCTCTTCATTTGATAGCTCTCTAACAATTTGATCCAATTTTAAATAGTCTTTTGAGACAGATAGTTTTTTCAATTCAAGAATCTTATCAAAGGTTTCTGGACTCACCAAATTTTTAGCAATGTCTTCTAAAATAGTGGTTAAAATCTCAACTTCTTCTTTGATAATCTCTTTGTTGGTATAGCTCTCTAGTTTTTGTAAAGTCATGATAACTCCTTTCTTTACTCACTCCGGTTTAGTAATAGCTTTGGATTTTCTGAGGCTTCTCGTAAGAAGGGGCCTCTTGAGTAGCTAGGGCGCGCTTTTCACTCGCATCAATATTCAAGACAAGGGCAATCGCAATAGATAAGACCCACAAACTATTTCCTCCTTGTGATAGGAAGGGGAAGGTCACCCCTGTCGAAGGAATCAACCCAGAAATCCCACCAATATTAATAAAGGTTTGAGTCAGAAGCATCCCTCCTATACCGATGGCCATCATCGAATTAAATGGATCTCTTGCCCGTATCCCCACAAGAATAATACGCAAAATTAAGAAGAACAACAAGGCTAAGATGAGACTAGCTCCCACAAAACCAAGTTCTTCAATGACGATCGAAAAGACAAAGTCTGTATGTGCTTCTGGCAAATACCCTTGCTTTTCAATCGAATTTCCAAGCCCTAAGCCAAACCAGCCCCCATTACTCATGGCGTAATAGGAATTGGCCAATTGGTGTCCAGAATCTGATAAATCATTAAAGGGATTATAAAAAGCACTGAAACGTTTCGCTACATATCCAAAGACAGGGATTTTAGAAAATCTCTCAACCCCAATTAACTTGATGGAATAAAGGAGAACAGTCGATCCCCCCACTAGCATAGCTAATAGGCTTGAGAACCAGCGGTAGGCTATCCCACTTGCACTAATCATGATTAAAGTTGTTAGTGCGAGAATGGTCGCATTTCCTAAGTCTGGCATGATTACTACAATAGCGATCAAGAAGAGCACCATCCAACGCCAATCTGCCAAATCACGAGGAATCCATTGATTATGGGTAAGTGCCTGGTAATCATATTGCTGAATCTCTTCTTGCTTTTTAGAGAAAACTAAGGCCAAATACCAAACTAGGATAATTTTCAAGTACTCAGCTGGCTGAATTGAGAAACCTCCAAAATTCAACCACCCATGCGCCCCATTCACCGTGTCTGTGATAAAACGCGATAGCAAGAGAAGGATCGTCTCCGCAATGATAACAATCCCAATGAAAGCCTTTTTCTTAAGGTTATTCAATTTCACCTTATAGATAAAGAGAATGGTAACCAAACTCAGAACAAAAAAGATTCCCTGGCTTTTGATCATCCCAAAAGGACTAACTCCTTTTTGGATGGCTAATGCACTCGTTGTCGAGTAGACAATAATCAATCCTAATATTGACAAAAGGAGGTACGGAATCAGGATTGAATAGTTTAAAAAATGACGTTTTTCTAATTTCATGTAACACCCATACTTCTAATTTTCAGTCTTCATTATATCACCTTTCAATAGTAAAAAAAAGGAAATATCAAATAAGATTCGGTTTTTCACCTGTCATAGAGGATTAATCAGATCAGTCTAGCCCTTTTTTTCCTCCTACTAGCTTAGTCCAAAAAAGTAATCCGCATTTTTACGACAATCGTTTGTTTTTGCGCTTTCAGACCCTTTGTTTTGCCTTTTTCCATCTTTTGCGGTAAAATGATTCTGTATGAGAAAAAGGATTAAACCAATTGTCCTCTTCGTCTTTTTCCTAAGCATCTTTTCCTTTCTGCTCATTTCTAAGACAGTAGCAGATATTCAAAGGAATCAACTTGCTAGAAGCAAGACCACACAAGAGGTAAAGAAAACCAATCAATCAAAAGTCCCATCTTCCTCTTCTTCTGATTCAGTAAAAGAACTAGATCAAGAATTTTTGAATCGACCAATTATTGACATCTCTGGTTGGCAATTACCAAGCGAGATTGATTATGATCTCTTAGCACAGAATGTTTCTGGAGTCATTGTTCGCGTTCATAGTGGCGCTCAAGCTAAAAAAGAAAATGCTGCGACTTATTTAAATGGAATAGACAAATCATACGAAACTCATATTAAAGAGTTTCAAAAACGAGATATTCCAGTTGCGGTATATGCTTACGTAGCTGCCAAGGACAAGAAAGAAATGGAAAAGGAAGCAGAAGAGTTCTATCAGGCATCCAAAAAATACAAACCAACCTATTATTGGCTGGATGTAGAAGAAAAAACCATGGGTGATATGAACGCTGGAGTGGAAGCCTTCCGTGCCAAGCTAGCATCATTGGGAGCCAAAAATATCGGAATCTATATTGGGACCTACTTCATGGAGGAACATAGTATCTCCACTGATAAATTTACCGCCCTCTGGATTCCAACTTATGGTTATGATGATGGCTACTACAATGCGGCTCCATCTACTGATGATGAGTATGATCTTCACCAGTACACCTCTCAGGGGCAATTGAATGGCTTCACCCACTACTTGGACTTAAACCAGATTGCACCTACACAAGATCAAGAAAAAATCTACCGAAAACTATTTACAGTAGAAAAGAATTAAAAGAGGCAGACGCCTCTTTTTCTCTTAAACTGCAACTCAAAGAGTATGATATAATATTAGAAAATTTAGAGAAAGACAACAGTAAGATGGCGAAAAAACAAAAAGTAAAAAAAACATTGGTGGAACAAATTTTGCAAAAAGCAAAAATCCCCCATATGGGATTACAAATCAATGCCCTTGAAGGAATAATTCCAGAAGGGATTAGGACTGAGCAAATTTATAAGACATTGGCTCTAACTGGCGATAAAACTGGTCCTGTTATCGGAATTGTTCCCATCTCTGCCCACTTGTCAGAGAAAAAATTGGCCAAACTATCTGGCAATAAAAAAGTCAGCATGATTCCACAGAAAGACTTAGAAAAAACAACAGGCTATGTCCACGGGGCCAATAATCCTGTCGGCATTCGACAAAAACACAACTACCCTATTTTCATTGACCAATCTGCCTTGGAACTTGATCAGATGATTGTCTCTGCAGGTGAAGTTGGTCACAGTATTCAAATCAAGGCGCAAGATTTAGCTGATTTGGTCAAGGCTAGCTTCGAGGATTTGGTTGAGTAAAGGATAAAACTACTATGAAACTATATTTTGTCCGTCATGGACGCACTGAGTGGAACGAGGAGGGCCGTATCCAAGGGGCAAACGGCGACTCCCCGCTTTTAGAATCTTCCATCCAGCAGTTAGAAGCCTTGGGTCGGCATCTATCTCAAACACACTTTGATGCAGCTTATTCAAGCGATTTGCCTAGAGCCGTCCATACTGCTCAAATCCTCCTCAAGCAAAATCAGCATCCTACCTCCCTCCAAGAGACTCCTGCTCTACGGGAATGGCAGCTTGGTAGGCTAGAAGGTGGTAAAATTGTGGAGTTGAAAGCTCTCTATCCTGAGGAAATGAAGGCTTTCCGACACGATCTATCACAATTCCATCACGACCTATTTGAGGCAGAATCCGTTTCTGAAACAACCAAGCGTACCTGTGATTTTGTGAAAAGCCTGAAAGGAAAAGAGTTCGATACCGTTCTTATCGTTGGACATGGGGCTAATTTAACAGCTTCCATTCGGACCCTACTTGGCTATAAACCAGAGGAACTCCGTAAAAACGGTGACCTCAATAATGCCAGTGTGACCATTTTGACAACAGATGATTTTGAGCACTATCACTTAGAAACTTGGAATGACACCTCTTATTTGGAAGACTAAAAAACACTGATCTTGCGATCAGTGTTTTCTTTTATCTTATTTCATAGTTGGGAAGAGAAGAACATCCCGAATAGTAGTTGTGTCAGTAAGGAGCATGCAGAGACGGTCGATACCGATTCCGAGTCCTCCTGTTGGTGGCATACCATATTCAAGAGCTTCAATATAGTCGTAGTCAATACCAGTCGCTTCATCGTCTCCCAATTCTTTGGCGCGTGCCTGCGCTTTGAAGCGTTCCAATTGGTCGATTGGGTCGTTCAATTCTGTAAAGGCATTGGCATATTCCTTGGTCATGATGAAGAGCTCAAAACGATCCGTGAAACGAGGATCTTCATCATTCTTCTTGGCCAATGGAGATACAGCTACAGGGTGTCCATAGACAAAGGTTGGTTGTGTCAAGGTTTCTTCCACATATTCTTCGAAGAAGGCATTGATAATATGCCCCACTTCAGTGTAGTGTTTTTCAACTGGCACATGTTTTTCTTTGGCAAGGGCTGCTGCTTCTTCAAAGCTCATTTCCTGCCAGAAGTCAATACCAGCAATTTCCTTGATCGCATCCACCATGTGGACACGCTTGAATGGTTCATTGATCTTGATTTCAGTTCCTTGGTAGTTAACAGGACCATCCCCATGAATGGCTTTCGCAGCGTGTTGGATAATCCCTTCCGTCAAGTCCATAATATCTTGGTAGTCAGCATAGGCTTGGTAGACTTCAATGGATGTGAATTCAGGGTTGTGAGTAGCATCCATTCCTTCATTACGGAAGATACGTCCGATTTCATAAACGCGCTCCATTCCACCAACGATCAGGCGTTTCAAGTGAAGTTCGGTCGCAATACGAAGGACCATGTCAATGTTTTGGGCATTGTGGTGAGTGATAAACGGACGCGCAGATGCTCCACCAGCCTCGTTGTGAAGGACAGGAGTTTCTACTTCAAGGAAGCCTTGACCATCCAAGTAACGACGGATTTCTGAGATGATTTTTGAACGAGTTACAAAGCGCTCGAAACTTTCACGGTTAGAAATCAAATCCAAGTAACGTTTGCGGTAGATGGTTTCCACATCTGAAAGTCCGTGGAATTTTTCAGGCAAGGGACGAAGAGCTTTAGACAAGTGTGTGATGTGAGTAGCTTTGATTGAAAGCTCACCCATGTCTGTCCGCATCACTTCTCCTTCTACCCCAAGGAAATCTCCAAGGTCTGCCTTTTTGAAAATTTCATAATTTTCTTCACCAACTGCGTCTTTACGAACGTAAATTTGGATTTGACCTTCACGGTCTTGAAGGTGAGCAAAACCAACCTTTCCTTTTCCACGTTTGGTCACAAGACGACCCGCAATAATGGCTGTTTCGTTCAAGTCATGAAGTTGTTCTTTATCTAATTCTGAATATTTTTCTTTCAATTGACCAGAATCTGCAGTACGTTCGAATCGCTTTCCAAATGGGTCGATTCCTTGTTCACGAAGGGCCGCCATTTTCTCACGACGGACAATCTGCTGGTCATTTAATTCTTCCATATGTTCAGTAGTCATTTGGAACCTCCTAAGTTATTCTCCCCTATTTTATCATATTTGACGGGGAAATACACTATTCTTGAGCAGGAAAAATGAAAAAAGGAATGGAAGGAAAGGGTTCCTTCTCCCTTTTCCATCACATTCCATTCATTCATGATCAAATTTTACTTCATCCGAATCAACTATGTAGGTCATTCATCCTTATTCATAGCGAAGAGCTTCAATCGGATCGAGTTTTGATGCCTTGCTTGCTGGTAAGATACCAAAGACAATTCCGACACAAGCTGAAAAGATGATACTTCCAATAGCCACCGACATGGAGACGACTGGAGGTCCTTCTAGAGCACCTGCAGCTGCTGTGGCGATGAGGGCATTGACACCATAGGCCAATCCCAAACCGAGAATTCCTCCCATCATGGTCAAGACCATGGATTCAATGAGGAATTGAATCAAGATTTTTCCACGAGTAGCTCCGAGGGCTTTTCTCAAACCGATTTCACGTGTCCGCTCAGTCACAGAAACCAACATGATATTCATGACCCCAATCCCACCAACGAGAAGGGAGATTCCTGCAATCGCACCGATGACTGTTGTCATAATTCCAAGCATTTGATTGGTCTGCTCCAAGATACTATCCATGTTAAAGATTTGGAACTCTCCTTGGCGAACTCCCGATAACTCGGTTAATTTTTTCGCTGCTTCGATTCCAGTTGGTTTAATCTGTTTGACATCCGGGATATGCACCACAATAGTAGAAATTTCTTCTGTTCCAAATTCTGAAGCGACTTGGGTATTAGCCATCAAGGCACTCCCTCCAGAAGAAACTCCATACAAAGCAGATCCAGCATTTGGATCCTTGAAGATTCCTACCACCCGATAGTTATTGTCTCCGACAGCAACCACTTGGTTAAGGGCACTTTCCGTCCCAAATAAGGTCGAAGCTAAGCCTTCATCCAACATGATGACCCGTGAAAAACTCTGATAGTCTGAAGCATTTAGTTTTCTTCCTGAAACCAATTCAAATTTTCTGACAGAGAAATAGGTATCATTGACCCCCATGATATTCACCCCTTCAGATTTTTTCTTCTGAAAGGAGATAGTGGCATTGGCTGTATTACCAACATAGTAGCCATCAATGCCAGGAATCTTGGTCAGTTCCTTGACCCATTCTTCTTGAACGACGGGTGGTGTTTCAAGGATTGGGTTGTCAACATCTTCGCTACTTTCCTCTCCATAGCCAGCTGGCGGTGACATTCCTTGGTCTTCTTCACTTGCAACACCGCCTTCCCCACCACCTTCAGCACCACCTTCTTCTGAGACAGGTTCTGGGCCAAGATTAAAACCAGTCATGTAGCCACTCTTTCGGGCGGAGTACGAAATCTGAACATATTGCTGATCCTTGGTAAAGGTCTTAGTTACTCCAGCTTTCATCCCATCTCCGAGAGCCATGATGACAACGACCGAGGCAACCCCGATGATAATCCCTACCATGGTTAAGAACGATCTCATTTTATGTCCCAAAATGGAACTAATGGCGAATTTCCAGTTCTGCATCAGGCCCTCCTTTCATTGCGGCTATCCGAGGATATAACCCCATCTCGAATGACAATCTGCCGTTTGGCATAAGCGGCAATCTCCGTTTCGTGGGTTACCATGATGATGGTTTTCCCTTCTTGATTGAGTGCTGTCAAGAGCTCCATAATTTGATCGCCAGTTTTGGAGTCGAGAGCTCCAGTTGGTTCATCCGCTAAGATAATAGAAGGATGATTGACCAAAGCACGCGCAATGGCCACCCGTTGTTTTTGCCCTCCAGACAATTCCGAAGGAAGATGGTGCATCCGCGTATCTAGTTCAACTTTCTTTAAAAATTGTTCAGCTAATTCCTTTCGTTTAGAAGGATTCACTCCTGCATAAATCAAGGGAAGCTCGACGTTTTGAAAGGCATTGAGTTTTGATAGGAGAAAGAATTGTTGGAAGACAAAGCCTATTTGCTCATTGCGAACCTGGGCTAATTTCTTCTCACTAAGATTTCCTACTTCTTCCCCCTCTAGCCTGTACTCACCACTGGTCGGACGATCTAGAAGGCCAATAATGTTCATTAGGGTAGATTTCCCAGACCCGGAAGGTCCCATAATAGCTAGAAATTCCCCTTCTTCCACATCTAAATGGATATCCTTTAATACCTGTAAGGTTTGATCACCATTTTGATAACTTTTATTGATGTTTTTCAGCTCAATCAATTTTGTCATATTTTCCGACCTCTTTCCCATCTTCCAAATCGCCAGAAGGGTTGGTGATGACTTGAGCATCCTTGTTCAAACCAGATAAGACTTCTTGATTTTCTGCATCTGCATTTCCTAAGGTAACCATGACTTTTTTAGCCTTGCCAGCTTCAATCGTCCAAACATAGCTTTGATCGCCATCTGATAAGACACTTGTCACAGGAACCAAAGGATGGATGGTTGAACTTTTTACTTCAATATTGACAGAGAAACCTTGTTTCAAATCACCGATCTCACTGGTAATATCTACCGTAAATGGATATTTAGCTCCCCCTGTTCCTTGTCCAGAACCTGCGGCATTTGCACCAGCCTGACCAGCATCTGTCGGATAATTGGCAACGTAGCTAATCTTTCCAGTCCATTTTTTCCCAGGATAGACCTTAGAGGTTAAGGTCACTTCCTGACCAACTGAAATGTTTGCTAGATTGTACTCAGACAACTCACCTTTTACTTGAAGGTTACCGTTGCTGACGATATGAACAAGGGTTTGGTTGGTTCCGGTTGTTGATTTGGAGACATCTTTATTGACTTCTACAACCGTTCCATCTGTACTACTTTTTACGGTTGTAGCATCCAACAAAGCTTTAGCTTTTTCCATATTGGCTACAGCATCCGCACGGGCATCGCGTAAATCACCCACTTGTGTGTCCAAAGAGCGTTGGGCTTGAGAGGCTGATTTGCTATCTGCTTCCTCATCCCCTGTTGTATCAATGGTCACTCCATTGGTCATGAGATCGTTCAATTGACGATCTGCCTTATTAACCGCACGTACCGCTGCGTCATAGGCAGATTGCGCTTCTGTACTACTATATTGAACAATAGCTTGGCCGGCGGTTACTTGATCCCCGACATTCACTAGGATGGATTGCAAATCTCCTTTAGTTCCGTCAAAATAAATATATTGTTCTTGATTGGCTGTGACCTTACCTGTCAATAAAACAGAGGAAGCAATCGAACCTTCTTTCACGGTTTGTACCATAGGTGTCATATCGACCATTTCTTCAGGGCCACTGCCTGATTTTCCAAAGGCAAGCCAGCTCCCCATTCCTACAACTGCTAGTGCAGCACCTGTCGCTGTAATAATTTGCCATTTTTTAAATTTCTTCATTTCTTTCCTCCAATATTCGAAAGCGTTTCAAATTATAAGTTTAGTATATCATATTTCCTCATTTTTCAATTCAGAATCATCTGTTTTGCACGTTTTTTTTGCTATCTTGTTTTCTCCTCCTATTCAACGATGGCAATTTCTTGAATTTTGTAACCTTTGTTGTTACAATGGAAGTGTAAATCAACAAAGGAGTACTAACCATGAAAGAATTTGATATTATCTCCATTGGTGGAGGTAGCGGAGGGATTGCTACCATGAACCGAGCTGGAGAACATGGAGCCCGCGCCGCTGTTATTGAAGAAAAGCAGCTAGGTGGGACCTGTGTCAACAAAGGATGTGTCCCTAAAAAAATTATGTGGTATGGCGCCCAAATTGCTGAAGCCATTCGTGATTACGGTCCAGATTATGGGTTTATTTCTGAACAGAGCAATTTTGATTTTGCGACCTTAAGAAAAAATCGCGAAGCCTATATTGATCGGGCTCGTTCTTCTTATGATGGCAGTTTTAAACGAAACGGTGTGGAATATATCCAAGGTCGCGCTCGCTTTGTCGACGCCCATACAGTTGAAGTCAACGGAGAAACCATCAAGGCTAAACACATTGTGATCGCTACAGGGGCTCATGCTTACATCCCAGATCTACCTGGAGCAGACCTAGGAGAAACCTCTGACGATGTCTTTGCTTGGGAAGAACTACCAAAATCAGTTACCATTATTGGCGCTGGCTACATTGCGGTAGAACTAGCCGGTGTCCTCCATGCCCTTGGTGTTAAGACAGACCTCTTCGTTCGAGGAGATCGTCCCTTAAGAAAGTTTGATTCTTACATTGTCGATGGCTTAATGGAGGAGATGGATAAACAAGGATTGCCTCTCCATCCTCACAAGGTTCCTGTCCGACTGACTAAGGAAGAAAATGGTCAAATCCGAGTGTATTTCGAAGACCAAACATCTTTTGTCGCTGATCATGTCATCTGGGCAACTGGACGAAAACCAAACGTCCAAGACCTCCATCTAGAAGCTGCAGGTGTCACTTTAAATGAGAAAGGATTCATTGCAGTAGATGAATACCAGAATACGGTTGTTCCTGGTATCTATGCTCTTGGGGATGTCACAGGAGAAAAAGAATTAACTCCTGTCGCTATCAAGGCGGGGCGTACCCTATCCGAACGGCTCTTTAATGGAAAAACCGATGCTAAAATGGACTACGCAACCATTCCGACCGTTGTCTTTTCCCATCCCGCTATTGGTACAGTCGGTTTCACTCAAGAAGAAGCCGAAAAACAATATGGAAAAGAAGCTATCAAGGTTTATACTTCAAGTTTCGCCTCGATGTATTCAGCTGTGACCCAACATCGTCAGTTGGCTAAATTTAAACTCATCACTGCAGGACCGGAAGAAACCGTTGTCGGTCTCCATGGTCTTGGATACGGGGTGGATGAAATGATCCAAGGATTTGCCGTTGCTATCAAGATGGGAGCCACAAAAGCTGATTTCGATGCAACCGTCGCTATTCATCCAACTGGATCCGAAGAATTCGTTACCATGCGCTAATATCAGAAAAGGTTTGTTCGACAAGCCTTTTTCTTCTGTTTAAATTTTAATGTATCATCGCTGAAGCTTCCATAGTCTAATCTTTCATTTTACCTTTCTTACCTTACATTTTTGTAAGATAAGAACCTTCGAAAGAAATGAAATCTAGATTCACTAGTCATGTTCTTAAGATATTAAAAAAAGAGACTGGGACAAAAGTCCGGCCTCTCAATTGTCTTTGGATTGTCGAGTAAGACGCAGTGGTTGAGTGGGCTCTACTACGCTGATATCATCAGCTTTTACAGCCCTACTCAACTGTGCGGAGGTGGGACGACGAAATCGAATTCTAACGAATTACCGATTTCTGTTCCACTCTCTCTGTTGTTTATGGCAAGATAGCAATGGCACGAACAGGTGAACCAGTTGCCTTATCCCAGTGAGGGAAGGCAATTGAAATCAAGGCACCTACTGCTGGTACTTGATCCAAGTGGTTCAAGACTTCAACTTGGTAGATATTTTGTTCCAAAAGGTAGTATTCATTGACCAAGCCATGCTCTGCTGCTGGAATACCTGCATCAGTATCGAAAGTTTCATGACCCACAGCCTTGACATGGCGTTCATGAATCAAGAATTCCAAAGCTTCTCGGCTCCATCCTGGACTTTGTTGAACCCCATTTTCATCGAGGTTACGCATAGCATCTTGATCTGGCCAACGTTTTGACCAATCACTACGGAAGGCAACAAAAGCTCCTTCTACAATTTGTCCATGTTCAGCTTCAAAATCTAAGATATCTTGTTTGCTCAAGATAAAGTTTGGATTCGCAGCAACTTCTTTAGACTTGTCGATAACATAGAGTGGCAAGAGGAGATCTTTAAGGTCAATCTCATCCAACCAACGGCCCCCTTCTACAAAGTGAATTGGTGCATCAATATGCGTTCCGTATTGACCAACCACTGTAAATTTTTGAACATGGAAACCGTCTTTTAATGTGAAGAGGTCTTCTTGTTTCAAGGCAGGAAGGGCAGGGAAGTGTGGACTTTCTGCATTGATTTGGTGACTCAAGTCCACCCATTTTTTTGCTTGCAATTCTTTATAAATACTTAGTAAATCTGACATATGGATTCCTTTCCTATAAGTGCTACATGAGATAAACGAATAAGGTTATTATAACAGTCCATCCCATCATCCACAATGATTTGCGTTAATCTTGTTTTCTTGAATAGGATATAGTTTCAAGCTATAATTATTGAAAACATCAAAAAAGAGGCCCGGACAAAAGTCCTAGCCTCTCAATTGTCTTTGGATTATCGAGCAAGACGCAGTGGTTGAGTGGGCTCTACCACGCTGATTTCATCAGCTTTTACAGCCCTACTCAACTATGCGGAGGTGGGAAGACGAAATCGAATTCTAACGAATTACCGATTTCTGTCCCACTCTCTTTCTTACTCAGTCTATTATTGTTTAAATGCATCTAGCAGAACTTGGAATTCTTCATTGGTGAGCGTGATCCCCTTGCCCATCTTCGTATGGTCTGGGCTCCAAGTTCGGATATCATACTTGGCAGGTGCTCCATTAAAGCTAACCCGGTTTAACTCCTTGGTCCATCCTTTTTCATTTTCAGATAAGACCAAGAGTTGTTCTTCAATTTCAAAACTAAAATCTGCCATGAATACTCCTTTCAATGTCTTTCACCTTAATAATTCGTAAAAAATTTTACAAAATGAATGAAATTTTCTATAATATATTGTATCAACTTATGGAGAATTATGCTATGAAAAGATTTCTTGAGCTTCTCAAGGACCGAGCAAATGAATTTTTCAACGATAAAACCTCTCAACCAGCTCCTTTAGAGGATGGTAAAACGATTCAGATTATTGAACTGGCCCTTCGAAAAAAACAAGGAGTCCATGTCATCTTCCAAAATAAGAGTTTTACAGGCGATATCGTGAAATATGATCAGGAACGAAAACAACTCATTGTCAAGAATTTTAAAAAGAGTATGTCAACCATTATTCGAATTTCTGACATTCAAAAGATTAGTCTTGTTCCACATACGATTCGAATCGCCCAACAAAAAACACCGTAAACTTCCAAGCTAGGGAGGCATGCGGTGTTTTTTTCTTGTACTTTTTAGGCACGAACTGTTTGACTCGTTCCATCTTCTTTATAGAGATTGATCAAGCCTTCTTTGAGAGCACGGATCATATCACCTGGTTCAACTGGTGTTGGCATATGAATGGTCAATAACTCCATCGGATTTGGTGCTCGGTCAATTTTATTGCCCTTGGCATCATGCAAATCTTCGATGACTGTTTCAAAATGTCGGAAACCAGGTCCGTAAAATTCCACTTGGTCCCCTTCGTTGATGACATTCCGTTGACGAATGGTCGCAATTTGCTTGTCCGCATCATAGGCAACCACTTCTCCAACAAACTTGTATTCTGGAATCTTCCGACGAGCCCCAAACAGTTGCTCGTTTTCTGAAGGAGTACCATAGTAAAAACCAGTCGCTAGCTCACGTTGGGCCACTTTCCACATCTCATCAATCAAATCTTGCTTAATGGCTTCGAACTTCTCAGGACTTTCCAAATAAGCATCAACAGCTGCCTTGTAACAGTTCGTTACGGTAGAGACATAGTGAATGGACTTCATGCGACCTTCGATTTTAAGACTGTCCACTCCATTTTCAATCATATCAGGGATATGGTCAATCATCGACATATCCACAGCTGACATCGAAAACTCTTCAGGGATTTCCCCTTTGAGACTCTTGCGTTCTTGCCCAAATGGCATATCGTAGAGATCATACTTCCAGCGGCAAGATTGGGAACAGCCACCACGGTTAGCATCCCGCATACTCATATGATTGGACAGGGTACAACGACCAGAGTAGGAAATACACATCGCTCCGTGAACAAAGGCTTCAATCTCAACGTCCGTCCGCTTACGAATCTCAGCTAGTTCTTCCATCGAAACTTCACGAGCCAAAACGACCCGTGTCAAGCCCAAATCTTTCCAAAACTCAAGGGTCTCATAGTTGGTAGCACTAGCTTGCGTAGAAAGGTGAATTTCCAAACCTGGCGCTTCAGTCGCTGCGATGGTAATCAAGGCAGGGTCTGAAACAATGACCGCTGCGATTCCGATATCCCGTAAACGACGGAACCATTCTCCAGCTCCTACTTCATTGCCTTCGTGCATGACCATATTGGCCGCAACATAGACCTTGGCTCCATACTTAGCCGCAAATTGGACTCCTTCTTCCATTTGCTCAAAGGTGAAGTTTCCTGCACGGCTACGAAGACCATAGGCCTGCCCACCGATAAAGACAGCATCCGCACCATAGCGAACAGCGACTTTTAGTTTTTCTAAAGTTCCAGCGGGGGATAAAACCTCTGGACGTTTCAATTGTTTTGTCATCATATCTCCTAGTATATTACAAGTATATTAGTTAGATTATCAATCTTGTCTATTTTATAGCAAATCCAGTCGAAAGGCAATGGTTTGGGAATTGTTTTGACAATTCTCATTCTTTACCATCATCAAAAAGGAAGGCCCGCACTCCTGGCAGGCTTTTCTCCTTTATTTAACCATGTCTGGATCGTAGTCATAAAATCCAGTATCGAGGAAGCGATTCTTGGGATGCAATTGGTGAATCTGTTCATCCAATAGGAAGGCCTGGTCCGAAGTGAAGGTTCCAGCTTCCAAGAGCTCCCGTGCTTTCACAAAACACTTGGCAATTTCCACAAAGTTTTGACCAGGTGTATAAATCCCCTCTAACTTCCAATGAGTAAATCCATGTTCAACTAACTCAGACAATTTGGTCATCAAATCCAAATCATTGTTGGCAAAAATATGAGTTCCATGTTTATCTTCAAAAATAGAGTAATGGCTATCTGGATCCCCAGGCTCTGCCAGAAAGAGATCGCGCTCTCTCGTCTTTTCGTCATCGATGTGAGTAAAATTATAATAATTCTGCAGAAGAGGTCGTTTTGAATGGTGAATTACACTAGCCCCATAGACCAATACTTCAGCAGGAATCTCTAAGATTTCTGGCATCTTGAAAAGCTCTGCAGATGGGATTTCTCGAGCAAGAACAGCTTCAGAAACACCAGCCTTTTGTCCCCAGAAATTGATTTGACGGCTACTTGTCACCATGGTAGAAGCATCATAAATGGTTTTAAAGTTGTAGCCATCCCGCTTCAAGACATAAAAGACACCTGCATCCCCCACCGTGATATAATCGACGTTAATCGATGCAAGGAAATCTAAAAATGGTTTGATATGATCCATCATATCTTGATGCATCAAGGCATTGACAGCCACTGTCAATTCTTTTCCTGCTGCATGGACTAGATCAGAAATTCGACTTAATTCGTCATACGAGAAAGTATGAGGAAGTCGTAATCCATAATCTTTTTCACCAACATAAATACGGTCTACCCCTGCTTCTAGAAGGGCTTGAACCTGTTCAATACTTTCAGCTGTAGCTGTAATAATTATCTTATTCATGAAAACTATTATACCAAAAAAGTATTTTTGCTCTTCAAATTTCTTAATTTTGTAAAAATTGTAACAGTTTTGTAACATTTCTGTGCTTGAAAACGTGTTAAAATAATAGAGTACTGTTAGGAGAGAGAAATATGCCCGTAAGAAAACTTAGAGTTGTTGAAGAATACGACTATGTCGAAATTCCCCTTCAACAAGAGAATACAACAACTAATTATGATTTTAACATTGATACTGAACCAGCTCCTCAATTAAGTGAGCTACTATTTTTCCTTAATATTGCTGTGTTTTGTGTCTTAACTGTTTTATTTAGTTTCATCTTTTTATCAATGAAGATGAATACTTTCTTTGCTTTTGCCTCAGCAATCGCTTGTAGTTTGGGAAGTATCCAAGCTTTCCGCATTTTCCAGTTAAAACGGAAAAAGGACTAAGATTGATTTTTTAGCCTCCTTCGGGAGGCTTTTTGGCATTTCTCATTCTAGTTTGCCAGTTCATAAGAGAAATCCCTCACCAAATGGTGAGGGATTATTTTTATTCTTCTTCTACAGCTGTTTCTTTGAGTTCTTCTTCAACTCCTGGAAGAGCTGTTTCTTCTTCTAATTCCAGGACAATCTCTTCACTTTCTTTTTCCTGTTTAGGCTGGAAAGGACTTGCTTGATTGCCGGTCTTTTGCTGGATTTTTTCCTTAATCGTTTGGATAGCATCTTGTGAAAATTCTACCACATCCTGCGTCTTATCTTTCACTGTCTCGATAACAGTGTCTTTGTTGATCTCGCCACTTTCAACTTTTTCCTTGGTTTGCTGAATAGCGTCTGATGCTTGCTTGGATAGTTCCATTGCAGATTGTTTCACAGAATCATGAACTTCTTGTGGATTCTCTTGGTATTCTTTTACAAAACCTTTGACTTTACCAGTCAACTCTTTCCCTTTTTTGGTTGTCAGGAAGTAGGCTGCGGATGCGCCAGTGATCGTTCCAATTAATAATGATGATAAACGTCCCATAAGGTACCTCTTTTCTTATTTAAATAATTTCATAGCCATGCGAGCTGCTTTTAATCCGACGGATGTTTTAACAGTCTTTCCACCAACAACGACAGCTTTTTTGCTAATCTGACGTGCTTGATCATTCAGATCCGACACAGATACAGATAAATCTGCCACTGCTGTGAAGAGTGGATCAATGGTTGCAACTTTTTGATTCAAATCTTCTGTCAAAACATTCACTTTTGCTAACAACTCATTGGTTTGGTGTAAGGTTACATTTACATCTGATGTCAAGGTCTTAATCGTTACTTGAGTCTCATCTACAACTTTTCCAATCTTTGAAAACAAGATAATCAAGTAGATGACCAAAACTACTAAAGCTAACCCTAAAAGCCCATAGGCAATTTCAATAAACATTTCTTTTCTCCTTAATCTATTTCCGTTCTATAAAATGGTGCATTCTTTTTTCGTTGATAGATCATGATGCTGATTCCAAGCAGGATGAGGACCAGGGAAAGCCATTGTGAAACTCGAATTCCCAAAAACATCAAGCTATCTGTCCGCATTCCTTCAATAATCATTCGACCAAAGCCATACCAGATTAGATAGAAAGCAGTAATTTCGCCCTTTCTCAACAGTTTCGGACGACGACGCAAGTAAAGAATCAGCACAAAACCAAGCAAGTTCCAACAAGATTCATATAAGAAGGTCGGTTGACGGTAATGTCCATCAATAAACATCTGATTCCGAATGAAAGAAGGTAAATAATCTAAATTCTTAACAATGGCTCCGTAGGCTTCTTGGTTAACAAAATTGCCCCAACGGCCAATACTTTGAGCAATCATGACACTCGGTGCAGCGATATCTAAAAAATCAACTGGGTCAATCAAACGACTGCGTGAAAATAGGTAGAGGACTAGAGCCCCTGCCAGGAGTCCACCATAGATAGCAATCCCACCGTTCCATACGGCAAAAATCTCTCCTGGGTGTTCCCTGTAATAAGACCATTGAAAAATAACATAGTAAAGACGGGCCCCTATGATCGCTACTGGAAAAGCAATCAGAATGAAATCAATAATATCGTCTGACTCTATCCCTTTACGAGGGGCTTCTTTCATAGACAGGATAACCGCCAAAAGGAGACCGAGGACGATACAAATCGCATACCAGCGAATGCTAAAGGGACCAAGTTGAATGGCTACTGGATTCATACTTTCACCTCATTCTGATCAATCAACTGGGTCAATCGATCTTCAAAGGTTTTAGTAGCATCATATCCCATTTCTTTGGCGCGGTAGTTCATTGCTGCTGCCTCAATGACAACGGAAATATTGCGACCTGTCTTAACAGGGATGCGAATTCTTGGAATAGTCACTCCACAGAACTCAATTTCTTCTGCATTATTGCCAAGACGATCGTAGGTTTGTTCCTTGGTGTAGTTTTCTAAATAGACCGCGATTTGAACCTGTGAAGAATCTTTCACAGCACTGGCACCATAGAGACTCATAACATCAATGATCCCTACTCCCCGAATCTCTAGCATATGACGTAGAATTTCAGCAGGCTCACCCCACAAGGTCATCTCATCACGGGCGAAGACATCTACCCGGTCATCTGCTACCAAACGATGCCCTCGTTTGACGAGCTCTAAACCAGTCTCACTCTTCCCGATTCCACTATCTCCTTGGATCAGAACCCCCATGCCATAGATATCCATCAAGACACCATGGACACTAGTTCTTTCCGCAAGGAGAGAATCTAGGTAGCTTGATAGTTCACCAGATAGGCGACTAGTTGGAACGCGACTGCTTAAAATCGCGATTTGCTTTTCCTCTGCAGCACGGAGCATTTCTTCAGGAACCTCTAGATCCCGCGCGATGATGAGTACCGGTGTTTCCGGCTGGAACATCTTTCTCAAAACTTGGTGACGATTGTGGGAGGTCATCTTGATGAGGTAAGACCACTCTTTCATCCCAACCAATTGAATTCGTTCTGGAGTATAGTAATCAAAATATCCTGTCATTTCAAGTCCAGGACGTGAAATATCTGCCGTTGTGATTTCTTTTTCAAATAGGCTTTCATTGCCGTACACAACCTTCAAACGAAGCTTATCAATTAAATCTCGGACTGTTATTGCCATAGGCTTCTCCCTTTTTGTTTTCTCTTACTATTATAGCAAATTATCCCAGGTAAGACTTGCTCAAGCATCTTTTTTTAGTATCAAAACTGATGCTATTATTCTCACACTCATTCCAGTACTCTTTGATGTTTCTCTTTATCCTTGTTATCCCATATTTCTATCGTTTCTTCATTTGAAAAAAAAGATGAGAGTGGGACAGAAATCGGTAATTCGTTAGAATTCGATTTCGTCGTCCCACCTCCGCACAGTTGAGTAGGGCTGTAAAAGCTGATGAAATCAGCGTAGTAGAGCTCACTCAACCACTGCGTCTTGCTCGATAATCCAAAGACAATTGAGAGGCTAGGACTTTTGTCCCAGCCTCACATTCTTATTCGATTCATGAAAATTCTTTAAAAGAATGGATCATCGTCTTTGATTACTTGTGCATCCTTCCGTTTGCGAGGTCCGAGGCCATACTTTTCTCTTTCAAGATCTTCTTTATACGGCAAGGAGAAGGCACATAGGCAATAAATAGCCAAGCCTACAAGCCCATAAGCATGAAAGATACTAAAGAGCACAAAGAGAAAACGCAATAGGTTTGCATCGAGCCCAAATCGATCCGCTAGTCCAGCAAATACTCCGAAAACGATTCTGCCTCGACGTAATTTATAAAAAGTTGGATTCAAGGGCATACCTCCTATTATTTTAGAACAGTATATCCCGAAATCAAGTCACTGTCATCCGACTCAAGGCCGATTTCCTGGATCAATTGTCCCTTGATACTTAAGTAGTCCTCGACACCGACCACAGCGGTACTTTTGCAGATCAATCTGCCGCTTTCTCCTGAATTCTTGCCCACAGCTCGTACAAACATAAATCTTATAGTTTCCCTTATCAACTGAAGGGGCATACCGCAAGCCGTCTACCTTTTTGAGTAAGGCCTTGAAATCTTGATCCTGGTGGCGATAGCCCTTTTTCATATAGTAGAGATGGTAGTGACACAACTCATGACGGACAATCTTTCGAAAAATCTCCCAGCCAAATCTTTCTAGGATTCTAGGATTGAAATCCAGATGACCATCTTTAGGAAAGAAGCGACCGCCGGTCGAACGCAAGCGAGGGTTCCAGATCGCTTGGTGAAGAAAAGGGTGACCAAAATCTTCCAGCGATACTTCTTGAACGTATTTAGTCAGATTCATGTGGTGCCAAGAGGGAAAGATTCACTTTTTCCCGTTCTAAATCAATCTTGTAGACCCAAACGGTCACTAGGTCGCCAACTGAAACAACTTGACTTGGATGCTTGATAAATTGCTGACTCATCTGTGAAATGTGGATCAAACCATCTTCATGAATCCCAATATCGACAAAGGCTCCAAAGTCAACAACATTGCGGACAACTCCTTCTAGTTTTTGACCAATCTTCAAGTCTTTCAAATCAAGAACATCCTGGCGAAGGACGGGAGCATCAAAAGAATCACGTAAATCGCGACCTGGCTTGAGAAGATCCGCCACAATATCTTTCAAGGTTTCCGGACCAATTTCAAGTTCCTGGGCCATAGAAACCGTATCAATTTGTTTCAATTTGGCTTGGGCTTCTTCATCCATCTCCGTGATTCCAAGTAAGGTAAAGAGCTTTTTCACTGCAGGGTAACTTTCTGGATGGACCCCGGTCCGATCAAGGAAATTCTCACTTTCTGGAATCCGTAAGAAACCAGCTGCTTGTTCAAAGGCCTTCGCCCCCAGACGAGGAACCTTTTTAATCTGTGCGCGTGAAGTAATCAGTCCTTCTTCTTCCCGGTACTTCACGATATTTTCAGAAATGGTTTTATTGAGACCGGCCACGTGAGACAAAAGAGCTGGACTAGCGGTGTTAATGTTTACACCAACTTGGTTCACCACAGTATCGACAACAAAGTCAAGGCTCTCAGACAATTTCTTTTGACTGACATCGTGCTGGTACTGACCAACTCCAATTGATTTTGGATCAATCTTGACCAACTCAGCCAGTGGATCCTGCAAACGACGCGCAATGGAGATGGCTGAGCGCTTTTCAACCGTCAATTCTGGAAACTCATGGCGGGCCAATTCACTAGCTGAATAGACAGATGCACCACTCTCATTCACAATGACATAACTTACATTTGGAACTTCCTTGAGAACTTCCGCAACAAAGGCTTCGCTTTCTCGACTAGCCGTCCCATTCCCAATCGCAATAATTTCTACGCCGTATTCACGAATCAAACGCTTCAGCTCTTCTTTCGCCGCCTCAATTTGTGCTGGTTTAGCTGGTGCAACAGGATAAATCACCTGAGTGGTCAACATCTTTCCTGTCTGATCGACAACAGCCAACTTGGCTCCTGTCCGGAAAGCTGGGTCGAAGCCCAATACCACGCGCCCTTTGAGGGGAGCAATCAACAAGAGGTGACGAAGATTTTCAGAGAAAAGTTGAATGGCCCCATCTTCTGCCACTTCTGTCAATTCTGTCCGAATCCGACGCTCCATAGCTGGTAGCATCTTCTTTTTCAGAGCCTGGCTGATAACTTCTTCGATGTAGCCATTTTTCGATTTAAATCGGGCTTCAAAATGACGAATCAAACGGTCTACAGGATGCTCAAATCCAACCTTTAATACTCCTAATTTCTCTCCACGGTTTAAGGCAAGAGTCCGGTAGCCCTGCATATTTGCAATCTTCTCAGAAAAATCATAATAAATCTGGAAGACTTGCTTCTCGTCTTTGCTCTCATCCTTCAAGCTAGAGGTTATCAAGGAGTGTTTGCGAATCTCCTGGTAAGTGAGGTTACGCAATTGCGGGTCTTCTGCAATGGCTTCGACTAAAATATCGATTGCTCCAGAAATGGCATCTTTTACAGTTGGAAAAGCCTCAGATAAAAATTCCTCTGCTGCTGTTTCCAAATCCTTTTGATCTTGCAAAATCATCCGAGCAAGCGGTAAGAGGCCTGCCTCACGCGCAATCGTAGCCTTGGTCCGGCGTTTTTCCTTGTAGGGAAGATACAATTCTTCCACATCTGCCAGTTTTTCAGCTTGCTCAATCGCTTCTTTTAGGGCTGGGGTGAGTTTCCCAAGCTCTTCAATCTTAGCCAGGACAGTTTCTTTCCGATCAGCCAAGGCTGTCAAAGACTTGTCCATATCGATAATGGCTTTGATGGCTACTTCATCTAGATTCCCTGTAGCATCTTTCCGATACCGAGCAATAAAGGGGATGGTGGATCCCTCTGCTGTTAAGGTCAAAACAGTATCAATTTGTTTGAGACTCACGCCCAATTCCTGGGCTATTTTTTCATATTTTTCCATAGCTTCTATTATACCATAGAAGGCCTTCTATACTGCTTTTTCATCCTGTTTTTGGACTTGATTTTCCCCTCTTTTTTGAGAATTTGATATAATGAGAAAAAAAGATAAGGAGACCTATCATGGCGATTAAATTTTCAAAAACAGACGATTTAGACAAACTCTTTGAGGAATTTGCCGTTTTCCCAGATCCCCCTCAAGCCACTTTCCCAGAGGCGAAGAAGGAAGCAACTAAAGGGAAAAAAGAGCAGAAGGAATCTGACAAATGAATTTCTTTCAGCAGTTGCCAACTAGTGTCCTTCAAGCTGGAGCAATTTTTCTTTCGATTATGATTGAAGCCCTTCCTTTTGTTCTGATTGGAAGTCTGATTTCAGGGGCAATCGATGTCTATATCACCCCTGAAAAAGTGTATCGAGCTCTCCCTAAAAATAAATGGGGAAGAATTTTGTTTGGGACCTTGATTGGTTTTATTTTCCCTTCCTGTGAGTGTGGCATCGTCCCTATTATCAATCGCTTTTTAGAAAAGAAGGTCCCTAGCTATACAGCTGTGCCCTTTCTAGTAACAGCGCCAGTTATTAACCCCATTGTGCTCTTTGCCACCTATTCCGCCTTTGGCAATTCTTTTCAAATGGCTCTCTTACGAGCTATCGGCTCTATCTTGGTAGCGACTGTTCTGGGTATTTTCCTAGGATTTTTCCAAACCGCTTCTATTCAACGGGCCAACCGCAAGGAAGTCCATATACATGACTTTTCTAAACTATCTGCTGCTCAACGCTTTTTCCAAGTATTTGTGCAGGCCATTGATGAGTTTTTCGACACTGGACGGTATCTGGTCTTTGGTTGTTTGTTTGCCAGCGTGGTTCAGGTCTATGTGCCAACTCGAGTGCTGACTTCTATTTCAGCGACACCACTCTTAGCCATTCTCCTCCTCATGCTTCTTTCCTTCCTGCTCTCATTGTGTAGTGAGGCAGATGCCTTTATTGGCTCCTCCCTCCTCTCTAGTTTTGGCTTAGCTCCTGTCCTAGCCTTCCTGGTTATCGGTCCCATGCTAGATGTCAAGAACCTCTTGATGATGAAGAATTATCTGACCAATCGCTTTATTGTCCAATTTATTAGCATCGTCAGCCTAGTTGTCTTGGTTTATGCTTGGTTTGTGGGGGTGGTCCTATGATTCGATTTCTCATTTTAGCAGGCTATTTCGAACTGACTATGTATTTGCAGCTTTCTGGTAAGCTCAACCAATACATTAATATGCATTATTCCTATTTAGCCTATATCTCTATGATTCTTTCCTTCCTCTTGGCTGTCGTCCAGCTCTATATTTGGATGAAGAATCTGCCCGTTCATAGTCACCTAACCAGTAAAAAAGCCAAAGTCATGAGTATCATTCTACTCCTGATTCCTTTGATCGTTGGAATTGGTTTCCCGACAGTGACCTTGGATTCCCAAACGGTTTCAGCCAAGGGCTATCATTTCCCCATCGCAGCTGGCTCTTCTAAGGATATTCAAAATGACGAAGGAACAACCAACCAATATCTAAAGCCTGACACAAGCAGTTATTTTACCAAGTCTGCTTATGAATCCGAGATGAGAGCTGCAGCTAAGAAGTACCTCAAGCAAGATCATATCCAGATAACGACAGAAAACTACATGGAAGTCATGGAAGTCATCTACGACTATCCAGATGAATTTGCTGGAAAAACCTTTACCCTAACCGGATTTATTTATAAGGATCCTCAAGATCCGGGCAGCCAGTTCCTTTTCCGTTTCGGGATTATCCACTGTATCGCCGACTCAGGAGTCTATGGTCTGTTGACCAAAGGAGCCTCCCAAACCTATGACGATAATACTTGGGTCCAAGCTACTGGAACTCTAAAGATCCAATACCATAAACAGCTTGGCCAAAGTCTTCCGGTCTTAGACATAAGGGAAGCTCATCAGGTAGAAAAACCCGCCAATCCTTATGTTTATCGGGTATTCTAGGCAGTCTATCACTCTGCAGGTTGTGACCTTTTGGTCCAACCTTTTTTTGTGCTTTCTTCTCCTTTTATTTCCTATGAAAGTCAGAATACTTTTACTTTCAAAGAGAAATTTTCTGAATTTTATGGTAGAATATGGTTTATCAAGTTAGAAAATAGGTATGAACATGTCTTCAAAAGTAATTGTAACCATTTTCGGGGCTAGTGGAGATTTAGCTCACCGCAAACTCTACCCTTCCCTTTTTAGACTCTATAAAGCTGGTAATCTTTCAGAGCATTTTGCAGTGATTGGAACAGCTCGTCGTCCTTGGAGCAAAGAATACTTTGAATCAGTTGTCGTTGACTCCATTTCGGATTTAGCAGATAGTCCTGAACAGGCGCAAGAATTCGCTAGCCACTTTTACTACCAAAGCCACGATGTTAATGATACCGAGCACTACATCAAGCTTCGTGAACTCCAAAATCAGCTCAATGACACCTACCAAGCTGACCACAATAAACTCTTCTTCCTATCCATGGCACCCCAGTTCTTTGGAACCATTGCCAAACATTTGAAATCTGAAGGAATTGTGGATGGAAAAGGCTTTGAGCGTCTAATCGTAGAAAAACCATTTGGAACTGACTTAGAAACAGCCAGTCAGCTCAACAAAGAACTGGAAGAAACCTTTGAGGAAGAGCAAATTTTCCGAATTGATCATTACCTTGGTAAAGAAATGATCCAGTCTATTTTTGCCCTCCGTTTTGCCAATCTAATCTTTGAAAACATTTGGAACCGTGACTATATCGACAATGTCCAAATCACCTTTGCAGAACGTCTGGGTGTGGAAGAGCGTGGTGGCTACTATGATGAATCTGGTGCCCTCCGCGACATGGTTCAAAACCATACCCTTCAATTGCTTTCTCTCTTAGCGATGGACAAACCAGCTTCCTTCACCAAGGAAGACATCCGTAAAGAGAAGGTAAAAGTTTTTGAACAATTGGTCAATCCTTCTGAAGAAGAATTAAAGAAATTGTTTATTCGAGGCCAGTATCGTTCTGGAAAAATCCAAGGGAAAAAGGACATCTCTTACCGTAGTGAACCAAATGTCAACCCTGAATCCATGACCGAAACCTTTGCTTCTGGTGCCTTCTTTGTGGATAGTGATCGCTTCCGTGGAGTACCTTTCTTCTTCCGTACAGGAAAACGTCTCACAAAAAAGGGAACCCATGTGAATGTGGTCTTTAAACAGATGGACTCTATTTTTGGTCAAGAAATTGAACCCAATGTGCTGACCATCTACATCCAACCAAACGAAGGCTTCTCTCTCTCTGTCAACGGGAAAGAAGTCGGCGAGCAATTCCAGATCGCTCCGATATCCTTGGATTATGAAACTGATGCGACAGCGACCGGTGCTTCTCCAGAGCCTTACGAAAAGTTAATCTATGATGTCTTAAATAATGACTCTACCAACTTTAGCCACTGGAACGAAGTAAAAGCATCTTGGAACTTGATTGACCGGATTGAGAAATTATGGGCAGAAAATCAAGTCCCTCTTCATGAGTACAAATCTGGAACCATGGGACCTCAAGCATCCTTCGACCTCTTGAAGGATTACAATGCTGAATGGGTCTGGCAACCAACGATTGAAGAATAATCTATCCATCTTACAAATAATACAACTGAAAAGAGGCTGGGACAAAAGTCCTAGCCTCTTTTCAGTTGTATTTGGATTGTCGAGCAAGACGCAGTGGTTGAGCGGGCTCTACTACGCAGGTTTCATCAGCTTTTACAGCCCTACTCAACTGTGCGGAGGTGGGATGACGAAATCGAATTCTAACGAATTACCGATTTCTGTCCCACTCTCTTTTTGTTTATATCAAGCCTTCTAACAAGCCACGCATAAAGTTCTCAGAATTGAATTCACCGATGTCATCGATTTTTTCACCAAAACCAATTAATTTTACAGGAATATCCAACTCTTCTCGGATTGCAAGGACCACTCCTCCTCGAGCTGTTCCATCAATTTTAGTGAGGACGATTCCAGTAATAGGCGTGATCTTGGAGAATTCCTTGGCTTGGACCAGAGCATTCTGTCCTGTGGAAGCATCTAATGCCAAGAAGGTTTCGTGAGGGGCTGTAGGATCCACCCGCTTGATAATGCGACCGATTTTTTCTAATTCAGCCATCAGATTGTCTTTGTTCTGAAGACGACCAGCCGTATCAATCATTAATACATCGACTTGCTCTGCCACAGCCCGTTCCATTCCATCAAAGACAACACTTGCAGGGTCTGACTTTTCAGGACCAGTGACAACAGGCACATCCACACGGCGTCCCCATTCAGCTAACTGCGCAACGGCACCTGCCCGGAAGGTATCTGCTGCGACCAACATCACCTTTTTCCCTTCCTTCTTGTACTTATGAGCCAATTTTCCGATAGAGGTAGTTTTCCCAACGCCATTCACTCCCACAAAGAGCATGACAGTCAAGCCCTCTTTAAAGTTAATTTGCTCATTGTATTGGCCATCTTTTTCGTAGAGATCCACCAATTTTTCAATGATCACGCGACGCAAGGCATCCGGTTTCTTGGCATTTTCCAAACGGGCTTCATAGCGGAGCTCTTCTGTCAGATTCGAAGCGACCTGGACCCCTACGTCACTCATAATCAAGAGTTCTTCTAACTCTTCAAAGAAATCTTCGTCGACAGAACGGAAGTTGGCAAAGAATGCATTAAGTGCTGCTCCAAAGCCTGTCCGAGTTTTCTTCAAGCTCCGATTGTATTTTTCTTGAACCGTTTCTGTAGGTTCAGCAATCTCTGGCTCACTTGTAGTTTCTTCTACTAAAGACTCTTCCTCAATCTCTTCTGAAATCTCGGATTCGCTAGTAGCTTCCTCTACTGGCGATCCCACTTCAAGCTCTTCGGTTCCTTCCTCAGAACTTTCAGCAATTTCTTCTTCAACGATTGGTGCTTCCCTTACCACATCCAATTCCGGCACACCTTCAGGCTCTTCTTCCACTAGTTTGTCAGACTCTTGAAAAGGGCTTGAAGTCTCAGATGTTGTTTCAGTTCTTACAAGAACTTCCTCTTCCAGCGCTTCTTGGACAAGATCTGAAGAAGAATCTGGGTGCTCCTCATCAACACCCACTTCTTGTAGGGATTCTGCATCTAAAGTCTGATCTCCAGTCACAGGGGAAGTCTCAGATACTTCCTCAGGAGAGGTTTCCTGCTCTACTTGAGAAGGTGCCTCTTCTTCGACAGCTGTTTCCTGATTTACAGGCTCTTCTAAAGGCACTTTTTCACTAGATGCTTTCGACTCTTGAGATGGTCTCGCTGATTCGGCAGCCATTCGCTCTTTTAATTCAGCGTAGTAGGCTTCCATTGCCGAAATCTTAGCCTCATCACTTTGTGAAGGCTTATTTGATACAGGCTCAGCTGGCGAGCTTGCTCCTTCCTCGCTTCCCCCAATCTCTTCTGTAAGATCTTGGGTTTGTGGTTTTGTTTCTTCTTTTCTTCCAAATAGTCGGTCAAATAATCCCATTATTGACCCTCCTTCAATACATATTCTTCAATCGCTCTTCCGACTGCATCTTGATCATTGGTGTAGTCCGAGACTAGAGTGGCAATCTCCTTCACCTCATCCACCGCATTGGCCATAGCGATTCCGAGTCCTGCCCATTTTAACATGCTGGCATCATTGGCTTCATCACCGCAAGCCATGACTTGACTAGCATCGATTCCTAAATACCCTACCAAGGCCTCCAAGCCTCTATCCTTTTGAACTCCTTTGGGGCACCATTCCAAGAGCATGTCCCTCGATTTAAAAATCTCAAAACGCTCCCCTAATTCAGGAGAAATCTTTGGAATAGCGCTATCCAAATAGTCCTGATGAAAGGCTGTCACACACTTGTTATAGGAAATCTGGCTGGACAAATCTTCAATAGAAACAGGAATAAAGTTCAAATAAGGATTATAGAGGGGATAAAGAGATTCTTGATCAGATGCAAGTGTATAAACATCCCCTTCGCTAATAGCGTCCAAGGGCAAGCCAAGGGCCTCTGTCTCTTCATAAATCCGAAGGACATCATCTCGAGAGAAAACTGTTTTGGCAATGATCTCTCCTGTATTCTTTTGTACCAAGCCACCATTAAACGTAATGGTGTATTCATCTGACAAGCCGGCAGTCCCAATCTCTTGAAGCAGAAAATCCATAGCCTTGAGGGGACGACCCGTCGTCAAAACTACCTTGACCCCTTTTTCTTGAGCTGCACGAATGGCAGCTAAGTTCCGAGGGGAGATTTTCTTCTCTGAGTTTAAGAGAGTACCGTCCAAGTCTAGTGCGATAACCTTAATCTGACTCATAATTCTTCCTCCATGAAGCGAAGGATAGATCCTGTCGAATGGTGAGCTAATACTTTTTCAGCCAATTCCAAAATCTCTGGACGGGCATTTTCTGGCGCAATTGGATGGCCAACCACCTGCATCATATGAAGATCATTGAGGTTATCTCCAAAAGCTAGGACTTGGTCCCGACTAATGCCCAACTGATCCATGAGGGCTTGGATGGCGACTCCCTTGTCCACATAATCCAAGACAATATCAATGCACTCATAACCAGTGGTCATAGCCTTAACACCCTCAACATTTTGGGTAACCCAGGCTTCCCCTTCCGCTAATACTTCTTGGTCAAAATTGGTGGTCATCTTAAAGACAAGATCATCAATTTCTGAAAAATCAGACACCATTTGAATATTTTCATTGTAGTTTTGTGAAGCAGCTAGATAGTCTGGATCAACGGTCTTTAAAACATAGCTCCCGCGTTTTCCCGTTAACAAGCACTTATTTTTATCGAAATAAGGACTTTCTTGTAACTTGGCAAACATGGCTTGGTAAAATTCAGGACTCATGGTCGCTTCATAGACATCTTCACCATGAAACTCAACAACACTGCCGTTTTCAGCTATAAAAATAATCTGATCCTGAACCTCTTTAAAGATTGTCTTCAAAGAGAGGAGAGACCGACCACTTGCTGCAGCAAAGTAGATCCCTTTTTCTTGAAATTTCTTTAGCACCTTTAGGAATAATGCTTGATCAAATTCATGATTTTCATCCAGAAAGGTCCCATCCATGTCTGTTGCGACTAATTTAATTTCCATTATCCATTCCTTCTATATCTTTCAGTTTTACAGATACAATCTTAGAGACTCCTGATTCTTGCATGGTCACTCCGTAGATGGAATCTGCTGCAGCCATGGTTCCCTTACGGTGGGTAACCACAATAAACTGACTTTCCTTATCAAAACGATTGAGGTAATCTCCAAACCGTTTAACATTGGCTTCATCTAGAGCCGCTTCTACTTCATCCAAGATGACAAATGGAATAGTCTTGACACGAATGATTGAGAAGAGAAGGGCTAATGCTGACAAAGCTTTTTCTCCACCACTCATCAAATTCAAGGATTGAATTTTCTTGCCAGGTGGTTGGACAGAAATCTCGACCCCAGCTGATAAGAGATCCCCATCCGTCAGGATGAGATCTGCTGATCCTCCCCCAAACATCTGTTTAAAGGTTATTCGGAAGGATTCACGAATCGCTTCAAACGTAGACTTAAAGCGTTCTTTCACCTCATCATTCATGTCATTAATGGTTTCAAGAAGAAGATTCTTCGCTGCCAAGACATCTTCTCGTTGACTGGAAAGGAAATCAAACCGAGTCTTGACCTCATCGTATTGTTCGATAGCATCAATATTGACAGGTCCTAAGGCTTTAATCGCTTTCTCCAAGTCTTTTAAGACTTGCTCAGACTGGGCTAGATTTTCTAGTTCGTTGGCCTGATTAGATGCCTCTTCAAAACTCATCTTGAATTCATCGGTCAGAGCTAACATCAATTTATTTAGCTTATCCGACAAGCGATCACGATTGGATTCTGCTTTGGCCTGTAGGCGAATCCACTCCTCATTTTGACGACGGGCTTGTTCCATATGACCTGCTACATCTTCAGACTGGCCTTCCAAATCCTCTAATTCAAATTGCTTACGAATCACAGCTTGCTCCAGAGCGGTTTTCTCTTGAAGGGTTGCTTGCAGTTGTTTTTCAAGGACAGAAACATCGATTTGCTCATGTCGATCTTCTCCCTGCTCAATCGCATATTGGAGAGCTTGGATTTCCCGTTCAGTAGAAGCCAACTCTTGTTGCAAGCGTTCGGCATCTGTCTGGTCATAGGTCAATCGACTCTTCAACTCTGTTTTCTGTAATTGGAGCTTGGCTATGGCTGCTCGTAAATTTTCAATTTTCTCAACAACAACATCTTTATTGAGCTTGACTTCTTCAATCTCAGCAGTGACTTGCTCTTTTTCCGCCTCAATTTCTTTCAGGCGCGCTTGTAAGTGATCCCGTTTTTGGAGGAGCTCCTGGTCGCTACCTTCATCCAGCTCTGTACGGATAAGTTCTAACAGTTCTTGGGCATCCAAGAGTTGCTGGTGAGCCTGCTCAAAAGCCAATTGAAGGCGTTGCTCTTCTAGTCGCGCCCCTTCTCCTTGGCCTTTCAAAGATTCTAGTGTTTCTTGTGATTGGCTCACTTGGTCCTGTTGCTCTTGAACATGCCCTTCTACTTCTCGCAAGTTCTTCTGAAGAGAGGCCAATTCTTGGTGCAAGCGATCCAGTTCTGGCTTGATGAAAATCGAATTATTGCTTCGATTTGCACCACCTGCATAGGAACCACCTGTGCGCAGTTCAGTTCCATCCAGCGTCACGATACGAACTTGGTAGGCAACCTTGCGAGCAGCCGCCTTGGCGTGCTCAATCGTATCAAAAATAGCTGTGACACCCAAAAGGTTTTGAAAAATCGACTCGAGGGAAGGATCATAGTCCACCAAACTGCTAGCCATCCCTAGGAACCCTGGACAGGCTTCAATCAGTTCTTGATTCTTTCCTGCAAGGTAGCGTGGTTTAATGGTTGTCAAAGGAAGGAAGGTTGCCCGACCCGAGCGATTCTTCTTCAGATGTTCGATTGCCCGTGTTGCTGCTCCTTCGTCTTCTACGATAATATGCTGACTGCTGGCTCCTAGAGCAATCTCTAAGGCAGTCTGATACTCTGGTGAGAAGGAAAGTTTTTCACTGACAGCTCCCACAATCCCGCCTAAGCGAGTCGCTTCTTGCAAGACACTCTTCACGCCCGCATAAAAATTACTATGATTTTTTTGAATCGCCTCTAAACTGTTAATTCGAGCCTGTTTTTCCTTGCTTTGATCCAGTAAATCAAACATCTTGGCTTGCGCTTCTTGATAAGCCTGGCGAGCTTCCTCAAACCGTTTTGCCTCTGATTGATAGGTATCAAGCAAGTGTTTCAGATGCTCTTGAGCTCCTTGATAAGCTTTTTGAGCAACCTGCTCTTTTTCCTGCAATTCTGTCACCATTTGGATTTGATTTTGGTAATCTTCCTTTTTACTTTGTGACAATTGAGCTGAGGCTTCCAATTGATTTTCAATGGTTGTTAATTCGTTTGACCGCTCCGCTTCATCCTGCATCAAGGCCACGTATTTTTCACGTAAATAATCGATCACCTGATCTGGATCTTCTGAGAAGCTGGCCAACTCTTTCTCCAAACCTTCCAGAGCTACTTGGCTCTTTTGTAGTTCTTCTTGAAGACTCTTTGTATTGGCTTGTTTTTCTTCCAACTGGTTCCGAAGAACTTGTAGGCGCTCTTCCAGACTATTGACCCGCTCTTGATTTTCCTGACGACTTCGAGCGACCTGTTGGGACTCCAAGCGTGCCAATTCGATTTGTTTCTCCAAATCACTTAAGAGGCGAGTTAATTCTATGAGGCTAGCCTGATCATCTGATAATTGGTGTTGAAGGGCCTGACGACTCTGTTTCAATCGGAGGCTTTCTGCCTCGTACTCTTCTCTTTTCTGGTAATAAGCCTTTAATTGCTCCTGGATAGAGGCCTCTTTTTGGACTGCTTGATCATAGTCTTTTTTATTGACTTCAATTTGTGCAATCAAAACATCCAAATAAAGAACCTGGCGTTGTTGATCCAATTCTAAGAAACGTTTGGCCACAAGGGCTTGCTTTTCAAGAGGTTTGATTTGCCCCTCTAACTCAAAAATAATGTCTTCCAGACGGTCCAAATTATCCTGGGTCTGAACCAACTTAGATTCCGTTTCCTTGCGACGCGTCTTAAATTTAAGAACCCCAGCGGCTTCCTCAAAAATAGTCCGTCTCTCTTCTGGTTTGGAGTTAAAGATTTCTTCAACCTTCCCTTGGGAAATAATAGAGAAAGAATCTCTCCCCAGTCCAGTATCCATAAAGAGATCATGGACATCTCTCAAACGGACTTTCTTACCATCAATCTTGTACTCACTATCACCCGAGCGATAAATATGACGCTCCACGCGGATTTCTTTAGCAGCCTGTTTGATAAAGCCATCCCGGTTATCCAGTACTACCGTTACGCAGGCGTAGTTTAAGGGTTTCCGAGTTTCAGTCCCTGCAAAAATCACATCCGGCATCTTGCCACCACGAAGGCTCTTGACACTCGATTCCCCTAAGGCCCAGCGCAGACTTTCCGTAATGTTCGATTTTCCAGATCCATTAGGGCCCACCACTGCGGTTACCCCTTGGTCAAAGATGACCCGGGTCTTATCTGCGAAAGACTTAAA
The DNA here is from genome assembly GCF_015553625.1 of Streptococcus australis. GTDB lineage: Bacteria > Bacillota > Bacilli > Lactobacillales > Streptococcaceae > Streptococcus > Streptococcus australis_B. The sequence continues at coordinate 192,168 of NZ_JADNGY010000004.1, read as the reverse complement.
TCCTTGAATCTCAATTTCCTTTAAATACATGAGGGATCCACCTTATTCTCCACTGCTTTTTTTGCTGCTTCTTGCTCTGCAGCCTTTTTAGACCGGCCACGTCCTTGACCGATGATTTTCCCATTGACAGACACTTGCACTTCAAATTCTTTGGCATGAGCCGGTCCTGACTCACTCGTCACTTCATAGGTAATCAAGACATCCCCATGGATTTGAAGGATTTCTTGCAAGCGCGTCTTATAGTCAATCACTTGCTCAAATTGACCTGCTTCGACTTTAGGAATCATGACTTGCTGAATGAAGTTCCGCACCATCTCCACTCCCTTATCCAAGAGTAAGGCGCCTAAAAAAGCTTCAAACAAATCCCCTAAGATGGTATCTCGGTTACGTCCACCAGATTTTTCCTCTCCCTTGCCAAGTTTGATAAATTGATCGAAACCACAATCACGGGAAAAACCTGCTAGGCTTTCCTCACGAACAATCATGGAACGCATTTTTGACAAATCTCCCTCTGGCTTACTTGGGTAGAGGGCAAATAAATATTCGGAAATCACTAACTGGAGAACAGCGTCTCCTAAAAATTCCAAACGTTCATTATGTGAAATTTTTAAGAGGCGATGCTCATTCGCATATGAGGTATGTGTAAAAGCTGTTTCCAACAATTCTGTATCGTCAAAAGTCAGCCGAAATTTCTCAACAAGAAGGTTATATAAGGCTTGCATCACGTTACTACTTTCTTTCTTCATTTATGCATCTGGATTGAATCCTGTAACCTATTCCGTCCAAAAGATACACCCCTCTATTATACCAAAAAAGAGTGCGTCTCGCACTCCTTTCCCTTGTTTTCACGATAGGATTTAGGACCTATTCTGTCCTTATATCATTCTTCCTTATCCGGAATCACTTTGAACAAATAATAACTGATAAAAATAGTTAATCCCAGTAGACCTAATTTCACAAACCAGAGTGGTGCCAGGTAAATGGAAATCCCCATCAAAAGATAAATTTGTAGAATAATTCTTTTTTTCCGCTTTTTAGAGATCGACTTGGTTTCCCGATAATCCGCTACATAAGTTTGGTACAACTTGGTCCCATGCAACCATTTTTCAAAGCGTTGAGAACTCTTGGCAAAACAAGCCATAGCTAATAAAAGAAACGGGGTCGTTGGTAAAATAGGTAATGGAATCCCAATAATCCCTAACCCTAAGGAAATAAACCCTACTGTTATATACACATATTTCAAACTAACTGCTCCTATCCTTTCCACTCATTTCAAGCCTACACTACTGACCTAAAAAGGAGATGAGCTCATCTCCTTTTTTAATCATCTAGATATCTACTAATGGAGTCGCTGTATCTGGAGAAGTATCCAAGACGTCAAAATCGTGCCCCACTGCTAGATCTGCTCGAGCCAGTTGATTAACCATGGTCATATGGGCCAATTCTTTAATATTGTTTTCCTTGGATAAGTGGCCCAGATAAATCTTTTTGGTCTTATTGCCTAGGGTCCGAATCATGGCATCTGCACCATCTTCATTAGAGAGGTGGCCCAAATCGGATAAGATCCGTTGCTTTAATCGCCAAGCATAAGAGCCAGCTCGTAGGATTTCCACATCGTGGTTGGACTCGATCAAATAGCCATCTGCATTTTCAACAATCCCTGCCATTCGATCACTGACATAACCTGTATCCGTCAGCATGACAAAGCTCTTCCCATCCTTCATGAACCGATAGAACTGGGGAGCCGCAGCATCATGGCTGACACCAAAACTTTCCACATCCAAATCTCCGAAGGTTAAGGTCTTGCCCATTTCAAAAAGATGTTTCTGGGAGTCATCGACCTTCCCAAGGTACTTGCTTCCCTCCATGGCCTTCCAGGTAGCTTCATTGGCGTATAGGTCCATCCCGTATTTACGAGCTAGCACACCAACGCCATGAATGTGATCTGAATGTTCATGTGTGATCAAAATAGCATCAAGATCTTCGGGTTTGCGATCAATCTCTGCAAGCAAACCTGTAATTTTCTTCCCGGACAAGCCTGCATCTACTAGAATTTTCTTCTTAGGAGTCTCTAAGTAAAACGAATTACCACTCGATCCTGAAGCTAAAATACTATATTTAAACCCTTTTTCATCCATTAGTTTTCTTATTCATCCTCATTATCCCATCCATCATCCAGGATAGCATCTTTATCATATGGTAGGACAATCGTGAAAGTAGAACCTTTTCCATATTCACTCTTGGCCCAAATAAATCCTTTGTGCTGCTTGATAATTTCCTTCGCAATGGCAAGTCCTAAACCAGTCCCACCCTGGGCGCGACTACGTGCCTTATCCACGCGATAAAAGCGGTCAAAAATACGAGGAAGGTCCTTTTTAGGAATCCCTAATCCCTCATCTGAAATCGAAATAATCAACTGGGCATCCGTTGTTTTCATCCCCACACGAATTTCCCCACCATCTGGGGAATATTTAATAGCGTTATTTAAGATATTGTCTAAAACCTGCGTCATCTTATCTGTGTCAATTTCAACCCAGACAGGAGAAATAGGATAATCACGAACAATATCATATTTCTTCTCTCCAGCCTGGTTCTTCATCTTATCGAAGCGGTTCAAAATGAAGGTGATAAAGGCTGTAAAGTTAGTCAATTCAACATCTAATTGACTGGTTTCATTATCGATCCGTGAAAGACTCAATAAATCCGTCACCATCCGCATCATCCGGTTGGTCTCTGTCAAAGATACTTTAACAAATTCCGGTGCAACTGGCTCGGAAATCGCTCCGTCATCCAAGGCCTCCAAGTAGGATTTGACACTGGTCAGTGGGGTTCGGAGTTCATGACTAACGTTGGATACGAATAAACGACGTTCCCGCTCTTCCTTGTCCTGTTCGGTTGTGTCATGCAAAACGGCAACTAGACCAGAAATAAAACCAGATTCTCTCCGAATCAAGGCGAAGCGAACCCGTAAAGAGATGTACTCCCCATTTTCATCCTGCGAATCGATCGTCAATTCTGGAACATTGGTAATCAAGTCTCGCAGTTCATACTCTTCACTAATACCAAGCAAATCCAGAATACTGATGTTCATGACCTCTTCGACCACGACTTTAAGTTGTTTGGCAGCCATTTCATTGACTAGGATAATCTGCCCACGACGATTGGTCGCTAAAACCCCATCTGTCATATAGGAAAGAATACTGGTCAAGCGCTTGGTTTCTTGCTCCAAATTTTCATGCGTCAAACGGATAACTTCTGATAAATCATTGATACTGTTGGAAATCTCTGTCAATCCAGGACCTCCTTGTAAATCAATAATATCTGAATATTCTCCAGCAATCAAACTCTTAATTTTATCATTCAACAGGCGTAGCTTCATGTTATCCCGACGATTTTCTAGAATCAGCAAGGCCACCACGATAATAAATCCAAGAGTGAGTAATATAAAAACAAAATTATAAGAGGTCATGACTTCTTTGATGTGATTAATCATTGTTTCTCATATAGTAACCGACACCGCGGCGCGTTAAAATATACTCCGGACGGCCTGGAATATCTTCGATTTTTTCACGCAAACGTCGAATCGTTACGTCCACTGTCCGAACATCTCCAAAATAATCGTAGCCCCAGACTGTTTCCAGCAAATGCTCACGGGTCATGACTTGGCCTACATGGGTTGCCAAGTGATAGAGCAGCTCAAATTCGCGATGGGTCAACTCGAGCTCTTTGCCTTTTTTCTGAGCAAGGAAGGCATCCGGAATGATTTTCAAATCACCAATCACAATATCTGAATCTGATGTAGACTCTGTCTGTGATTCTACCGTTAGTTCTGTCCGACGCAATAAAGCTTTTACGCGAGCTTGAAGCTCACGATTTGAGAATGGCTTAGTCACATAGTCATCCGCACCAATTTCAAGACCGATGACCTTATCAAATTCTGTATCTTTTGCAGATAAGACAATAATCGGCACATTACTGGTCTTTCGAATGGTACGTGCTACTTCCAAACCATCAATTTCAGGAAGCATGAGGTCCAAGATCAAAATATCTGGGCTCTCAGCTTCAAAAATAGCCAGTGCTTCTTTTCCATCGAAGGCAGTCAAGACTTCATAGCCTTCTTTGGCCATATTGAATTTTATAATATCCGAAATCGGCTTTTCATCATCTACAACAAGAATTTTCTTCATACATGTACCTACTTCTATTTTTTCTTTGCTTCTTCAAATCTCTGTCCTTTCATTATAGCAAATTTCTTTGAAAAATGGGAGTTATACTTTGATTTGTAAAGAAAGAGAAAGAAAAAGGTTGTGCAATGGAAAAATGATATCTAGATAATAGAAGCTAGTAAAACACCTCTTAAATTATTATTTTTCATCAATACAAAAGAGAGTGGGACAGAAATCGGTCATTCGTTAGAATTCTATTTCGTCGTCCCACCTCCGCACAGTTGATTAGGGCTGTAAAAGCTGATGAAATCAGCGTAGTAGAGCCCACTCAACCACTGCGTCTTGATCGACAATCCAAAGACAATTGAGAGGCTAGGACTTTTGTCCCAGCCTCTTTCTATCTTTTATTTTTCAACACGAGATTTATTTGCGATATCAGCAAGAATCAATTCGACAAATGCATCTACCGGCATGGTTTCTGTTTCTTTTTGACCATAACGGCGAACGTTGACGGCTTGCTCTTCCATTTCCTTGTCACCAACGATCAATTGGTAAGGAATCTTTTGCGTTTGTGAAGCCCGGATCTTGAATTGCATTTTCTCATTGCGTTCATCCACATCGGCACGAACCCCACGGTCACGAAGTTTCTTCGCTACTTCCCATGCGTAGTCCACATGTTTTTCATTAGAAACTGGGATAAGGGTTACTTGGTGTGGTGCTAGCCATGTTGGGAAGGCACCCTTGTAGTTCTCAATCAAGATAGCTGTGAAGCGTTCCATAGTTGAAATAACCCCACGGTGGATCATAACTGGACGGTGCTCTTCACCATCAGCTCCGATGTATTTAAGGTCGAAGCGTTCTGGAAGCAAGAAGTCAAGCTGGATCGTAGAAAGAGTTTCTTCTTTACCAAGAGCTGTCTTAACCTGGATATCCAATTTTGGACCGTAGAAGGCAGCTTCCCCTTCTGCTTCAAAGTAGTCTACGCCCATTTCATCAAGTGCTGCACGAAGCATAGTTTGGGCATTTTCCCACATCTCATCGTTGTCAAAGTACTTGTGGGTATCTTGAGGGTCACGAAGTGAGAGACGGAAGCGGTATTCAGTCAAGTTGAAGTCTTCATAAACATCGATAATCAACTGAAGGGCACGTTGGAATTCTTCTTGGATTTGTTCTGGAGTCACAAAGAGGTGACCATCGTTAAGAGACATTTCACGTACACGTTGAAGACCTGTAAGGGCTCCAGATTTTTCGTAACGGTGCATCATACCGATTTCAGCGATGCGGATTGGCAACTCACGGTAAGAGTGAACATGGTGTTTGAATACTTGGATGTGGTGCGGGCAGTTCATTGGACGAAGAACAAATTCTTCACCGTCACCCATATCCATAGTTGGGAACATATCTTCTTGATAGTGATCCCAGTGACCAGAAGTCTTGTAAAGTTCTACAGAAGCAAGTGGTGGAGTATAGACGTGTTGGTAGCCTGAAGCCAACTCTTTGTCAACGATATAACGTTCTAATTCACGACGAATGGTCGCACCATTTGGCAACCAGAATGGAAGTCCTTGTCCAACTTCTTGAGAAATCATGAAGAGGTCAAGCTCTTTACCAAGTTTACGGTGGTCACGCTCTTTGGCTTCTTCACGCATTTGAAGGTAGTTTTTCAAGTCTTTCTTATCAAACCAAGCTGTACCGTAGATACGTTGCATCATCGCGTTGTCGCTATTTCCACGCCAGTAAGCACCTGCTACATGGAGAAGGTGGAAGATTTGGATACGACCAGTTGATGGGACGTGAGGTCCACGGCAAAGGTCCACATATTCACCTTGACGATAGATGGTCAAACCGCCTTCATCTTCAGAGTGCTCTTCAATCAATTCTAACTTGTAAGGGTCGTTTTTGAAGATTTCACGTGCTTCATCCTTGCTCACTTCCTCACGGATAGATGGGAAGTTTTCTTTAACGATTCTTTGCATTTCTTCTTCGATACGAGGAAGGTCTTCGTTAGAAATTTGACCTGCTTGGTTGTCTGTATCGTAGTAGAAACCATCTTCAATCGCTGGCCCAACACCCAAGTGGATGTCTGGGAAAAGGCGACGAGCAGCTTGAGCGAACAAGTGGGCTGCTGAGTGGCGCAAAATTGGAAGGGCATCTTCGTGATCAGGTGTCACAATTTCAATGCTTCCATCTTCAGTGATCGCACGAGTCGTATCGATGAGTTTGCCGTTAAATTTACCAGCAAGAGCTTTTTTAGCTAGGGAATTGCTGATTGATTGGGCAATTTCAAAAGTTGTAACGCCAGATTCGAATTCACGAACAGCGCCATCTGGGAAAGTAATCTTAATCATGATGTTCTCCTTATATTGGTTATCTATTATTTCTAAAACAGAAGTGTTTCCTTATTATGTAGTCTTAAATCAAGAAAAACAAAAAGCGACATCCAAAAAGGACGTCGCAACGTGGTTCCACCTTCATTTATGACACTCAAAAAGAGTCTCACCTCTGATTGGCTCTAACGTGGCCACCGTTTTATGTTTGCATAAAAGTATCTCGAGTAGTCCCAAATCCATCCTCTACGCGATTTCCAGCTCCACGCGCTCTCTATCAGATTTCCTAGATTTGATATGTCTCTGACTAGTATTATAGCACGATTGAAAATTTTTGCAAGAGAAAAAAAATCCCATCCAATAAGGAAGAAGCCCTTCTTTAGGCCCCTTGCTTATTGGATGAAGGCTAATCCAACAACTTGGTGATATGACGAATTTTCTTGACCTGTTTAAAAGATCCCTTCATGATTCGCACAGACCCATTCACTGGCATAGCGATGACCTTTTGTGGAATTTTCACAATGGACTTGGTTACCCGTTTGGTACGACTTTCCTCAGGATGACGCTCATTATAAAAATCTTTCGAAATAATGGCGTCTAGATAGAACTCATAGACCCTGCGACCAAAGTTTGTAGAAGAAATTTCATACAGCTTCTCCTCCCACTTAGCCTCATCCTTCTCTGGGGTGGCTATGGTCGCTTCTAAAATAGCTGCAGCCAAATCTTCTTCCTGGTCATACAAGATTCCGAACATCCGATCATTGATCACATTATCTAAATAAGGATTTTTCTGAGCAATTAGGGGGGTCCCACTAGCGATGCTCTCCAGATAAGTAAGACCTTGCGTCTCACTCGTTGAAGCAGAAATGAAGAAATCTGCCGCTTTATAGTAAAGAGCTGTTTCGTTCGGTGGAATCATCCCTGTGAAGATCACAGCCTGTTCGATGCCTAATTTTTGCACCTGTTTTTTCAAATCCCCTAAATAAGGCCCATCTCCTGCCACAATCAATTTAATATGCGCATTTTCTTCTAACACTTTAGGCAATGCCGCAATAACTGCTTGGATATTTTTTTCATAAGAAACCCGTGACAAGCTCAAGAGCATGGTTTCACCCTCTTGAATTCCTAATTTTTCACGAAGGGCTTGCGTCTCCACTTGCGTGATTTCAGGTCGTTCAAACTTTGCCAACTCAATTCCTGTTGGAATAATCCGTTTTTCAGCCTTGACCTTATATTTCAGCAAGAGGTCATAGACGATCTCACTTGGACAGATTACCCCATCCAAGTCATTCATATACCCACGGACGATGTATTTGACCATACTTGGTCGGATAACCATCCCCTTAGCAATATAACGCACATAATCCTCATACTGGGTATGATAGGTATGAATCACTGGAATCCGAAGCTCCTTAGCAATCCAAACTCCGAGTAGTCCTAAAGAAAACTCTGTCTGTGTATGGATCATATCCAGTTTGTATTGTTTGGCAATGGCCAAAGCCTTGGTAAACCCTCGATAAGCAATCCGCCGATCCTTAAAAGCAAAGAAAGGGATACTTGGAATGCGGATAATTTGCCAGTCCTCATAGCGGTTGACATCCTTATCCGTCGTCGTAAAGATAAAAACAGTATGTCCCAACTTCTCCAATTCTGTTTTAAGAGTTCGAATACTGGTCGCAACCCCCGATACCTGCGGAAAATAAGTATCTGTAAATAATCCAATACGCATATTACATCTCCAATACCTGCTGATAAGCTTTGACTAGTTGATCGGCTACCAAATCAATTGAGCGGCTTTGAGCGACCCGGTCTCCCGCATCTCGCTTATCCACTTGACCAGACAAGACTTTTTCAAGAGAGTCCACAAATTCATCCACCGAATGACATAATTCTGCCGACTCTTGGTCCACCCAACCATGATAAACTGGAATATCCCGGAGGACGACATGCTGGTGAGCCGCTAAGGCCTCTAGGACAACAATCCCTTCCGTTTCTTCGTAAGACGGGAAGAAGAAGGCATCCGCACCCGTCATGGCCCCTTGGAAAACAGCTCCTTTAAAATAGCCAGGGAATTCCACATTGCTCGGATGGTCTTTCTCTACCAGACGACGAATAGCCCGAGGGATTAACCATTTATTAATCGACCCCAACCAAATAAAGCGGACATCTGGCATCCGACGAGCCACTTCTACAAAGTCTTCAATCCCTTTTCGTCTAAAGTAGAGACCCGCACATAAAACGACCTTCTCTCCTTCTTGGATATTAAAGTGCTTCCGAAAAACCTCTTCTTTTTTGGGATCTTTTTTATATTTAGACAAATCAATCCCATTAGAAACAGCGACAATTGGAGTCTTGACCCCGTAGGACTGAATCAGTTGTTTCGAATACTCTGAAGGGGTAATAATAAAATCGGCTTTTTTATACATATGAGCCAAATATTTGCCAAATAAGGGAGCAAACAAATTGGACCCAATAAATGAATTTTGGAAATCTTCCCGTGTGGAATGTCCATGCATAATGACCTTTTTCCCTCGACGTTTGGTAGCATGTAATAGCAACAAACTCCGAGGACCATAGGTATTAATATGAACCACATCGTAGTCTCCTAAAATATCTGTTGTGTAGGGAATTCCAGCCAAATCCAAGGCATGCATCTGGTGTTGGAGAGCTCGACCGATCCCCGATTTTTGTAAAACGGATTTTCCTTCTAAATACAGTAATACTTTCATACCCTCTATTATACCTAATTTAGCAGACCCCTTCAAGTTTTACCGGAGATTCATGCAGAGACAAGAAAAAAGGAAGCCTTGGCTTCCTTTGATTTTTACTTCTTCGTAGTCCCACGATGATTGATGGTATGGGCAAGAAGAACTTCTCTTTCTTCCAATTCTTCCTTATGCATAATTTTTGTCAGCATCCGCATACTGATAGCTCCCAAATCATAAAGTGGTTGGCCAACAGTTGAAAGATTTGGACGAGTGTAGCGTGTAATTTGTGAATCATCACTGGTAATCAACTCAAAATCTTCCGGTACGTTCACACCTTGATCAGCTAGACCATTAAGCAAACCTGCTGCCAATTCATCCCCAGTTACAAAGGCTGCTGTTGCTTTAGATGCAATGATGCGTTCAGCCAAGTTATAGCCTTCTTCATAGCGGTACTTAGACTCAAAGACCAAGCCTTCACTGTAAGACAATTTTTTTGCTTTCAAAGCATCTTTGTAGCCAGCCAAGCGAATCTTACCGTTGATATCATCTACTAATGGTCCACTTACAAAAGCAATCTTTTTATTTCGTTTAGCCAATAGTGTAACCGCGTCTACTGTCGCTTGCTTGTAATCGATATTGACACTTGGCAATTGATGTTCGACATCGACTGTCCCAGCAAGGACCACCGGCGTCCGAGAACGAGAGAATTCAGAACGAATCTTTTCTGTTAAGTGGTAGCCCATGAATATAATTCCATCGACTTGTTTTGAGAAAAGAGTGTTGACAACAGAAACTTCTTTATCATCGTCTTCATCGCTGTTGGCAAGGACGATATTGTATTTATACATTTCTGCGATATCATCAATTCCTTTAGCTAAAGTAGAGAAGTAACTATTGGTAATATTTGGAATCACAACACCTACCGTTGTGGTTTTCTTACTCGCAAGTCCACGAGCAACCGCATTCGGACGATAGTCCAAACGTTCAATGACTTCCAATACTTTTTTACGAGTATTTTCCTTAACGTTCTTATTACCGTTCACGACACGGCTAACAGTCGCCATTGATACACCCGCTTCTCGGGCAACATCGTAAATGGTTACAGTATCGTCTGTATTCATAATACTTCCTTTCTTTATTGAAAATTTCGTTTTCAGTCTTCTATAACAACTATTTTATCACTTATTGTAAACACTTTCAAGCATTTTGACATCTTTTTGCAAACTCTTGATTTTTTAGGAAAAATTTGACAAAATATTATCAATAGAAAGAAGGTAGCTTATGTCTAAATTAGATCAAATTGTAGCATTTCTTGAAACCGAAAAAACGGATATTGCAGTAGTTTCTGACCCTGTCACTATCAACTACTTAACAGGATTCTATAGCGATCCTCACGAACGTCAGCTCTTCCTATTTGTCTATCCAGACCATGAACCACTTCTGTTTGTTCCTGCTCTTGAGGTAGAACGGGCGACTGCTGTTGTGGATTTCCAAGTGGTTGGTTATGTGGATTCTGAAAATCCTTGGGAAAAAATCAAAGGAGCTAGCGCCAATCCAGAAGCCAAAAAAGTCGCTTTGGAATTTGATAATTTGATTTTGACCAAATACCATGGACTTCGTTCAGTCTTTGAACAAGCAACATTTACCAATCTCAGCCCTCGGATTAACCGCATGCGCTTGATCAAATCTGCTGATGAGATCCAAAAAATGTTAGTTGCTGGTCAATATGCGGATAAGGCTGTCAACATGGGATTTGACGCCATCTCTCTGGAAAAAACTGAAACTGATATCGTCGCAGAGATCGACTTTGGCATCAAACGCTTGGGCTACGAAATGAGCTTTGAAACCATGGTCTTAACCGGCAACAATGCAGCCAACCCTCATGGCATCCCTGGAAGCAACAAAATTGAAAAGGATGCTCTTCTTCTCTTCGACTTGGGATGTATGGTGAACGGCTATGCTTCCGATATGACTCGTACCGTTGCGGTTGGAAAACCAGATGACTTCAAAAAAGAAATATACCACTTAACTTTAGAAGCTCAACAAGCTGCTCTGGATATGATCAAACCTGGTGTGACGGCTCACGACGTCGATCGCGCTGCTCGCAGTGTCATTGAAAAAGCAGGTTACGGCGAATACTTCAACCATCGCCTCGGACACGGCATTGGGATGGATGTGCATGAATTTCCTTCTATCATGGAAGGAAATGACATGGTTATCGAAGAAGGCATGTGCTTCTCTGTCGAACCAGGTATCTATATTCCTGGAAAAGTCGGTGTTCGGATTGAAGACTGTGGCTATGTGACAAAAGATGGCTTTGGCCTCTTTACCGAAACTAGCAAAGACTTGCTCTATTTTGATTAAGTTAGTAATAAGGAGATTGTTTTATGATTGTTTGGCGTGGTAAAGGCTTGCTCGTTCCCCTTGCTTTCATCATCGGAGCATTTTTAGCAAATGTGATTTATTCAGTTCTGCATCTTAATATAAACGAAAAAAATGATAGCATTATTTTTGGATGTGTTTGGGGCATATTTGCTGCTGGCATTAATTATCTACTGACAAAAAAATTTGTTTCCGATCAAGTGCGGTATATGATTGATGAAGCAACAGGACAACGCATTGCTTTTCGCGATCGTTCTTCCTTCATGTTCATTCCTAATCGTTACTGGACATGGATTTTTGCAATTGGATTTACTCTAGTTAGTTTTCTAGCCGGTAAAAAATAAAAATCAGACAAACTTTAAATCATTAGTCAAACAAAACAAAAAGCCTTTCGGTCTAAACTGAAAGGCTTTTTTACATCGAGTTTCTCACAGACTCAAATCAAGAAACGGTTGCCAACTCCATTTGCTTCCTAGCTTGCTCTACCACTTCTTTGAGACTGGTCTGAGACATTTCCTTTTCCATGGCCAATTGAATCTCTTCAAGTTTTCCATCGAGTACTCCATGAATATTTTTTCCAATCGGACAGTCTGGATTTGGATGATCGTGGAAACCAAATAATTGACCAGTCTTCCCAAGGCATTCAACAGCCTGATAGATATCTAACAAACTAATTGCTTCCAATTCTTTGGCCATCTCGGCGCCACCTGTTCCACGCGCCACATGGATCAATCCTGCCTTTTTTAATTGGGACAAGGTCTTCCGAATAATGACAGGGTTCACTCCAACGCTGCCAGCAATCATATCACTGGTCACCTTGGTACAGTCTCCTTTTAAAGCAATCATCACTAATACATGAGTTCCAATGGTAAAACGACTTGAAATTTGCATTGCTATCCTCTCTTCCATCCAGGTAGGAATGTTTTAAACTGGGTATAAAGCCATTAGTAACTAGTACATTTATTCTTCCGACGTTAGAGTTCTTTCTTTTAGTCTATTATACCCTAATTTGTTGTAATGTCAACTGTTACACTAGTTGAAAAACTCCCTTAACCATGCGTCTACTTCTACATTATGTCCCTCTCGCTGAGCTATTTCATGTAGAAGCTCATGATTATGGGTATGGTGGATTCCATTGACTAAACTTTCATAGTAAACTTGGAAGTAAGGGAGTTTCAGATCCTTGGCCAGTTGGAGTTCTCTCTCAATATCATAGGTCACCCGCCGAAAGTCAACATCTTTCAAGCCCCGGTCATCAAACTCTAGGATGGCATACATGGCACGAAGATCCTTTCGAAGATTGGCCTGCAAAAAGAAGGGTTGTCCGATGGAGCCCGGATTCAAGATGAGCTCTCCACCACTTCCATATCGGAAAAACTGCTGATGGATATGGCCATAGACTGCTATATCACATGGAGGATTGCTTACGAGGCGATCAAAATCTTTCTGGTCCCCTATATGAATCAATTCTCGTCCCCAGTTTTTGTCCGGCAAATGATGGGTGATGCCCACTCTTAATCCAGAAACTTCCCGATGCACTTGCATGGGCAGACTTTGCATAGACTCTATTTCTTCTGGTCGAATCTCTTCAAGAATATATTGGCAATGGCGCATCAAATAACGGTGACTAGCCCTTGATGGATCCAGCAATCCCTTCATCGCTCGCCACAAGCTATCTTCCCAATTTCCTAGAATCTGTACGGTAATGGGCAGTTCCTCAAGAAGGTTCAAGAGATGGCGTCTACCAGTCCCTGGCATAAGGACATCTCCTAATAACCAGTATTCTTCTACACCTGCACGCTTGGCATCTGCAAGCACAGCCTCTAAAGCAGTTGTATTCCCATGTATATCCGAAAGCAAAGCAATTTTTATCATGTCTCTTCTCCTTTTCTCATTATACCAAAGCTATTAAAAACTTCCACCCTTGGGTAGAAGTTTATTTTCTATTCAACAGATTTCAAAGCCTCCAGCATATCTACCTTGCGTAGATGGCGATTGACCAAGATTCCTAGAATAGCTAGGATCAGAATGACACCAACAATAGGATAAAGATAGACACCAAGAGCTACTCGTGGATAAAAGAGAATGGCATCTGGGGCTATCATGGCAATCAAGAAGCGATGGAGATAATAGCCTCCTACCAGGCCCAATCCTATCCCAACAAGAGATAAAAGGATGGTTTCTCGATAAATATAAAGTGTGACTTCTTGATGATGAAAACCTAATACCTTTATGGTTGATAACTCACGGATTCGTTCTGCAACATTGATATTGGTTAAATTGTATAAAATAACAATCGCCAGCAAAATAGATACTAGAACTAAAATCATCATGGTCTTATTCAATGATTGGGCTACGGAATGAAAGAGAGAAATCAAGGAAGTGTTTTGCGTGACAGCAAGCACGGCTCCATCTTCCATCATGTCCCGACTGACCTTCTGGACCGACTGATGCGAAGGTGACTGTAATCGGACCAAATAGGCATTCTTCTTAGCCTTTTTTCCATAGATTTTCTGATAGTTTGCTTGATTCATATAGACGAAATGGCCTACATAATTTTCAGTAATCGCAGCTACCCTAATCTTATGACCATCTAGCCGTAAGTCATCCCCAACTCCCACCTTAGCTAATTGCGCTAATTTACTACTAATCACCGCCCCATTGGATAGGTCGAGTCCTCCCTCTTCTGAGCGGAGACTGATAAAAGGTTCCAAGCTGTTTTTTGATGATACCATTAATGTAACTGTTTGCTTTCCAAGTCCGGATGGATAAGAAGCCTCCAGTCGTTTTGTAAAAATGGCTTCTGTTTCTTTTATATCTGCCTGCTTCAAGCGCTTCTTCAAGGATTGTTCCTCTTCGTCTGTCAGACTGGATTTGATCGAGAGAATCATATCGTATTTAAGGATTTCCCCAAACTGACGTTGGGGTACTTCACCGACAGATGATTGAATTCCCAGACCCGCAAAGAGAAGGGCTACCGAACCAGCAACACCAAAGATAGTCATAATCATCCGCTGTTTGTAACGAAAAATATTCCTTACTGTCACCTTTTGAGTGAAACTAAGACGTTTCCACACAAAACGACAGCGCTCAAGCAAAATACTGGATCCAGAAACTGGTGGTTTGGGGAGTAGGAGCAGACTGGCCTCTTCCTTCAATTCTCTTCTAGCAACCAAATAAGCTGGAAAGACACTAGAAAGGAGAGAAAGTCCTAAGGCTAACAAAGTATAGGACCAATAAAAATATTGTTGGCTTGGTCCTACGACCATCCCCTGAGTGATAATTTGCGAAATGGTCCCCGATAGAACATAATGACCGATAAGAGTTCCTAGGCCTGTCCCAACTGTTCCAGCAACAAAGCCATACAGGAGAAACTTTGCCAAGATATCTTTCGTTCGATAGCCCAAGGCTTTGAACAAGCCAGCATGGCTCCATTCTTCATCAACAAAACGAGTCATGGTCGTAAAGGTGACCATGGCAGCGACTGCGTAGAGCACCACAGGAAATAGATTGCCTACCTCGGAGATACTGGCACTGGCATTACTATACATGAGGTAACCCTGTCCGCCTGGAATGGTTTTTCGATCGTAAACATGATAGTTTGGTAGAGCTAGATTCTCTAATTCTTCCTTTGTCTTTTCCAGGTCCTTTTGTTTAGTTGCTAGTTCTGATTCACCCGTCTGTATGTTGACCAATTCCTGATCTAGTTGCTTTTGGGCTTCTGCCAACTCGCGTCGTCTCGCTTCTAATTCTTCTTTGGGAAAGAGTGTAGAAAGCTGATTTAGTTTATTGGCTTGCTCCGTCAATTGTGTCTGTGCTTGGCCTGCCTTTTCACGCGCTTCTGCTAACCGTTTGTTTGCACCATCGAGTTCTTCTTGGCCTTTTTTGATCTTTTGTTTCCCATCAGCCTGAAGTTTTCGATAGCGCTCCTGTCCATTTCCAGCTAGGAGTTTTTCCAGCTCCTTTTGATGGGAGGCCAGACGATCTTGGTAGCTAGTTGAGAATGGGTTTAGCCCCCTCAAATCATCAAACCGAATCCGAGCAAGGCTATAAACAGGACTAGTAAAGGCTCCTTTTGAGAGGACCCCATAAGCATCTAAGGAACCACTTCCACTCGTAGCTTGTCCCAAGTCTTTTTCGGACCACATCTCAGCAGACTTTACAAAGCCAACAATTCGATAATTTTTTGACTTTAGAACAGATGGACTTCCTGCCTTTGCATGGATACTTATCTGATCCCCAATCTGGTAACTATCTTTCCAAAATGCTGCTAGAGCTACCTCATCTTGTTTCTGCGGAAGTCGCCCTGAAGTCAGCTGAAAGCGCGAGATGGCTTCTGGAGTGGAAAAAAGTCGAATAGCCTTGTCCTTTCCATCTATTGTCACATCCGTCAAGTAGGAAAATTCCAAGCGAGCCCCAGTCAAGCCTCTCAGTTCCTCTTGATCAGTCTTGTCCAAACCAAAATCCCCCATTACTGCTAGGTCCAACATCTCTTGTTGGTCAATAAAGCGTTGGGCAGTCCGATGCATATTTGGGGTCGTTACTTTTAAACCGACGAGGGCTAAGGTTCCTAGCATCATCAGTGTTAAAATGGATAAAAAGCGCCCTTTGGAACTAGTAAAAGAATGGAATAGATCTTTCCAATATACTTTTCGCTTCATGAACAACCTCCCTAATACTCTAGGCTATCGATATCTAGTGGAGTGTTATGGATGGTCACCGATTTTACTTGAGCATCATGCATCTGAATGACACGATCGGCTATTGGCGCTAAAGAAGCATTATGAGTGACGATAATCACTGTTGCCCCTTTTTTACGAGACATGTCCTGAAGAATCTTTAAAACCTGTTTACCGGTTTGGTAGTCTAAAGCCCCTGTTGGTTCATCACAAAGGAGAATCTTAGGGTTCTTAGCCACTGCGCGCGCAATGGCTACCCGTTGTTGTTCCCCACCAGATAGCTGGGCTGGAAAGTTGTTCAAACGCTCACCCAATCCAACCTCTCTCAAGACTTGTTCAGGATCTAAGGCATCAGAAACAATTTCAGAAGCCAGCTCAACATTTTCCTTGGCTGTCAAATTAGGGATGAGATTATAAAACTGGAAGACAAAGCCAACATCATTTCTGCGATAATCCGTTCGTTGGTGCGAGGAGAAGCTTGAGATGGCTTTCCCATCCACTAAAACCTCCCCTTCATCATTGGTATCCATACCTCCCAAAATATTGAGGACTGTTGATTTTCCTGCGCCTGATGCCCCCAAAATGATGACCAATTCGCCTTTCTCAATTTCAAAAGTAACATCTTTATTGGCAATGATGTCAGTTTCTCCTGACGGATAGCGTTTATAACTATGTTTCATCTCAATATAAGCCATATCTTTTCTCCCACTTAAACACAAGTTCCTATCTTTATTATAGTCCTTTTTTACCGGAAGACCAAGAACAATCAATCCCTTAAAACGACTAAAAAACAAGAAATTTGTGAGGGATGCATTTCCTCTATTTTATGAATAAAGCTATCCAATAAACTAATACTTTTCTATGCAAAAATAGACAAGGAAAAAGCTTGATCTTATCTAGTTCCTGATATAGAAATCTCCAAGCATCATCTGCCCTCCTCTCCTTAGTTTGTGATATAATAACAAATAAGTATGAATTGTTATGATCGTTTAAATAACTGATATTTCAAGTTTTTCTTTCATTTTTATATAATAGCCCCTTTGAAAGTAGATCTGGGAAAAAATTTTATAATCCTTCCAAAATGGCTTTTACAGTATAAGAATAAGACCTGATTTCAAGCCATTTAGACTTATAGAATGATACTAAAATTTTATTCTGTTGATGAATAAATTTGATTTCTGTATAATATGATGATTAGTGAACAACATTTATACCAAATACATGATAAAGGAGGAACTATGACCCGAAAAAAGAGAAAAACGAATTCTAAAAATGCTATCCGAAGCGCCCTATCACGCCTGCTTCTTGAACAATCACTTGAAAGTCTTACAATTAGCCAACTAACAAAGGAAGCCGGCATTAATCGAGGTACCTTTTACCTCCATTATGTAGACAAACAAGATATGTTCAACCAGCTAAAATCTGAACTTTTAGGCGAGTTGGGAGAACTTTTCGCTACAAGCACCGTCAATCGAGCAAATTTTCTTGCCTCACTTCAATATATTCAAGATAATTATGACTTTATCTATGCCTTGATGCAGATGGATTACCAAGAGTTTCATTTTCTAATGAAAAATTTCACCCTGCAACTTCTTGACGATACTCCACACGCCAAAGACCACTTGGTTAATAAATTCCAAGTTCCTTATAAGTATGCTGTTGAGATCTTTGCAGCTACGATTGAAGCCGTAATCACAAAATGGTTGTCAACTGGTGCAAAAGAAGAGCCGATTGAAATCGCTACAGTCGTATTAAGTGTAACTGACTTTACCACTTGGAACCAACCCATAACTGAATAAGAAAATGAGAAAACGACAGTTTTCTTTTTTTATGGATAAGAGCAATTAGCTGGAACCTAAACGCTCTCACAAGATTATTTGCCCAACTATCAGAAAACGTTTTCCTTTTCTTTCCTTTTTAGCTATAATATTTAGTATGGAAAAAAATAGAAATGAGGACCGTTTATGAAAAAGAAGAAACTTCTTTTACCGATCTTATTGCTTGCTCCTGCCTTCCTAGCTTCTCAGGTAGCTGCAGATGAGCAAACAGCTCCAGAAACTAACCTTGAAGTAGCTGCTGCTTCCACAAATGCTACAGATGCTGCTACTCCTGCTTCAACAGAAGCTAATACAGCTACTTCAGAAGGCGCTACAGAGAGCTCAGCTGACTTGCCTGAAGCAAATATCATTCATACCAACGATGTCCATGGTCGGATCGTCGAAGAAAAGGGTGTGATTGGTGATGCTAAATTAGCCGCAGTCATCGATGAAGAACGGGCGAAAAATCCATCTACTTTGGTCGTAGATGCTGGAGATGCCTTCCAAGGACTACCGATTTCAAATAGTTCAAAAGGGGAAGAACGAGCTAAAATTTTGAACGAAATTGGCTACGATGCTATGGCAGTCGGAAACCATGAGTTCGATTTTGGTTTGGATGAGGCTAAGAAATACAAAGAAATCTTGAACTTCCCACTTCTCAGCTCCAACACCTACATCAACGGTGCTCGTTTATTTGAGGCTTCCACCATTGTAGATAAAGATAAGAATGTCGTTGGGGATGAGTTTGTCGTCATCGGGGTGACAACGCCTGAAACAGCCACTAAAACTCACCCTAAGAATGTCCAAGGTGTTACCTTTACAGATCCTATTTCAGAAGTAAACAAGGTCATCGATGAAATTGAAGCACGCGCTACTGCAGAAGGCAAGACTTACAAAAACTATGTTGTCCTTGCTCACTTGGGAGTAGATACGACTACACCAATCGAATGGCGAGGATCTACCTTAGCTGAAGAACTTTCTAAAAACTCAAAACTGAAAGGAAAACGCGTCACCGTTATTGATGGGCATTCCCATACTGTTCAATCAACCACATACGGAGATAATGTCACCTATAACCAAACCGGTAGCTACCTGAACAATATCGGTAAAATTACTTACCAAGCCAACCAATTGCTTGGTAACCCTCAACAAATTTCAGCAGCTTCAACCAAAAATGTCGTGCCAAATGCCAAAGTAGCTGCCATGGTCCAAAAAATCAAGGAACAGTACGATGCTGAGAATGCAAAAATCGTTCGTGACAATAGTCCGGTAGAACTAAATGGTCAACGGGAAAATGTCCGTGTCCGCGAGACCAACCTTGGAAATGTTGTAGCGGATGCCCTCTACGAATATGGACAAACTGGCTTTAGTCACAAGACTGACCTTGCTGTAACCAACGGTGGTGGCTTGCGCGAAACCATTGCAAAAGATAAGCCAATCACCAAAGGAAACGTTATTGCTGTTCTCCCATTTGGGAATACCATCTCTCAAATTAAAGTAACTGGTCAAAATATTGCCGATATGTTTGCTAAATCTCTTGGCTCTATTTTACAAGAAAAAGATGGCAAAACTGTTCTTGACGAAAACGGTCAACCCCTTCTTGAACCAAGCGGTGGCTTCCTCCAAGTATCTGGAGCGAAAGTTTATTACGATACAACCCTACCAGCTGAAAAACGCGTCCTCTATATCGAAATTAAAAACCCAGAAACTGGTCAATATGAACCGCTCAACCTTGCTAAGGATTACTACTTGACTACCAATGACTTCTTAGCAGCAGGTGGGGATGGCTACACCATGTTAGGTGGAGCTCGTGAGGAAGGTCCTTCCATGGGCGTTGCCTTTGCAGATTACCTTGCTAAGGCAGATCTCACAGCCTATGCAACCATCAATCCAAATTCTCGTACCATTTCTATTTCTGCTAACAAAGATACAGATGGAGATGGTGTGGCAGATATTGAGGAAATCAAACAAGGAACAGATCCTGCTAATCCAAAGTCCTACCCAGGAAGCAATGACCAACCAGTTATCCCATCTACCGGTAAAAATGCTCAACCAACTAATCCATCTACCGGTAAAATGGATCAAACATACATTCCAGCTCTAGTTGGTACGAATTCTCCTAATCAGCTAGCTAGCCAAACAAAGAATACTTTAACATCTGCTAAAGACGATACACAGATCAAGGCCAACAACCATCACTTGTCAGTGACAGTCGCTAAAACATTCACAGCGGGCTCTGCTACCCTACCAGAAACAGGAACTTCCGACTCTCCTGCTATCTACATGCTCGCTCTGTTGACATCCGTCTTAGCCTTCTTTGGTCTTAAGAAAAAAGAAGAAAGCAAATAGAATCTAGAAAAAAGCTTAGAAACAAAAGTTTCTAAGCTTTTTCATGTATGATACCTACTGAATCTTTTCCTTAATTTTTCTTTAAAAGGTTTAGATTCGGATTTTTATGAGCAAAGAGAACGACCTCAATAAAGGTTCCTACTTGAAAGGCAAAGAGCAAGCCTACTAAAATATTAACCCGATGATCTGTTTCATAGAATGGAGAGTTCCATAAGAAGTGATTGGCCACCGTGGAAACTACACACCAGAGACCAAAGAGCTTTTCTTTTTGCTTGGTGCACTGAGATAGGATAAGAAAGGCTCCAACAGATACAACAGCTGTGTAGACTGCATGAGATGCTAAACCACCAGAAATGCGGTTCACTGCCTCTGTCACTGCTGAGAGGTCTCCAGATCGCGTTTGACGCGCCACATAACCAAGATCCTCAATGATTTGGAAACCAAGACCAGATCCAAAGCCGGCAATTAAAATCGATTTTAAATCCTTGCGACCCAAAATCAAGAGGATCCAGAAAGCCACTAGAGCTTTGAAAAATTCTTCAGCAAAAGGAGCTGTCAAAGCATCTGTCCATTTATTAAAGGTACTAACATCCTGAATGAGATGACTATTGAAATGGTCAATGAGGCTGTTCCCTGAAAAACTGAGCCAGCCAGCAACAAAAGCACCTCCAAACATGGTCGCCCACAAAACAAGAAGAGGAACCTCAAATCTTTTTGCAAGTCGCTTAATAAAGAGATAAAGAGGAACGACAATCACCGCTAAAACGAGCAGATTTAATACCAAATCTCTTCCTGCTACTTGGCTAAACTCTTGTTGAGAGAGAGAGCCTAGCTCAAACTCCATCCCAATCCCTGCTAAGACCAGAAATAGGAAGAGCAATATTCGTTGAAACTTATTCATCCTTCTTACCTCCCTTTGCTTTCTTTGATTTGATGAAGAAAATTCCTACTCCTATCACTGTCACAAGGGCTAAGCCAATTGTAATGACAAAGTCATAGTCAAACGGTACCAAATTGATCTCTTCTTCTTGGTTTGCATCTTCTTCATCTGTTAAATCGTCAATAGCACCTTGTCCATATTGAGCAATCACCTTTTCTTCTGCTTCTTGACGAATTTCTTGCAGACGATCGAAGGTCTTTTGAGCTCGAGTCATGCTCGTTTCTGTCGCTTTTAGGCTCGCCTGCTCTGGCTGTGAAGCGAGGGCGATTTGTTCTTGATCACTGATTTCTTGCTCAGCCATCCATTGAGATTCTAAGCGTTCCATTTCAGTACGGATGGCCCCATCTCCGAATAAATCAGGATATTTGGCAACTAAATCATTAATGCGAGACATGGTCCAATACCAAGATTGGGGATTATAGGCTGTTCCTAATTCTTGATAGGCTTGGTAGGTATTGGTGATATTGCCATAGTAAGGCAGGTAAGGAGCATTTCGTGGGCTTCCCATCGCTAACCACATGGTTCCCCCACCTGCACTATCAGGAACATTTTCCTTTAATTGGAAAATATGGGCTTCCATGACATTCGGGTTCGAAATCGGGTATTTATAAACTTCATCAAACTTCCCTTTTTCTGGAATCCCTTTTCCATCCAACTCCATTTGATCTTGTGGTTTGAAGTCTGTTCCTTCTAACCGATTGCGTTGGAGATTCATCGCATCTCGTAGCGTCAATTTTCGATCCGTTGTATGCATCAAGTCAAAATACTCGTCATCGTAGTTCACATCTGCATCTGGATCCAGTGACTTAATACCAGACCAAACACGAGAACGATCTGCCTCATGCAAAGGAGGATTGTAGGATTGGGAAACATGGAACTGGCCATCGATTTCTTTATAGGTTCCTGCATCACGGGCCACTTTTTCAACATCCTTCGAGGCAATAGTCCGTTCCTTATCTGAAAAATCGACATGTCCTAAGAAGAAGGTATTTGGAAAGACTGCATAGCGATCTTCTGGGAAGAGAATCGCTACATATTGGTGACCAGAAAGGATCTCCATGTACCAGATACCTTCCTTGTCCGCGATCGTCACAATATTTCCTTCTGCTGCCCCTTTTTCTTCCACAATTTTCGCAATGAGCTCGACTCCTTCACGAGCCGTTTTGACACTTGGAAGAACGACAGTGGTGAGGGCAGACTCAGCCAAGCCGTCCTTTACATAAGGATCGACCTTTTTAATGTTGTCATTTGCTGAAGCTGAGACGGTCGCCGAGATGGACACACCATGCTCATTAAAACCAGCTTCATCAAATACACCCTGTTCTGGTGTAACATCTGGGACAGCTGTATATTTATAACTTACTTCTGGGAGCTCATACTTAAAGCCATTGGTGGCATCTTCAAAGACCTCCCCTTTCTTGTTATAAGTTCGTTCTCTGACCACAAAGTTCTTATTGTGGTTTGGTTCTAAGTCCTCCGTACGTCCGTACAAAGCATTCCCATCTGCTGTTAACTTTTTACCGATGATAAAACCTGTACAGGCCTCTACCGGTTGGACAAAGAGGAAGAGAGCAGTGATCAAGCCCAAGGCTGATCGAGCATAACGTTTCTTCATATTGAACTCCTTTAACTAGATATTAACCGTATAACCTCTTTTAGTATACCTTTTGAACCAAAGTTTGGCAAGCGCTTACAACGACTGTAATCAATTAGTAATCTATCTGAAAATTATTTGACCTTCAAATTATTAAACAACCTTCTCTATCTAACTGTACACAAAAAAGCTCGGAACTTCTTCCAAGCTTTTTCTGAATACTCTCTACCTTTTTAGGAAAGAATCAGGCTCGCGACAAGGGGAGTTATAAAGACGTAGAAAACGCCAGTTATCCCAATTGCTAAGCCACCCATAGCTCCGGCTACTTGACCATACTGAAAGGCTGTACCAGTCCCTACCGCATGACCTGTACCCCCAAGAGCCAAACCAATGGCAACAGGATCCTCTACTTTTAGGAATTTAAGAATCGTTGGTCCTAGTACACTGGTCAGGATACCTGTCGCTACAACGACAACCAGGGTAATGGTAGTAATTCCCTGCATTTTTTCAGCAATCCCCACTGCCATGGCTGTTGTCACAGACTTAGGAAAGAGGGAAATAGCTAGAAAGTACTTCATCCCAAAAAGCTTAGCCAAGACAGCTGTAAAAACTGTGTTGACTACTACTGCTAGAAAACTACTAAGAAGAATACTCTTGGCATGGTGTTTCATCAGATGGAAACTCTTATACAAGGGAATTCCCAGGACAACCGTTGAGGGCACAATCAAATTACTGAGGTAGGTTCCGCCAATATTATAGGCCTTATAGGAAATCCCTGTCAGCTTTAAAAATCCAATGATCAAGACCGTTGCAACTAAGAGGGGGGTCGTGATCGGATGGGGAAAGCGACGAAAAATCATCATCCCAATCAGATAGGCAAAGACTGATAAAGAAATCCCAAAGAGAGGATTTGACCACAAACTTTCCATTATTTCTTCCCTCCTTCATAATCCCCCTCATACCTTGTCTTGATAAAGCCAACAACAAGCGCAATGAGGGTTACATTGATGATGATAGCCCCTAAAATAATCAATACGATGGGCAATAAATAGGGCTGGATGACATCAAACTTATCCATAATCCCAACCGCTGGAGGTAAAAATAAAATCGTCATATTGGCTAAGAGAAAAGATCCGACCAGATTCACATGGCGGATACGAAGCCATTTCAACTGCAAGCAAAGAAATAGAATCAGTAGACCAATAATACTACCTGGAATTGGCAAATGAAAGAGGGTCGATATCCCTTCCCCAATCAAAGAGATGGTAAAGATAATCATCAGTTGAACATAGAGTTTCACGCGCTTCTCCTCAAAATTCTTGAAAGATACACTAACAGTCTACTCCTTTTCTGTGAAAAATCAAGTATTTTCAGAAAGTTTTCAGATATAAAAAGACAAGGACGACTGCAAGGGTGTCCTTGTCTAGAGAGCTATTTATATTTTCTTGGCTAGCATGGTCGCAAAGCGTAAGGCAATTCGATTGCCATTTTCATCACGTCGGTGCAGATGCCCTGGATTTTCATTGTATTTAACGAGTTCCCAATCCTTGTAGTAGTCTGCTAGCTCGCCTTCCTTAAAGGTAAAGGAAAAAGGAACCTGGCAAGGATAGTCCTCTGTATCCATGGCACAAACGATCAAGTTATAGCCACCTGGATTGGTCTGGTCTTGCATATTTCGAATAATCGCTGGAATGCGATCCGCTTGCAAGAACATGAGGACAACCGTTGAGACAATCAAGTCATAACTTTGCTTTAAGTTCGCTGAATTGATATCATAGAGCCCCACAGTCATTTCCAAATCTTCTTGCTCTACAATACTTTGTAGGATCTCTAGGGCTAATTCATTTTGATCGACTGCTGTCACTTCAAAGCCATGCTGGGCCAAAAAGAGAGCATTTCGTCCTTGTCCACACCCCAAATCCAAGGCCTTTCCTGGAGAAAGGGACTCCATGGCTTCTAGCACTTCCGAATGGACGGGATTGCTATTATATTTTTTGGGGAAGTAATCTTTGGGCTCACAGTAGAATTCCAAAAACCATTCCACATCATCTGTAAGGGCCTCTACACGGTGCCAAGCTTGCGGTTGTGCCATCGGGTTATCCGCACCTGCCTCAAAAACATGGCTGGCTACTTCTTCCCCATCTTCCGTCAGCTCAACAAACTTGAGTTTTCCTTTTAGGACGGTAATCTTTCCCCAAGTACCTACTTTGGTATTGTGTTTTCTTTGGACTGCTTCAGGCATGGTATCCTTGGTCCACAAAGGCATCCGTTTATAGGCAATTAATTTTTCAGGCATCCGTTTCTTCTCCTTCTTTCTATCTATCCCTATCATACAAAAATTGCATGCAAATAACAATAAAAAGAGTGGAATTACAAGCTCCTTTTGTGAAGACTTCTATTCCACTCTCTTAGAATCCAGTTGAGGCAGGATGCTGATTTAACAGTCTCTGTCTACTTATTCTTCATTTTCATTCTTTTTTGATTTTTTAAAGTAGAAACCTGCCAAGCCAAATCCTGCAAGAGCCAAAACTCCTAAGACGGCAGATAAACTGCTGTTTGAATCACTTGCCTTGCTAGATGATTGACTAGAAGCTGTTTCTTCCTTCTTATCAGTTTCTTTCGATGCGTCTTTTTCAGCTTGAGCTGCTGCTACCAGATTGGCCTTGTTATAGCCATCATAAACAAAGTCTGCTTCCAAACCTTTTTCTGTACGAATCTTATCTTCCATCTCGCTTTCAACTTGCTTGATTTGTTTGAAGATCGTTTCCGCACGTTTAAGTGAGTCACTTGTTACTTCGTCTGCAGTAGCTTTCGCTTGGTCATCAGTGAGTCCACTATATTTTTGATCCAAAGCCGCTTGTTCCTTGATCCAGCCTTTTTCCAATTCTTTCCACTTCTCTTGGATGCTGTTGCCAAAGAGGTCTGGGTATTTCATGACCATTTGGTCAATATGCCAAACAGCCCAATACCAAGAAGTTGGATCGTATTTGGCAGAGCGAACTTTGAATGGTGCATAGGTATCGTTGACAATACCATAGAATGGCACATAAGGCGTGTTCCGGCTTTGAGCGAGCCCCAACCAAACGACACCACCAAATGGAGTTGGCAAGTCCTTCTTAATTTGGTAAACGTGGGCGTTGATGACGTTTTCATTTCCAAGAGCATACTTATACTTATTGGTATCTACTTCTTTACCTGGTTCCACCAAGTCATCTGGAGTATATTGTTTGAGGTGTTCGAACCGGTTCCGTTGTTCAGCGAAAACATCCTCTAGACTATACTTCTTAGAAGGATCCGTTGGTTTGCGCAAGAGGTCAAAGTGCTTATCATCATATTTGACATCCGCTTTCGGATCCATCAAGGTAATCCCTGCATAGGTCCGTGAGCGGTTGCGTTCGGTATATTCATCTGGACCATAAGAGTCTGCGATATGGAAGTTCCCATCTTTATCAGTCTTGTAGTGGTCTGCCTTTTTAGCAACTGCTTCCACATCTTTCGAAGCAATGACATTGTCCTTGTCCTTGAAATCCACATTTCCTAGATAGTAGGTATTGGCAAAGATGGCATAGCGGTCTTGAGGGAATTTAATAGCTACATATTGGTGTCCAGATAGGATTTCCATGTACCAGAGTTCATTTTTATCTGCTACGACAATAATGTTTCCTTCGGCAGATCCTTTTTCATCAAGTACCTTGGCAACCAACTCAATTCCTTCACGAGCTGTTTTGGCACGTGGAAGAACCAAGTCTACCATAGCAGCCTCAGCCAATCCATTTTTCACGAGTGGGTCTGCTTTCAAAATTTTATCGTGTGGGGTTGCCGATACTGTAGAGGTCATGGAAACACCAGCTTCGTTAAAGCCGTGTGCTCCGAAGTTCCCGTTGGAACCATCTCCATGCGCCGCATCATAAGTTGCGGTATATTTCATTTCATGACTCAAGTGCGGATAAGCAAAGCCATTGGATTCATCCTCCAACATATCCCCATCCTTATAGTCTTTGGCAGGTACCACTTCGTAAGTTTTATTGTGGCGACCACCATCGGGAGCATAAGGATAGTCTTCAGTCCGCCCGAAGAGCATGGAACCATCTGTCGTGAGCTCCTTCCCAACAATGATGGCTGAGCAAGCCTGAGCAACTTGAACTGGAATCAAGGCAAAGGCCATGAAAGCAATCATTAGTTTGACCAGTAGTTTTCTCATAGTCGATCTCCTTTATGACTACAAAAGAGGCTAGAAAAAATTTTCAAGCCGACGAAAAACAACTATACCAACGCTACCTTCAGTATACCCTTATCCAGATAGAAATGCAAGCGGTTTCAAAAAAGATCATTAAAAATAGGAACAGTTTTAAGCCTTTGCTTCAGCTGTTCCTATTTCTTGTTTTAACGTGTATTGTATTGTTTCATCACACGAGCAATATCGCGATTTTGTTCCCGCCGTTTGATGGATTCACGTTTGTCATAATCGTGCTTCCCTTTTGCTAAGCCCAGCAAGAGCTTGGCATAGCCGTCTTTAATGTAGACTTTAAGTGGGACCAGCGTCATCCCTGTTCCTTTGGTTTCTTGCTCTAATTTCTGGATTTGTTTTTTATGAAGAAGAAGTTTGCGACGGCGCTCTGGATCTTGGTTCCAGATATTGCCTTCTTCATAAGGAGCGATATGAACATTGCTCAACCAAACTTCCCCATTTTTCACTTGGGCAAACCCATCCTTGAGGTTGATACGAGCTGCTCGAACACTCTTGATTTCTGTACCAGTCAGGACCATTCCTGCTTCAATGGTATCAACAATTGTATAATCGTGGCTTGCTTTCTTATTTTGTGCGACGACCTTTCCCTCGCCCTTTGCCATGCTTAGCTCCTTTCTTAGCTACTTCCTTGTAAAAAGGTTTCTTACTCTTTTTCTTCTTGTCTTTTGAAGAATGCTTGCGCTTGTTCTCTCTAATGCCTCCTTGCTTTCGTTCTTCTTTCTTAGAAGAAGGGCGCTTAGAGTGTCCATTTCGATCTTTACGACCCGATGTTTTAGTGACTTTTTCAATCAAATCCAGCTCACTTGGGATATAAGAAAAATCAATCTCACCAGTCATCTTATCCGCTCTTTCGACCCTGATTCGGATCTCCTGACCGACACGGAAAGTGACGCCTGATTTTTCCCCGCGCAAGGTCAAATCGCGCTCGTTAAAATGATAAAAACCAGGTAAGGTAGTGATGTGGATCAAACCTTCTACGGTATTTGGCAATTCAACAAAGAGACCAAACTTGACGACACTGGACACCAATGCATCGTACTCTTCGCCAACATAGTCCTCCATGTACTCTGCCTTCTTCATGGCTTCCACTTCCCGTTCCGCATCAATGGCGCGGCGTTCCCGACTAGAGGATTGGCTAGCAATATCTGGAATGACCTGTTCAAAATGGCTAGCCACTTCAGAATCTTTTCCATACTCTCGCACCATGCGATGGACTAATAAGTCTGGATACCGGCGAATCGGACTGGTGAAGTGAGTATAGAACTCAGCTGCTAGCCCATAGTGGCCGTGGTTGTGCTCGGAATAACGCGCTTGTTGCATGGAACGGAGCAACATCATAGACAAGACATCAGCATAGGGTTCCCCTTCTACCTTCTTCATAATGTCCTGCAAGGTTTCCTGACTCATGGAACTAGCTGTCCCATAAATTGGTAGGCCAAAGCTAGAAGCATAATCGATAAACTTTTGCACTTTCTCTGCTTTGGGTTCTTCGTGAATCCGGTAAATAAAGGGAAGTTTTCGTTTGGCAAAATGCTCTGCTACTGTCTCATTTGCAATCAGCATGAAGGATTCAATCATCCGTTCCGCAACCCCACGTTGACGCAAGACGATGTCTACTGGTTTTCCTTGAGGATTGACTAGGATTTTTGCTTCACTGGTATCAAAGTTCAGGGCTCCTCGTTTTTCCCGCATTCCTTCTAAGATCTGATGAAGACCAACCATGGCTTCGATACTTGGCACAATAGCTTGGTATTCCTCACGCTTCTCCTGGTCCCCAGCAATGATCTCATTGACATCGCTATAGGTCATACGGAAAGTCGTTTTAATGACCGTTTGGGTGATCTGGTAGCGAAGTACCCGACCACGCTGGTCGATCTCCATAATGGCTGACTGGGTCAAGCGATCCACTTGAGGGTTTAAGGAACAAATCCCATTAGAGAGACGCTCAGGTAACATGGGCACGACCCGGTCTGTCACATAGACAGAGGTCGCCCGGTTGAGGGCTTCCTTGTCCAAGGCAGAACCTTCGGTCACATAATAAGAGACATCGGCTATGTGAACGCCAAGCTCAAAATTCCCACCTTCCAAGCGCTTGATGTGAACCGCATCATCCAAGTCCTTGGCATCGGCACCATCAATGGTAAAGATGATTTCATCTCGAAGGTCCAAACGTCCCTCCATGTCCTTCTCACTAGGCTGGTCTGGGATGCTTTCTGCTTCTTTGAGGACTGCTTCTGGAAATTCTGAGACAATATCCATAGACTCCAAGACTTCCAAGACATCGATCCCAGGATCTGTCACATGCCCAACCACATCTTGTACTGAGGCTACAAAGTAGTTGTGTTTTCGACTTGGATACTGTTCAATAGCTACCTTGAGAACTTCCGTTCCCTCTAATTGTAGGGCAGGTTTTTTCACGTAAATGCGTTGGCTAATCTTTTGATTCTTTGAAAGGATGTAGCCTGCATATTTGGGTTTTTCCTCATCCAAAACGATTTGGCCGACGACTGTTTGGAGGCTGTGCTCCAAGACATCAATGATTTTCCCCTCTGCCGCGGTCCCCTTTTGCCGATCGGCGACCTTGGTGATTACAACCTCAACTGTATCCCCATCAATGGCATGGTTGACATCATTTCGTCCAATAAAAAGGTCCTCTTCTTCCCCCTCTAGGCTAACAAAGCCAAAGCCACTCTTATGAGCATGGAAAATCCCTTTCACAGTAATGACGCCTTTTGGCTTGGCATCAAGGAGACTTAAAAAACCATTTTCTTCAAAGGTTAGTTGACGACGTCGCTCCATCAGCGAAATGGTCTTAATCAGTTCACGAAAACCTTTGGCGTCTGTACTGCCAATGGCTTGAGCCAATTGATCAACCTGAGCTTTTCCCTCCTGTTTTAAATAATCAATAATTTTACTTTTCATATTTTGTGCTGGATACCCAGCCTCCTTTATTTTCTTTCTTTCAGAGAGATTTCTTTGCAAGTGACAATCTCCCTATCCAACAAAACATAGATGAAAAAATAGGCAAAGACAATGTCTAAGCCTATCTTATTTACTGGATAATACCATTAGAATCATCGCAATGAGTAACCAAAGGAAAATCATTACTCCTGTCAATCGTTGCATCACTGCTTCGAATCCACGAGCTTTTGAACGTTCGAACAAATCATTTGAACTTGCATCGAATACGTTGCTAGATTGATTTTTAGTTGGTTGCATGAAAATAGCGATAATAATTAATACAGATAGTACCAATAAAATAGTAATCAACGGTTTAGTCATAATTAAAAAACTCCTTAAAATCTTATCTATTTTACCATAAAAATCATTTTGTTTCAAGATGTAATGTCACTTTTCTCTCTTTGGGACAATACTTCAAAACTTCAATTTTTTCAGGGTGGGTCTTCATATTTTTACTTGTCAAATAATTCTGACTGCCACAGCTCGTGCAGGTTAGTTGTACTTTAATGCGCACTGATTTCTCTCACTTTCAAATACTTTCTAAAGATGAATAAAAGGAAGGCCAAATCTATAAAGGCCAGAATAGCAGTCCCATAGAATACCCAATGGTAATTGACATGCATAGCAATACTAGAGCCCATCATGGGACCAAGAACTCCCCCTATATAAAAGAAGAGTTGATTGTAACTAAAAATCCGAGAAATTCCTTCCTTGGGAGTCAGGCGATTTAAGAGAGCCGTCACTCCGGGCATTAAGGCTCCTGTCCCAATTCCAAATAAGAAACGAAGAAATCCTAATTGAAAAGGGGTCTGAGCAAGGGCACAGAAGATATAGAGGATGCCACTATAGAGAAGAGCTAAAAGTAAGAGGCGATGGTTTCCAATTTTATCTCCGAGCTTTCCCATCCATCCCGAGGTCAGGATACTGGAAATCCCCATCGCTGATACGATCAGCCCAGATACAAAAATAACATTGTCGCTCTGGCCAAGCTCTCTCACATAGAGTGGAAGAATGGGAGAAATGGATTGGCCGATCATCTGAATGGTCATACTGGTCAAAAAGAGGCCCAGTAAAATGTCCTTATGCTGGATAGAAGCCAGTAATTCCCAGCTTGAAAGGTGCTCCTCTTTCGATATTTGTTGGTAGTCTTCCTCAATGCCCCACCAAGTCAAGACAGAGACAAGAAAGAGGAAAAAACCAACGAGGAGAAAGACATTCCGCATACCAAATTGCTCTGCGATCAATCCCCCCAACAAGGGGCCCATCAAAGTACCGGCAACAGTTCCCGTCGATAAGGTTCCTAGAGCGTATCCAGATTGATTCTTTGGCACCTGACTGGCAATGAGAGCCGTGCTGTTAGGGACAAAGCCTGAGAAGACACCATTTAATAAGCGTAGAAGTAGCAACCAAAAGACGGAAGGGACAAAAGCAATTCCTCCCATG
The DNA here is from genome assembly GCF_015553625.1 of Streptococcus australis. Taxonomy (GTDB): domain Bacteria; phylum Bacillota; class Bacilli; order Lactobacillales; family Streptococcaceae; genus Streptococcus; species Streptococcus australis_B. Next base: position 160,553 of record NZ_JADNGY010000004.1, on the reverse strand, counting down.
GTCAAGGTCATAGCAATCGAGGCTCTCAACATCATGGGTTTCCGACCATAACGGTCCGCCAAACTCCCCCAGATTGGGGCCATCAGGGCAGATGTCAAGGAGGAGGAGGCGACTGCAATCCCAGCATAAAAAGGAACTTCGGGACCTTTCATCCCCAATTCCTCCACAAAGAGAGCCATAAAAGGGACCACCAATGAAAGACTGGCACCTACGAAAAAACAGCCAATCCAGGCAATAAAAAGATTTTTACGCCAATTGATTTCCAGTGAAATAGGATCATCTTCTTTCTATTTGTTCTAAAGCCCGATCGATTTCCTGATAGAGGCAATCACGCTGGCTATTGTTATCGATCACAAGATCGACAAAAGCTTTTTTCTCATCTAGAGGCATCTGGGCTGCCAAACGATCGCGCGCCTGGACCTCCCTTAGGGCGTTTCTTTCCATTAGACGTTGCAACTGGGTCTCTTCCGTCACATAAACCAGCCAGACTTGGTCAAACCAGCCCAGATATCCTTGCTCGATTAACAAGGGGATATCCATGAAAAAGAGGTCTTCTGTTTTAGCTAAGCGATCCCGTTCTCGCGCCAGGGCTTTGCGAATGATCTCCCCTTGTACTTGGTTGGACCAGGCAATCTCTTTCTGGCTTGAAAAGATGCGTTGAGCCAGAGCAGGACGATTCAAGTCTCCAGTATCTAGGAGGATGTCCCTTCCAAAATGATCTACCAAAGCTTGATAAAGTTCTCCACCTGGTGCCTGCAAGTTATGGACCACTCGATCAGCATCAATGACAGGATATCCCTTTTCTTTCAAATAGGAGGTGACAGTGGACTTTCCTGAAGCAATCCCTCCTGTTAATCCGATGATTCTTGCCATCTAGTTCTCCTTTTGACAGTGAGGGCAAAAATGGGTTCCGCGTCCCCCTAGTTGGATTTTCTCGATTGGAGTGCTACAACGACTACAAGGTTGACCTGTCTTGCCATAGACCAGGTGTTGCTCTTGCATGGTTCCATCCTCTCCAAAGGCATTGCTGTAAGAGCGAATGGTCGAGCCACCTTTTTCCACAGCTTGGGCAAGGACATCCATTGTTTCTTTGCGAACAGCTTTGGCTTCTCTAGCAGTTAAGCTTTGACCCAAACGGGCTGGATGAACCTTAGCTCGATAAAGGACCTCATCTACATAGATATTGCCCAGACCAGCCACTAATTTTTGGTCCAAAAGAGCTGACTTAATGGGTTTCTTTGATTGTTTAAGAGCTGCTTGGAAGGCTGGTTCTTTAAAATCTGCTTCTGTCGGCTCTGGACCAATTTTTTTTGCCAAAAAATAGCTGTCGACAAGCTCAGGTACTAGGACTTCCATGGTCCCAAACTTGCGAACATCTTCATAGACCAGGGTGCTGCCATCCGTAAAACGAAAGAAGACATGGGCATGCTTGCGAGGAGGGACCTCGTCTAGATAAAAGAAATACTTGCCTTCCATCCGCAAATGCGAGATGAGAACCAAATCCGTCAAATAAAACAAGAGGTATTTCCCGCGGCGCCCCATGGCCCGAATTTCTTGACCTGGAAGATCTTGACAAAAAGCATCTAGATCCGTATGAATCATCTTAGGATACTTTACTTCCACTGACTGAATGGTTTTTCCAAGAATTAATTTCTCAAGACCGCGTCGGACAGTCTCTACTTCTGGTAACTCGGGCATGGGGCTCCTTTCAAAAACAAGAAGCAGGCTTCTGCCCACCTCTTCTTAGTATTCTTTTTCGTTATAACCGAAATCGGCAAGATCTAATTTCTTATCCCGCCAATTTTTCTTGACCTTGACCCAGGTTTCTAGGAAGACCTTATCCCCTAGCATCAGCTCGATATCCTTCCGCGCAAGGGTTCCAATCTTCTTGAGCATGGCGCCGCCTTTTCCGATGACAATGCCTTTTTGGCTATCACGTTCCACCATGATGGTCGCACGGATATGAACCTTATCTGTTTCTTCATCCCGCTTCATAGAATCCACCACTACGGCAACAGAGTGGGGAATTTCTTCACGCGTCAAGTGCAAGACCTTTTCACGGATCATTTCAGAGACCAAGAAACGCTCTGGATGGTCAGTAATCTGATCAGCAGGGAAATATTGGAAACCTTCTTCCAAGTTTTCGCTCAAAATATCAATCAAACGCGAAACATTGTTTCCTTGAAGGGCTGAAATCGGCACAATTTCCTTGAAGTCCATCTGACTACGGAAATCATCGATTTGCGCCAAAAGTTGGTCTGGATGGACCTTGTCGATCTTATTGACCACAAGGATGACGGGCACCTTGGCTGCCTTGAGGCGTTCGATGATCATGTCATCACCCTTCCCACGTGGCTCGTCTGCTGGGACCATAAAGAGAACGGTATCGACTTCTCGAAGGGTGCTATAGGCCGACTCTACCATGAAGTCTCCAAGCGCTGTCTTGGGTTTGTGAATCCCTGGGGTATCGATAAAGACAATCTGTTCCTTATCGGTCGTGTAGATTCCCATAATCTTATTACGCGTTGTCTGCGCCTTATCGCTCATGATGGCAATTTTTTGCCCCATGACGTGGTTCAAAAAAGTTGACTTCCCGACATTGGGACGTCCTAAAATGGCTACAAAGCCTGATTTAAATGTCATAGTTTCCTTTCTTGAGGGAAGTCTCCCTCTTATCCAAATACCAAAGCCCACAACTTGGGCACAAATATGATGAGACCTGTCACAAAGGCAAAGCCCGAAATAACGAGAACCGCTCCTGCCGCCATATCCTTGGCATTCTTTGCCAGCATGGAGAAATGGTAATCACTCGCCAAATCCACTACATTTTCAAGAGCAGAATTCATGATTTCAAAGGCAAGGACCAAAGAAACACTTAAGAGTAGAAAGAGCCACTCTGTTGCTGAAATGCCAAAAAGGAAGCCTGCAACAATCGCTAAGATAGCTGAAAGTGCATGCTTACGCATATTTCGTTCCTCTTTAAAGGCTGTGAAAATCCCTGTTAAAGCAAATTCAAGACTGGCAATCAGTTCTCGATTTTTCCATTTTCGTTTATTGTCTTGTGAGTCCATAGGCTGTCAAAATCTCTTCCTGTAAGCCAAACATTTCCTTTTCTTCTTCCGGCGTATAGTGATCATAACCGTTGATATGAAGGAAGCCATGCACTGCTAAAAAGCCCATCTCGCGCTCAAAGCTATGACCATACTCAGCTGCTTGCTCACGCGCCTTGTCTACAGAAATAAAAAGCTCTCCAATATAGGTATCGAATTCAGCCATCATCTCGGCTAACTCTGGATGGTCTTCTAAATCTTCTTCCGAAAAAGCAATGTCCATCTCTGGTTTGTATTCCAGACTGATTACATCCGTTGGGCGATCCGTGTCCCGGTATTCCAAGTTCAATTCATGGCTACGTTCGTTGGTTACAAAGGTCACTGCCATTTCCTTGTCTTCTTTGCCCAATTTTTTTGCAGCAAATTCTAAAATTTCCTGGGTTTGTTTGATCATTTCTTCAGAGACTTGACCGGTCTCATCAACCATTTCAATATACATCTTGGATCACCTCACTATCATTTCAATTATAGCATAAAAATAGCGTATATACTAGAATACACGCTACTTTTACTATTTGAAGAATGCCCTTTTATTCAACCGTCTGTTGGATAGCTTGCATCTGGGCATAGATGCCACCATGAGCAATCAAGTCTGCATGTTGCCCACGTTCGACAATGAGCCCTTCTGATAGAACCAAGATCTGATCTGCATCTTGAATGGTCGATAAGCGGTGGGCAATAATAAAGGTCGTCCGGCCCTTTTGCAGGACTGCCATAGCCTTCTGAATGATCTCCTCTGTCTCCGTATCAATGTGGGAGGTTGCTTCGTCCAGAATCAAAATTTTCGGGTTCATGTAGAGGGTCCGCGCAAAGGAAATCAATTGGCGCTCCCCGCTTGAGAAGGCAGATCCCTTTTCAACCACTGGATGGTCGATTCCCTTTTCTAATCTCTGGATCATAGGCAGGGCACCGACCTGTTTTAGAGCATCCAAGACGCGATCACGGTCGATATCTGTTTGACTCATGGCCACATTGCTAGCAATGGTCCCTGAGAACAGATAGGGATCCTGTAAGACAATTCCCATATGGGAGCGAAGACTCTCTCTAGAGAAATGGCGAATATTCTGGCCGTCGATCCGGATTTCCCCCTCCTGCGGATCATAGAAACGATAGAGCAAGTTCATAATGGAGGATTTACCCGAACCGGTATGGCCAACCAAGGCAAGGGTTTGACCCGGATGAGCTTGGATGGAAATGTCCTTCAGAACTGGCTTGCCTTCTTCATAGGCAAATTGAACATCGTCAAACACGACTTGAGCTTTTTCTATCTTCAGTTCCGATGCACCATCGGCCTCTAAGGGTTGGTCTAAGAAAGCAAGGACGCGACTCCCCGTCTCTAGTGATCGCCGAATATTTGGGAATTGACGACTAAGATTGGCCATGAGATCAAACAGATTGATCACATAGTTAATATTGATAAATAAGAAACCAGCCGTCACACCGATATTACCCTGTAGGAAAGAAATCCCAGCGATAGTCAAAATGCCTGCAATCACTAAAAACTTGAGCAATTCCGTCAAGGTCCAAGAAGCAATAGAATCGGCTAAGAGAATTCGATCATTGGCTCCTAACATCTTCTGAGTAGTGGCTTCAAACTCATCCACCACACCAGACTCTTGATGATAGAGCTGAATCATACTGGCACCATGCAAGAGTTCATTGACCTGGGTATTGACCTCGCTTCGCGCATCAAAGAAATCCTTCATGGGCTGGTCCGTCATGACCTTGTAGATATACTGGATCCCATAGAAAATCGGAAAGACCAAACACAAGAGAAGACCCATCATAGGACTCAGGTAAAAGAGAATCCCTAGGATAAAGAGAAAGCGTACCAAATAGATGACTAAAATCATACAAGAGTTATAAAACTGGGTCCTCAATGTCTCTGTATCATTGACAATTCTTGTCGCGATCTTCCCAGCCGGCTTATCATCAAAATAAGAAATAGGCAGCCCTTGCATGACTTGAAAGGCTTGGTCTCTCAGACTAGCAGTTACTTGATTACTTCCATGCAGCAAGATCCGATTTCCAATGTAGCTAATCAGCTGCCCTAGGCTCAAGACCAAGAGATAGAATGCTCCCATCTGAAGCAAGTCCCCTTGTCCGCCACCGTGGGTCAGTGCGGTCAATGGCCCATCGATCATCTTTTGGAGAAGAAAGGGAGACAATTCAGAAAAAATGGTAGCTAGCAAGAGGCAAATAAAGCCAGCAAGAAAGACAGTTGGATAAAGCGTGATTCTCGATAATAATCGTTTCAATACTTTCATCTTATTCTCCTTCCTGTTTTTGTTGCCGTTGGTATTGTTCATAATACCAGCCCTCTTGAGCTAATAAATCACTAGCCCTGCCTTCTTCAACAATCTGTCCTTGATCCAAGACGATGATCCAATCAGCCTGATGGACAGCCGACAAGCGATGAGAAACAATGATGGTCGTCTTGTCTTTTCGTTCTTTTTGAATGGTGTCAATAATGGCCTGTTCGGTCTTCGCATCCACTGCCGAAAGGGAATCATCTAACAACAAGAAATCTGCATCTCTTAAGAAGGCACGCGCCAAAGAGATCCGCTGTTTTTGACCTCCTGATACAGAGACCCCTTTCTCACCGATCAGGGTGTCCATTCCATGAGACATCCGCTCGAGATCATCCGCAAAAGCAGCTTGGGCTACTGCTTCCACCAAGTCTTCTTGGCTGGCTCCTTTTTTACTAAGCGCTATATTCTCACGGATAGACTTAGAAAATAAAATATGTTCTTGGGAAACATAACCAATTTTTTCTTCAATCGAGTGTCGGTTGTAGTCCACGATCGGTTGCTGGTTGACCAAGAATTCTCCCTCACCAACTGGGTATTGCCGCAAGAATTGTCGAACCAGGGTAGTCTTTCCTGCACCGGTACGACCAACAATTCCAACCGTCTGTCCTCGCTGGATAGTCCAATCAATGCCTGATAGGCTCTTTCGCTCAGCACCAGGATAACTGAAGGAATAATCCTTAAACTCTACCGAATCGATCTGCTCTAAATAGTGTGTACCATCTGGCTCCAGATCATCTGTCTCATCAATCACTTCTTTTAGTTTTTTATAGGACATTTGCCCTGTCTGATAGACCAAGATCAGGTCCGCCATCATCCACATAGGCTCAATTAAAAAGACCAAATACAGCTGCAAGGCCAATAGCTTGCCAAGGCTCAACTGCCCACTTGCTAGGGACTGTCCTCCAAATAGCAGGAGCAAGACTGTCGAGAATCCAATAAACAACAGGGCTAAGGGGCCAAAAGAATATTGGATAGAAGCAATTTTGTCCCCTGTTTTGGATAGACTAGCCGTTTTCTTCTGAAACTGTTTGACCTGCTGATCCCGTCTACTATAGGCCCGCATGACCCGGATCCCTTCGATGGACTCCAAGACTTCATCGTTCAACTGAGCAACCGCTTCCCGGTTTTGCTCAACATACTCCTCCTGCTTTCTACTCAAAAAATAGGTAGAGACGACAAGGAAGATCATGGGAATAAAGGAAATCAAGGTTAATTGCCAAGAAATGAAAAACATGGTCGGAATAATAAAGGCAAACAAGCCACCGCCAAACAGGAGCACCATCATCCCGTAACCAGCCATATCGGCCATGCCATCCACATCCGTCGTAAAGCGCGTCAAGAGGTCCCCTGAGCGAAATTTCTCAAAAAAGGGACGCCGCATAGCTACTAGCTTACGAAAAGCTTGTCCCTGAAGGGTCGCCTTGAAATGGACTGACGACTGAAAGAGTCGCAACTGCCAATAAAAAGCCGTCAGGTAATTGAGGATGGCTGATCCCACCAAGAGGACCATATCCCATACAAAGTTGGATTGCGTCAGCGTCTGCTGACTCAAATGATCCACTAAGCGCTGGATGACTTGCGTCGGGATCAATAAGGTGTAATCATAAATCACTAGGACCACAGCGATGCTGAGATACAGCCACTTATGTTCCCAGATGTACTTCCATAAGGCTCCTATCATATTCTCCCCTTTCAAAATGGCACAGAAAAAACCCAAGCAAGGAGCTGAGTACGTACTCAGTCCACACTTGGGCCTTCTGATGCCTGTCACCAATTCAGTTAAGGCAGGCAAAAATGCATACAAAAAACCCAAGACAGACTCCTCCATCTTGGGTTTCATTCAATTTTTACATAGAACTCAACTGAGATTGGAGAAGTTGTGTATTCAATTGTGTCATCAAGAATGTTACTTTGTTCATGATGGTTTTCTCCTTTCTCTTTGTTGTTCTAACTTTACCACGGATTTCTGTGCTTGTCAACGTTTTTTTGAAAATTGTTGAAAAAAGATCAATAAATAGGCACTCAATTAGAAATTAAAGCACAAAAAAGAAGCCTAGATCCTCTCTAAGCTTCTCTCTTCTTCTATGCTAGTTGCCGGGATTGAACCGGCGACCTCATCCTTACCATGGATGCGCTCTACCGACTGAGCTAAACCAGCAGTACCTATCTACTATATCATGGAGATAGGCCTTTTGTCAATATCCTGACTCATTTTTCTGCCAAATATTCTTCCTTCGTGAGGACATAATGAACTCTCGTCACCATTCGCCCCTCTTCATGCAGGTCTAGCATCGCATAAGCTTCTTCGTGGGAAAATTTCATCCCTGATTTGGCCATCACCCGTCCAGAAGCTGGGTTGTCCTGATCATGAACGGCAATGAGCTTGTTCATCCCTAACTGTTCAAAAGCCAAGGCAATGACTGCCTTGGTAGCCTCTGTCGCAAGACCTTGGTTCCAATAATCTTTATTCAGAACATAGCCGATACTCCCCTTCTTCAGACAAAGATCCAAATCCAGTAAATCAATCGTCCCGATAAATTTTCCATTTTCTTTGAGCTCGATCCCCCATTTTCCAAGTGGGCTAGCTAGGTAAAAGAGGGCAATGTTATTACGCGTCTCTTCAAGACTTTGATTGGTTGTAAAGGTATAGCGCGTAACTGTTTCATTAGAAGCGTACTTAAACATAGACGGTGCATCTTCTAGAGTGACCGGACGCAAGTGCAAGCGCTCAGTCTCTATTTCTCGATAAGCCGCTAACTTCACATATAAATTTTCCATTTGACACTCCTTCTTTAGGGATTAGTTTAGCAAATAACATAAAGGAAGGCAAGCTCAATTTTTTCTTGCTTTTTAACCCACTTTTCTATACAATTAAATCAATCAAAACAATCAGATGAGGAGTGAAAAGGTCATTGAGTTAGGAGAGCAATCTCATGCCAATGACCTTTTTACACCTAAATCTAAGTAAGGAGAAATAATCATGTTAATTGGTATTCCAAAAGAAATTAAAAACAATGAAAATCGTGTTGGTTTGACACCAGCTGGCGTACACAGCTTGGTTGGAAAGGGCCATCAAGTTTTGGTGGAAACAAATGCCGGACTTGGTTCTGGCTTTGCGGATGAAGATTACAGCAAGCAAGGAGCGACTATTGTCGCAACCGCTGCTGAGGCTTGGGCAGCTGAATTGGTGGTCAAGGTCAAAGAACCCCTCGCTGAAGAATACGACTTCCTTCGTGAAGACCTCTTGCTCTTCACCTACCTGCACATGGCTGCAGCTCCTGAATTAGCTGATGCCATGGTGACTGCTAAGACAACTGGGGTAGCTTACGAGACCGTTCGAGATATCGATGGACAGTTGCCACTCTTGGTGCCAATGAGTGAGGTTGCTGGACGAATGGCCGTGCAAATCGGGGCCCACTTCCTCACCAAACAAGAAGGTGGATCTGGTGTCCTCCTAGGTGGGGTACCTGGTGTTCCTAAAGGGAAAGTTACCATCATCGGAGGCGGGGTCGTTGGAACCCACGCAGCTCGGATCGCCCTTGGACTCGGCGCCCAAGTGACTATCTTGGATATCAGTGCCAAACGTTTGGCCGTTCTGGAAGATGTCTTTGGTCACCAAATCCAAACCCTCATGTCCAATCCATTTAACATTGAAGCCAGTGTCCGTGATGCCGATGTTGTTATCGGAGCTGTCCTGATTCCTGGGGCTAAAGCTCCTAAATTAGTGACAGACGATATGGTTAAACAAATGCGTCCAGGTTCTGTCATCGTGGACGTAGCTGTGGACCAAGGTGGGGTTATTGAAACAGCAGACCGTGTCACAACGCATACGGAGCCTGTTTACGAAAAACATGGCGTGCTCCACTATGCCGTTGCCAATATCCCAGGCGCTGTCGCTCGCACTTCTACCATCGCCCTCACCAACGTGACCCTACCTTATGTCGAAGCTTTAGCTGACAATGGCTTCCATAAGGCCATCGCCCTCGACGAAGGCTTGCGCCAAGGTGTTACTACTTACCAAGGCCATATCACAAGCCAACCAGTTGCAGAAGGTCTAGAACGCAACTTCACTCCAATCGACGAATTGGTTTAAACGATCATATATTTGAAGAATTATCATCGAAAAAATAAGCAACTTATTTTTTCATATGAACTAATAAAAAAGTTTTGAAAAAAAAAAACAAGTTGTTTTGAGTTTTTTAAATCATTTTCAGAGATTTTCCGCTGTGAGAAAAGTGCCTGAAACAATTTAGTTTCAAGCACTCGGAATAATTGAGAGTAAAACAGTTTAGGAAACTGTTTTAGCCTGAGCCCAGAAATTAAAGAGCGAAGGGGCTCAATAAAAATTGAACACGGGCTGCGGATTGTGTCAAAAAGATAAGTTTTTCTAGAATCAAAAGATTCTGCGTCAAACTTCCTATTTTGACTTTATCCGCAGACGCCCTTTGTATCTTGATTTAGTCATGGAACTTCCTGGATTGCTGAAATCATCCACTGGATAATTTCACCTAACCTCCGTTCTCACCTAAGGAAAGTCTAGAAAATGATTTTATCGTCAATTTAAGGCAAAGATCCTCTGATCTTTGCCTCTTCTTTTATTCCGTTTCTTCTTCCACATCCAGTTTTTCTTTGTGCACTGGATTTGGGAGGGGCTCGTAAGCCCGGATAATTTCTGCTACTACAGGATGGCGAACAACATCCTTAGCAGAGAAGTGCACAAAATCAATCTGAGAAATATTTTTTAACTTCTCCTGGGCATCAATCAAGCCGGATTTGACATTTCGAGGAAGGTCAATCTGGCTAGTGTCTCCATTGACAATCATCTTGGAGTTAAAACCAAGACGTGTCAAGAACATCTTCATCTGCATGATGGTTGTATTTTGCGCTTCATCAAGAATAACAAAGGCATCATCCAAGGTCCGACCCCGCATATAAGCTAAGGGAGCTATCTCAATAATCTCCCGCTCCATCATCCGAGTGGTCTGGTCCTTGCCCAAGATTTGATAGAGGGCATCATAGACTGGACGTAGATAAGGGTCTACCTTTTCCTTGAGATCCCCTGGAAGGAAACCAAGGCTCTCTCCTGCTTCCACGGCTGGGCGAGTCAAAATAATGCGCTTGACTTGACCACGCTTGAGGGCGGTCACGGCCAAAGTTACTGCCAAGAAGGTCTTCCCAGTCCCTGCTGGTCCAATCCCGAAAGTCACATCATGGTGCTTGACACTATCTACATAAATCTTTTGACCTAGCGTTTTGACCCGAATGGGCTTGCCGTAGCTATCCTTGATGATTTCTTCTTCATACAAGGCCACGAACTTATCCAACTCATCATTACGAACCATTTGAATAGCTGTTACAACATCCGGCGTCCCGATAGTCATGCCACGATTCACCAAGATAAGCAAAGCCTCAATAACTTGTCTGGCTTTTTCACAATCTTCTTCTTGACCGATGACCTGTACAATTTCTGTTCGGGCATGGATGACCACATCCAACTCTTGCTCCATCAAGCGCAAGTGACGTTCATTGGATCCAAATAGATGGAAGAGATCATCTGGATGACTTAATTGAATATCAATTGAATGTTCTTTCAAATAAAGAACCTCTCTATTTCTGTAAGTTTTCTCTATTATAACAAAGAGACCGAGAATTGACCATCCCCGGCCCACTTTGATTTTCTTGTACTTAATGACCTAGGTATTCTTCCCAAATTGCATCAAAATCTCCTAGATTAAAGGAGAAACTGGCATGCTCTTCCAGAAAGCGACTAACCTCATCAAAATCATCTGTATGCTTTGGAAAGGCTGTCTCATGAAAGGCCAGATCTGCCAGAAGAGCCTTAGGAGCATTGCTTTTGGGATTGCGCTCTGTCATCAACCAAGTATAAAACGATTTTCGCATAGGACTCCTCTTATTTTAATTCTGTGCCAAAGGCATCCTGTGTGATTCTCCCTGCTTTCATCAAGCCTCCCAGAGCTTTTTTGAACTGCCCCTTGGAAATGCCAAAGGTTGCCTTAATTTCTTCTGGGGAGGACTTATCATTCAAGGTCATAAAGCCTCCGTTGTTTTCTAAATATGCCAGAATCATCTGTGCATCGTTTTCCAGCATTTCAAACGAGCGTGGCTTCAAGGATAAATTCAAGGTCCGATCCACCTCTCGGAAACCAATAACCCGGGCATCTAGGACTTGTCCCAAACGAGGTTCGGCAAAGCGCTCACTTGGATGGATAAAGCCTAACATATTGTTCTCAGGTAAGTAAACAAAGGTCCCTGAAAGTTTTAAGCGATAGACGATAGCCGGCCAGTTCTGATTCTGCATATTGTTGTAGGCTGGACGAGCAATCCGTTGGAAGTCTTCTTGATAGGCCAAGACACCCCAAATCCGGTCTTTTTTATCGACTTCCAGGCGAACAAAAAGTTTATCACCTTTTTTAGGCCATAGTTCCTTGATCTCAGGCAAAATATCCAGAGAGACGACAATCTCCTTGTCAGGTAGACCAGTATCGACAAAAACACCCAGGTCCTTACGAACTTCTGTCACTGTCCCCCAGCCAAATTGGTTCCGACGAGCAGTGACTTCAAGTGTGGTCAGGCGCAAACGTTGCTTCATATCCGTATAGGCAAAGCCCTTGACAGACTCTCCAAGAGCACGCTCTCCTTCAGACTTGTCCAAGGCATAGGTTTGCCCATCCTTTTGGACAAAGTAAAAGCGATCATTCTCATCCGTTACAAGGCCCACGATATCATGTGCGAGGTTGGTATTCATTTTTTCCTTCTTTCTGGCTAAAGCTCATCAATAGCCCCTTAATGGAAATAAAACTCAGCCAGCAGTGCCAACTGAGTTCATTTCCTCTGTAAACTGCTGGAAATGATTAAACTTCAAGCAATTCTTTTTCTTTGTGTGCTGTCATTTCATCAACATGTTTCACAGCATCATCGGTTACTTTTTGGATTTCTTTTTCGAGATTCTTCAATTCATCTTCAGTGATTTCTTTAGCTTTTTCTTGCTTCTTCGCTTCATCCATAGCATCACGACGGATGTTACGGATCGCTACCTTAGCATTTTCACCAACTTTTTTCACTTCTTTGGCCAAGTCACGACGGGTTTCTTCTGTCAAAGCTGGGATGACCAAGCGAATGACCGAACCATCGTTAGCCGGAGTAATACCAAGGTCAGAAGCATTCAAAGCGTGCTCAATATCTTTCAATGAAGACTTGTCAAAAGGCGTGATCAACATCACACGGGCTTCTGGAATCGTGATAGATGCGATTTGATTCAATGGAGTATCAACTCCGTAATATTGAACATAGATACGGTCCAAGAGACTTGCGTTTGCACGACCTGCCCGGATACTTCCAAATTCACGTCCCAAACTTTGGTGAGACTGAGACATTCTTTCTTTAGCTTTTTCTACGATTGGATTTGCCATTTTATTCCTCTAACTTCCTTATTTTTCTACATTATTAGAAACGGTAGTACCGATATTTTCTCCAAAGACAACGCGTTTGATGTTACCTGGCTCATTCATGTTGAAAACGACTAAGTCAATATCATTGTCCATTGAGATGGTCGATGCTGTCGAATCCATGATACGAAGGCCTTTATTGATGACATCACGGTGAGTTAATTCTTCAAACTTCACAGCTGTCTTGTCTTTCTTTGGATCAGCATTATAAACGCCGTCAACACCATTCTTAGCCATCAAGATTGCGTCTGCTTCAATTTCAGCGGCACGAAGAGCAGCCGTTGTATCCGTTGAGAAGTATGGAGAACCAATGCCTGCACCAAAGATAACAATACGCTCTTTTTCCAAGTGACGAAGGGCGCGGCCACGGATATAAGGCTCAGCGACTTGTTGCATAGCAATCGCTGTTTGGACACGCGTATCTACTCCAACCTGTTGAAGAGAATCCGCCATCACCAAGGCATTCATAACTGTTCCAAGCATTCCAGTGTAATCTGCTTGAACGCGATCCATACCTGCTTCCGCCGCAGGTTCTCCACGCCAGAGATTTCCTCCACCGATAACGAGAGCAATTTCAATTCCAAGGTCATGAACTTCTTTGATTTCAAGGGCCATCTTTTGAACCGTTTTGATATCAATTCCGACACCCCGTTCACCGGCTAACGCTTCACCTGATAACTTAATTAAAATACGTTTATACTTAGGTTCTACCATTTTGTCACTCCTTTTATGATCTGTATTATTTTACCACAAAAAGCGTTTTTTATATAGTGATATCTATCAAAAAAATTTTATCTTGTCGTCTTAAAATTGATTATTTTACCCCATACTTTTCTATTGACCATTTCTGAGTGTGCCAGCTCGTATGGATAGGTGATTCCTCCAAAGGAGAACTTTCTTTCAACGTTCCAAATTAATGAAGTTGTATGACTTTCTTACCTATTAAAAAGAGCCTCTTGAGACAAACAGGTTGTAGCTTTCAACCTGTTTAGAACTTGAGGCTCCTATTATAAAAATCTCATTGTGATAACAAAAATTATTGACTAGTCTAAAAAAGGGGATGCATCATCCCCTTTTTCAAGGCTATAAAACCTTTTCTAGTCATCGAGTAGACCTTGCTATTTGGAATTCAGCAAAATCAATCTTTCACCAAAGAAAGAAGAATTATTTTTCGTCTTCTTTTTTTCGACGACCAAATGCCACGAATCCTACAAGGCCTGCAACTAGTCCGAGTACAGTTGATCCTACAGATGTAGTTTCACCAGTATTTGGAAGTTGTCCTTTACCTGGTGTTGGGTCCACTGGTTTACCTGGTGTTGGATTCACTGGTTTACCTGGTGTTGGATCCACCGGTTTACCTGGTGTTGGATCCACTGGTTTACCTGGTGTTGGATTCACTGGTTTACCTGGTGTTGGATTCACTGGTTTACCTGGTGTTGGATCCACTGGTTTATCTGGTGTTGGATTCACCGGTTTACCTGGTGTTGGGTCCACTGGTTTATCTGGTGTTGGATTCACTGGTTTATCTGGAGTTGGCTCTACAGGCTTGTCTGGAGTTGGCTCTACAGGCTTGTCTGGAGTTGGCTCTACAGGCTTATCTGGAGTTGGTTCTACAGGCTTGTCTGGTGTTGGCTCTACAGGCTTGTCTGGAGTTGGCTCTACAGGCTTGTCTGGAGTTGGTTCTACAGGTTTGTCTGGAGTTTCTTTCAGTTTGTAAACATACGTTACATTCTTATCGCCTTCGATCACTTTACCTGTGGTAGGATCAGTAGACTTGAGGTGACCTTGGTCATCTACTCCACCAACTGTATAGTTACCTGCAGGTACCAATTCATAAGTCTTGCCTTCAAATTCAATCTCTTGTGGACGGTTGTCTACAACTGTGTCGTAGTCTTTATCCACTGGTTGAGCTTTTTCGTCGGTCACATCTGACTTGATGGTCTTACCTTCTGTATCTACATAGTGTACGTAGACGTTACCCTTAGGCTCAGCTGGGGTTTCCTTCACTTCTTTATAAACGTAAGTGATGGTTGATTTTGGTTTGTCAACTTTACCTTTAACTGGATCAGATGATTCCAAATGTCCATCTTCGTCAACTTTACCTACTGGGTAGTCACCTTTTGGTACGATCTTATAGGTCTTACCATCTGGTGTCTTGATAGTATTCGGTTTTTCACCTTCCTCAGTGGTGTTATATGGTGTGTCATATGGTGAGTTTGGTGTATCTTGACGAGGTTTTTCGATTTCCTTACCATTTTCGTCTATGTAAGTGATGATAACTTCACCCTTCTTCGGCTCAGCTGGAGTTTCCTTCAGTTTGTATACATAGGTGACGTTCTTATCTTGTTCAGCTACTTTACCAGTTGTGTCATCTGATGATGTAAGGTGGCCTTGGTCATCAACTTCACCAACTGTGTAGTTACCCGCTGGTACCAATACATAAGTCTTACCGTCTTTTTCGATTTCTTCTGGACGGTTGTCTACTACTGTGTCGTAAGCTGAATCAACTGGTTCTTTATCCATATCAGTTACAGAAGTTTTAAGCTCATTTCCTTCTGTATCTTTATAGTGTACATAGACACTACCTTTTGGTTGAGCTGGCTCTTCTTTAAGCTTGTAGATATAAGTAACATTCTTATCTTGTTCAGCTACTTTACCAGTTGTGTCATCTGATGATGTAAGGTGGCCTTGGTCATCAACTTCACCAACTGTGTAGTTACCTGCTGGTACCAATACATAAGTCTTACCGTCTTTTTCGATTTCTTCTGGACGGTTGTCTACTACTGTGTCGTAAGCTGAATCAACTGGTTCTTTATCCATATCAGTTACAGAAGTTTTAAGCTCATTTCCTTCC
>NZ_JADNGY010000004.1:0-144712 GCF_015553625.1 Streptococcus australis | reverse complement strand
TCTACTACTGTGTCGTAAGCTGAATCAACTGGTTCTTTATCCATATCAGTTACAGAAGTTTTAAGCTCATTTCCTTCCGTATCTTTATAGTGTACATAGACACTTCCATTCACTTCTTTATAGACATAAGTGATGGTTGATCTTGGTTTATCAACCTTACCTGAAACTGGATCAGATGATTCAAGGTGACCATTTTCATCAACCTTACCTACAGGATAATCACCTTTTGGTACAATCTTATATGTCTTACCATCTTCTGCCTTGATGAAGTTAGGTTTTTCACCTTCCTCAGTAGTGTCATATGGTGTATCATATGGTGAATTTGGTGTATCTTGACGAGGTTTTTGAATCTCTTTACCGTTTTCGTCTACATAAGTAATAACAACTTCACCTACTTTAAGTTTGTAGATGTAAGTTACATTCTTATCCTCTCTAGCAACTGCACCCGTTGTTGGGTCTGATGATGTAAGATGTCCTTGGTCATCAACTTCACCTACAGTGTAGTTACCAGCTGGGACCAACTCGTAAGTCTTACCTTCGAATTTAATCTCGTTTGGACGATTGTCTACAACTGTATCGTAGGCCTTATTAACTGGTTGAGCTTTTTCATCGGTTACATCTGGCTTAATAGTCTTACCTTCTGTATCTTGATAATGCACGTAAACATTACCTGTAGCATCTGTTTTACGGTAATAGTGCGTTACATCGGTAGAAATTTCTTTAATGGATGGAAGAGAATAGTTATTAAAGAATGATGGATATCCAGACGCTTTATCTCCTGGTGTGTTCCCACCAATGATATTGGAAGTATTGTTTCGAACGGGATCGACATCTGCTGAAAACTGTGGTGAATCTGTAAAGGCATCCCCAGTGGCCTTGTTGAACCAACCACTCAAGCGCACATTCCCATTTCCACCATCCGTATAAGTTGCTACTTTAAGATGGTATTTTCCATCCTTACTGTCAACATATCCGACCTCTTTAGGTTCAGTTGCTGTTCCAGCAGGTGTTGGCTTAGCTCCTGGCTTAACCGGATCTGAGGTATACAATAGTGTATAGTTGGTTAAGTCAAGCGTATTTACATCTGTAGATGGATTATACGATGCCACTTTTGATGGGTCTAAAGCGTACAATTTGACAACTGATGTACCGTCTTTATCGACTTGCTCTACAATCCGTTTGACATAGTAGTGAGCACGTCCACCTTGGAGTTCTAGGTATTTAGCTCCGACACCACCTAGAGAACCTGCCATATCCTTTTCAGCATCCGTACGTACGAACTCGTAGCCTTCAAATGAACGCGGATTAGATGCCTTGTAGTCTTGGCTTTCAATACCTGTCTGGCTGTAGGAAGCTAATTCTTTATTCGTACCTTCTACTTTATAGTGGGTAGTATGGGTTACTTTTTCAATTGGGATAACTGTTTGAACATTTGGTTTTGTTTCTCCAACATTTCCTGGTTTAACCGTATCACGAATTTGAAGAATGTGGTGTTTATATTTATCATCAGAAGTTGGACCAGCTTCACGGTTATTGGTCCAAGTTCCTAGGATTTGCGAAGATTCCCCAGTAGTATAATCAAATTGTGGGGCATAAGTAGGATTTTCTTTCACCAAGGTGCTAAATTGGAACGTTGAATTGGCAGTCATATCCAATGTTTCTACTTCTTTGCCAGTAGCTTTTTCTACTAAACGAGCGTGAACAGTTGGCGTCTGTGTCGTTCCTACAGTAGAGCGATCTACTGAGAAGGTTACATAATAGCCACCATTGTTATAGGTAACACCACCTTGATTAGCTGCACCTTGCCAGTTTTGAAGATCCCAAATAGAATAAGTATAGCGATCTGCATTTGGATCCAATTGATAATTTGTATTGTTCCATGCTGGATCCTCAATTGAAGCTCCATTTGGTTCATCCATTATTGGAGAAACAGATGGTGCTGTCAGAGTAGTTGAAGTTGAAAGAGCATCCAACTGAGCAGAAATTGCAGGTGCACCATTAACGGTTGTGTTTCCATTGAAACCTGCCGCCTTCAAGGTTTCCATCATGTCATCTACTGACTTGTTCAAGCGTGATCGTTGCTCAGCATATGATGGAGCATTCTCACCAGAATTGGTCGAAGCTTCTTTTGCTGGCAATTCAGCTTGAACTTTTGCAACAGCCTCTTTGATAGCAGCTTTCTGTTCTGCATTTTGATGATTGGAAGCATATTTTTCTGCTATCTGATTCAATAATGCAGCCTCAGAAGCATTTTGTTCCAAAATAGCTTTATCATCCGATGCTACAGCACTTTCATTTTGAGGGGCTGAGACTTCTTTAGAAGCTGCTTCAGTTGAAACGGATGGAGCACTCACTGCTGTAGAGGAAGAAACTACTTCGTTTCCTACTTCATCCGCAAACGTAGTATTTGCAACTGTAGTAGCACTTAGAACTGCTGCTGCCACTACGATCCCTTTTAAGAGGTGACGGCTCTTAGCAGAAACAGCATCTTCACGAACCTCAGCAACAACAGTCTCTTCGACTTGACCTCGGATCACTTTGAGCAAACCAAAATTTGAAGTGGCTGCACGCAACCAGTTCTTACCCGACTTGATCAATTTGAAACGAGTCACTCGATCAGTTTCACGGAATTCTCCGTTTGAACGTTTAAAAATCATTTGATTCTCCTTTTTTTAGTTTTTCAACTATATTATACCCTTTTCCTGTACTTATGCAAGCGTTTTAATATCTATTGAATTTATCATCAAGGTAGAACCTTCTAAATCATTCAAAAAAAGAAAAAAAGCTACCCGAAGGTAGCTTTGATTTCTAATTAAAGTGAGTTAACATCCACTTTGATACCAGGACCTTGAGTTGTAGTCAAAGTCAAGCTAGTTACGTAAGTACCTTTAGCTGTAGCTGGTTTTGCTTTTTGGATAACATCGTTGAAAGCTTTGAAGTTTTCAACCAATTTATCAGCGTCAAATGACACTTTACCGATGATGGCTTGAACGATACCTGCACGGTCTGCACGGTAAGTGATTTTACCACCTTTAGACTCTTCAACTGCTTTAGCAACATCCATTGTTACAGTACCAGTTTTAGGGTTTGGCATCAAGTTACGTGGTCCAAGGACACGTCCAAGACGTCCAACAAGAGCCATCATGTCAGGTGTAGCGATAACTACGTCGAAGTCCAACCAACCATCGTTGATTTTCGCAACAAGGTCATCTTCACCTACGAAGTCTGCACCAGCAGCTTTTGCTTCTTCAGCTTTTGCACCACGTGCAAATACAAGAACGCGAGCAGTTTTACCAGTTCCGTTTGGCAATACCATTGCACCACGGATTTGTTGGTCAGCTTTTTTCACGTCGATGTTCAAGTTATAAGCAACTTCTACAGTTGCGTCAAATTTTGCAAAGTTAGTTTCTTTTGCAAGAGCTACAGCTTCTTCTACGCTGTATGCTTTTGTGCTGTCGATTTTTTCAAGTGCAGCACGAAGTTGTTTGCTTTTTTTAGCCATTTTATCTTTCTCCTTGTAATGTGGTCATATCGATTTTCATCTCCCACGTCACTCGTCTCATGATCAAGTGTATTGCGGGCAAATAGGATTGTTACAATTAGTCAGTAACAGTGAATCCCATAGAACGAGCAGTACCTTCGATCATACGCATTGCAGACTCAATGTTTGCAGCGTTCAAATCTGGCATCTTAGTTTCAGCAATTTCTTGTACTTGTGCACGAGTAACTGTTGCAACTTTCGTTTTGTTAGGTGTACCTGATCCTTTTTCAACACCTGCAGCTTTTTTCAAAAGAACAGCAGCTGGTGGTGTTTTTGTAACGAAATCAAATGATTTATCTTCATAAACAGTGATCACAACTGGGATAATCATACCAGCTTGGTCAGCTGTACGAGCGTTAAACTCTTTAGTGAATCCCATGATGTTGATACCTGCTTGACCAAGTGCTGGTCCAACCGGTGGAGCTGGAGTAGCTTTACCAGCAGGGATTTGCAATTTTACAAGTTTTTCGACTTTTTTAGCCATTTCTTAAATCCTCCTTTGTGGTTTTGGCGGTAATTACAGATTTTTACCTCCCACAAGTATGCTCTGCGCATACCTTTCTATTATACACTATTTTCTTCCGAATGCAAGAAAAAATTTCATTTCCATCACACTTTTTTTACTTTTGTGATAAAATGGAGGTATGTTAATAAAAGTTGCTTCCCTTGTATTTATTTTTTTGACCCTGATTCTCAGTGGGATTATTATTCGAGTCTTTAAACTGCGTCGATATGGTTGGAATTTTGCCGACCTGGCTTTTCCTCTTTTTGCGCTAGAATACTATTTAATTTCAGATGCGGCTTACTATCATAATTTGTTGCCACAATTGTTATTGGCCTTGTCCCTTTTAGCTATTGGCTTAACCATTTATTTTTTGAAAAAGAGACGTAGTTTTTACTATCCGAAATTTTTTAAGTACTTTTGGCGAGCAGGCTTCCTCATTACCTTCTTCCTTTACCTCATTATGACGATCAGTCTCTTCATCTGATCTATAGCAACAATAAAACGGTATGAACTAAAATCATAGTTCATACCGTTTTTCTATTTGTTTCTGGACTTATGCAGATGGGTCACTATGGAATAAATAAGACGATTCATCAACCATAAGACTCCTTCCATGACCAGTCCTAGGACAAGGGTCATGATCCAGCCAGTCAGATGAAGATGGCTGAGATTAAAAATGGAAGAAAATACAAAAACCGACAGGTAAAATCCAGCTATATTCAGAAGGATGATGCCCAATTTTACATGATTAAAGGGAAGGCTGAGTTGGTATACTTTTGTAAAGCCAATCAATGCCAGCAAGTAGATAGAGATGGTCGAAATTTCTCCCTGACTTAATGCAAGGAAAGGACCCAGAACCACAAGGAAAAGGACTGATATGAGATTGGTCAAGGCAGCTGGAAGAGCTTGCTCTATCACGGTTTCAATAAAGTCTCCTTCTATCCGGGCACGATTCTTCTCCAAGGCCAGCAAGAAACCTGGGATTCCAATGGTAAATCCACTGATCAAGGACATCTGAGAAGCCTGGATGGGATAGGTGAAACTAAAGAGAATGGCCAAAATAGCCAATAAAATTGAAAAAATATTCTTGACCAAAAAGAGACTCGCAGAACGTTGAATATTGTTGACCACTCGGCGACCTTCATCCACAATAGATGGCATGTGAGAAAAGTCCGAATCTAAAAGCACAACCTGGGCCACCTTTTTGGTCGCATCATGTCCCGTATTCATGGCAATACTACAATCAGCCTTTTTCATAGCGAGGATATCATTGACCCCATCTCCTGTCATGCCAACCTTATGACCATCCGCCTGCAAGCTCTCTACGAGGATTTGTTTTTGTTCTGGACTAACTCGTCCAAAGACGGTGTAGGTCCTGGCTGCCTCTACCATCTCCTCACGCGTCTTGAGCTGACTCGCATCTACGACCCGATCCGCATCTGGAATACCTGCTTTTTGAGCAACGGCAGCAACTGTAACAGGATGATCCCCTGAAATAACCTTGATGGTCACCCCTTGTTTTTGGAAATAGGCGAAGGTTTCAGGAGCAGTCGACCGAACAGGATTCTCCAAGACTATGGCTAGAAGGGGAAGGACTGGAGCTTCTAATACTTCCGTCAACTGCTCCCCCTGGTAATGCCCCAAAATAAGGACACGCGCTCCTCGTTCAATCTCTCGTTGCCACACTTCTTGGTAAGCATGGAGATCATCTCTGAGCAAGACATCCGGCGCCCCTAACAGGTAGATCCCTTCTTGGAACTGAAGTCCCCCGAATTTCTTCTTAGATGAAAAAGGAAGGCGGTCTTGAACGGGCCATACTTGGGCGGGTTGGACGGAGTGAGACTTGCGAATGGCCGTAATGGTATCATTTTGATCTTCACTTGCTTGGAGATAGTGACTTAATATTTCTTTGCCTTCTTTTTCAGCTAGTGCCAAGGGGAGGAGCTCACTTACCTGCATCCTGTGTTCGGTAATTGTTCCCGTCTTGTCTAGACAGAGGACGTCGATACGGGATAGGGTTTCAATCCCCTTCATACTATTGAGCAGGACCTTTTGAAGGGCTAAACGGGTTGCTCCTAGCACCAAGGCCAGAGTCATTAAGAGGTAGAGTCCCTCTGGGATCATCCCAATGATGGCACCGACCATAGAGGTGATGCTAACTTTGAGGGATTCTTGATTTCCTAGATAACTCTGCAAGAACAAGAGCAAGCCAATCGGGATGAGAATCATTCCGATCATTCGGACAAGGCCGTCCACTGCATGAACCATTTCAGATTCTTCGTGTCCCTTGACTCTTTTTGCGGAGATACTCAGCTGATTAATATAAGACGAATCTCCTACTTGTTCCAAGACAGCAACTGCCTGGCCTGAAATGACAAAACTTCCTGACATGAGTTTCTGATTCTCTCCTTTAGGGATTTCATCTGCTTCACCTGTTAATTGAGACTCATCGACCATGATCGAACCGTCTAGAACTTTGGCATCTGCATAGATCTGATCCCCTGCTTGGAACAAGACGACATCCCCCTCTACCACCTGGTCGACAGGAAGGTCCAGTCGTTCTCCCTCACGAATCACTCGAGCTTTCTCCACTTGAAGAAGGCGCATCTTATTCAAAATCCGACGGGACCGCAATTCTTGAACAATCCCGATCAAGGAGTTGACGACGACAATAGGAACAAATAACATATTGTTCCAAGACCGTACTAATACCAATAAGATAGCTAAAATACCAAAGACCAGGTTGAAATAAGTAAAGACATTTGAATAAACAATCTCTCTCGTCGACTTTTCCGCCGTGATGGTTACTCGATTTTGTTTGCCTTGTCTGATTCGGCTTTGGACTTGCTCATTCGTTAGCCCGCTATATCGCTTCTCTTCCATATATACTTCTTTCTTTTATCTATATCCAGTTTAGCAAAAAGGCTGTCTTCTTGCTTGGAACTAGAGACCGAAGATTTTTTATACCTACTCGTGGAGTTCCAGAGGCAAGCCATCTGGATCAAAGAAGAAGGCCATTTTGCGCCCATCAAAATCATCCACTCGTAGCTCTGTATGGGGGATTCCTAATTGGTCAAACTCTACTAAACAGGCTTGAACATCTTCTACTCGAAAAGCCAGATGACGAAGACCTGTATGCTCTGGATGAGGGAGAAAGGGTCTCTTTGGGGCATCTGGTTTGATAAATATTTCCAAGGTCAGATTTCCCTTTCGAATATTAAAGAGAATATCCTGCTTTTCTGGCCGATGGTGTTCGTCTAAAGGTTCAAAGCCCAATTTATCTACATAAAATTCTCTGGTTTTGTCATAATCGTGGCCAATAATGGCAATATGGTGAATGGTATCGAGATGCATCTGGCTATCCTTTCCTTTTTATCGTAAAGAAAACCTGCCCCTTGTACAGGCAGGTTTTTGCTATTGTCAAATATCTCATTCCTTCTTCGTTTAAAGAAAGATTAATTGGTCTGCAAGACCTTTCTTGGCTTGGTTCCTTCAGCTGGTCCGATGACACCTGCTGCTTCCAAGTCTTCCATGAGGCGAGTCGCCCGATTAAAGCCAACTGATAAGCGACGCTGAATCATCGACGCACTGGCTTTTTGGGTCTCGATCACGAGCGCTTTGGCCTCTTCAAAGAGAGGATCGCCTTCATCAGAGCCACCCATACCACCATCAAAGTCCGACTCTGATACTTCGCCTGGATCAAAGGCATCATCATAATCAGCTTCTGCCTGCTCCTTGACAAAGTTGACAATCCGTTCCACATCGTCATCTGAGATAAAGGACCCTTGTAGACGAATCGGGTGGTTTTCATCAATCGGTTTAAAGAGCATGTCTCCGCGACCGAGTAGTTTCTCTGCCCCATTTTCATCCAAGATGGTCCGTGAGTCGGTCCCAGATGAAACCGCAAAAGCGACACGGGAAGGTACATTGGCCTTGATCAAACCTGAAATAACATCAACCGATGGCCGTTGGGTCGCAAGGATCATGTGGATCCCTGCCGCACGCGCCTTCTGTCCAAGACGAATAATAGCATCTTCCACTTCTTTACTTGCCACCATCATCAAGTCTGCCAACTCATCGACAATGACCACAATCAATGGAAGTGGTACTTGCTTCATCTCAGACTGGGTATTGTACTCCGCAACCTTGGCATTAAAGCCAGCAATATTCCGAGCACCCACTTTCGAGAAGAGTTCGTAGCGATTTTCCATCTCATCGACAACCTTTTGTAGGGCCCGACTGGCCTTGCGTGGGTTAGTCACAACTGGAATCAAGAGGTGAGGAATATCATTATAGACAGAAAGCTCCACCATCTTTGGATCGACCATCATAAATTTGACTTCGTCCGGACGGGCCTTCATCAAGATACTCGAAATGATCCCATTAACCGCAACCGATTTACCAGATCCGGTAGAACCAGCTACCAAGAGGTGGGGCATCCGGGCCAAATCAAAGGTCCGAGCTGAACCATCTACAGCCTTCCCAAGAGGAATCTCAAGGAGTTTAGCTGGGTCTGTTTTGGACTGCTCCCACAATTCACGGAAGGAAACGGTCGCAATCTCTGAGTTGGGCACTTCAATCCCGACCAGAGACTTCCCTGGAATCGGTGCTTCGATCCGCACATCCTTGGCCGCAAGGGCTAAGGCCAAATCATCTGCTAGGTTGGAGATGCGGTTGACCCGCACACCGACAGCCGGCTTGACCTCATATTTGGTGACAGAAGGACCGATTTCCGCCCGTTCCACTGTCGCCTTGATGTTAAAGCTTGCAAAGGTTTCTTCCAAAATGCGGATATTTTTGCGAACGATGTTCTTCTCTTTGGATTGGTTTTTCGGTTTGTCAGGTGCGAAGAGATCAATCGTTGGAAGTTTGTACTGAAGGAGTTCCTTAGGTGTGAAGTCCACAGTGACTTCTTCATCCACATCCTCCTCAGGAAGTTCTTCCATTTCCTCTGGATTGTCTTCTGGCCAGTCTTCCGAATAACCTTCCTCTTCATTTGGTAGATAGATTTGAGGGTAGGACTCCTCTACAAGCTCTTCTGCTTCGATCACAGGTTCCATGACCTCACCTGTCTCAAGATCTACAGGATAGCCTTCTGTGCTCATGGGACTAGCTTCTGCAAGTTGCTCGATGCGGGCAGCTTCCTCTGCTTCTGCTTGAAGGGCCTTCTTCTCTTCACGCTCGACAAAGCGCTCTTGACGACGAATTTCCCGTTTTTCCATAAAGGAGTGAAAAGCTGCGACAGCCTGCTCATACAAGTCATAAACCGAATAAGAGCTCATCAAGAGAAGCCCTAGTACGATCAAGAGACCTCCAATAAAGTAAGTCCCAATGTTCGAAAGCAAGAAGGCAATCGGCGTGTACAGGATGGCACCAAGCAAACCTCCTCCTGCAAAAGAAGAGACGCGAAGATGTACAAGGTCCCCTAAGATACGTGATAAGGTTGGCCCCACAGAAGAGCCTTCAAGTTTCAAGAGGGAGACAAAGTAAGCTTGATAGATCAATAGTAAGCCTGCAAAAAGACTTAAAAAGCCAGACAAGGTTCCCTCATGCTTCTCAATCCATTTGAAAAAGAAGAGGTAGACAATAACAGCCGTCATTGCGACGTAAGCCAGACTACCTACCAAGAGCCGGATAAGGTTGTAGGTCACTAAGCCTAAGGCTCCTAATCGTAAAAAGGCGAAAATGAAGACGAGAGTTAAGACAATCGTCATGATCATTCGGCGAATTGCTTTTTTTCTTTCTATTTCTGCTTTAGACAGTCGTCTCGTCGACCGTGTTTTTTTTGATTGATTATTGTTTGCCATAACCCTTATTATACCACATTTCTAGACTAGTTCTCTAGTAAAATCCTTTTCTGCGATTTACGAAAGCAACAAGAAAACAGTACCACTCAGATACTGTTACTTATAGATTTTTCTTGGGATGGCGGTCGATGATGGCTTGATGCTCTTCCAACGCTTGCTTTCCTTTCTCCGTCAACTGATAGCCCCGAACCGAGAACTCTTGTGCCAACTCTTCTTCGGTAAAGTGATTAGCCAGAGCTTGGTTCAAATCGGCCGCTTTCATCTTGGACAAGCCAGCGACTCCTTTCTTTTTGAGAATGGCTTTTTTCATGGTCGCATTGATGTGGTCCAGCGAATCAAAAGCTGATTCGATATAAGCATACCCCTTATCCACCAAAACTTTCACATGTTCCGGCGCATGAATCCCATAGGTGTATTCAAAGTACTTGGGAAACCAAGTCTCAGTCGTAAATGTTCCAAAATGGATCCGCCACAAGAGAATGATATCCCCCGCAAGTAATCCGTCTTTGAGGAGCTCCATGTTTCTCTTCGAAACGGGCTTAGGGTCCAACAACCAAGCTCCCAAATCCCTATCAGGCGAAATATAGGGATTCACCTCATGATTTACATAATATTTTTCTAATATATCTGAAATAGTAGGCATCTGTTTCTCCATTTTAATCCTATCTCTCTTGAACTATTTATACCTTCATTTGGAAAAATTCTGTTTTGATTGGAGGATTTACAGATAATTCCCCTCATCCTTCAAGTATTGTTGAGCCTTTTGAACAATATAGAGCGACTCATCTTCTGAAATCAACTTACGAAAAAGCTCCTTCGCTCTATGCTTATCTCTTTTAAGAGTGGCATTCAAGGCTTGGTAGTAGATAATTTCCAACTGCTGGTACTTGAAGTCATTGCTTAAGCCTTCGAAATAATCATTACTTTGATGCGCAATGGTTAAATCATAAAGAGCGAGACAGACTTTTTTCGTTTTCTCAGCTAGTGTGGGCTCTGTGATGGTCAATTCATTCAACTGAGCCTCTAACTCTTTTCTGGACAAATCAGGATCTGTCAGCACAATCGAACGAATAAGATAACTTTCAAAAAAGTTCTTATATTTCTGCGGTAATTCCCTCTGACTGATTGCTTCTCTAGCTTCCTTGATGACAATATCAAAATCTCCCATCATAAAAGAATAGGCGACCGATGTCAGCTTAATATCAATCTGTAAAATGGGCTTTTTCACATTCTTGTTCAACTGAAGGTATTGCTGCCAAAAAGCTAAATCTAAGTCTACATGCAGCAAGGTGTTGCATTTGTTCGTGTAGCTCTTCTTGAGCCATTGGATGAATAAAAACAAGCCTGCAAGGACCAAAAAGAGGGCAGTAGTCTGAAGAAGAGTATCTCTGACCACTAACCCAATGCAAATAATGAGAAGCATTGCCAAAAGGCCAGCAGATCTAGTATAGAGTCTATAGTTTTTGCGTAGAGTTTTATACTCCAATTTGTAACCTCCCATTCATGATACGGTTTTTGAGGGAATTCGTTCATTTTCCAACAAAACGACTTACCTCCCATCATACCTCATTTTTCATAGGCCCGCAAGCTGAATATCGCCTCATCCAAAGGATAGATTTGAATCAAATGGAAAATTAAGGTACAATAGAGGGTAGACTAATGTGTTGAAAGGATTAATATGAAAAAATTAATTGCCCTACTTGTATTTTCCGGTTTAGCTTTGGCAGGATGTGGCTCTAATCAATCAGATACAAAGACATCCTCTAGCTCGGCTTCAGAAACTAAGCAATCAACTACTTCTAGCGTAGATGCTAGTGAACAAAAGAAATTAGATCAGCTTCGTAAGGATATCCAAGATGCGATGACCAATGAAAATGCGGTCTTTCCTCAGCTCTCCAACGAAGTTGCTGAAGATGAAGCTGTCGTGAAAATCACGACCAACAAAGGGGACATTACCGTTAAGCTCTTTCCGAAATACGCACCTTTAGCCGTTGAGAATTTCTTAACCCACGCTAAGGATGGCTATTATAATGGCCTCCTCTTCCACCGCGTGATTAATAACTTTATGATCCAAACAGGAGATCCTAAAGGAGATGGTACAGGTGGTGAGTCCATTTGGAAAGGAAAAGATAGCTCTAAAGATTCAGGAGCAGGCTTTGAAAATGAATACTCTCCTTACCTCTACAATCTTCGTGGTGCTTTAGCCATGGCCAATTCCGGTCCAAATACAAATGGTAGCCAATTCTATATTAACCAAAATAAAGAAGACTGGTCCAGCAAGCTTCCAACTGAGCGCTTCCCTGCTAAAATCATCGAAGCCTATAAGAATGGTGGAAACCCTACCCTTGATGGTGGGAACTACACTGTCTTTGGACAAGTCATCGACGGCATGGATGTAGTCGACAAAATTGCCGAAGTTGAAACGGACGACAAAGACAAACCAAAAGAAGATGTCAAAATTGAAAAAATGGAAATCGTAAAAGACTACGATTTCAAGAAATAAACAAAAGAGAACCTCGCGGTTCTCTTTTTGTGTTTACGTCAATTCATTAAAGTCCCAGATTTGGTCCATCCAGCCTTCATAGAAGTCTGGCTCGTGGCAAACCATGAGGATCGATCCCTTGTACTCTTTCAGAGCCCGTTTCAATTCTTCTTTGGCATCCACATCCAAGTGGTTGGTCGGCTCGTCTAGTACCAAGACATTGTTTTCACGGTTCATCAAGAGACAGAAACGTACCTTGGCTTGCTCTCCACCGGATAACACCTGGATTTGGCTCTCGATGTGTTTAGTGGTCAAACCACAGCGAGCAAGGGCTGCACGGACTTCTGCTTGATTGAGAGCCGGAAAGGCATTCCAGACTGCCTCTAGCGGCGTCTGACGATTGCCACCTTCGACCTCTTGTTCAAAGTAGCCAAGCTCTAGGTAGTCTCCACGCTCGACTTCACCAGCGATTGATGGGATGATTCCCAGCAAGCTCTTCAAGAGAGTGGTTTTCCCGATTCCGTTGGCCCCGATGATGGCCACCTTTTGATTGCGTTCAAAGGTTAGATTCAAAGGTTTGGTCAAAGGACGGTCATAGCCAATCTGGAGATCCTTGGCCTGGAAGATAAAGCGTCCAGGAGTCCGGGCATTTTTAAATTCAAAGGAGGGCTTTGGTTTCTCACTTTGTAACTCAATGAGTTCCATCTTGTCCAGCTTCTTCTGACGAGACATAGCCATATTCCGTGTCGCCACACGTGCCTTATTGCGAGCTACGAAATCTTTCAAATCAGCAATCTCTTTTTGTTGCCGCTCATAAGCCGCTTCCAATTGCGATTTCTTCATTTCATAGACTTCGAGGAATTGGTAGTAGTCTCCGGAATAGCGGGTCAACTGCTGATTTTCCACATGGTAGACGATGTTGATCACATCATTCAAGAAAGGAATATCGTGGGAAATAAGGACAAAGGCATTTTCATAGTTCTGCAAGTAGCGTTTGAGCCAATCGATGTGCTCCGCATCCAAGTAGTTGGTCGGCTCGTCCAAGAGAAGGATATCTGGTTTTTCAAGGAGCAATTTAGCCAAAAGGACCTTGGTCCGCTGCCCACCTGAAAGGGCCGTCACATCGGTCTCCATGCCAAAGTCCATGACCCCAAGAGCACGCGCCACTTCATCAATCTTGGCATCCAAAGTATAGAAATCCCGACTCTCTAACCGATCCTGGAGCTCTCCGACTTCTTCCATGAGAGCATCCATATCCGCTCCATCCTCAGCCATTTCCATATAGAGGTCATTGATGCGAGCCTCTGCTTTAAAGAGTTCATCAAAGGCTGTCCGCAAGACATCGCGCACCGTTTGCCCTTCTTTTAGGACAGCATGCTGGTCAAGATAGCCAGCGGTCACATACTTAGACCACTCAACCTTCCCTTCGTCGGGTTGCATCTTGCCGGTCACGATGCTCATGAAGGTGGATTTTCCTTCACCATTGGCTCCAACCAAACCGATATGCTCTCCCTTTAACAAGCGGAAGGACACATCCTCAAAAATAGCCCGGTCTCCAAATCCGTGGCTTAAATTTTTCACCTCTAAAATACTCATGATTGACTCTCTTTCATTGATTTCACTCGTATGATTATATCATCTTCAAGACAGAATTAAAAGGGAGTCCAACTCCCTTTTCTCTTACAAACCTAAGTCCGCATATAGCTTCCGGTAACCCACTTGAACAACTTTTCCGTCCTTCACTAAGAGAGGGCGCTTGATCAGCATGCCATCGCTAGCTAAAAGGTCTGCCGCTTCTTCTATCGAAAGCTGATCCACCTTGTCTTTCAAGCCTAACTCCCGATACTTCATCCCACTGGTGTTAAAGAAGGATTTGATTGGTAGGGAAGACTCCTTGATCCAAGTTTGTAGTTGCTCACTGGTCGGGGTGTCTACCACGATATCTTGACTATCAAACTCACAGCCTAAGCTCGTTAACTCCGATTTCGCCTTGCGGCAGGTCGAACATTTTGGGTATTCAATAAATGATAACATCTTTTCTCCTTATTCTTTCCAAGATATGGCCTCATGTTGCAACAGCCAACGCTTGCGATCTAGTCCAGCAGCATAGCCTGTCAACTTTTTCTCCGTACCCAGCACCCGGTGACATGGGATAAGGAGGAGCAAGGGATTCCGACCTACTGCTTGACCGATGGCTTGGGCAGATTTGCAAGACAAGGCCCGGGCAATCTCTCCATAAGTCCGACTTTCCCCATAGGGAATCTGAGCTAGATAGGCCCAAACTCTTTGTTGAAAGTCTGTCCCTTGAGGAGATAGGGGAAAGGGCATGGAAGGATTTTCCCCTATAAAGTATCGATCCAGCCATTCAAAGACAGCTTCATGAAGTGGCTGACAAGCTTCTTCGATATGCTCAAGCCCCTGCTCACAATTGGCTTGGTCACAAAACCAGATCCCAACTAGGCTTTCCTCATCCACCACAACAGATAGAGGCCCCAAGGGACTCTGATAGAGTTGGCGATAAAACCTAGTCATTTTGAGACTGTTCTGCACGGTAGTCCCAACGATCATCTTCGCTAATCACTTGGAAGAGACTGGTTTCTGCCTTTCGTTTGATCTTCTGATAAGCGAGACGCACCCCATCAATTGGTACCTTCCCACAGTAATGGAAGCCTAACTTCTCTAAAAGGTGTTGCATGACCTTGTTGTCAGGATGGGTATCACAGCGAAAATCCGGGCCTTTCTCTCCTTCGATCAAGCCTTGAAGGAAGGTTTGGGCTACGCCTCGTCCAGCAGCTTCTTTGGCAACAGCGATCCGGTGAAAACTGATATAGAGATAGTTATCATGTTCCCATTTTCCATCATAAATGTCATTATAAGCTGCTTCATTTCCCTTGTAGAGAGTGGCATAAGCTACGACTTCTTGATTCTCTACAGCTACATAACCACGGCTTTCTAGGATATCCTCAAAAATGATTTCTTGATCCGGATAACCATCCTGCCATTGGTCCACGCCAGCTGCAGCTAAGCTATCCTTGCCATCTTGGATGATTTCCATAATCCGATTGATTTCATTGGGATAGGCCATTCTAATTTCCATCAGACTCTCCTTTTTCTTCCTCTTGGTGGTAACGGGCATAAAGTTCACTCTTTTGTAGCCCGAATTGTTTGGCAACCTGTTTAATCGCTTGGTTCTTTTT
The DNA here is from genome assembly GCF_015553625.1 of Streptococcus australis. GTDB lineage: Bacteria > Bacillota > Bacilli > Lactobacillales > Streptococcaceae > Streptococcus > Streptococcus australis_B. The sequence goes on along the minus strand of NZ_JADNGY010000004.1, from coordinate 129,180 downwards.
CATACCAGACTGGACCAGTAGATCAATCTCTTGGATCAGATCCACTTCTTCTAGATCTGGCTCCTGCTCACTGGCTCCCTCTACAATCAGAAGGCACTCCCCCTTGAGGGTATTTTCCTCTAGGTAAGCCACTAACTCTGTGATGGTCCCTCTCGTGTACTCTTCATAGATCTTGGTCAGTTCTCGGACCAGGACAACTGGACGATTCCCATAAACTGCCAGCATATTTTGAAGCGTCGCACGAACTCGGTGCGGAGACTCATAAAAGATCTGGGTCTCAGGATAGGCCAATTTCTCTTGGAAAAAGGCCTTTTGCTGCCCTTCCTTGCGTGGAAGAAAACCATAAAAAATATGGGGTTGGGGTGCCAGACCACTGGCAATTAGGGCAGTAATGCCGGCACTCGGACCAGGAACTGCCACAACAGGGATTTCTCGCTCAATCGCTGCCTTGACCAGGTCGTGACCTGGATCCGAAATACTAGGCAGTCCTGCATCCGAAACCTGGGCCAGGTCCTTTCCAGACTCTAAATGAGCAATCAAATCAGGGATTTTCTCCATAGCATTGTGCTCGTGAAAGCTGGTTTGTGGTGACGCAATCTCAAAATGCTTGAGCAAGAGTCCTGTATTGCGTGTATCTTCCGCCGCTATCAGATCCACCTCTTTTAGAGTTTGGATCATGCGGTAGCTCATGTCATCCCGATTGCCAATTGGGGTTGGCACTAAAAAGAGAGTCCCTGTCGCTCTATCCCCTTTAAAACTTCGTTGAATCTGCATGTTTACTCCCTAAATAACAATTCATCACAGAAAATACACTCTTCATCATTTTCACGACGTTGACCATAGGAGTCTGTACAAACATGAAATCCATCATTGTAAATTCTTTGTAAATTTTCACGACCATTGCGATGGAATTTAGGGGAGCTGGTTTTCTCCACTTCTCCTAAGCGCTCTCTCAATTTATCATTTTCAAGACGCAGAGTTGTATTTTCCTCGACAATGAGTTTGAGATTTTTCTTAATAGCTTCAACCTCTGCTAATGTAACCAGCAATTCCTGGGAGAAGCCATCCAAAGCATCAAATAATTCTTTTTTATTCATCTCTTTACCTTCTATTTTTCAACTGTAGGACCATATACTCGAGAGCATTTTGAAAACTCACATTCCGTTCCCACATCAGTTTGGCCAAGACCAATTTTTCTAGATAGTCTCTTCCTAAGGACTGACTGATGGAGCGTGCAAAGAGCAATTCCAACAAGCGAAAGGCTTGGGCCTGCTTTTCTTTATCATCCGTCTCTTGAACCAAGCGAGAGACCAGTAAGTAGATATGCGGATCTGCTTTTAGACAAGCTGCAACGAAACGCTCACACTCCCTCGCCAGATCGAAAAAGGAGGTATTCTGAGCGAAAATTTGAGCCTCTTGGAAACCTTGACTAAAGTTGGCTAACAGATCTGCTTGTTGAAGCAAGAGACCTTCCTGAAGGAGATACTCTTTTAGGAAATCTTGGTTTTTTGGAAAATGGACCTGCTGCGACCGACTTTTTATGGTCGGGAGAACCAGTTGCTCATCTGCTGTCAGCAGAAAAATATGAACTTCACTCTGAGGTTCTTCAATCACCTTGAGGAGGGAATTGGCCGCATTGACATGCATCCGGTCTGCATCGCAGATGATAAAGACTTGCTTGGATCCTTCGTAGCCTGACTGAGAAAAATGCTGGATCAAATCCCGGATCCGATCCGTTTTGATGATTTGATTGACCGGTCGGACAACCGTTACATCTGAGAATTCATCCTCTTCAATCAAGCGACAAGCCCGACAAGTCCCACAGGGCCAAACACCCTTCTTGTCCGTACAAAAGAGACTTTGGGACAAGAGCTGGGCCATCTCAAAACTGCCAAAATCTCCTGTAAAGAGATAGGCGTGGCTCAAGCGGTCCTGTTCTAAAATAGCTTGGAAGCGATCGACTAACTGAGGTTGAAGTTTTTGCACTTGTTCTAACTTCATTCACTAATCTCCAAGACTTCTTTCAATAATAGCCAAGTATCCTCGACCACCTGGTCAAAAGGTTGACTGGCATCAATTTTCACCACACGTTGTGGTTCTTTTTCGAGGATGGCCAGATAGCCTTGACGGACTTTCTGATGGAGACTGAGTCCTTCTAGATCCAAGCGATTGACTTCACGGCTAGCACTCTTAGCAATTCTCGCCAACCCTTCTTCTACATCAATGTCAAAGTAGAAGGTCCGATTGGGTTTCAGACCATCAGTCGCAAATTGGTTCAACCATTCAATATCTGCTACTGCTAATCCACGCCCAAAGCCTTGGTATGCTACCGAACTGTCGATAAAACGATCCATGATAACTAGCTTCCCTGCTTTCAAAGCTGGAAGGACACGTTCTGCCAAGTGTTGGCGACGACTGGCGATATAAAGAAGCAATTCTGTCTTGGGATCCATTTCCGTATGGGATGGATCTAGAATGACCTCGCGTATTTTTTCTGCTATTTCGACACCCCCTGGCTCCCGCGTGGTAATATAGGCAATCCCTGCCTTTTCCAAGCGTGGTAGCAAGGCTTCTAAAACGGAGGATTTCCCTGCACCTTCTGGGCCTTCAATTGAAATTAATGTTCCCTGTTTCATTCTCTTATCTTAACTTTCTATACTCATTTCTCTAGCATGCATCACTTCTTTTTATTTTACCAAAAATAGGGGTAAAAATCCTGTCCGAATTCGTGAAAATTGATGAAAATTATTTCCTATTTTTCATTTTTTTTGGTAAAATGTATGGTGAAAAATGAATAGGAGAACGAGCATGTTTAAGGCAAAAAATATTCTGGCCATTATTTTGGGGGCTGGCATTTTTTCTTTTGGAATCTTCTTTTTAGTCATTCCATTTCACTTTTATGAGGGAGGAGCTACAGGGATTACCCTGATTACCTACTACCTCTTTAAAATTCCCGTTTCGGTCATGAACTTGGCCATCAATATTCCCCTCTTTTTCCTAGCCTGGAAATTACTGGGGCTCCGATCCCTCTATCTCAGTTTGATTGGAACTTTTTCGGTCTCTATTTGGATGGCCATCTTCGAGCTGATCCCTGGAAGTCATCATCTTCAAACTGCAGTCTTTACGGCTCTTGACGGAGATATCCTTCTGGCCTGTATCGGATCAGGGGTTATCCTTGGAACTGGACTGGGGATTATCTTCAACGCTGGAGGAACAACAGGTGGAACCGATATTGTCGCACGTATCTTTAACAAGTACACGACGCTTTCCATGGGACGCCTCATGTTGATTGTGGATGCCATCGTCTTGACAACTGTTTTGATCGTCTTTAAGGACTTCCGAATTGCAGCCTACACCCTCCTCTTTATCCTGATTGACACCGTCGTCATTGATATCGTCGGTGAAGGAGGTTTTGCAGGAAAAGGATTCCTCGTTGTTACATCTAAACCAGATGAAATTGCCAAACAAATCACGACTGATTTGGGCCGAGGAGTCACCTTCGTAAACGGCATGGGCTATTATAGCCAACAAGAAATGAAGATTGTCTACTGCGTGGTTTCACGGAATGAAATGAAACAGATGAAAGATATCATCAATAAGATCGATCCATTCGCCTTCATTACCATTACAGAAGCCCATGAAATCCTAGGAGAAGGATTTACCTTGGATACCAACAAGCAACCCATTGCTCGCTAAGACAAATAAAGAGCCTGAGAGATTCTCAGGCTCTTTTATTATTAGAAGGCTTTTGCAGATGTGCGACTAATTTCGTCCACACGGATACCATTTTCTTCAAACTTCTTCTTGATGGCTTCAGTATCGGTAATCCCATCAATCTGAACTTCGATGACGACATGATCATCTTTGGTTGGGATATTGACTGTATTGGCAATATTGTATCCTTCTTCTACAATTAAATGAATGATTTGCTCTAGGACCCCAACCTTGTCTTCTGTCACGAAACGAACCCGCACTCCTTCTTCTCCATAACCGGATACTTCAAGGAAGGCACGGAAAACATCACGGTCTGTAATCACACCAGAAACTTGATCATTGTCCACGACTGGAAGAATGCCGACCTTGTTCTTATACATGAGGTAGGTCGCATCTTCTAGGCTAGCAAATTTCGAGACAGTGATCACGTCTCGGAGCATGACGTCCTTAACTTTGGTTTTGTTGAGTAGGTAATTCATTTCAAAAATGGAAAGACTGGTCGCTTTTGATGGACTAGCTTCTGCAATCGTTCCTTCTGTCACCAGACCAACCAATTTATCATTTTCAATAACCGGCAAACGGTGCAAGCCTTGTTCCCGCATCAAATCTGCCGCATGGGCAATGGTAGTCTCAGGACTAATGTACACTACTTTACGGGTCATAAAATCTTTAACAGCCATAATCATTCTCCTATGCTTTTATTAGTTTTATTATACTTGATTTTTAGTGGTATTTCAAACGCTTTCAGCAGTTTTCTCTTGTTTTCAAAATTCAGAATTGCCTAATAACCCTTGCATTCTCCCCATTGAAAACTAGATTTTTCCAATCGAAGCGAAACCATTTTTAAAGAGGCTGGGACAAAAGTCCTAGCCTCTCAATTGTCTTTGGATTGTCGAGCAAGACGCAGTGGTTGAGTGGGCTCTACTACGCTGATTTCATCAGCTTTTACAGCCCTACTCAACTGTGCGGAGGTGGGACGACGAAATCGAATTCTAACGAATGACCGATTTCTGTCCCACTCCCTTAACCTATTTATCCACCAAGGTAGGCCTTGCGGACTTCTTCTGAGGCTAAGAGTTCTTTTCCTGTTCCGGACAGAACGACTTTCCCTGTTTCCAAAACATAACCGCGGTCTGCGATAGAAAGGGCCTTGTTGGCATTTTGCTCAATCAAGAGAACCGTTGTTCCTTGTTTTTGAATATCTTGGATGATATCAAAGATTTCCTGGATAAAGATTGGGGCCAATCCCATGGAAGGTTCATCCAGAAGCAAGAGTTTTGGCGTCGACATGAGGGCACGACCCATTGCTAGCATTTGTTGCTCCCCACCAGATAGGGTAGCTGCATCTTGGTTCTTCCGTTCTTCCAAACGTGGGAAACGTGAGAAGACTTTCTTCAAGTTCGCTTGATTTTCTTCTCGATCTTTCTTCAAGAAAGCTCCCATTTCCAAGTTTTCCATAACGGTCAAGCCTGGAAAGACGTGGCGGCCTTCTGGAACTTGAGAGAGCCCAGCAGCTACAATTTTTTGAGCCGGAACCTTTTGAATCTCCTGACCCAAAAACTCGATTTTCCCAGCACTTGGACGCACCAAACCTGAAATGGTACGAAGAATAGATGTTTTCCCAGCGCCATTGGCACCGATCAAGGAAACAACTTCCCCTTCATTGACTTCGAAACTGACATCACGGACAGCCTGGATCATGCCATAGTGTACAGAAAGATTTTCAACTTTTAACATAGACATTAGGCTTCACCTCCTAGATATGCTTCGATTACACGTTTGTTGGACTTGATTTCATCTGGCGTACCATGGGCAATCAAACGACCATATTCCAATACATAAATCCGCTCTGTTACCTCCATGACCAAACTCATATCGTGCTCGATTAACATGATCGTAATATTAAATTCTTTTTGAATGCGACGGATTAGTTGGGTTAATTCTGCTGTTTCTTGAGGGTTCATCCCTGCAGCAGGTTCATCCAAGAAGAGGATTTTTGGCTCTGTAGCAAGGGCACGAACGATCTCCAAGTGACGTTGTTGTCCGTAAGCCAAGTTTTTAGCCAAAGTATCTGCTTCTTTTTCCAAACCGAAAATGGCTAACAATTCAAGGGCTTTTGCTTTCAAAGCTTCTTCATTCTTGTAATAGCTTGGCAAGCGGAAAAGACTCGCAAAGACATGTGGTTTGTGGTGGTTGGCAAAGGCAATCAAGACATTGTCCAAAACGCTCAAATCTTTAAAGAGACGAATATTTTGGAAAGTCCGTCCCAGACCACCTGCAGCGATTTTATAAGGTGCTTTACCATTTAATAGGTGACCATCTAAGGTAATGGTCCCTTCACTTGGTTCATATACTCCTGTTAGGAGGTTGAAGAGGGTTGTTTTACCGGCACCGTTGGGCCCGATCAACCCAACCAATTCCCCTTCATTGAGTTCCATGGTCACATCCCCAACGGCTGTCAAACCACCAAAGTTTTTTGTTAAATTTTTTACTTCAAGAAGTGCCATTAGTTAGCCTCCTTTTTTGAGAGTAGTTTTTTCAAGCTGAATTCCCATGTTCCAAGAAGACCACCTGGACGGAAGATCATCACGAGAATCAAAGCCAAGGAGTAAATGATCATACGAACGCTTGAGAAGTCTTGAAGCACCATGTTCAAGATCCCCAAGACGATGGCCGCCACAACTGTTCCTGACATCGATCCCAAACCACCGAAAACGACAATGATCAAGACATTAATGGTATTAGTAAAGGAATAATCTTTCGGAACGACAGATCCAATGAAACCTGCTTGGAGAGATCCTGCAATCGCTGCTGTGATCGCACCGAAAACAAAGGCGATAACTTTGACTTTGGTCGTATTAATCCCAACAGATTCTGCTGCAATTTCATCTTCACGAACAGAGAGGGTAGAACGCCCAATTGGACTGCGTAAGAAGTTGATGGTAAAGATGGTTGTAATCACGACAAAAAGGTAAACCAATTGCCAGGTTGTAAAGGCTGGCAAACCAAGGATCCCAGCGGCACCATTTGTCAGAGTACCACCATTGACAATCAGGATCCGGATGATTTCAGAAACCCCCAGTGTCGCAATCGCGAGGTAGTCCCCTTTCAAACGAAGGGTTGGAACCCCAACAATCAAGGCCACAGCACCTGCGATCAAAGCCCCTAAAACCATCGCGCCAAAGAACGCTCCATAGGTTGGTGATTTAGAACCGAGAATGGCTGCAGAATAGGCACCAATCGCCATAAATCCTGCATGACCGAGTGAGAATTGACCTGAAAAACCAACGATGAGGTTCAAACCAACAGCAAGGATGATATTAATCCCAATTTGTTCCAAAATTTGGATATAAAAGAGGTTGAGCACACCCGCTGCTACTAAGACTTGGATCAAGGCAAAACCTGCGACCAAAAGACCAAGCCAGACTAAATTCACTTTTAAATTTTGTTTCATGGCTTACACCTTCTCTTTCACATTTTTACCGAGGATACCTGCTGGACGGATGAGCAAGATCACAATCAAGATTGCATACACAATGGCATCACGGAAGTCTGAAAGACCGATCGCTGTAGCGAAGGTTTCCAACAAACCGATGACAAATCCACCTAGAGCCGCACCTGGAATGATTCCGATTCCACCAAGAACGGCTGCGACAAAGGCTTTGATCCCTGGTGTCATCCCCATCAAAGGCTCGATCGAGTTGTAATACAAACCGATCAAAACCCCACCAGCACCAGCTAAGGCTGATCCCAAAGCAAAGGTAAAGCTGATGGTCCGGTTTACGTTAATCCCCATCAATTGAGCGGCATCGCTATCAACAGATACAGCCCGCATGGCTTTCCCCATCTTTGTCTTTTGAATAATAAATTGAAGAGCGACCATCAAGAAAACAGACACTCCCAAGATCATCAACTGAATGTTGGAGATCGAAATAGGACCGAAGTTGTAACGAACAGTTTCAATGACTTGCGGGAAGGAACGGGTATTGGCCCCTACAAAGAAGACCATCCCGTATTCGAGCAAGAAGGAAACCCCAATGGCTGTAATCAAGGCTGCAATCCGAGTTGAATGGCGAAGCGGACGATAAGCTAGGTATTCAATCACAACCCCTAAAATAGCTGTCCCGACCATAGCCAGAAGCAAGGCTACAAAGAAGTTAACCTTCAATGAGTTCAATAAGAAATATCCCATAAAGGCACCTACCATGTAGATATCCCCATGGGCAAAGTTGATCAATTTGATAATTCCATACACCATAGTATAACCAAGGGCCAAGAGTGCATAGACACTTCCCAAGATTAGACCGTTCACTAATTGCTGGAGCATTTGAACCATCCTTTCTAATAATAAAGAGCGAGGCCAGGAATTTTCATTCTCCCAGCCTCTTGTACAAACAACAAATGATAATTAAGGTTTAACCGACTCAACTGACTCAACTTTACCATCTTTTAAGCCAATCATAAGTGCAGATTTAACCGGATTATGGTCTTTGTCAATAGACATTGTACCAGTAACACCTTCCAAGTCTTTCAACTTCGCAAGGTTGTCTTTCAATTCGACAGAGTTCTTAGCACCTTTAGATGCTTCTGCAACCATGTAAACTGAATCATACGCCAAAGCTGCAAACATTGAAGGTTCTTCGTTGTATTTTGCTTTATAAGCTTCTACGAATTTCTTGGCTTTATCAGTCATTTCACCTTCAGTAGAGAATCCAGCTACGTAGTAGATGTCTGTAGCTGCAGCAGGTGTTGCTTGTTCAACGAATTTAGCATCGCTAAATCCATCACCACCAATGATTGGTTGTTTGATTCCCATACCACGTGCTTGGTTTACGATTTTACCAGTTTCAGTGTAGTACCCTGGAAGGACAATCGCATCGAAGTCTTTGTCTTTGATTTTTGTAAGAGCAGCTTGGAAGTCTGTATCCTTAGATTGGAAAGTTTCTGTTGCTACGATTTCACCTTTATAAGATTTCTTAAAGGCTTCAGCAATCCCTTTAGCATAGTCAGATGAATTATCGTAGTAAAGAACAACTTTCTTCGCTTTCAAGTTATCCGTTGTATATTTAGCAATGATTTGTCCTTGGAAGCTATCGATGAAGGTTGCACGGAAAAGGTAATCTTGACCTTTTGTCAAATTATCTTGTGTTGCTGATGGTGTTACCAATGGAACACCTGCTTTACCAGCATTCGCAACAGCTGCGGCAGTGGCACCTGAAGTAGCAGGCCCTACAAGAGCGTTCACTTTTGATTGAGTGACAAGGTTTGTAGTGATTGTAGCTGCTTCAGCTGTTTCAGATTTGTTATCTTTGTCTGTGACAACAATCTTCTTCCCATCAGCTCCACCATTAGCATTGATTTCATCAACGGCTAATTGAGCACCTTTTTGTTCAGCACTACCATATGCTGCTACTTCACCAGTTTTTTCAAAGTTAAAACCGATTTTTAGTTCTTTTCCGATTTCGTTACCAGTTGTGTTTGAACCTGAAGTTGAAACTTCACCACAGGCCGCAAGAAGAGCGACACTTGCAATTGTTAAAAATGAAAGAGCAAATTTTTTCTTCATTTGTAATAATCTCCTTAAATAATCTTAAAATAAATAGATATTAAGAATATACCGAATTATCTGACAATTGTCAATATAAAAAACGCAATCCTTTAAATGATTGCGTTTTCTACTTGTGTTTCATCCTGTTGACGATGCAAACTTCCTACAAAATCACGATCCAATTCTTGAATATGGCAAATTTGAACCTTCTTTACAAAGCGTTCTTTTTTTAATTGCTGCATAATTTCAAGAACTTGAGAACTATCGACATAGACCTGGACATAGCGCATTTTTTTGGAATGATAGATCACATCCCCAATTTCCTGTAATTTCTTTGCATCTCGATTATAATACAATTTTACAATTAAGCCTGTTCTAGCTTGCTTCTCAAACATACACAATCCCTTTCTGCTTCTGTTACAAGTATAGCAAATTTCAGGTAAAAATACTATCTTTTTCTAGAAAGTAAAGAATGTCCTAAAAAAACCTCTCCTGTCAAAGGAGAGGGCTGGATAGTTAAGATTTCTTATCCGAGATTGTTGTTAGCCATGATTTCATCGATGAAACCATAAGCTAAGGTTTCTTCTGCAGTCATCCAATTATCCCGTTCTGCATCAGCGTGGATTTTCTTGATGGTTTGACCTGAATTTTCTGCCAAGATTTTTTCCAATCTGTGACGTGTTTTCAAGAGGTGTTCTGCTGCAATGGCCATATCCGTTTGTTGAGTACCGCCACCAGTACCACCCATTGGTTGGTGGATCATGTACTCAGCATTTGGCAACATGAAGCGTTTGCCTTTGGCACCACTTGATGCAATCACAGTCCCCATTGAAGCGGCCATCCCCATGACGATGGTTTGGACGTCTGATTTGATAAAGTTCATGGTATCGACGATTGCCAAACCTGCAGAGACAGAGCCTCCTGGCGTATTGATATACATATAGATATCTTTGGTATTATCTTGGGCATCCAAGAAGAGCAATTGGGCAATAATCGAATTGGCCATTTGGTCTTCTACCGGTCCTGTCACCATGATAATACGGTCTTTTAAGAGGCGTGAGTAAATGTCGTATGAGCGTTCGCCACGACTAGTTTGTTCAATTACTACTGGAATCATTCATTCATCTCCTTTTATCCATTATAACCGGCACCATCTCACGAGTTTCATCCGGTTGATTCGAGAGGCTAGCTCTCCTTCCATTCTTTATAAAAGCTATTATATCCCATTGGTCAACAAAGGTCAAATTTTTACTTTCCTAAAGATGGATTGGAAATGTGCTTATTTGGTACCAAACAAACGGTCCCCAGCATCACCTAAACCTGGAACGATATAGCCGTTTTCGTTGAGGCGTTCATCCAAGGCTGCAGCAAAGATTTCGACATCTGGATGAGCTGTTTGAAGAGCTTCCACTCCTTCTGGTGCTGCAACCAAGCAGACAAACTTAATATGGCTTGCACCACGTTTCTTTAATGAATCGACCGCTAGGATTGCAGATCCCCCAGTCGCCAACATTGGGTCTACCACAAAGATTTGACGTTGGTCGATATCTTCTGGCAATTTCACCAAGTATTCAACTGGTTTCAAGGTTTCTTCATCCCGGTACATTCCGATGTGACCAACTTTAGCAGCGGGTACCAAACTCAAGAGTCCGTCTACCATCCCGATCCCTGCACGAAGGATTGGAACAATCGCTAGTTTTTTACCAGCAATCTGTTTTTGAACTGTTTTTGTAATTGGTGTTTCGATTTCTACATCTTCAAGAGGAAGTTCGCGCAAAACCTCGTATCCCATCAACATAGCAATTTCATCTACTAATTCACGAAAAGCCTTTGTAGAGGTATCAGTCCGACGCAAAATAGACAATTTATGCTGAATCAGTGGATGTTTAATAACTTCAAGTTTTCCCATTGTGGTTCCTTCTTTCTCTATATTCATCTTATTATATCAAAAAGGAAGAAAAAGGCCTACAAATATGCAAACCTTTTCTTTTCTTATTTTAATGACTATCTTATAGCCACTCCTTGTACTTGCCAATATAATAGTGTTTGACCAGGGTGACACTTGCCATATAAAGGAAGAGGATTCCCGCCAGTAATAGGAAGTAAAGACTATTTAGTGGCGCTACTTTCAACAAGGAAGCCAGTGGGCCATATGGTAGGAAGGTCACAAAGAGGGCCCCCAATAAAGTCGTTGCCATGACTGCAAGGGCTGGCCAACTTTGAACAAAAGGCAATTTTGGAGAGCGGAGCATATAGATGACCATAGTTTGGGACCACATGGACTCGATAAACCAGCCGGTTTGAAAGAGCATGATGAAGAGTCCCGCACTGTCTGCTCCATGGACATAGCCATAGCCTGTAATCATAGGTACGATGATAAAGTAGAGAGCGATAAAGGTCAAGATGTCAAAGACAGAGGAAATAGGACCAAACCAGGCCATAAAGCGGGTAATGGATTTTGCTTCCCAAATCCGAGGTTTCTTCAAGAAGTCCTTATCCACTCGGTCAAAAGGCAAGGCGATACAGGAAAGGTCGTAAACCAAGTTCAAAACGATGAGATGGATAGGGGCCATCGGAAGGAAAGGAAGGAAAATACTGGCAAAGAGAAGAGAGAAGATATTCCCAAAGTTGGAAGAAACGGTCATCTTGATGTACTTGGTCATGTTGGCATAGACTTTGCGTCCTTCTACCAAGCCTTTTTCAAGGACCATCAAGTCCTTATCCAGAAGGATAACATCTGCTGTTTCTTTAGCAATATCAACGGCTGTATCAACCGAGATCCCCACATCTGCCACCTTCATGGATGGAGCATCGTTGATACCATCTCCCATATAGCCGACCTTGTGGCCATTTGCTTTGAGTTGAAGGATAATGCGTGCTTTTTGATCCGGAGACAATTTTGCAAAGACGGTAGTGGTTTCGACTGCCTGGGCCAACTCTGGATCAGAAAGACTGTCAATATCGCTACCCAGCAAAATGCGGTCCACATCCAGACCCACCTTTTCACAGACAGCTTGGGTCACTTTTTCATTGTCACCCGTAAGGATTTTAGTAGCAACTCCGTATTCCGCAAGGGTATTGATGGCTGGTGCTGCGGATGGTTTTGGTGGATCCAAGAAGGCTAGGTAACCCGTCAAGATCATGTCTGCTTCATCTGCCACTTCAAAGGCATAGCCTTCCTCAAGATTTGATTTGTAACTAACCCCTAGCACGCGCAAACCTTGTTCATTCAGTTGAGCTACTTCTGCCAAGACGTCTTCCCGCACTTGGTCTGTCAGGGGAATAATCTCATCCTTGTATTCCACATAGTTAGAGACTGCTAGCATTTCTTCCAAGGCTCCCTTGGTGACCATGCTCACGACTCCCTCCTCATCTTTGACAATGACACTCATCCGCCGGCGTTCAAAGTCAAAAGGCAATTCATCAATTTTTTGGAAGCTTTGGTCCAAGCCTCTGACAATCTCATGTTTCTTAGCTTCTCTTTCTGTCCGACTGATAATGGCCCGGTCCATCAAATTTTTTAGGCCGGTTTGGAAGTAAGAATTGAGATAGGCCCGACGAAGGACAGACAAATCCAAGTCCCCATGAATGTCGAGGGGGTATTCGAGTACAATCTCATCTTGGGTCAAGGTTCCTGTCTTGTCCGTACAGAGGATATCAATAGCGCCTAGATCTTGAATAGCGTTGAGCTTTTTGATGACCACCTTTTCTTTGGCCATGATAATGGAACCCTTGGCCAAGCTGGCTGTGATAATCATTGGGAGCATTTCCGGAGTCAAGCCCACCCCTACACTGAGGGCAAAGACCCCTGCTTCCAGCCAGTCCCCATCTGTCAAACCATTGATAAAGAAGACGATGGGTACCATGACCATCATGAGTCGGATCAACAACCAAGAGATGGTGTTCATTTCTCGTTCAAAAGAGGTTGGTTCATCATACGTATTGATGGTTTGCTCAATCGCTCCCATCATGGTTTCATCCCCAACGACCAAGACCAAGGCTGTTGCTCGACCCGAGATGACATTGGTCCCCATGAAAGCTAGACTTTCACTCTCCAAAAGACTGTCCAGATTTTGGCCACTTGCTTTTTTCAAGCAGACTTTTTCGACAGCATCGCTCTCTCCAGTCAAACCGGATTGTTGGACGAAGAAGTCTCGTGAATCCAACAAGACCACATCTGCTGGGATCATGTCGCCTGCACTCAGTTTGATCAAGTCTCCCACCACAATCTCATCAATGGGAATTTCTTCTTCCTTGCCTTCTCTAATCACTGTTGCTGTATTGACAATCATGCGAGAAAGGTTGCTAGCAGCCTTGTCACTTCGCAATTCTTGGATAAAGCGAATCCCTCCAGAGAGAAGGACGAGAACGACGATGATGAGAGAGGTCGTTGGATCTTCCTCACCTGGTTTGGCTAACCAAACATTGGTCACCAGAGAAACAAGAGCAATGAGCAGTAAGATGACTGTGAAGGGATTGATGATGGATTCAACAATCCGTTTCCAGATAGAATCATCTTGCCCCTTTGTGAGGACATTTTCTCCATAGCTATCCCGGTTTTCCTCTACTTGGTCTTCCGTCAAACCAGACCAGCTAGATTGATAGGTTGCTAAGGTTCTTGTTTCTACATCTTGCAATGCAGCTATGAGTCTTTCTTTTGTTGTTTGCATTGGAATCTCCTTTTAAATCAGGAGCCAAACGCTTATAGAGTCCCGATGACACAAATCAGCGATTGGCTGGCTATGTGCGGTTCGGGATGATCGTCGATTTGTATCATAGTGTTCTCCTTTTCTACTTGATAGGTGAGAGGCTTCTTAAGCATAAGAAAAAAGCCCTCCCCTTTTATAGGTAGGACTCATTAAACTCGTCGTTTATTTTTTAATAAAAATTCTCAAAAAATAGACCGTCCAAGCTTTAGCTCCGCAAGGCAATGAAATGAGCTTAGTCTTGACCTTTGCGATCAGGACTGTTGACCAACGAGTAGTGTCTCCACTGCTTTGCGGTAGTCATCCGTATCCTTGTGGTAGCCTCACCTACCGTTATTCCCCTTGAGTATACTCCTCCCCTATAGAAAAGTCAACCCTTAAAATCAACCTTTTTTAGGAAAATTTGTTACGATCCGATCGACAATCTCTTGGACTAGGGTTTTCGGAGCTGCCACATTCAAACGGGCATGTTGCTTCCCTTCTACTCCAAAGTCTGTCCCTTTATTAAGGATGACCTTAGCCTGGTCATGAAGTCGAGCATGGAGTTCTTCCTCTGACAAACCGTAGGCAGAAAAATCAAGCCAGAGCAGATAGGTCCCTTGCGGTTTCATCACACCAATGTCTGTCTGCTCACGCAAAACTTCTACAGTGTAGTTGATATTTTCTTCCAAGACTTCCTTTAAGTCCTCTAACCAAGCCTTTCCATTCTGATAGGCTACTTCGGTAGCGATAAAGCCAAGGGCAGATATTTCATGTTGATTGTTTCCCAACTGCCGAGCTTGGAAAGATTTTCTTAGTGCATCATTTTCGATGATGGCATAGGAATTTTTTGTCCCTGCGATGTTGAAGGTTTTGGTCGCACTCGATAAGACAAGGGTGAACTCTTTAAAGCTTGGATCTACTGTATTAAAAGAAACGTGCTTGTGGCCAAACAGTACCAAATCTTGGTGAATTTCGTCTGAAACAAGCAAGACCCCATGTTTTTGACAGAGACGACCAATCTTTTCTAGGACTTCTCGTTCCCAGACACGACCGCCTGGATTATGAGGATTGCACAGGATGTAGAGCTTGACTTGGTGCTCCACAAAGTCTTTTTCCAATTGCTCAAAATCAATTTGGAAAAGTCCATCCACTTCTACTAAGGAATTGGTCACTAATTTGCGCTGATTGAGGCGGACGCTACGGGCAAAGGGGGGATAAACTGGCGTATTGATGAGAACAGCCTCTCCTTCCTTAGTGAAAGCCTGAATAGCCGTTGAAATAGACGGAACCACACCCTCCATAAAGACAATGGCTTCCTTCTCAAACACATATCCATGCTCTGACTTTTCCCAATTCTGAACAGCCTGGTAAAGCTCCTCGCTAGGATAGGTGTATCCGTAGACCAATTGATCTGCGTAATCTCGAATGGCTTGGCGAACCGCAGGCAAGGATTCAAAATCCATATCTGCAATCCAAGCAGGAAGAAGTTCTGGATCTTGCTCTGACTCCTTCCATTTGCTAGTGTGGTGCCCCAAACGATTAGGGACAGTCAAAAATTGTTCTTTTCCCATGATGGACTCCTATCTAGCCAATGCTTGTTCTAAATCCTCAATCAAATCCCTTGCATCTTCAATTCCGATGGAAAGGCGAAGCAAGTCATCCGTTAACCCATAGGAATGACGAACCTCTGCAGGAATATCTGCGTGGGTCTGTGTAGTTGGGTAGGTAATCAAACTCTCCACTCCACCTAAGCTCTCTGCAAAGGTAAAGACTTGCAAGTGGTTCAAAATGGTTGGAATCTTTTCTTGGTGGCTTACTTTAAAGGAAACCATGCCTCCCTTGCCGGTATACAAGACTTCCTTAACAGCTGGATGCCCCTTCAAGAATTCCACTACCTTCTTCGCATTTTCTGTGGAGCGCTCCATTCGAAGGGCTAAGGTTTTTAACCCACGGATCAATTGGTAGCTGTCAAAAGGAGAAAGAACAGCTCCAGTTGTGTTTAAGTTATAAAAGAGTTGCTCATAGAGACCTTCATCATCAGTCACTACAACACCAGCCAAAACGTCATTATGACCCGCTAGATATTTGGTCGCTGAGTGAAGGACGATATCTGCTCCTTCTTCAATTGGACGTTGGTAGATAGGGCTATAGAAGGTGTTGTCTACAATCACTTTTGCCCCTTTTTCATGAGCGAGTTTAGCTAATTTCTGGATGTCAAACTCCAGCATGAGTGGGTTAGTAGGCGTTTCAATATAGAGAATATCCACTTCCTCTTTCAATCCCTCTATCAATTCTGCTTCTGAATTTGCATAGGTAAAGAAAAAGCGTCCTTCTTGTTCCATTTGGTTGAACCAACGGAAAGAACCTCCATAAAGATCTCTTACTGCCAAAACCTTACTGCTAACAGGAAAAATACTGAAGGCTAAGACAATGGCAGACATACCTGAGCTCGTCACCAAGGCATGCTCTGCACTCTCAATAGCTGCCAAGGTCTTTTCAGCGTTTACCCGAGTCGGATTCTTGGTACGGATATAGTCAAAACCAGTAGATTGACCAAACTCTGGATGCTGGTAAGTGGTTGAAAAATGAAGCGGAGTAATCAAAGCCCCTGTTGCTGGATCCGACTTGATTCCCGCTTGAGCTAGGATGGTGTTAATATTCTTTTTGTGACTCATACAAACCTCCAATGGACGTAAATTCAATTGTCTCTATTGTATCACTTCTTTAGATGATTCGGTTTTTCCTTTTTCAAGAGCTAGATATAGCTTCAAACTATAATGAAAAAAAGAGGTGGGATAGCCCCAACCTCTACTGGTTATGAAATATGAAATTTATTTCGAAGACTAGCTGCCTTGCTACCAATGAAGCGATCTAAGAAACGAAGACGAAGACCGAGGCCTCCGTATACCACGATTCCCACACCACCAATCAGAGCTACATAAATCATGCTGGTCACTCGACCATTTGGTTTGATGACCAAGCCAAGGATAAAGCCTGCAACTAGGACCACCAAGAGCATGATCAAGGTGAGAATGGCTGTCAATAAGCTCCGTTTGAAGACTGTCTTGCGATTGAAATGAGTCACCTGATGAATTTCCTTGTACATAAGAACAATCGGAATCATGAGACCAATTGTAGTAGAAAGAAGAGGACCATAGGCTTTAAAGACATAAATGAACGGTACTTGGAGAATCAGTTTTACCAATACTCCATAGCCAAAGTAAAGAATTGCCTTCCGATTTTGGAAAAGAGCCTGGATCATTGGAGAGAGAACCGTATACAAGCCTAGGATGACCGTTTGTAACATCGCTAGGATAAAGAGTCCCAAAGCAAGGGAATCTGGTTTCCCGTAAAAGACCGTATAGAGAGGTTCTGCAATAGCTACAGCTCCAATCGTCGCTGGAAGCAAGAAGGCTACTAGCATGGTCAAATTATCTTGAACCAGCTTACCTGCAGCCCGGAAATCACCCTTGACATAGTTCTCTGTAAGGAGAGGGATTCCCACCCCACCGATCGATGTCGCAACTGCAATTAAAATCATGGTGATTTTATTTGGATTTGCTGAAAAGTAGCTGAACTGAACCAAGAGCTCTGAACGACTGAAGTTGGTAAACCAAGACATGACATTGCTATAGGTCATCTGGTCGATAATTTGGAAGAGCTGGATGGCTGATCCTGTTACAATGAACGGAATCGCTTCACGAATGGTATCCCACAAGAGAGCCTTAGTATCGATCTCATTATCAGACTCTGGTCGATGGATAATGTGCTGTAGAAGTCCTGTTTTCCAGAGGTAATAGAGGAGGACAAGGAGACTCGCTCCCATCCCAATAAAGGCTGCAAAAGTGGACTGGGTCACGGCTTCAACGTAATCACCTGAGCCGACCTTCATAATGAAGTAGGCTGTCAAGAGCATCCAGATAACCCGAATCACTTGCTCAGCAATTTGACTGATGGCATAAGGTTTCAGATTGTTATGACCTTGGAAGAAGCCTCGAATGACACTCATGGAAGGAAAAATCAAGACTGCCCAAGACAAGCTCTGCATGACAGGGATTAGGTCTTTCCCACCTCCAGACAGATTTGCAAATACTGGGGAAAGCACATACATGATAATAGCAAAAACCAAGCCCAATAAAGACATGAACTTAAGGAAGCCACGAATCATGGCAAAACTGTGCTCTTCTTGCCCCTTGGTATTGTACTTGGCCACCTGCTTAGCGACTGCTACTGGGACGCCTGCTGTTGAAATCAGCAAAAACCAAGCGTAGATATTGTAGCCCATGGTAAAGAGACCGTTTGCCTCTGCGCCATGCTTGCCCATCCAGATATACCAAGGGATGATATAGGCCGCTCCTAAGAGACGACTAATGAAATTACTGGCTGTTAACCAGACTGTACCTCGAAGCATCTGGGCCTGTTGATTACTTGTTTCGTTACTCATATGTTTCCTCTGCTTTATAGTCTTCTTTCATTATAAACTTTTCCTTTACACTTGTAAAATAAGGTCTTTCAGTTTAAAATAGGATTATGATAAAGATAGAAACTGTACTAAACATTTTAAAAGAGGATCACAACTTTCGTGAGATCCTACAAGACGGAGAATACCACTATTCAGCAAGTGGTGTTTCTTTTAATCAAATTAGCTACGATAGTCGAAAGGTCAACTCCGAGACCCTCTTTTTTGTCAAGGGGGCAAATTTCAAGAAGGAATTTTTGGAGCAAGCGATCGAGCAAGGTCTCCAGTGGTATGTCGCTGAGCAAGACTTTGAGGTCAGCATCCCAGCCATTATCGTTACGGATATCAAACAGGCTATGAGCTTGATTGCCATGGAATTCTATGGCCACCCTGAGCGCCAGCTAAAACTCTTAGCTTTTACAGGGACCAAGGGCAAAACGACTTCTGCTTACTATGCCTACAAGATTCTTGAGCAAGGCCATCGTCCTGCCATGCTATCCACTATGAACACAACCTTGGATGGCAAGACCTTCTTCAAATCAACCTTGACTACCCCAGAAAGTATCGATTTGTTTGAAATGATGGCCCAGGCAGTTGCCAATGATCGGACTCACCTGATTATGGAGGTCTCTAGTCAGGCCTATCTAGTCAAACGTGTTTACGGACTCACATTCGATGTTGGTGTCTTCCTCAACATCAGCCCTGACCATATTGGACCGATTGAACATCCAAGTTTCGAAGACTACTTCTACCATAAACGTCTCTTGATGGAAAATAGTCGTGCTGTTGTCGTCAATAGTGATATGGACCATTTTAACATTCTTGCGGAGCAGGTAGCTGAGCAAGACCACGACTTCTACGGTAGTCAATCGACCAACCAAGTCCACAACTCAAAAGCCTTTAGCTTTTCTGTCACTGGCAAGCTGGCAGGGGATTATGATACCCAGCTCATCGGCCACTTCAATCAAGAAAATGCTGTAGCTGCAGGTCTCGCCTGCCTTCGTCTAGGAGCGAGTCTTGAAGACATCAAAAAGGGGATTGCCAAAACCCGTGTTCCTGGCCGGATGGAAGTCTTGACTCAAAAGAATGGAGCAAAAGTTTTTATTGACTATGCCCATAATGGAGATAGCTTGAAAAAACTGCTCTCTGTTGTTGAAACCCATCAGACAGGAACGATTTCACTGGTCCTTGGTTCAACTGGGAATAAAGGAGAGAGCCGCCGCAAGGACTTTGGCTTGCTCTTAGAAGACCATCCTGAGATCCAAGTCTTCCTCACAGCGGATGACCCCAACTATGAAGATCCTTTGGCTATCGCTGAAGAGATTAGCAGTTTCATCACGCGCCCTGTCGAAAAAATCGCAGATCGCGAGCAAGCCATTCAACTAGCTATGGCAACGACCAGCAAGCCTGAAGATGCCGTCATTATCGCCGGAAAAGGAGCTGACTGCTACCAAATCGTCAATGGCGTAAAAGAAGAATATCCAGGCGATGCCGCCATCGCTGAACGTTACCTATAATCAAACGAAAGAAGAGGCTGGGACAAAAGTCCTAGCCTCTCAATTGTCTTTGGATTGTCGAGCAAGACGCAGTGGTTGAGTGGGCTCTACTACGCTGATTTCATCAGCTTTTACAGCCCTACTCAACTGTGCGGAGGTGGGACGACGAAATCGAATTCTAACGAATTACCGATTTCTGTCCCACTCTCTTTCTATTGTTTACTAAACATCAGTCTTTCCTTATCCAAGTCCACTGCTAATTCATATTTGCCTTCATCATTTTTGCGGATATAGCCTAAGACTTCTAAGCTATCAACAAAGATGTCTCTGCGCTTTTGCTGGACTTCTTCTTTTTTGAGGAACTTGAGCAAAAAGCTGGTCATATACTTGAGAGCATACTCGGGATTCACATCGCCCAAAATAGCATAGAGTTTCTCTTGCTCCTCCGTCAAAGGATATTGGTGTTTCACCTTGTAGAAGTAATTGGAAAGTGTCTGTGCATGTCGTTCGAAGTCAGTCTCCTCTATCAAAATCGCTGCATTGGTAGTATTGCGGAGTTCTGTTTGGAAGACCTTGGCTTTTAATTCTTGATAAACTGCACTGTCCTCTCGAACAAAGACCTCTTGATCCAGTTCAACTCGATCAGCTGACTCTAAGAAAGGCAAATTGAGAGTGTAGCGTTTATTTTCTCGAAGGATGAAGCCCGCTTTGATATACTCCTCCATCAGCTTATCCACTGGTTGATCTGGAAATTGGGCCTTGATTTGCCGCAGGATCACATCATCCTGCTGGTCCAGATAGTTGATCAAGTCCTTGAAAAATGGCTGACGTGTCAAACGTGTGGGATTAATGATTGTAATCATCCAAATACCTTTCTTTAAACTGTAGATGGGGTGATTGAGCTAACTGACTCGGGTTAGTCCCAAGCTGATCTAGGGGAACGGCTAGGCCAAGTTCCTTGTAGTAATCCAGCCAGAACGGACTAATCTCCTCTTCCCCATCTCCAAACTTCATGGGAATGGTCTCAAAAACAGGGAGTAGTTCAGCGATGAACTGGGAACAATAGAAACCTTTTCCATCTGGATAAAAGGACGCATTGTAGGGAGCTCCTAAAAGGCTCTCTGCTCGCTTTTTGACTTCTTCGTAATCAATCGCCGTATAGCGATAAAGGTCATAGACTTTTCCAGCTTCAAAGAAATCTTCGGGTGACTGGGAAAGAACGCCACCTTCCACCCTAGCATGATAGACCTGTCCGTCCAAAAAGATAGCCACATGGCTATAGTTGCCAGTTGATGCCTGGATGGCTTGCCCTATATCCGAATCATCTTTCACAAAGATTAAATCACCATTTTCTAGCATATTTCTCTCCTAGAAAAAAAGGAGCCAAAACTCCTTTTTAACAATGGGTATCCCCATCTATCATTAAGCATTAAAGCTTTCAGTCAATTGAGGAACCACTTGTTTCTTACGTGAAACGGCACCTGGAAGGAAGGCATGGTTGTTTTCAAGTTTGAAGTTGAAAGCTGCTTCTACCTTATCCATGTTGGCACCAAGCGCCAAAATTTCTGAGTTTGAGTTGACAATGTCTGTAATCATCAAAACGAAGTCAGAGTAGCCGTTAGCTGCATTGGCAGCTTGGATAGCTGCTTCGATTTCAGCTTGGCGTTCCAAGACTTCAGCAATATCAACTGTATTCACTTGAGCCACACGAACGTTGTTTCCGTTCAATTCAAAAGTCTTAGCATCGATGTCGATCAATTCTTCTGCTGATTTGCTTGCCAAGTTGGTACCAGCCTTAAGCATGGCAAGACCGTATTCTTCCAAGTTCACACCAGCCAATTCAGCCAATTCAGGCGCAATCACTTTATCAGATGGGTGAGTTGTTGGAGATTTCAAAAGAAGGGTATCTGAAATCAAACCTGAAAGCATCAAACCTGCCAATTCTTTTGGCACTGCTACACCATGTTCTTTGAACATGCGGTATACGATAGAAGATGCTGATCCTACTGGTTCCAAACGCATGTAAAGTGGGCTGGCAGTTTCAAAGTTAGCCACACGGTGGTGATCCACTACACCGTAAACTTCTACTTCAGCGATATCTGAAACAGATTGTTGGAACTCATTGTGGTCCGTCAAGATGACTTGCTCTGCACCTTCTGCTTTAGCTGATGTGATGACGCGTGGTGCTTCCACACCAAAATAGTCCAACACGAAAGCTGTTTCTTCATTTGGAGTTCCAAGAGCCACTGCTTCTGTATCCAAACCGTAAGCTTCTTTTGCAAGATAAGCAAAGGCTACAGATGATCCGATAGCATCTGAGTCAGGATTTTGGTGACCAAAAACGAGAATTTTTGACATGTTTCTACCTCTTCATTTTCATTTGTATATTCACTCTATTTTAGCACGTTTTTTCGTTTAAAGAAAGGGAATAGTGATGCTTTTCATCAGAAAAAGACAGCTGGAAGGACCAACTGTCTCGATTTATTTTATCCTTTGACCCGTTTCAGGTAATCTTGGTAACTTTCCGTTTCCATCAAGTCCTTCGCATTTTGGACCCGTTCTTTTGTCGGTGGTTTCACACCCTCCAACTTGTACGGAATGCCCAATTCCCGCCATTTGAATTCCCCCATAGTATGGTAAGGCAGGATCTCAAATTTATCAACATTTTTAAGGGTTTTAACAAATTTTCCAAGTTCGATCAAGTCATCATCTCGGTCTGTAAGCCCAGGCACCAAGACGTGGCGAATCCAAACGGGCTTGCCAATATCAGACAAATACTTGGCACAGGCCAAAATATTCTTATTCGTTTGACTAGTTACAAATCTGTGCCGTTCATCGTTAATTTCTTTGATATCCAGAAGCACCAAGTCTGTCACTGCCATTAATTTATCAAATTTTTCCAGGTAACGAGGGGTATTGCGGAAAGGCAGAGCACAGGTATCGAGCGTGCAGTGAATGCCCAACTCTTGAGCCTTGGTGAAGAGGGCAATCAAAAAGTCTATCTGCAAGAGGGCTTCTCCACCACTGACTGTGATCCCACCTTTTTGACCCCAAAAACCACGATAGCGGAGAGCTTCTTCCAATACATCATCTACTGTTCGTTCTCTAGACATATTGGTTTCCATAGCCCAAGTATCCGGGTTATGGCAATACTGACACCGCATTTGACAGCCTTGAAGAAAGACAATAAAACGGATCCCTGGTCCATCCACTGCACCGAAGCTTTCCGTAGAGTGTACCATTCCTGTTACTTTTCCATAGTCAACTGTTTCATTTTCCATGTCTTGTCCTTCTCTCTTGAAAACGTTTTATGGTTTTATTATACCATGATTCCTTGTGAATAAAAGGATTTTAATGATTTTTAGAAAATAAACTGTTTTTCAATTTCAATCCATTGTATTAGTACAGGCCCTTCCAGTCGCTCTTGGCTGCTCCTATTCTCTCTGGCAAAAAAAGAAAACGAAGAGCCGTTTTCTTTTTTTAATATCTTAAGAATCTTGATTTCACCAATCGATAATCGCGACAAAATCTTACTGGATCTTGGGAAAGACCAACACGTGGTGACGGTCCGCTCCCAAGTTCACCTAGCAGACGGACGCCAATTCCAGTTCACCGAAAGTCGACACAAATTAGACAAGTTTCATTTTGTCGACTATGCAAAAAGACATCAAAAATAAAGTACTCCGCTGACAGTTGAGAATGGACTCAACTGTTTTTTTACGATATCCGAAAATGAAAATTGTTTTCAGCCCAAAATAATAGCTTATTTATCTCTTATTTCTCTACTATTTCAAGAAATAACACTCTCAAATATGCATCTTATCTAAAAGCTATTGACATTTTCCTATTTCCCTATTAAATTGGGTATGATAGAAATAAATACGAAGGGACTGTCTTTAACTGAAAATGTAAGCGGTCTCAAAAAATTAGAGGAGAGTTCTATGGACCAAAGATTTTTGGAAAAATCCTGTCGTTATAGTATCCGCAAACTAACTGTCGGTACGGCTTCTGTGTTATTAGGAGCCATTTTTCTCGGCTCACACCAGGTAGGTGCTGATAGTATTGTTGGAAGTCAAAACGAAAGCAACCACCTTGAAGCTGCCCCAGCCATAGAGAGCCCGACTGATGGAACCGGAGAAGCCAAACCAGAAAATCCGTATAGCGCTCCTATTTCTGAAGAAAAAAGCTCGTCACCTGATACAGAAGTTCAAAGCAAGCATACAGCCACTTCGACTACTTCGATTGAGCCAAATGAAGAAAGGGAAAATATGAAAGTTGAGACTCCCGTGGCCAAACAAACAGATTATCATTTAAGCTACAATCAACCTGCTGCTGCGACCTATGATGGGTGGGAAAAACAAGCTCTCCCAGTCGGAAATGGAGAAATGGGCGCTAAGGTTTTCGGACTCATCGGCGAGGAGAGAATTCAATACAACGAAAAAACTCTTTGGTCTGGTGGCCCACAACCGGATAGCACCGACTACAACGGAGGAAACTATCAAGATCGCTACAAAGTCTTAGCAGAAATCCGTAAGGCTCTTGAAGCTGGAGACCGCCAAAAAGCGAAGCAGTTAGCCGAAGAAAATCTAGTGGGACCAAACAACGCCCAATACGGACGCTACTTATCTTTCGGTGATATCTTCATGGTCTTTAACAACCAAAAGAAAGGCTTGGAGAACGTTACCGACTATCACCGTGACTTAGATATTACTGAAGCTATCACGACTACTTCTTATAGCCAGGATGGAACCACCTTTAAACGCGAAACCTTCTCTAGCTATCCAGATGATGTTACTGTGACCCATTTGAGTAAAAAAGGGGATAAGACCCTCGATTTTACCCTTTGGAATAGCTTGACAGAGGATTTACTTGCGAATGGTGACTACTCTTGGGAATATTCGAATTATAAACAAGGGGCAGTCACGACCGATTCAAATGGTATCTTGCTCAAGGGGACTGTCAAAGACAATGGCCTTCAATTTGCCTCCTATCTTGGAATCAAAACAGATGGACAAGTCACTGCCCAAGATGGCTATTTGACTGTCACCGGAGCCAGCTATGCGACCCTTTTACTCAGTGCCAAGACTAATTATGCTCAAAATCCAAAAACCAATTACCGCAAGGATATTGATGTAGAAGCAACTGTCAAATCGATTGTCGAGGCGGCTAAAGCCAAAGATTATGAAACTCTAAAACATGACCACATCAAGGACTACCAACGTCTCTTCAATCGTGTTCAACTAAATCTTGGCGGTAATAAGTCTAACCAAACGACAAAAGAAGCTCTCCAAACCTATGATCCTACAAAAGGGCAAGAACTAGAAGAGCTCTTCTTTCAATACGGACGTTACCTCCTCATCAGTTCGTCTCGTGACCGGACAGATGCCCTTCCTGCCAACTTGCAAGGAGTCTGGAATGCTGTAGACAATCCACCTTGGAACGCTGACTACCACCTCAATGTCAACCTACAAATGAACTACTGGCCTGCCTATATGAGTAATCTCGCAGAAACGGCTAGGGCAATGGTCAATTATATCGATGACATGCGCTACTATGGTCGTATCGCTGCTAAAGAGTATGCCGGCATCGAGTCTAAAGAAGGCCAAGAAAACGGTTGGCTGGTTCATACCCAAGCAACACCATTTGGCTGGACTACTCCAGGTTGGAACTACTATTGGGGTTGGTCTCCTGCTGCCAATGCTTGGATGATGCAGAACGTCTATGATTACTACAAATTCACCAAGGATGAAACTTATCTTAAAGAAAAGATTTATCCCATGCTTAAGGAAACAGCCAAGTTCTGGAATTCCTTCTTGCACTATGACCAGGCTAGTGACCGTTGGGTTTCTTCTCCATCTTATTCGCCAGAGCATGGAACTATCACGATCGGGAATACCTTCGACCAATCACTAGTTTGGCAGCTCTTCCACGACTATATGGAAGCTGCCAATCACCTCAATATTGACCAAGATTTGGTGACAGAAGTGAAGGCTAAATTTGACAAGCTCAAACCACTTCATATCAACCAAGAGGGACGTATCAAGGAATGGTACGAGGAAGACAGTCCTCAATTCACCAACGAAGGCATTGAAAATCATCACCGTCACGTTTCCCATCTAGTTGGACTCTTCCCAGGTACTCTATTTGATAAGGACCAGCCTGAATATCTGGAGGCCGCACGCGCAACCCTAAACCATCGTGGAGATGGTGGTACAGGTTGGTCCAAGGCTAATAAAATTAACCTCTGGGCTCGTCTCTTAGACGGAAACCGCGCTCATCGTTTATTGGCTGAACAGCTAAAATCTTCAACTCTAGAAAACCTCTGGGATACCCATGCGCCTTTCCAAATCGATGGGAACTTTGGTGCAACCAGTGGGATGGCAGAAATGCTCCTTCAGTCTCACACAGGCTATATTGCCCCATTACCAGCCCTTCCAGATTCTTGGAAAGACGGTCAAGTCTCAGGTCTCGTGGCCCGTGGCAACTTTGAAGTCAGCATGAAATGGAAAGAAAAAAATCTTGAGACATTAGCTTTCCTTTCCCATGCAGGTGGAGATTTAGTGGTCGATTATCCAGACATCGAATCGAGTATTGTCAAGATTAACGGGAAAGAAATCAAACCAACTCTTCTCAAAGACAATCGGATTCAGATTGCCACTCAAAAAGGGGATCAGATTACCTTTGAAAAGTTACCAGAGCGGGTCACTCGCCTATCTGCTGTGAGAAAAGATGCTGTAACTGCTGAACTCGATTTCAATCCGGTTACAGATGCGACCCACTATGTCATCCGTCGAGAGAGTAATGACGAAAGCAGTGATGCTCCTTCTATCAAAGAATTCCTAACCAATGTCACTCATTTCATCGACCGCTCCATTGATTCTCTCCATAGCTATAGCTATTCTGTTAGAGCCATGATTGGGGAGCACTCAAGGCAAGCATCCGAATCTGCGTCAATCCAACCAGTTGTGGAATTGATGGACGACAGAGATCCTCGTGTTCAATACGGTCCTGCCTTCCATAACTGGGAGGATGCTGACCTATTTGCAGGAACCGAAAAATATGCTGACCTAACTGTCGATAGTTATTCTGACAACGATGCCACTGCTAGAATTTCTTTTAATGGACGAGGAATTGAAATCTATGGTCTCAAATCATCTGAATTAGGCCTAGCGGAAGTTCAAATCGATGGCAAGAAAGTAGGAGACCTGGATTTCCACACCTCGGGAGAAACGGAAAAAAGTGCTCTAATCGGTCGTTTCACAGGACTTCCTGATGGAGAGCATCTCCTGACTCTAACCGTGAAGAAGGAACACTTGAACCGAGGGAATGAACGCTCAAAAATTTCCATAGATTACTTTAAAATCTATCCGGGTCAAGGTGCGACTGTTGAAAAGATGGATGACAGAGATCCTCGTATCCACTATGGCTCCTTGTTCAAGGACTGGAGCGAATCAGGCTTATATCAAACGATAGAAAAATACGCGACTCTCCAAAACGTGGATCCATCTCAGTATGCTGAGGCCAAAGCAACCATTCCATTCACTGGTACAGGTATTCGTATTTACGGCTTAAAATCTTCTGACTATGGAAAAGCCTTAGTCACCATAGATGGAAAAGAAATGCCAAGTTTGGACTTCTACTCAAGTGATGACTATGAAAAGAATGTGTTGATTGGCGAGTATACAAACTTAAGCAATGGAGATCATATCCTCACTTTGACAGTCGATCCTAACTCTCCAGATGACCGAAAGATGATTTCTCTGGATTCATTTGACATCTTGAAGCCGTCAACTGTATCCCTAGATACTCCAAGCCTGGCCCCAATAAAAGCAGGCGATCAGACGATTACCCTCACACTTCCGTCTGGGGAGTGGGATGCTATTGCCCTTCATTTCCCTGGCGAAAAAGATCCTGTTTTCCTCAAGAAAACCGATGATTCCCACGTCACCCTATCAGATGGAAATCGAGTGTTAGCGATTAAGGACCAGCAAGTTGAATTGCCGATCCCAGAAACTGCTCATCAAAAACAAACTCAGCTCATCACAGCCTATGCCATCCGAGGAAAGACCATCACTAGTCCGGTCGTCTCTCTGTTACCTGCTATTGTGACAAGTTTGGGAGACCAAGAACCTCCTGTAGTGACACTTCCTGAGTACACAGAGCCAATCGGCACTGCTGGACAGGAGGCAGCTATCCACTCTCTACCTGAATATGTCCTTCGAGTACTGAAAGACCAAGCAAGCCAGGTAGAGGTCATTAGTGGAGAAAATGAGATTGGTAGTGACAGTCATTTAGAGATTCAAAAGGTCCTTGACCAAGGACTCTTTGGCAAAACCTACGATGCTTTCAACCTTCAACTCAAGGATAAAGAAGGGAATCCAGTTCCAGTCAAAGGAAGTGTATTGGTTCGACTTCCACTATCAAAAGAAGTGAAGCAAGTCTATGTCTTGACTCCTAATCAAGAACTCCAAGCAGTAGAATTTACACTACGAGAGGGCATGATTGAATTCATGGCACAAGAGTTAGGAACCTATGCCATTGTCTACAAGACAAAATCAGAAACTGTACCATTCATTTCAAGTCTTCATGAGAAAGTTGAGCCGACTGTATCAGAAAGAAGGGAGCCATACAAGCCAAATTCAGAGAACACTAGTCCAAGGAAGGCCGGTGATACTTTGATGAGTGTTCCCAACTCTAAACAAGACGACGCTTCACAAGGACAACTTCCAAAAACGAATGCTAAACTCAGTTCATACCTACTCTTCTTAGCAGGACTTAGCCTTGTTCTCGCAGCTACTTTCCTAGAGAAAAAGAAAACCGATTAGCTTGATGTAGCTAACAAGATCAATAAAAAGGATGGAATCTCCATCCTTTTTCGTTTATCCTAAAACCAATTCGTCACTCACCAAGGTTTCACCACTGTTCTGATGGAAAAGGCGCATCAAGTCTTCAACTGTCAGGTTCTTCTTTTCTTCTCCTTTAACATCGACCACGATCTTGCCTTGGTAGAGCATGATCAAGCGGTTGCCGTATTCAATTGCATGGTTCATATCATGCGTAATCATTAAGGTTGTCAAATCATGGCTTTCCACGATTTTTTGTGTCAATTCCATGACCATTTCACTGGTCTTTGGATCGAGCGCTGCGGTATGTTCATCCAGTAGCAAGAGTTTTGGTTTGACCAAGGCAGCCATGACCAAGGTCAAAGCTTGCCGTTGTCCCCCTGATAAGTATTGCGTGTCCACTTTGAGGCGATTTTCCAAACCAATATTGAGTTCCTTCAAAGCCGTTTTAAATTCTTCGCGGTCTTTTTCTTTGACCCCCCAACTGAGTCCCCGTCTTGCTCCACGTTTTTTAGCAATGGCCATATTTTCTTCAATGGTCAAGCGGGAAGCCGTCCCCATCTTAGGATCCTGGAAAACACGCGCAATATCCTTGGCACGCTTCCGAACGCTGGTCTGCTTAATCGATTTCCCTTCTAAAAGGATTTCTCCTTGGTCCACTTGCAGGCCACCTGCCAGAATATTCATCAAGGTCGATTTACCGGCTCCATTTCCTCCAATGACGGAAATGAAATCTCCTTCTTCTACTGTCAGATCCAAGCCTTTGAGAACATGGTTTTCATTGACCGTACCTGCTTCGAATGTCTTATGGATATCTTCAATTTTTAACAATGTTGCCATTTATCTTCTCCTTCTAGTTGTTGCTTAATTTCAATCCACGAATCTTGAGACGTTTCTGGGCTTCTGGTGCGAACAAGACCAAGGCCAAGAGAATGGCGTTAAACAAACGGACCAAGTTTTGGTCTAGGTTTGGAATTTCGTAGATATTGAGGATAATGAGGCGGTAGACAATTGCCCCCACTCCAATCGAAAGCAAGCGTCCTCCAATGGTCAAATCATGGATCAAGACTTCTGCTAAAATAACAGCACTGAGACCTACGACGATGGTACCTGTACCAGAAGTCACGTCTGAGAAGCCATCTGTCTGAGCGAAGAGAGCCCCACACAATGCCACCAAGCCATTGGAAATCATGTAACCGAAAATCTTCATGGTGTCCACATTCACCCCATTGGCTTCACTCATCGGGATATTGTCACCAGTCGAACGAAGAACCAAACCAATCTGGGTTTTCATCAAGAGGGTCAAAATCAGACAGACCAATAACAAACAAGCAATACTAACAGCAAAGACTGCTTCCTCATTGGACAAACCCAAGCCCATCACAGACTTGAAAATGGTACTAGAATCTCCAATGGATAAATTAGGGACGCCCCCCATGATCTTAATATTGATTGAATAGAGTCCCGTCAGGGTCACAATCCCTGTTAAGAGCGCTGGGATCTTCATCTTGGTATGAAGAAGACCAGAGACCAAACCTGCTAGCATCCCTGCTAAAATCGAGAAGAGGGTCGCTAGCCAAGGGTTTTGCCCTGCTTGGATTTGGGAAGCAACGACTGCAGCCCCAAGCGGGAAAGCCCCTTCTGCTGTCATATCCGCTATATCTAAAATGCGGAATGTTAAGAAAATACCAATGGCCATAATCGACCACAATAAACCTTCAGATAAACTTGATAATACTAAATCCATCATCCATCTCCTATTTCTTTTCGTTTATACCAGAGAGATCAATTCCTAATTTCTTAGCCATCTCTTTGTTAACATACAATTCTAGATTTTTAGGGGCCTCCACTGCCAGTTCGCCTGCCTTTTCCCCTTTCAGGATACGAATCGCCATCCGAGCAGATTGACGCCCTAACTCGGTGTAGTCTGTCCCATAGGTATAGAGCCCTCCTACTTGGGCCATTTCAATCGAACCTCCAATAACTGGAACCTGATGTTTCAGAGACACTTGTTTGATGGTTTCCATTGTGGAAGAAATGATGTTGTCTGTAGGGACAAAGACCATATCGACTTCTGACATCAAACTGTCAGCTGCTGCCTTTACATTATTACTATCTAAGATAGTCTTCTCTACGACACGATAGCCTTTGGCCTCAAGAACCTTCTTGGCTTCCTCTTTTTGAACGACTGAGTTGGGTTCACTTTGCGTATAGAGGATCCCAATCGTCTTAGCTGTTGGCAAAACCTTTTGAATCAGATCGACTTGCGTAGCAATGGCATCTGAAGATTGGTCGCTCGTTCCTGTCACATTGCCACCAGGCTGATCCAAGTTCTTGACCAGCTTGGCAGCCAGAGGATCCGTCACTGCAGAAAAGACTACAGGAGTCGTTTTGCTTGTATTGGCGATGCTTTGTGCTGATGGAGTCGCAATGGCAAATACAAGATCACTTTCCTGTGACAATTGATTTGAAATATTTTTCAAATTTCGCTGCTCCCCTTGGGCATTTTGATAATCAATTTCAATCTCTTCTCCATCCACATAACCTTGTTTGGCTAACTCTTCGACAAAGCCTTTTCGAGTCGCATCTAGAGACTTATGGGTAATATACTGGGAAATCCCAATCTTGATCTTTTGATGCTTAGAGGTCTTCAAGTGGTGGAGGGTCAAGAGGGAGGTCATCAGTAGACCAACTACCAGGACCGGTGCAATTAACTTCTTTACAATTTTCATGAAACATGTCTCCTTATCTAAAACATTCAAACAGAATACAAAAAACCGTTTAGATGATTCTAAACGGTTGGTATCATTCCTCACAAACTTAAAAGTATGCCAGCATTGCCGTCCATTTAGATATCATCTATATGGACCACAATCAAAAATCTTAGCCACATAGATACAAACAAATTGCTCGTTTCGTTTGTATCCATGAGTTCATGTCTACAAACATTATCTAAAGTAGCTAAAGTAAAAGTTTTGATTCAACAATGTGGAGTTCGTGTTTTTCATAAGATTCTGCTTTCGTTTTTTTATGTTGACTATCTTACCGAAAATTTTTCAAGCTGTCAAGCCGAAATTCAGAATTTTTTTAATTATCTTATTTTTTTCTACGTATATCAACAAAAAAAGTGCCCGATTAGGGCACTAAATGAGCGAATATCTTATTTTTTGAAGGTGTATTTAAAATCATCCTCTTCATTCTGATAAACCGTTAACGTTCCGTTTACCAATTTATATTTGAGATTGTATTGCATTACAAAGTTCCCACCACTATTTACAAGAAATTCATGAGTTTTTTCAGACAACTCGCCTTCAAATAGCACCATATCAATGGTTCCTTTTTTTACATCAATTTCAACTCCTATTTCCTTCAAGTACCCCCATTTGCTTCGTTCCTCAATGTACTCCAATGCATTTTCCATAGAATATAAATAACTTTTATCGCCTTCAAGGAGTTTTTTTGCTGCTCCTTTAAAATCAACTTTTCCTGATGTAGAAATTTTTACTTTGTTACCCTCTACTTCCACAATCATTTCGACATCTTTAATAAATTCACTAGAGATATCTAAAGTCGAGGTGAAACTTTCTTTAAAACCAGATGTCATTTCTTTCTTCAGTTCAGGAGTAGCTGACCATTTCCCTTGAATACTATTAGGATTTTTAGCAAATAAGAAAAATGCAAGCACAGATAAAACTGCAACGGCGACAAGACTACATAATCCAATAATCAGCCCTTTCTTAGACTTCTTACCGGGTATTGGGACTTGTCCCATATATGAGGAATTAGTCTGGTAATTCAGTTGCCCATTGTTTGGATAACCTCCCTGCACCTGAGCATTGTTATAGGATGTGAAGGTCACTCCTGCTTGAGCCGACTCCTGAACAGGAGCTTGTGGCTGAGTTCCACCTTGCCCAAAAGCTTGTCCTTGATGTTGAAACGGACTTGTTCCACCTTGGTATTGATTTGAAGTTGGGCTTGCACCTCCAAATGGAGATTGAATTGGATTTACGGGCGTATTCGGTGTCGCTTGTGTTTCTGGACTTCCAAACTGACCAAAAAGCTGTTGGAATTTCTCCTGATTGGCCGGTCGACCATGGACTCTCTCGAACTCTGCTAACCATTCTTCTGGTTTCATGACTATCACCTTCTAACCTTTACTTATTTTATTATAAAGGAAATTCATAGGAGAAGCAAACCCTACTAAAATGAGTATAAAAATCAGGAAAAACCTTGATTTTATGGCTCTATAATTTCTGTAGTGGATAATATCACCATAGGAATTATGGAGCCTATTTTGTTGTAGAAAACAAGAACATCAAAAAGGAGAGAACCAATTTGGTCCTCTCCAGGGTATAACTTTTCATCAACCCACTACAGTTGACAAAGAGCCTAAATAAGCGAATATCTTATTTTTTAAAGGAGTATTCAATTCCATAATCATTTCCATCCACGGAAACTTTCAGCGTTCCATTTTCAATTTTATACTTGAGATCGTATTTAAGGAAATGACTCGCATCTTCATCCTGAATGAATCGGTGATCTTTTTCATCCACCTCACCTTCAAAGGCTACCATTTTAAGAGTGCCTTTTTTCACATCGATTTCAAGTCCCATATCCTCTAAATAGGAATTCTCACTGTTTTCTTGGATATAGTCTAAGGCATCCTCAACAGAGTAAAAATCATTGTCCCCATCATCATAGAGTTCCTTTGCAGCTCCCTTGAAATCAATCTTACCAATCACACTGACGGTTACTTTTTTCCCCTTTACCTCTACGATCATATCCATATCTTTTACAAATTCACTAGAAATATCTGATGTAGTAGAGAAAGTGCCTGCAAAAGCAGACTTCATTGTCTTTTTCATTTCAGGAGTAGCCGACCATTTTCCTTGAATACTATTTGGATTTTTAGTAAAAAAGAAAAATGCAAGCACAGATAAAACTGCAACAGCAACAAGACTACATAAACCAATAATCAGCCCTTTTTTAGACTTCTTACCTGGTATTGGAGCTTGGCCCATATATGGAGAATTAGCCTGGTAATTCAGTTGCCCATTGTTTGGGTAGCCTCCCTGCATCTGAGTGTTGTTATAAGATGCGAAGGGCGCTCCTGTTTGAGCCGCCTCCTGAACAGGAGCTTGTGGCTGAGTTCCACCTTGCCCAAAAGCTTGTTCTTGATGTTGATACTGACTTGCTCCACCTTGGAATTGATTTGGAGCTGGGCTTGCACCTCCAAATGGGGCTTGGGCCGGAGCTGGACCTCCGAACTGTGCTTGTTCTGGTGGTGGCGTCACACCTCCAAACTGTGTTTGCTCTGAAGTTGGCGCTGCTCCTCCAAATGGCGTTTGCTCTGGAGTTGGCGCTGCATCTCCGAACTGGGTTTGTTCTGGGGCTGGCGCTGCTCCTCCAAATTTAGCTTGTTCTGGAAACGGTAAAGGGCCTCCAAATTGTCCTTGATTGGAAACAGGTGCTGCACCTTCAAATGGAGATTGGATTGGGTTTACGGGCGTATTCGGTGTCGTTTGTGTTTCTGGACTTCCAAACGTACCAAAAGCCTGTTGGATTTCCTCCTGATTGGCCGGTCGACCATGAACCCTCTCAAACTCTGCTAACCATTCTTCTTGTTTCATTGTGATCTCCTTCTACCTTTATTTATTTTATTATAAAGGAATTTCATGAGAGATGCAAATCCGTCTAAAATGAGCATAAAAAAATCAGGGAAACTCCCTGATTTGATGTTCTTATTCTTGACCTTTTGTCGCTTGCTCATCTTCATCGACTAGGTCACTGACCTCAACCTTCACCTTGGTGACACGACCATTTTTTACCTTATCGTTTGTAAGGATCAGATGCTTCTTCATACTGTCTACTTCAAAACTCAAGCGTTCCTTGTGACCTGGAATCCGTCCGACACCAGTCAGGTAGTAGCCTGCAATGGTATCCACATCATCACTTTCCAACTTCACATCAAAATACTCATTGAAATCATTTAGAGTCACAATCCCCTGCACAATATAGAGGTTAGGCTCAATTTCAAAAACATCATTCTCAGCCTTATCGGTTTCATCATCGATTTCCCCGACAATTTCCTCAAGAAGGTCTTCCAAGGTTACCAGACCAGCCATTCCTCCATACTCATCCAGCAAAATGGCCATCTGATTTTGTGTATTCCGGAGCTCCTTCAAGAGATCATCTACAAAGATTGTTTCCGGTACAAAGAGCGGTTCCTGAAGGATCTTGCGAAGAGCAATATTATCAAATCCATTCACAAAACCTTCATTAAGCAAACGTTTGGTATGGATCAGACCAATGACATTGTCCTTGTCATCATCATAGACAGGAATACGAGAAAAATTCTGTTTTAAGATGCTTTCGATGATTTCTCTGGTATCATCTTGGATATCCACCATAAAGGCATCCGTACGAGGAACCATTAGCTCACGCGCCATCAGCTCATCTAGTGAAAAGACTCCTTGCAACATTTCAATCTCGTCAGCATCCAGACTTGTTTCACTCTTAGCCAGCATATAGGCAATCTCATCTCGTGACATCTCTTCGTCTGCATCATCGAATTGCATAGGAGTCAGACGACTGACCAGATTGGTTGATGCCGATAAGAGCCAGACAAAGGGGCTAACGATTTTTCCTAGTAAAATCACAATTGGAGCCGTTCGAATAGCCAAGCTATCTTTCAGATTCATGGCAATACGCTTCGGATATAACTCACCAAATACAATCGAAATATAGGTCAGAAAAGCCAGTGAGAGGAAGCTAGCTATCGCACGTGCTGTCTCCGTATTTCCCATCCAAGAAGCGATTACTTTCCCAAGATCATCAGCTAAGCTTGCCCCAGACAAGATGGTAATCAAGGTAATACCAACCTGAATCGTAGATAAAAAGTGGTTGGGATTTTCCAATACCTTTAAGAGACGAATATATTTTTTATCGCCTTCCTCAGCCTTTTGCTCTACGCGAGAACGGTTCAGCGATACCATCGACATCTCCGTTGCAGAGAAAAATGCATTTAATAAGGTCAATACAAATAGTAAAACAAATTGCAGTATTAAATCCTGACTGCCAGGGTCTTCCATGGATATTCTCCTCAATGTATAGTAATAATGCCCATTATATCATATTTTTTGAAATGGTGCATAGTCGCAAAAATTTCCCTCCTAAAAGAGGAGGGAAGGCTCAGTTATACTCCATAACGTGTGAAATCATAAAAGAGTACATTCAGTTTTTCTACAAGTTCCAAAAGGGTCAAACTACTTGTACAAATAAATTTTTTCCCTTTGATATTCGGAATCATAAAGTTGGCAACAATAACATCATATTCGGTATGCTCTAGTTCATGAAGATTAAAGTCATGCTTGATGACCTGTGAAAACTCAAAGTTATCCGTACAATAGAATTTTAAGAAATCAATCATGGACTTGGCATGGTGGTCATCGTATCGGCTAATGATTAAGACCTTGACAGCTGTCCGTCTCCTTAATAGTTGAGGCAATAGATTTTCCCAATGTGAAAATACGGTATAAATCTGATGCTTGAGGTTTTCAGGATTTTCATGAAAGCCCATCTCTTTGAGATAGTGATACAAACCTGTTTCAACATCCTGATAAAATTTAGGGAAGAGGGTTCGATAATCCTCATTGGTATAGCTCTTGGTATCATAGAGAAGAAATTCACCAAAGATTTCACGCCGCTCCAAATAGGCGGTGTTGTGAATATGCATAATCATCTCTTCATAATTCTCAAGTTCTAAACCATAAGATTCACTCAGGTGATCAAGAAATTGAGAGGCTAAAATATAGGATTTTTTTGTAACAGCATCTTCCTCAGTGGAGTCAATCAGATCCTGTGGGGTAAAATAGAAGCGTTTCTGTAGGAAGATAATAAAGAGCTGTTCTATGATTTCTTCGTTAAATTCTACACCCAGCTGCAAACCAAAATAACGAAGCATCTCATTGATTTTTGGGAGCTCTTGATAGAGATAGGCGTATTGTTCAAAATTATTGGCCCCTTCAATTCGATACCCTTGCTTAATCCGGTAAAGGTAGACCGTTAGCATAATTTTATAAGAATGGAAGATCGAATAAGTCAGTGGGATTTCTGTCAGTTTATAGAAGAAGGTAATGAAATCAATAATGACTTGCTCTCTAATATCTGGAAATGGCCACTCTAAATAATAATACCGCTCTGCAAAATACTGGGAATAGAAAAAGCGAATATCGACTTCGTCCCCCACGACATTTAGAGGATTCAAGGTGATTCGTATATTGTACTTTTCCTGAATAATTTGGTTGATATTTCGAATCAAGCGATAAAATGACTGTTGGCTGAGATCATACCGTCTACAAATTAAGTCACTGGAAACATCCTTATGGAAGAACAAGTATTCCAAGAGGGAGAAAGCTGTAGATTCTTTAAAGAAGTGATAGTAGACCACCTCAATCCCAATCGAATCGTCATAACTAATCTTAATACCATTTGTCGAGGACTCAATCAAAAACTCATTAAAGACCGTTCGTAAATTTGAAAGATCCTCCTTCAATGACCGTTCTGTACAATCTAACATTTCAGCGAGTTCCTTCAAATGAAACCAGCGCTTCTCTCGAATTAATGTTTCTAGCAAACGCATTTGGCGTCGCTGCTTTTTGGCAAGCAATTCTATCATCTTATAGAAACTCCTCGATTTTGTATCATTACTAATTCATTATAACATATTTTCTAAAAGGAAAGGTAAAAGTTTACGATTCAAAAACTTATCCTAGTCTTTCACGTTATTTAAACAAAAAAGGAATGGTTGTCCATTCCTTTTGTATTTATTCTACTAGGATTTATTGATAATCCCAAATTCTTCCTGCTTGCGCTGCTTCTGTGTCTTTTTATGATTTTCATACAAGGCTGCGAGGAATTTCACGATTTCTTTACCAATCGAATAAACCGGAATTGCCACGATCATTCCAATTACACCATAGATGTTACTGGATAAAAGCAAAAGAACCATAATGGTAATGGGATGCACCTTCATCACCCCTCCCACAATCCGTGGATAAAGGATATTTCCATCGATTTGTTGAACAATCAACATGAAGATGACTGCTTTGATCATCATATTGAAATCTGTAAAGGCATAGGTAACCACCATAGGAATCAAGCCAATCGTCGGTCCAATGTAAGGAATGAAGATAGCCAAGGCTGAGAAAATGGCAAAGACCAAGGCATACTTCAAACCGATAAAACTGTAGCCAATAAAGGCTAAAGTCCCGATGATTAAAGCATCGATAGAAATCCCACTAATATAGCGAGAAACTGTTTGGTTGAGACTCACTAAGAGAGAGGTAATATTCCGCCGGTCATTTTTCAGGATCGTCCGCTCTAACATCGGTAGTAGTTTTTTCCCATCAATCAAGAAATAAACCAGGAATATCGGTGTCATCACCAGAATGAAGAGTGTATTGACAATCGTTGACACCACACTACCTAAACTATTGGTCACACTGTTTAAGATATTTTGTAGAATATCCACATAAGATAGGTTTAGTTGCTGAATAGTTGATTGGATATTGATACTCTGAAAGGCTGGATTCTTTGATAACTTCGTTACAAAACTTTGCACTTCCCAATACAAGCCTTGGGTTGAATTAATCAAGCTTGTCAACTGGTTGATCAAAATAGGCAAGATATAAACAATCCCATAAATAATCAATCCAAAAAGGGTTACCAAAGTTAATAGAATGCCCAAAATTCGATTCAGATGAAATTTCTTTTCCAAAAATTCTACGATTGGATTGGTAATATAGTACAAGAAACCAGCAATCAAAAATGGAAGAATAATGGTATTCAGAACGGATACAAAGGGAGAGATCAGGCTTCCCATACTTCCCCAAATATAGAATATAATTGTTAATAATAGGACTTCACAGGTCCAGAAAAATAATTTACTTTTATGAAACATCCCTTTCCTCCTATCTGATATTTTATCATATTTATGGTAAAATAGAAAATATTTTTATGAAGGTTAAAAAGATGAAAGAAAGCTTAATTGAACTGAAAGACGTCACTCTCAGAAAAGAAGGAAAAAATCTCCTTTCTCGTTTGAATTGGACCGTCAATAAGGGGGAAACCTGGGCCATCCTTGGACTGAATGGTGCTGGCAAATCGACCCTACTCCGTCTCTTAATGGCGGAATATTGGAAAACGGAAGGGGAAGTTTCTGTCCTTGGAACACAATTTGGCCAAGGAGGGATTCCTGAACTCCGCAAGCGAATCGGAGTGGTCAGCTCCTTTATTTCTGAGCGCATCCCTGAATCTCTATCCCCAGAAGAAATCGTCCTCACTGGAAAATACAAGAGTAGCATTCTTTATACAGCTTATGGAGAAAAAGAACTCGAGGAAGCACGATCCATGTTGCGTCGCATCGGGGCTGCTTCTTTGATTGGGCGAAAATACCGGACTCTCTCTCAAGGGGAAAAACAGACGATTCTAATCGCCCGTAGTCTCATGGAAGAGCCCGATCTTCTCATCTTTGACGAAGCCTCTAGTGGGCTTGACTTATTTGCTCGGGAAGCGATCTTTCAGCTAATCCAACAGATCAAGCAGATGGAAAAGGCGCCGACCATTCTCTTTGTCACCCACCATGCAGAGGAAATCACCAAGTCCTTTAGCCATGTCCTTCTCCTCAAGGAGGGACAAAGTTTTGCCCAAGGACCTAAGGAGGAAATTCTCACCCAAGAAACGCTATCAGCTTTTTATGGGGGAAAGGTCCAGCTGATTCCAATCGGGGAAGAACGCTATTATATCCAGCCAGAGCAGTAAAAAGACTTACTAAGATACAAAACAAAGAGATTGGGACAAGCATCACCAATCTCTTTTCTTCTATTAAAGCGGAAACTCACGTTTACCGATTCCGAGCATAATTGATCATGTCATAAGGAAGAGTATTGGCACTTTCTCTTAAGGAATAGTTTTCCAATTCGTTGACATTTTGGCGCATGCGACGCGCATACTTAGCCGAAATCAAGTGCTGCTCCTCATATTCGAAAATCAATTTTCTTTCTAAGTAATAGCCTCTTAGCATCTCGTCAATATTATTAGGCTTGATGCGATTGATAACCCGCTCTACAAAAGCACCACTGGTAATCAACGATGTTTCCCGCAGACGAGATTCTTGAAGGAAGGAAATCAAGGTACTCCGATAAATCCCTTTTAGGTTTTCCAAACTCTCGATAATGATTTCCGTATTGGCCAGATACAAGGCAGCGATCTGGTCATAGTCAATGGCTTCGAGCTTGTAATTCTCTCCGTTTTTCCATGCCCGAATACCGGATCCAAAGGTCACAAGCTCGTGCAACAGCAGGCGGAGCAGGCGGAAGAGCACCAAGAAATAATAGGTCAGGCGTGATGACAGATTGCGGTTGACCTTCTGCTCCATGGATCGAAGATAACGTTGGTAGACATGGTAACTTCTATCTCGAATCTTTCCTTCTTCATAAGCCTGTTCCAAGCCATCGTTCTCAATACTAAGAATAAGGAGTTTTAGTTGTTCCCAGTCTCTTT
Source organism: Streptococcus australis (assembly GCF_015553625.1). Taxonomy (GTDB): domain Bacteria; phylum Bacillota; class Bacilli; order Lactobacillales; family Streptococcaceae; genus Streptococcus; species Streptococcus australis_B. The sequence continues at coordinate 88,870 of NZ_JADNGY010000004.1, read as the reverse complement.
GAGTCGCCTTATCCTCCTGACTGAGAATCATATTTTCTATCCGTCCATGATAATTATCAATCGCCGCATAGAGAGGTCCCTTCTGCTTGGTCACCGTCAACTCTTTCTCCAATAGCATGACGACATCATTCAAGATAGCAATATGCATCAAATGATCATTGGATTCCTCTTTGTCCTCGGATAGTTTTGGGAGGACGAGAAGTCCGATTAAGAAACTACACAAGGTGACCCCTGCTACTAAAAACAAGAGAACTGGATATTCTGCTTCTAGATGCGTCGGTATCAAGAGAATGGTCGCAATGGACACTGTTCCTTTGACCCCTGAAAAGGTCAACAAGAGGGCATCTTTCAGATACTTGTCAATGGATTTTTTTAATCGGAAGCCCCGATACCAATAAAATCCATACACCATCAAAAAGCGAATCAGGAACAAGAGCCCCGTCAATAAGAGAACAGTCACAATCAAGAGCAGATTGTTGTAAAAGGGAGTCCTCAAAATTGGCTCAGAAATCATCTCCAGCTCCATCCCCAAGAGGACAAAGACAGACCCATTGAGGACAAAATTGACTGTATTCCATACCGTATGCGTGACCGTATCCACCTTGGCTTCTAGTAGGGTAATTTTCTTAAACCGACTAGCCTTTAGGATCCCAGCCACGACAACCGCAATAATCCCTGATACATGGATCTCTTCTGCGATAAAGAAGGTCAGTAAGGGGAGACTCAATTCTAAAATGAGTTCACTGGCAATATCCGTTGCCCGAACACTGAGCAGTAATTTTTGAAGCCCACGGTTGACAGCAGCTGTCACAATCCCGACCGCAAACCCTCCTAAAATAGAGACGACCAAGTCCCAACTAGCTTGGCCCAAGGAAAAGACTCCAGTGGTCCATGCAGCTAGAGCCATACGAAAGGCAACCAAACCTGAAGCATCATTGAGCAAGCCCTCTCCTTTTAGAATGTTGGAGATTCGTTTTGGAAAGGTAAAGCGTTCCGAAAGGGAGGCAAAAGCCACCAAATCAGTCGGCCCGAGTGCTGCCCCTACTGCCATACAGGCCGCTAGTGGAATTCCTAGCCACAAGAGATGGGCCAACCACCCCAAGCTAAGGGTCGAAATAAAAATAACTGGGAAGATTAAAAAGGCGATAATGCGCCAGTGCTTCAGAATCGAGGTAATGTCTGCTTCTTCTGCCTCTCGAAAGAGGAGCGGTCCAATAACCAAGGCTAAAAAGAGCTCGGTATCTAAGTGGTACTCCGAATTGGGTAAGAGAAAGCCAATCCCAATCCCCAATAATATCTGGATCAAAGGGAGGGGCAAGGTCGGAATCAACTTATTGGTCGCATTGGAGACAATCAGGATCAAGGAAAAGACAATGGCGTATACAAGAATCTCCATCCCTTATCCTCCTGATCGTTGGTTACAACAGTCCTCAAAGAGTTGCTTTTGTTCTTGGATCTTTTGATCAATCTTTGTCAGATCCTTGTGCTCAATTTTCTTCTGGCTACGTTCCATTTCAAGAGAGACCAGCTTCTTCTTGATTTTGATCATCTTTTTGCTCATCCGTGCTTCATCTAAAAAACCAACGGCACGTTCATGAGACGTTGACTCCACAAAATCGTGACGAAGAGCATCAATTTTATTTTTTAAAAATTCTTTATCCATGGCGATAACTTTCTAATTTTTCGATCATGACCAAAAATGGGGGATGGTTGATCTGGTTCAGGGTCCGGTAAGTAGTGACCGTAAATTCTTGTTGAGGAAGTTGGGAGACAAACTCCAAGACAGCATCTTTTTCTAGGTCCCCACCCTCATGACCATAATAGATCATAATGGCTATTCGCCCTCCCTTGATCAAGCAGTGACAGAGTTTATCAATGGCTTGGATCGTTGTTTTAGGCTGGGTAATAATCGACTTGTCTGCTGAAGGAAGATAGCCTAAGTTGAAGATAGCCGCCTTGACCTGCTTTACATAGTGATCTACTTCTTCATGCCCCTTTAACAGAAGGTGGGCATTGGAAAGACCTGCTTCTTCCAAACGCTTTTGCGTTTGGACCAAGGCCTGCTCTTGAATATCAAATGCATAGACTTCTTTGGCTAATTTTGCCAAGAAAAGGGTATCATGCCCATTTCCCATGGTCGCATCAACCACAGTATCTTGATCTGTAATGATCTCCCTAAGAAAATCATGGGCCATCTCTAATGGTCGCAACATGCTGCTCCTCCTATTTTCCTACTTTACAACCTTGAACACTTCTACGGCGACGCATCTCAGCTTCAATGGCATTCAGAACTTCCCACTTATTGAGACTCCACATCGGTCCTATCAGCATTTCGCGTGGAGCATCTCCTGTAATCCTGTGGATGACGATCTCCTTGGGAATGATCTCCAGTTGGTCACAGATGACCGACACGTATTCCTCCTGACTCATCAATTGCAAGCGCCCTTCATGGTAGTCTCGTTGCATCCGGGTATTGGTCATGAGATGGAGCAGGTGCAATTTAATGCCCTGGATATCGTTGTCTGTTACACAACGGCGGACATTCTCCACCATCATCTCATGCGTCTCCCCAGGAAGACCGTTGATTAAATGTGAAACAATCTCTGCCTTAGGGACCTGTTGGCGAATCCGCTTCACCGTTTCCACATAGAGTTCATAGCTATGGGCTCGGTTGATCAATTCAGATGTCGTTTCATAGGTCGTCTGCAAACCCAGCTCAATAGTCACATGCATGCGCTCTGTCAATTCTGCTAGATAGGCCAACGTTTCATCCGGCAAGCAGTCTGGTCGTGTCCCGATGTTAATCCCTACGACACCTGGTTCATTGATGGCTTGCTCATAGCGCTCCCGAATGACATCGACGGATTCATGCGTATTAGTGAAATTTTGAAAATAGACCAAATACTTTTTGACGTCGGGCCATTTGCGGTGCATAAAATCAATTTCTTTGTAAAACTGATCCCGAATAGGGGCATCTGGTGCTACGATGGCATCCCCAGAGCCAGAAACTGTACAAAAAGTACAGCCCCCTCGAGCAACAGTTCCATCACGATTGGGACAGTCAAAGCCCGCATCGATTGGGACTTTGAAGGTCTTTTCTCCAAATAAGGTTCGGTAATAATCATTTAAGGTCGTATAGGATTTCATACCCCTCATTATAGCAAAAAAGCAGAGTGAACTCAAAGTTGAGTCTCCTCTGCTTTCCATTTGTATTTCTTAAGATCGACACAGCCATTCTTTTTCCGTTCTACCCCTTCTGCCCAGAGAAGCGTGCCTTGCTCTTCCCAATCAGGAGCCAAGCGACCAGTAGACGTCACGACCCGGTGACAAGGATAGGCTACATCTTTTGTAGAAGTTGCCAAGACCTTGCCGACCTGGCGGGCGTGGCGAGGATAGCCAATGAGTTGGGCAATTTGACCATAAGTGGCCACACATCCCAGGGGAATCTGAGCAACGACCCTTAGGACCTTTTCTTCAAATAAATCGTTCATGCTTTACTTCTGCTTACTCTTAAAGCGCCATTCAAAACGCAAACGGTCGTAATAAGGAAAGACCATTTGCAACAGACCAAATCCCAAAAGCATACTTCCTGTTACGTCTGTCGGGTAATGAACCCCAACGTAGACACGAGATACAACAATGGTTACCATACAAAGGAAGAGGGCAATCTGAGCCAGGACTTTTCCGACTTGAGAGGTCATGCGTTGTTCTACAATAATAATCAAACTACCAAATACGAGGGTGGCTGCTAAAGAGTGACCACTCGGAAAAGAATAGCCACCCTCTTGTACCAAGTGTTGAAGTGCTGGACGCGGGCGCAGATAGATGTGTTTCAGAATCACCACGAGTAATCCAGTTGTAACTAAACTTCCAGTGAGGAGGAGGGCCTCCGCATACCATTTCTTCCAGACAAAGAAGAGAACGATAACGCCAACCCAGGATGCGACAATTGGTGTGTTCATCAGCACTGTCACACGGGTAAAGAAGGCTGTCAAATAGGCTGGAAAATCCCCGCGAATAGCCGATTGAATCGGTTGATCGATTCCGACTAAATTTTCCGGATAAAATTTGACTACATAGCCCAGAATCATGAATAACAAAAGGGCAAAAGAGCCCTTTAGAAAATGAGATTGTTTATTTTTCATAGATTTTAAGTAGGGGCTGCAAGACACTATAGAGCAACCAGAAAGTAGCAGCCCAAATCAGTCCTTCTATTAGATTAAAGGGAACAACCATACTGAGAAGATACTTTTCAACTCCGACCATCTTCGCTATGTCAAATCCAACAAATTTAGCATAGAGAGGGATGGCATAAAAGTAATTAACCAGAAGCATGGAAAGGGTTAAGCCAATGGTTCCAAATAGGCTAGCCATCACAAACCGCACTATGGTTTTCTTCTGATTCCAAATGATTGCAAATGCTAGAACAAAGACGAATACAGCAATCATATTAATCGGCAAGCCAACCAAAGTCTCCGCTCCTCGCCCATTTAGTACCAATTTGAGAACAGATCGAATCACCAGTACCAGAAATGAGCTCTTCAAATCTAACAGAACTAAGGCGAGTAAGATTGGAATCGTACTAAAGTCAACCTTTAAAAAATCAATCCCTATTGATAGTTGATAAAACATCAATAGAAAAGAAAGTGCAGATAAAACAGCCACTAGGGTCAGTTTTCGAGTATTTGTCATCACAGGTTCCTCCAATTTTTACTAAAATTAGAAGAAGTTGGAAAGATTCCCTTAACCTTATTCTATTTCAATCGTTTTAAAGAAAACTTAAACAGTTCCTTAATACTTGACTAATGATGTCAAGATGCTACAAGAAAAAAGCTCGAAGACTGATTTCTTATAAAATCAACAAAATTTCTATCAAGTCCAGCGTCAAAAAGAACAGGTTTGTTCCTCTCTCGTCTTCTCCCATCCAGACTATACTGTCGGTTGTGGAATCGCACCACATCAGCTTACGCTCGCGGACTTCTTTTAGAGTATGGAAAAGGAAAAGACCATTTCCTAGTAAAAGTCACCGCCGGTCGGGAATTACACCCTGCCCTGAAGACCCCTTAATCATAACAAAAAACACCTGCTATTGCAAGTGTTTTGTAATATCAAAAGTTACAACAAGTGGACTTTTGTAAAGAGCATTTGCCCTACTTCAACTTATCTCCATCATACTGATGGACCAGCTCTAAGCCTGCAAACTCCTGTTGTCTGAGGGCTTCATAGACAATCATACAAACAGTATTGGAGACATTCAAGCTTCGAACATGTTCATCATTCATCGGAATCCGAATTGCCTTTTCAGCATGGAGCCGCATAAAATCCTCTGGTAAGCCTTTGTCCTCACGACCAAAGATGAAATAATGTTCTAAATTATCATTATAATTTACATTCGAATAGGTCTGATCAGCAAATTTTGAAACCAGGTGGACCTTTCCTCCAGTTGCAACCTCCATAAACTCATCCAAGCTGTCGTAAAAGCGAACATCTAACTTATCCCAATAATCCAGTCCCGCACGTTTCATCTTTCGATTATCAATAGGAAAAGCCATGGGACGGATGATATGGAGAGGAGCATTGGTAGCTGCACAAGTGCGAGCGATATTCCCAGTATTTTGGGGAATTTGAGGTTGGTAAAGAACTACATGGTTTTGGGATTTGGTTTCTGTGTAAGCTAATTCTTCAATATTCATCACGATCTCATTTCTGGCAAAAAAATAGCCACACTGCCCGGAGTCAAGCTCAGCAAACAGCGTGGTTACGACTTCATTAACTTAACTCACAACAGGTTTGAGGTAAATCAATGAGGTTACTGTATCAGTATACCACTTTCATGCCTCCTGTCAACTATTTCGATAAAAAAATTTCACTTTTTTACATTCTCTTTCATGTATTGAAGAGAATCTGGCTCTTTATGCCCTGTTTCCACTATTAAGAGGTGATTTTTTTTTGAAAATAGAGTAAGATAGAATCATACTTTGGAGGAAATATTCATGAAAATTATTGTAGTTGGAGGCGGTAAGGTCGGAACAGCACTCTGTCGTTCCCTCGTCGCGGAAAATCACGATGTCATCTTGATTGAACAAGATGAAGCCGTTGTTAATCATATTACCAAACGCTACGATATCATTGGTATTGTTGGCAATGGTGCCAACTTTAAGATTCTCGAACAAGCAGATGTGGCCGACTGTGACATCTTTGTCGCCCTGACAGAGCAAGACGAAGTCAACATGGTTTCTGCCGTCCTGGCCAAGAAAATGGGAGCTAAAGAGACCGTTGTCCGCGTCCGCAATCCCGAATATTCAAATTCTTATTTTAAAGAAAAAAATATTCTCGGCTTCTCCCTAGTCGTCAATCCTGAACTTCTAGCTGCTCGCTACATTGCTAATAGCATTGATTTCCCAAATGCCTTGTCTGTTGAGCACTTTGCTGGTGGACGAGTCGCTTTTATGGAATTTAAGATCAAAGAGGAAAGCCCACTCTGCCAGATGACCCTTTCTCAATTCAGAAAGAAATATGGAAACATTATTATCTGTGCCATCGAACGACAAGGTCAGTTAACGATTCCAGATGGGGACTTCACTTTACAAGCCTTTGATAAGATTTTTATGACGGGAAATCGAGTGGAAATTGTGAATTTCCACAATAGCATTCGTCCTCAGGTTGTTAAAAGTCTCCTCCTGATCGGAGCTGGTAAGATTTCCTACTATCTCCTAAATATTTTGGAAAATAGCAAACGGAAGATCGACTTAAAAGTCATTGAAATCGATCAAAAACGAGCAGAATGGTTTAGTCAAGAATTCCCTGATCTCTATGTTATCCAAGGAGATGGGACATCAAAAGATATTCTAATGGAAGAGCGCGCAGGTAACTTTGATGCCGTGGCGACACTAACAGGGGTCGATGAAGAAAACATTATCGCTTCTATGTTCCTAAATAGCGTAGGTGTTCAAAAGAATATTACCAAGGTCAACCGAACTAGCCTGCTGGAAATTATTGATCGGCAAGATTTTTCAAGTATTGTGACACCCAAAGGAATTGCGGTGGACACCATCATGCACTTCATTCGTGGTCGCTATAATGCCCGCTATTCTAATCTTGAAGCCTTGCACCACGTCGCCAACGGTCAAATCGAGACCCTTCAATTCCAGATTCGCGAAGAAAACAAAATGACGGGCAAACCTTTGGCACAACTGAAATTGAAAAAAGGTGTTCTCATCGCAGCCATTATTCGAAACGGGAAAGCTATTTTCCCAACTGGAGATGACCATCTTTTGATAGGGGATCGCATTATCGTTACTACCCTAATCAGCAACATCACTAAAATCTATGATTTGTTAGAGGGGTAAGCCATGAACAAAAGTATGATTCGCTACCTTTTAGCAAAACTCCTTCTGATTGAAGCCATGTTGCTCTGTGTGCCGATTGTGGTTGCACTTCTCAATCTAAAGAACGATTTTGTTGTCAAGGATAGCCCGACTGTCTTTATCTCCCTATTTGCAACCATTGCCATCCTCCTTGTATTGGGAGGCATTGGTTCCTTTTTCAAACCCAAAGATTTTCACATCTATGCCAAGGAAGGCGTTCTGATTGTGGCTTTGTGTTGGATCCTCTGGTCCTTCTTTGGTGCTCTTCCTTTTGTCTTTTCAGGACAAATCCCAAACATCATTGATGCATTTTTCGAAGTTAGCTCTGGTTTTACGACTACAGGGGCAACCATTTTAAATGACGTCTCCGTCCTCAGTCCTTCCCTTCTTTTCTGGCGTAGTTTCACCCACTTAATCGGAGGGATGGGGGTGCTGGTCTTTGCCCTAGCTATTATGGACAATAACAAGAACAGCCACCTCGAAGTGATGAAAGCAGAAGTGCCTGGTCCCGTATTTGGTAAAATTGTATCCAAATTGAAGAACACAGCTCAAATCCTTTATTACCTCTATTTGGCCCTCTTCTTCCTCTTTGTCGTGATCTACTTCTGTGCTGGCATGCCTCTTTATGATAGCTTTATCATTGCTATGGGGACTGCTGGTACTGGTGGGTTCACCGTCTTCAATGACGGGATTGCTCACTACCATTCGACCCTCATCACCTATTTGGTCAGCTTTGGAGTCTTGGTCTTTGGGGTCAATTTTAACCTTTATTACTACATCATGCTTCGCAAGTTCAAAGCCTTCTTAGGCGATGAAGAACTTCGCACCTACCTGATGATTGTCGGGGTTTCTTCCCTTCTGATTGCCTGCAACATTTTCCATCTCTATCATAATTTTGCAGATAGTTTTGAAATGTCCTTTTTCCAAGTCTCCAATGTCATTACCACGACTGGATTTGGTTTTGGCAATACTGTTGATTGGCCGCTCTTTTCTCAGTTCCTCCTTCTCATGCTCATGGTGGTTGGTGGATCCGCAGGATCAACGGCCGGTGGACTAAAAGTGATCCGCTGCTTAATTCTAGCTCGGATCGGGAAGAATCAAATTCGTTCCATGCTATCACCCAATCGGGTGATGACTCTTCATATCAATGGTTCATCTTTAGACAAGGATACCCAGCACAAAATCTTAAAATACTTCGTGGTCTATACCTTGATTACCATCGCCCTCATTGCGGTTGTCAGCTTTGACAGCAACAATTTTATGACGGTTGTCAGTGCAGTCTTTAGTTGCTTTAACAATATCGGACCGATGATTGGGACAACGGATACCTTCGCTATCTTTAGCCCCATCTCTAAATTCTTACTATCAATTGCCATGATTGCAGGACGGTTAGAAATCTACCCGATGTTACTGCTCTTTATGCATCGCACTTGGTCAGATCGCTAAAAAACAAAAAGTTTTGGAGAATTTCCAAAACTTTTTTCTTTGCTCTGAGTGAGACTTCTTATAAAAGTTTGCTCTAACTTAATTTTCGCTTTTCTCTTCTTCTAGGTGGCTCCTCAGACTGAAATAATCTGGAACTGGATCTACTCCAGTCTTGCTCCAGGGATGGCAACGAAGAATCCGAGCAAGCCCCATCAGAATCCCTTTCAAACCATGCCGTTCAATAGCCTGAATCATATAGTTGGAACAGGTAGGATTATAGCGACAGGAAGGCGGAAAGAGGGGCGAAAGAAGGCGTTGATAGAGACGAACAAGTCCAATTGCACATTTCTTCATTATTTTTTCGTCTTTGTCACCGCAAGAGTATGCAATTGGCTGATTTCTTTCTTATTGAGTCGGCGGTATTCACCAGGGCGAAGTCCAGAAACGTCTAGATTTCCAAATTGGGTTCGAGACAATTTATCCACCAAAAGGCCAACAGCTTCAAACATCTTCTTGACTTGGTGATTGCGCCCTTCATGGATGGTCAATTGGACAACTGAGCGATTCTTTTCTGGGTCAACTTTTAGAATCTCGTAGGTTGCTGGCTTGGTTTTTTTCCCATCAATGGTCACACCACGTGTCAAGGGACGCAAGTTTTCTTTATTCGCCAAGCCCTTCACACGCGCAACATAAACCTTATCAATCTCATTACGCGGATGAATCATTTCATCCGTAAAATCACCGTCATTGGTCAAAATCAGGACACCAGAAGTATCCCAGTCCAAACGACCGACAGGATAAATCCGTTCCTTGACTTGAGGTAGCAAATCAATAACAGTTGGTCTCCCTTTATCGTCGGATACACTGGAAATGACCCCTCTTGGTTTATTTAAGAGGTAGTAAACCTTCTCTTCGTTGTAGATTGGTTGTCCTTCTACTTCTACCTTGTCCCCCGACTTGATCGTCGTCGCCAATTCGCGCACTACTTGACCATTTACAGTGACAAGGCCTTGCTTAATCAATTCCTCTGCTTTGCGGCGACTTGCGACACCAGCATGAGCAATATATTTGTTAATTCTCATCAATTTCCTCAGTTCTTTCTGTAAATAATTGGCTTTCTTGACCGATTAACTCAGTCTCTTCAACAATTGGTAGCTCGTCTAAATGGTTAATCCCCATGTAATCCAAAAAGTAATCTGTCGTCACATAGAGATTGGGTCTCCCAATGACTTCCTTCTTCCCATCTTCTCGAATCAACTCAAAAGAAAGTAATTTTGAAATGGCCCCACTAGAGTTCACTCCACGAATATCATCGACTTCAATCCGAGTTATCGGTTGTTTATAAGCAATGATAGATAGAGTTTCTAAGGCGGCACGAGAGAGACTTTGGTTCATTGGCGACTTTGAATACTCGCGTAACAGCTCTGCATATTGGGACTTGGTCACTAATTTATAAGTTGACGCTGTCTCCAACAAAGCCATACAAGAATCCTGATCCTGCTCATACTTTTGGGCCAGTTTTTCTAAACTTTGAATCACTCCTGTAGGAGGAAGGGATAGGAGGTCTGCAATCTGCCTCACTGTTAAACCATCTTCTCCTGCAACAAACAAGAGGGCCTCCATCTCTGCAATTTTACTCATTCTTTAATCCTACTAAAATAATATCTCCAAATGGTTCTTCTTGAAGAGCCTTAACTTCTTGTACTTTAATTAATTCCAAAGTCGCCAAAAAGACTGTAATCAGTTCGTTGACATCCTTGGCTTCCTCAAAAATATCTTGTAGCAAGATTCTCTTACCAGGCTGACACAAGTGACGAACAACATTCATCAGGTCTTCAATTTTATACTCGTCTCGAACAATGGTCGTATGATTTTGTCGAAATTCTTCTTTCTTTTTCGTTAACAATTTTGAAAAGGCCAAGAAAAGATCAATCGTGGTCTTGTCATGGACCAATTCTGCATCATCATAGACTAATTCCGTTTTGGGTTTTGAAAAGTACTGGGCTCTCTCCTCGTGTTGAAGGGCCATCTTTTCACCCAATAGTTTAAACTTCCTGTACTCTTCGATTTGAGACAGGAGGTCCTGCTCTAAATCTTCTTCATCCGTTGCTTGCTCCGCAATTTTTGGAAGGAGACGCCGACTCTTAATCAAGGTCAACTGACTGGCCATCAGCATGTATTCACCAGCAACCTCTAAGCGCATGGCTTGGAGGGTCGTCAGATAGGCCAAGTACTGCTCGATCACCTCAATTAGAGGAACCTCATAAATATCCATCTGATATTTTGAAACGAGGTGTAAGAGAAGATCCAAGGGACCTTCAAAATCCTTTATTTTAATATCCATTACTTATACTTTTCTAGGGTTACTAGGGTTTTTAAACCGAGCTCTCGGGCGATGCTAAACAGATCCATCCCCTGTTCTCTTTGTTTTAAAATGTATTGTTCCCGTAAGGATTGCGCCGAAAGATTTTCAAAACCTTTTTCCAATAGGAAGGACTCTAATTGACGGAAGCCCCACTGACGTGAATAGGCCTTGCCCTTGTTATCAAATAAATAAGTCCCTGTCATCAAATCTGTCAACTCTCCCAGAAGTGCATCCGGGATACGCAAAACCCGTTTCTGTCCTTCTTTCCCTACTCGTAAAACCTGAAAATCCAGTTCAATATCAACGATTTTCAACTGAAGAATTTCACTAGGCAACAAGCCCATCTCGACAATCAATAGGGCAATCAAGCGCCCTTGGGATAGCTCTGACCCTTCCCACAAGAGGGATAAGTCCAATAGTTCTTGATCGTGGCTTTTCGGCACAGAGACTTTTGGAAGGACTAAGCGATGGTAATCCTCGATAACTTGATGTTGATAAAGATAAAACAAAAATTGGTTGACGGCTGAAAGCTTCCGTTTTTGAACAGCTGGTTTAAAATCTTTAATCGAAGCTTGATAAATTCGAAGATTGGTATCTGAGACATGGTTATGAACAGTATCCACGAACTGATCCAAATCATAAGAATAAGCCGTCTGTGAATTTTCACTTAAGTCTTTTTCTTTGATAAAACTAGCTATGTATTCTTTCATTTTTTCCTCATCTCATATTCATTTGAGAAATTGTGCATGAGGGAGTTGATGGCTTTTAAAATAGATTTTCGAGTGATGATCCCTTCAAAGATTCCATCCTCTGAAACAACCGGTAGAAAGGATTCCTCTACCAACTTATGCAAGACTTCCGTCACAGTATAGTCTTTTCCAAGGCGCTCCCCATCCGTTTTTGTCATATGAACGATGTCCATGGATGAAAAGACTTCATCAGAATAATCATGTTTCATTTGGTAAGAAAGAATATCTGTTAAAGAAATCGTCCCTACGTATTTCATTTGATCGGTCACAACAGGAACACGAGTGTAGCTAATTTGACTCAGCACCAAGATGGCATGATCCACATTATGCGTATCAATCAAAACAGCTAAATTGCGCGCTGGAGTCAAAAAAGTCTTTTCTTCTCGGAGAATAAACTCCTCAAATTCCTTGGCGATCATCGATCAAACTCCTTTGTAAGAGGTTCATAGACCTCGTGTTTCCGATTTAAAAATTCAACTCGATAGGAATCTGCATCAATTTCCACTTTAGCATAGAGGCACTCTTGAATAGGCCCCCTCGGTAAACTGACTGACCCAGGGTTCAGAAAAAGGGTACGCCCTTCCTTCCAAGCATCCGGAATATGCAGATGGCCATAGAGGCAGATATCTGCATCTTCTTCCTGGGCCCACAAATCTAACTTTTGAAAACTAAAATTAATTTGGAAAAGATGACCATGGGTTTGAATAATCCGAGTAGGACCCAATTGCGTCACCAGACGTTCGGGGTACTCCCCATAAAAGTCCATGTTCCCTTTGACAACATGAATGCCTTCCCATACAGGGTCGGTACTTTCTAACTCAGAATCACCGTTGTGAAAAATGGCATCGACCTTTCCTTTATAGTGGTTTTTGATTTCTTCTACGATCTGACGATCGCCATGAGAATCGCTCATGACGATAATTACTTGTTCTGCCATGCTGGGAATACCTCCACTAATTTCTTCACGGCTAAAGCACGATGCGATTGTTGATTTTTCTCCTCTAGAGTTAGTTGAGCAGATGTCTTACCTGTTTCTCCTACCAGAAAGAGGGGATCATAGCCAAACCCGTTCTCACCTTTTGGTTCAAAGTTGATATATCCTGGCCAATCCGCCTCCACAACAAGGCTCTCCTTACCAGGACTGGCAACCACTAAGGTTGTATGAAATTTTGCTGACCGATCCTTCAATTCAAAGACCATCGCCAACTCGTGTAAGAGCTTGGCATTGTTCTCTAAGTCGGTCGCTCCTACACCTGCAAAGCGAGCAGACCAGACACCTGGTAAGCCCCCAAGGATATCGACCATGAGTCCTGAATCATCTGCCAACACCATTTTCCCTGTTAGCTGTGAAATTGTCTCAGCTTTTAGGCGAGCATTTTCTTCGAAAGTCATTCCTGTTTCAGCGACTTCTGGAAGATCTGGATAGTCATTGAGATTCTCGACTTCAAAACCCATTTGTTCAAAGATCTGACGAAACTCTTTGGTTTTTCCTTCATTCCGAGTAGCGATTAGCAAGCGATCCTTAAGACCTTCCTGGCCCAAAAAATCTGCAAGTGGAAGACCATTCTTTGGCAGATAAACAGAGAGTAATTGCTCTCCTTCTACAATGAGAAGAGCTCCTTGACGCTGCACGATTTCAATTTTGCGACCTAGTGTTTCCTCAACGATTTGAAAGAGGAAGGTCAAAAACTGCAAACTAGAGGCGTAACGAACAACCGTTACATTTAGGGGAAAGCCCAAATCTGTGTCTCCAACTAGTGATTCTACTAGGTCAACAAGCTCAGAAGCTTCTGAAGAGACTTCACTATATTCGTTATAGTCACTCCGATCTCCCCATTCAGCTAGAAACCAATTTAAGGCATCTTTGTATTCATAAATCTTTTGGTTCATAATTCTACATGCTCCACATGAACGACTTGATGCAACCAAGTCTTGGCAATCGCTGCAAAACTGGCTGCATTGGCCGTTGTATAAAACTGATGGTGGCAGTCCTCCAGTTGACGACTGCGATTAATCTCAAAGTAGTTGAGCAAGACCGAGATATCCCGGACACACTCAGCACCGCTATCAATTAACTGAACCTCTGGCCCCATGACATTTTGAATAATAGGGCGAAGGAGAGGATAATGGGTGCATCCCAAAACCAGTGTATCTACTTTCCCAGCCAAAGGTTTCAAGGTTTCATAGACAACTTTTTTTGTAACACTGGACTGCAACTCATTAGATTCAACCAGAGGGACAAATTTCGGACAAGCTAAACTCTCTACTGCCATTTCTGGTGACAGGCTTTGAATTTTTTTCCGATAAATATCTGAGGCGACCGTCATTGGGGTCCCAATGACTCCAATTCGTTTGCTTTTTGTCGCCTTGATCGCTGCGGAAGCTCCTGGCAAAATCACTCCTAGAACAGGAATATCCAAGGCTTCTTTCACCTCTTCCCATACAACTGCTGTCGCCGTATTACAGGCCAAAACAATCATCTTCACATTTTTCGTTAGGAGAAAACGAACCATCTCCCAAGTATAGTCACGAATTTGATCTGCTGGTCTCGGGCCATAAGGTGCTCTAGCGGAATCACCAATATAGACCACCTCTTCATGGGGAAGTTGCCTCATCAATTCGCGAACAACGGTTAACCCTCCGACACCCGAATCCAAAAAACCAATTGGTCGATTGTCCATCTGCCTTCCTTTCAAAACAAGGGACCAAGAAAAATCTTAAAGTCCCCCTACTTATTTTATTGTGTCATCTGTTTTGCTTTTATTTCTTCTTCGTATTCAAAGATGCTTTTTGTTGATTCAGAATTTGACGGTAAACTTGTTGCACCTTCGCTTCACTTGGACGTTGACCACTAGCTCCCAACAATGTACGAACTGCTTCAACATTCAAACGTGGGTTTGATGCAAATTCTTTTTCAAACTGCTTGCGAAGTAGGTACATACCTGCCAACATTCCACCAAAGAAAGCAAGGATAATCAATAAAATTGTCAAAAATGTAGACATAAGTGTTTTTCTCCTAAATTCAATATTTACACATTTTCTATTATACCAAAAAGGCCCTATTTTTCAAAGTCAAAGCCATACAATGTTGCAAAGTAATCCTCTGGTTTTTCGGCCCGTCGAATGAGACGAGTTTGGCCCGATTCTTCTAATAAAATCTCCGCAGAGCGGAGCTTGGCATTGTACTGATAGCCCATGGAATAACCATGCGCTCCTGTATCATGGATGACCAAAAGATCCCCAATCTCAGAAACAGGAAATTCCCGGTTCTTGGCAAACTTGTCATTATTTTCACACAAACTACCAACAATATCTACTACTTCTGTCTCTCCATCTGGACAATCGAGATTGGTAATATGGTGGTAGGCCCCGTACATAGCGGGACGGAGGAGGTTGACAGCCGAAGCATCTACTCCTAGATAGGTCCGATAAGTCTGTTTCTTATGGGTGACATGGGTGACCAATAGGCCATGTGGTGCTAGCATAAAGCGACCTAATTCCGTATAGATTTTCACTTGATCTAAGCCTGCTGGAACTAAAATGTCCTCGTAAGCCTGACGAACACCCTCCCCAATCACAGCAATATCATTTGGTTGGTCTTCTGGTTTGTAGTTCACTCCAACCCCACCGGAGAGATTGACAAAGTCCAAGGTAACCCCTGTCTTTTCAACCACTTCTACTGCCAACTGGAATAATTGCTTAGCCAATTCTGGATAGTAATCATTGGAGACGGTATTCGAAGCTAAGAGGGCATGGATCCCAAATCGTTTGACTCCTAAATCTTTCAACTCCGTAAATGCTTGGATCAATTGCTCCTTGGTCATGCCAAACTTAGCCTCTTCAGGATGGTCCATGATATCCGTTCCCAGTTCAAACACCCCTCCTGGATTATAGCGACAAGAGATGACCTCCGGTAGTGTCGCAACAGATTGAAGGAAGGCTACATCTTCGTAGGCATCCAAGTTGATAGTCGCTCCTAGTTGACGGGCAAAGACCATCTCTTCAGCCGGTGTATTGTTGGAAGAAAACATAATTTCTTGGCCTGTAAACCCTAATTTTTGTGCCATCAGCAGCTCCACATAGCTAGCACAGTCCACGCCACAGCCTTCTTCTTTGAGGATTTTTAGGATGGTTGGATTAGGGGTCGCTTTGATAGCGAAATACTCTTTAAAACCTGGATTCCAAGAAAAAGCTTGATGGAGGGCACGAGCTGTCTGCCGGATACCAGCTTCATCATATAGGTGAAAGGGAGTTGGATAGGTTTCCGTAATTTGTTTTAATTTCTCCCTGCTAATAAATGGACGTTTCATTTGAAGATTCTCATTTCTATCAATTTTCTTTAGTATATCACAAGTTTTCCAACAAAAAAAGCCGGTTCCCCGGCTCTTTCTATTAATCATTGCGTCCAAAAATACGTAAGATATTGATGAACAAGTTGATAAAATCAAGATAAAGTTCCAAAGCCAAGGCAACTACCCAACCATTGGTTGGTTGACCATTGGATTGTTCATAGACATAACGAATCTTTTGATTATCCCAAGCAGTCAAACCTGCAAAGATAATCACACAAAGGATGCTAAGGACATAATCCATACCAGAGCTTTGTAAGAAAATATTCGCAATTGAAGCAATGATGATACCAATCAAGGCTCCCATAAAGGCTCGTCCCATTCCAGACAAGTCTTTTTTGGTCACACGACTAATCGCTGACATGATGAAGAACATCAAGGCACTGACTACAAAAGCTTTATAAACTGTCGCTTGAGCATAGCGAGCAATGATAAAACTCAAGGTAAAACCATTCAAAGCGGAATAGGTTAAAAAGAGAGGCAAGGCCATGGGATTGTTTTTCACCGATTGTCTAGAAGCGACAAGGACCAAAATCAATTCAACGGCAATGGCAATATAGTAGACCCATGGAGCCTGAATTAGAATATACATGAAGGTTTCTTGGAAAAGGGTCATCATCAAAGCTGATACAACAGCTGAGATTCCAACTCCAACTCCGACTAGAGAATAAATTTTGCTATAAAAGCTATTAAGGCCACTTTGTTCGTGGATAACGGTTTGTTGATTCATAATCAATCATTCCTTTCAAACTTAAATTATTATAATTTTAACATTTTTCGATGGAAAAGTCTCCTCTTTGACCACTTTTTTCTCATTGGTTCTGAGGCTTCTTTGATAGCCCAGTACTTATCGACCATGGTCACGAGGAAAGATTCTTTGTAACGTGGTGGAGCAAGCGTCAATCACCACATGTGTTTGAGGATGATATCCTCTTCTTTTTTATTGAGGCTTGTTATCTTTTTTGCATTTCGTACAGCTATTCGTGGATGGACCCAAGCATGGCTCTTATTGAATTTGACTTGGCGCCAATCATAGTAAAAAAGATCGTGCAGAAGAGCTCCTCTCGCTGTACTTTTGGTATCCCAGCCCATCTTCTTAGAAATGCGGTAACTAGTGTAGCTAACATGAATAGAATGCTCCAAACGATTGGAGTGAATATGATGCGGAATTTCCTTTAATTTTTGAAGTTTTGGGTGTTGAATCAAATGCCCCACTTCAGCCATATATTCTTTATCTTTCTGATACACAAGTCTTACCTCCTTAAATCTAACTAGCTCACTCTTCTTAAATCATAGAAAACATTAAAATCCCTGCTGCAACTGCGACATTCAGACTTTCTGCTTGACCCGGCATCGAGATATGAATCAGCTGATCTGCCTTCTCAGCCATCTGGTCACTAATACCTTGTCCTTCATTCCCCATGACCAGCACAAAAGCAGGGACTTTTTCCACTTTCTTATAGTCAACGGAGTCCTTGGATAAGGTGGTCGCATAGATGGGGAGCTGGCTCTCTTTAATACCTGTCAAGAGTTGCTCTCTGTTTAAACGGATAACAGGAAGATGAAAATGACTTCCCTGCATGGAGCGCAAGGTTTTCATATTATACAAATCCGCAGATTGATCGGTTAAAAACACTCCGTCAAAGCCTGCTGCATCAGCAGTCCGAATCATGGTTCCAACATTGCCTGGATCTTGGACATCCTCTAACAACAAATACCTTCCTTGGGTCAGCTGAAGATGGTGGATCGGATTTATCTTGACTTCAGCCACAATTCCTTGAGGACTTTTTGAATCAGAAATTTCTGCTAAAACCTCAGGAGATACGATGGACACCTTCGCATCTATCTTGATCTTATCTACAAACTCTTCCAAAACAAAGACTTGTTCAATCGGTGCCTGATGATTGACAGCTTCTTCATAAAGATGCCATCCTTCGATGAGGTAGGAGTCTGTTCTGTATTTTTTTTGATGAAGTTTTTTAACTTTTTTAATCCCATTATTGGACTTAGAGGTTATAATATTCATAAGACTATTATACCACATTCACAGGAGGAGCTTCTCCGTCCTGAGTAGGAATTCAATCACAAGGAGAACAAGCATGCAAAAAGTTGAAATGACAGCCCAAGGTCGGGTCCAAGGTGTTGGCTTTCGCTGGGGAGTTTATAGCTTAGCATTAGAAATCGGAGGCATTACAGGTCGGGTCTGGAACAATGATGACGGCACAGTCACTATCCTTGCCGCCTGTGAAGACAATGCCCTCATGGCCAAATTTATCCAAGAAATACGAAAAGGTCCTACTCCTTTTTCCAAAGTTTCTTATCTGGACGTCCATCTGGCAAACTTCGAACCCTACAAAGATTTTAAAATTTCAAATTAAGTCCAGAGAACTATTGTTAATTTGATAAAAAAACAGTAGAATAGAAAGGTATTATTTAAAATTAAAGGATAAAAACTCGTGAAAAAATATAAACGTTATCTACTTGCAGCCCTCAGCTTGTCTGCCCTCCTCCTCTTAACGGGATGTGTCAGCATTGACAAGACGACCAAACAACCGACCGGTTTCGTCTGGAATCTCATTGGAAAACCAATGGGAGAAGCCATCAATTTCTTTGCGACGGATCTTGGACTTGGCTTTGGTTTAGGGATTATCCTAGTAACCGTAATCGTTCGAATCATCATCTTCCCTCTAGGTATTTATCAATCTTGGAAGGCAACCTACCAATCAGAAAAGATGAACTACCTCAAACCGATCTTTGCACCGATTCAAGAACGCATCAAAAATGCAGAGACTCAAGAAGAAAAACTTCTTGCCAACTCTGAATTGATGAATGCCCAAAAAGAAAACGGCGTCAGCCCATTCGGCGGTATTGGATGCTTGCCCTTGTTGATTCAAATGCCATTCTTCTCAGCTCTTTATTTTGCAGCTCAATATACTCCAGGAGTCAACAAGAGCAGTTTCCTTGGCATTGATCTCGGTTCAAAAAGTCTGGCTTTAACCTTAGTTGTTGCTGTTCTTTACTACATTCAAAGCATGCTTTCTCTCCATGGTATCGAAGATGAAAACCAAAGAGAAACCATGAAGAAAACAGCTCTCGTAAGCCCAATTATGATTGCAGTCTTCTCTTTGATGGCACCAGCTGGCGTCACTCTCTACTGGGTAGTCGGTGGTTTCGTACAGATTATTCAACAATTTGTCATCAACTACCTCATCCGTCCAAAATTGCGGAAACAAGTTGCAGAGGAATATAAAAACAATCCTCCAAAAGCTCCAGCATCCAATGGACGTCGCGTTAAAAAGGATATCACACCTACCAATCCAGCCAACGCTCATCGTTCCCTTCCAACTAACGGAAACAAAAAACGAAATGCTGGAAAACAACGCAACCGTA
Organism: Streptococcus australis; assembly: GCF_015553625.1. Classification (GTDB taxonomy): domain Bacteria; phylum Bacillota; class Bacilli; order Lactobacillales; family Streptococcaceae; genus Streptococcus; species Streptococcus australis_B. The sequence goes on along the minus strand of NZ_JADNGY010000004.1, from coordinate 69,225 downwards.
ACTAATACATACAAATAGGCTGAGATAATATCTCGGCCTTTTCCATTACTATAAAAAAAGAGGCTGGGACAAAAGTCCTAGCCTCTCAATTGTCTTTGGATTGTCGAGCAAGACGCAGTGGTTGAGTGGGCTCTACTACGCTGCTTTCATCAGCTTTTACAGCCCTACTCAACTGTGCGGAGGTGGAACGACGAAATCGAATTCTAACGAATGACCGATTTCTGTCCCACTCTCTTTTTATTCTGTTTTTTCAACGTTCAAGATTTTCACTTGGTAGCTTCCTGCTGGAGTTTCAATCGTCACAGTATCCCCTGTTTTCTTACCAATTAAGGCATGACCAATTGGACTTTCATTTGATATCTTACCAGCAAAAGCATCTGCTCCAGCTGAACCAACGATGATGTAGACATCTTCTTCGTCTTCACCAATTTCTTGCACAGTGACTGTTTTTCCAATCGCTACTTCATCAACAGCGACAGCATCACTATCTACAATTTCAGCATAGCGAATCTTTGTTTCTAGGCTGGAGATTTGCCCTTCAACAAAAGCCTGTTCGTCTTTAGCTGCTTCGTATTCACTGTTTTCTGAAAGGTCTCCGTATGAACGAGCAATTTTAATCCGCTCTACAACTTCTGGACGACGAACTAATTTCAATTCTTCTAATTCAAGTTCTAACTTTTGCTTTTCAGCAAGGGTCATTGGATAGGTTTTTTCTGCCATATTTATTTCTCTTTTCTATTATTTTTTTCGAACTAAAAAGGTGTGGCATGCCACATCCTCCTTAGTTTGAGCTGCTTTCTGTTAATTTGCTATTCACGTGTTCTTCCACGTTTTTAGTGTGTTCCTCAAAAGTTTTCGCAAAATAGACTTCCCCTGTCTCTACATTTGCGACAAAGTAGAGGTAGTCTGTCTTGCTTGGGTTGACAGCTGCTTCAATTGCAGATAGCCCAGGACTATCTACTGGACCAGGCATCAAACCAGTATTCTTGTAGATATTATAAGGTGAATCAATATTGGTGTCAATCGTTGCGTCTTCTTTAAGAGTCGTCTTCTTGCCTAATTGACCTTGTGCGTACAAGATGGCAATATTACTTTGAAGAGGCATATCTTGATTCAAACGGTTATAAAAGACACTGGCAATATCCTTGCGGTCTTTATCTGTAGCGCCTTCTTTTTCAATCAAAGAAGCCAGAGTCAATGCCTCATTGACATCAATATTTTTAGCTTCCATAGTGTCATAGTAGGCTGAAAGATTTTGGTCCATTGCAGCTAACATTTGGTCTACAAGATCTTCCATTTTACTATCTTTTCCATAACCGTAAGTAGCTGGGAAGAGATAGCCCTCTAAGCGATAGCGTACGCCACTTTCTTTGGACGGCAAGGTTGCGAGTAACTTAGGATATTTGGCTACCATCTTTTCAATAAAGGCATCATCTTGGATGACTTTTAGGAATTCTTCTTGCGTATATGGAGTCTTGGCACCAGATTTGGAGCTCGCATCCACAGAAACCACTTCCGCGATTTGATCAATTGTGTAGCCCTCAGGAATGGTAATTTTTCCTAAGACTGGTGGTTCCGGAGTTTTAGTTCCTTGCTCTTGCAATTTTTGAATAATGGTATCGAGATCCATACTCTTTTGAAGATTGAAATAACCGGATTGGAAGTTCCCATAATTCTTGAACTTGGTGTAATAGTTGAAGAACTGGCCATTCTTAATCAAGCCTTTTTTCTCCAAAATAGTCCCAATTTCACGATTGCTAGAACCAGCAGGAATTTCAACGGTTACAAACTCTGTAGCCTTGGCATCCATAGCGTTTAAGTTAGATTGAACATAGGTCACTGCAAAAATTCCAGTTGCAACCATTAAGACAAAAAGAATTCCTAGAACTGTCAAGACGATCCGCTTCGCAATGGTGTTCTGCTTTTTCTTTTTCTGAACGCGTTGATCCCGATCCTTGCGCGAAACACTAGATACAGGTGTTTCTTTTCTCGAAACAGCCACAGGCTGACTTGAGCTTTCTGATTCTCGAGTTGGCTCTTCGATTGGTAGAGGTGTTTCTTCTTGGTTCTCTTCGGCTACTTCCTGAATTGCAGGAACCTCTGTAACCTCTGGTACTTCTACTTTTTCTACTTCCTCTGGAATCTCTACGGTTTCCTGAACTTCGGACTCTTCCGACACAAGCTCAGAAAGCGCCCCTTCCGTCTCGTCTTCTTGGTTCTCTGGAATAGAAATTTCTTGAACAGGTAAGTCAACTTCTTTTTCAACCTGTACAATCTGTTTATTGGCTTCTTCAAGATCACGGAGAATCCGCTCTTTGAAGCTTAATAATTTTTCATTCTCTTGTTGGTTTTCAGTCAAATACTTGACCCCCCTTGTCATAATCCTTAATATTATATCTTAAAAGGGATAGAAAAGCAATAGGAACGAGGATTGAGGGTCTTAAATCCTATTGATCACTTACTTGATGGGACCTCCCATACTAAATCGTACCAGACTTCCCCAGCATAGTTAGAGGCCGAGCGTCCTTCGTTTACAAAGCCGTTCCTTTCATAATACCCAATCAAGTAATCATGACAGGTCAAACTAACCCCTTCCCGTCCTTCTTCTAAGGCAAGATTCTTCATGGCTTCAAGTAGGGCTTTCCCAACTCCTAAGCCTTGGGCAGACTGAGAAATCGAAAGACTCGTAAGGGTAATAAAACCACCTGGTAGATAGGACTCATCCTTTACTTCTGTTGTAAAAGAGCGGTCATCGACATATCGCTTTTGAGTAACGGGTCCTTCTAGATAGCCTAGGATCTGGCCATCTTTTTCAGCGACCAAAAAGCTAGTAGAAAAAACGTCAATATGTTTTGCAAGCACCGTCTTATCTATTGCCTCTTCTGGACTAAAATTTTCCAGTTCTATGGCAAAAATGGCTTCTAAATCCTCAATCGTTGCGCGACGAATGTTCATTTTTCTTCCTTTCTATAGGGATAGGTGCCACATTAGGTGATAGCCCTCCACTCCTTCTTCCTTATCCTCTATCTCTAGTTGAAAATCATTCATTTCAAAATACGGAATCAACTCTTCCTGGCAGGTCACATGAATCTCTAACAAGGATTCTTGAGCTACAAGAGACTTGAGTGAGGCCAGTAACAAGGTACCAAAGCCTTGTTTTCTAAAGTCTGGAAGAATTTCCAACCACAATAATTTTAAAGAGGGATTCTCGAACTGATCCTCCATCTGAATCAGGCAACTTCCAATCACTTGCCCTTCAAATTCTAAGACCAGGGTCCTAAACCCATTCAGTTCTTGCAACTTCTCTCTTTGAAAAGAAAAATTTTGGGACGTGATCTGCTCGATCTCATCCCAATCATTTTCTTTAGCAAACCGAATCCTAACGCTTGGTTGCATGGTATCTCCTTATTGAACGTTATTGGTCAAGTTCCCAAGTAAACGTTCAAATGAATATTCATAGGTCTGAATATCTCCTGCTCCCATGAAGACATAAACGGCATTGTCATGATCCAAAAGTGGAGAAACGTTTTCAGCTGTAATCACACCTGATTTCTTAATAATTTTCGCTTCTAGATCTTCAACTTTGACATCCCCATGATCCACTTCACGGGCTGATCCATAAATCTGTGCCAAGTACACCGCATCAGCCTGATTCAAGGCATCCGCAAACTCATCCAAGAGGGCAATCGTCCGAGTAAAGGTATGAGGTTGGAAGACCGCTACGATTTCCTTACTTGGGTATTTTTGACGGGCTGCATCCAAAGTGGCAATAATTTCAGTTGGATGGTGGGCAAAGTCATCGATGATGACGGTATCGTTGACAATCTTTTCTGTAAAGCGACGTTTGACCCCGCCAAATGTTTTTAAGTGTTCCCGAACTAAATCAAGATCGAATCCAGCGATATAAAGCAAACCAACGACCGCTGTAGCATTCATGATATTGTGACGTCCGAAGGATGGGATTTGGAACTGTCCCAAATCTTCTCCACGGAAGTGAACAGTAAAGGTTGATCCAGTAGTAGAACGCAAGAGATCACTGGCTACAAAATCATTGCCCTCTTCTTCAAAGCCATAGTAATAGATTGGGGCATTAGCTGTAATCCGACGAAGCTCAGGATCTTCCCCATAGATGAACAAGGCTTTGGAGATTTGTTTGGCATAATCATTGAAGGCATTAAAGACATCTTCTAGGCCAGTAAAGTAGTCAGGATGGTCAAAATCAATATTGGTGATAATCGAATACTCTGGGTGGTAAGGCATAAAGTGACGTTCGTACTCGTCTGATTCAAAGACAAAGTACTTAGCACCTTTGGAACCACGGCCAGTTCCATCACCAATCAAATAGCTGGTATCTGTGATATTAGACAAGACATGGGACAAAATCCCTGTAGTAGAAGTTTTCCCGTGAGCTCCTGCTACTCCCATGCTGACAAAATCACGCATAAATTCACCCAAGAATTCATGGTAGCGTTGATAGGTGTAGCCTTGAGCATCTGCATAAGCAATCTCTACATTATTTTCAGGTTTAAACGCATTCCCTGCGATCAAGATTTGATCACCGGTAAGATTTTCTTCACTGAATGGTAAAATGGTAATCCCTGCCTGCTCTAAACCTCTTTGTGTAAAGTAGTATTTCTCCACATCAGATCCTTGTACAGTGTGTCCCATCTGATGGAGCATCAGAGCCAAGGCGCTCATACCTGCTCCTTTTATTCCGATAAAATGAAATGTTTTTGACATAGTTTCTCCTCCTGCTAGTCCAGATTGGTCACATCGAGTTCTTGTTTAATGGGTCTCGTTTGGATGTTTTGATGATCCTTGTTATAGATTTGACTCTTTTTCAAGAAATCATAATTATTCTTCTTTGGCTTTTCTTCTTGGTGAGACTCTTGAACCGGAAGTTCCTCTGCCTCCTCTAAAAGAATCAATTGCTCTTGTTTCAGTCGCTCGCCATATTTGATTAATTCACCTGGATTTTCTTTTTGAAAAGGAGCTGTTGGCTTCACTTTTGGTATGAAAGAAGGGGTGAATTTTTTCCGATTGGGTTTAGAGGCAATATCTGCTGTTAAATAAGGAGCCGTTCGCTTCTTTTTCAAATCAGCTCGCGCTGCTTCACGCGCCTCTTCTGCGTAGCGATTTGCCGGGCTCTTTTTATCAACAGGTTCCTTGAAATCCGGAGCCATTGGCTGCCTTCTTGACTTGGGCACTTCAAATGGTTTTTGAAGAGACTTTTGAAGGGATTTCTGATAGGGCTGCTCTGCAGTCTTTCCAGTAGCAATCGGCTCCCATTCTAAATAATTTTTATCTGTATACTCTCCAAGAATATTACTAATGAAGTCCCCGTCATCATATAAATTCATATGGGGCATTTGAGTTAGCATGATTTCATCATCTGCTACTTGTGGGAAATGCTTATCCGTCATCCTTCTTCTTCCTTTCGACACTTCATTAATTATAAACTATTCATTTTATTTTTCAAGTTATTCCACCGAAATACCCAAAATTTCCCGAATTTCTTCAATAGAAAGACTAGAGCGCGTTTCGGTACCATCTAATATGGTAGAAACTAAATGACGTTTGCTGGTCTGGAGCTCTTGTATTTTTTCTTCAATGGTCCCTCGAGTGATCATCCGGTAGACCTCAACATTCTTATCTTGTCCCATTCGATGGGCACGGCCAATGGCTTGATCTTCTACCGCAGGGTTCCACCATAGGTCAACTAGAATAACCGTGTCCGCACCTGTCAAATTCAAACCAACTCCACCTGCTTTCAAGGAAATGAGAAAGGCATCTCCTTGACCGGAATTAAAGGCATTGGTCATGTCTTGGCGTTCATTAGCTGGCGTAGATCCCGTGATTTTAAAAGAAGTCATCTTCAGAGCATCCAACTCTTTTTCAATGATATCCAACATACCCCTAAATTGTGAGAAGATCAAGACACGTTGGTTGCCGTCTTTGATCTGCTCTAGCAGTTCTCGAAGGCTATCCAACTTCCCGCTTTCCCCAGTATAATCCTCTAAAAAGAGGGATGGCGTATCACAAATTTGACGAAGACGCATCAGGCCAGATAAGATTTCCATCTTACTGCGATTGAGTTCCTCTTCAGAAGAGCTTAGAATGCGGTCTTGCATTTGCTTCAACTGAGCCAAATAGATTGTTTTTTGATCGTCAGCCAATTCATTCTTATAGGTCATCTCTATCAGATCCGGAAGTTCCTGCAAGACTTCACTTTTTTTCCGTCTCATGATAAAAGGCTTGACGTAGTGAGAAATGGTCTCTGGACTCAATTGTTTAAATTCTTTTTTACCGGGAAATAAACCAGGAAGAACAATTTGGAAAATCGACCAGAGTTCCTCCACATGGTTTTCTATTGGTGTTCCCGACAAAGCAAAAGTATGAGGAACATCGAATTTCCGTAAGTATTGAGCAATTTTGGTTTGGGAATTTTTCATGACCTGCGCTTCATCCAAGATTAAGTATTGGTACTGATTTTTTTCGTATTGCTCTACGTCCTGACGGAAGGAAGCATAACTGGTAATCGCTACCTGAGGATTGCTTGCAATAATCTCGTCGCGACTTGCTTTAAGGCCATAAATGACCTCTACTTTCATTTGTGGGGCGAACTTTTCGAACTCCTCTTTCCAATTATAGATTAAACTAGATGGAGCTAAGATCAAAATCTTAGAATCTGCTGTCACAACACTCGAGAGAAAGGCAATAGTCTGGAGTGTCTTTCCAAGTCCCATATCATCTGCCAAAATTCCCCCAAAGCCGTAGTGATTGAGCATGGATAGCCAGCGGACTCCTACTTCCTGATAATCTCGTAGTTTAGCTGTTACTTGCAGCTTACCTAATGGAAATTGCTCTGGATGAATCAAATCATGAGCCAAATGACGAAACTCTTCAGAAAATCGGACATTGTCAGCTGTCTCAAATAACTGGGAGAGCTGGAAAGCTGCAATGCGATTGGTCTGCAACTGACCTGTTTTTGTCTTCTTTGCGCGAAGATTCAATAAGGTCTGACTGATACGCTTGGTTTCTTCATCAAAGATAAGGACCTTCCCTGTTTGACTGATGTAATAGTCATTCTTCTCGATTAAGGCACTCATGACTTGGTCAACTTCAGAAGGATCAATGGAGTCAAATTCAAAACCGATTTCAAGCAGTCGTCCACTGGTTTGAATGTCAATCTTGGGCTTCTCCACCTGATACAAATCCAACAATTTCTCCGAAGCGTCCACCTCTCCTAGTTGTTCAAATAATGGAAGGGTCTGCTGAAAGAAAGGATAGATTTGTTTAGGAAGAAGAGGAGACCGTTTGGTTTGAAAGTGATTGGTAAAACCAGCTGCCAAAATGGTTTCAAAAACCAAACGTTCCTTATCAAAATTACTGGAATAAGGCAGATTCTTAAGTTCTTGGTCAGAGCAAACGATACAATCTTCGTAGACAAATGCTACTTCTAACAACACTTCTCCCTGTTCAGATAAATCAAAAGTAAAGTGAGGTTGAAAATCATGGATATAAAAGTTACTTGGTGCTTTCACCTCACCAATTTTCCTGAATTGCTCTAAGCTATAGGTCAATTTGGTCTGATCTGACAAATCAAATTGAACATGTCTCTTCTGATCACTAGATAGGGGTAAACTCTGAACAGCCTCAATCAAAATCTTTTGCAGTGGGGAGATTTGGTAAAAATGGCCATTTACCAAAAGAAAGCGACCTTCCACCATTTTATAGGAAGCCACTTGGACCTGTAGTTCGATAAACTCCTTCATTTCCACGACTTGGAAAGAAAACAAGCCTGAATCTTCCTGGAGTTCTTGAAAGAAAACTTCCTGATAGGTATCCATCCCGACTTCAAGGGTAAAGGACGGTAAATCCATCAATAATTGCACAGCCTCTTCAAAGAAGCTCATTGGAAAGTAAAGGTGACGGCCTCCATTTGGAAAGAATAGAGCATCATGTACCGTGTCCCCCGATAATAACCCTTCTAAGAATCGTATCAAGGCGCGACTTTCAGGGTCAAAGGCCGCATAGGAAATCGGCTCGTAATAACTTTTCCCAATCGCAAAATGGGACTGCTTTCTGATAGCTTGCAAAAAAGCCACAACATCCCGCACTACATAAGATCTCTCATCCGGTCTGCGATAGATACGAAGGGTCCACAAAAACTGACCGGAATAGTCGTCTACATGACCGGTTGCTGAGAGACCAAAACGGACTTCCTTGCTTTCAATTTTTGGTAGGACTTGATCTAAAAACAAACTTCCAAAAGATACTTTTTCCTTTGTTTCTTGACTTTCTGTTGCATCTTGCTCTAAACCAAGCAAGAGTTCCTTCCCTTCTTCATCATTTTTTAAAAAGGCTTCTCCTGCGGCTAAATGCACACAGAATTTTTTCTTCTGGAAAAACTCACAACTACAAAAAATTGCTTGATCATCTAGACTATAGCGGAGGGACTCATTGTCAATTCTGAAATAGAGGTACTGATTCTTCATTTCCTGTAGGGATACTTTCCCGTTTTCATAGAGAAGGATTCCTTCTGAACGGATTTTCCCAGGAATTAATTTTGCCATATTTACCACCTTATGTTTATCCCTTTATTATATCATATCCCCTCTAAAATAGAAAAAAAAGACAAAGAATTGTGAAGAATTCAATGCCTGATTTTACTATCACCTACTCCACTTTTCTTTTTCCATTCAAATTAAAGAAGAGTTATTCTTAGAAACTTCCCTTAGGTGAGTACGGACGTCATGGAACTTCTATGAAGTTCCATGACTTAGTTTTGGACCCAAGGTTCCAAAACTCCCGAGTGCTAGAAACAATCTTGTTTCTAGCACTTTTCTCACGGCGGAAAGTTTCAGATCTACTTGAATGACTCCAAAAATAAAAGTCATTATTTGAAAAATAGCTAGCTATTTTATGTTAATAATGGTTTGTTTACATTCTAAAAGGAACACCAAGTGTGTTCCTTTTATTTTATTCTCTTATAGCCTTCTTTTTTGAAATTTTTGATATGTTCTGAATAGTTGGCCAGTTCTCCAAACGTTTTTTTCTCATCGTTGGCTTTATTTAAGGCTTCAATATCTAAGTCTTGGTAGACGATCTTGGTATGAATCATCAGTCCACCCTCTTTCGTCCGACTCACATCTGTTGTATAGCCCGAAATTCCTTTTTTAGGTTCAACAATTTCTTTTTTAATATATTCGAACTCAGAGTCATCTTCAATATTTACATTAAAATTATCAGCCCAAAACTCTTCAGAGATCATTTGATTGGCTCTATGTCGAATCGTCACTCGAAGAAGAATGTCTTTATCTTTTTTCTCATAGGTTTCTTCTCTTTCAACGCTACAAGCTGTCAGTCCCAGAAATACTATAAATATGACTACAAGCAGGAGTCCTTGTTTCAAGGTTTTCATAAATACCTACTTCCGTTTCCGAGCAATCAAATGGATTGGGGTTCCTTCAAAGACAAAGGCTTTCCGAATTTGATTTTCCAAGAAACGAAGATAAGAGAAGTGCATGAGCTCTTCTTCATTGACAAAGACCACAAAGGTTGGTGGCTTGGTAGCAACCTGAGTCGCATAGAAGATTTTTAGACGTTTTCCTTTATCTGTCGGTGTCGGATTAATGGCAATGGCATCCATGATGACATCGTTCAAGACAGCTGAAGGAATCCGTGTATTTTGGCTCTCACTGATCTGCTTGATCATATCTGGTAGCTTGTGCAAGCGTTGCTTGGTCAAAGCAGAGACAAAGATAATAGGTACATAAGATAAGTATTGGAATTGATCTCGAATATCATCTTCCCATTGCTTCATGGTGTGGTTATCCTTTTCAAGGGTATCCCACTTATTGACCACGATGATCATCCCTTTTCCAGCTTCATGGGCAAATCCGGCAATCCGCTTATCGTACTCGCGGATTCCTTCTTCTGCGTTCAAGACCATCAAGACCACATCCGAGCGATCGATAGCCCGCATAGCCCTCATCACAGAATATTTCTCTGTATTTTCATAGACCTTACCAGATTTCCGCATTCCGGCTGTATCAATCATGGTGTACTCTTGGCCTTCTGCATCGGTGAAATGGGTGTCAATCGCATCTCGCGTAGTTCCTGCTACAGGACTGGCAATGACGCGGTCTTCCCCAAGGATGGCATTGATCAGACTAGATTTTCCGACATTAGGGCGGCCAATCAAGCTGAACTTGATGACATCTGGATTTTCTGGCTCCCGATCCGTCGGAAGGTTTTCAACGATGGCATCCAAGACATCCCCTGTACCAATCCCGTGCACAGATGACACTGGCAAGGGTTCGCCCAGGCCAAGAGCGTAGAAATCATAGATGTCAGTTCGCATCTCTGGATTATCCACTTTATTGACCGCTAAAATGACTGGTTTGTGGGTCTTGTAGAGCATCCGAGCGACATACTCATCTGCATCTGTAATCCCTTCTTTTCCAGATACGACAAAGACAATGACGTCTGCTTCATCCATGGCAATCTCCGCTTGGTGCTTGATTTGCTCCATGAAAGGTGCGTCCACGTCATCAATCCCGCCAGTATCAATAATACTAAATTGGTGGTTGAGCCACTCAGCCGTTGCATAAATACGGTCCCGAGTAACCCCTTCGACATCCTCGACAATGGAAATCCGCTCACCGGCAATCCGGTTAAAGAGCGTTGACTTCCCGACATTTGGACGTCCTACAATGGCAACAGTAGGTAAAGCCATGGTGTCCTCTTTTCTCTTATTTTTCTAGTTGGTGTTTCTTTAATAATTCTGCCGTAGCAGCTGGTTCTTCCTGTCCAAATTGGGCAGCCAAGCGTTGGCTCCAAGTATCCGTTGCCCGTGCTCCAGCATAGGCAGTCTGTACTCGATCAAAGGCTTCAATCACTTCAGGAGTCTGCTCCTGGTAACTTTCTTCGAAGACAACAGCTTCCAAAGGAAGGCGGGGCTTCACAGGATGGTTCTGATTTGGCACTCCTAAAGCCATCCCAAAGACAGGATAGGTGTAGTCTGGTAAGTTAAATAGTTTGGCCACTTCAGCCGCTTCATACCGAACCAAGCCAATAATGACTCCTCCGTAGCCTAGACTTTCAGCAGCTAGCAAGGTATTCTGACCTGCCAAGGCCGCATCTACAGAAGTAATCAATAAATTATCTGGTCCTTCTGGATGGAATTGATCCGTATGCATTCGAACCCCTTTTTCAGCTCGGTTGAGATCTCCTACAAACAGTAAGAAAACAGAGCATTGACGAATTGCCTCCTGAGGGACGAATTGATAGAGCCCCTCTTTCTTTTCCTGGCTTCTCACTAAGATAATGGAATAAGACTGGAAGTTCTTCCAAGAGGAAGCCATCTGTCCTGCTGTTAGGATTGCTTGAAGGTCTTCCTCTTTGATGTCCTCCTCCTTAAAGCGACGGACAGAGGAATGAGATTTCATCAAATCAATAACAGGATTCATCGGCGATTTTCTCCTTCTAGGCGGACTTCTTTAGCAAGGAACTTGATTCGCTCCATGACACGTTTGGCTTGCCAAGTCTCATCTCCATTCCGAGATGTAGCAAAATGACGTTCCAAATCTTCAAAGTTGAAATTCGAAGTAAAGAAGGTTGGAAGAATCTCCTGCATCCGATGTTGCAAAATCACTTGCAAGACTTCATCCCGGACCCAAGGCGACATTTGCTCTGCCCCAATATCATCAAGAATCAAAATTTCAGCCTTCTTGACCTGATCCAACATCTCTTTAACCTGACCTGTATTAATGGCATTTTTGACATCGATGACAAAGCTTGGGAAATGTAGAATGGTGGAGGAAGCCTGACGTTTTTCAGACAAGTCATGAGCAAGAGCTGCCATCATATAGCTTTTCCCAACTCCAAAATCTCCATATAGAAAAATCCCTTTACGAGCTTGAGGATAGGAAGCAACAAAATTGGCCAACTCTTCAAAGGCTCCAAAACGCCCACGATCATCCAAGTCGACTTTCGCTAAGGAAGCTTCCTTCAAGGTGCTTGGTAAGTTGATCAGCTGCAAGCGTCTATTGATAGCGGCTTGTTTTTGTGCCTCGATTAATTCAGGTGTCTCCTCATAGGAAACATCCGCATAACCTTCATTCATGACTAAAACAGGCTTATACCCTCTTGCAATATAATCTGCATCCCCAAGGACAAAGCGATTGCGCTCACTGATGTATTGGTTAAATTTGGAAATGCTACGACGGATTTCTACATCCGATAAACCCTCCTTTTGAATAAAGGTTGCAATCTCAGGTTCGGCGAGAATTTGAGCTACCAATTCTTCATAATTGAACTGCTGTGATCGATTCATCTGGGACATGGTTTTCCCTACGCTCTCCATTTACTCCCCTCCTTGATTTAATTTCTCGAGCAAGGCTCGTTTTTGTTGTTCCAGATTAGCCTGTTCTTCTTGGCTAGTCTGATTGGTATAGTTAGGCTGACTCCACTTCGGAACATTGGTCTTTCCTGTCGCTGACCCACTCTTAGCTACTTTCTCTTTTGCTTTTTGTAAATGGGAGTCTTGGCGCTGGCGGATCTTCAGAACGGCCTCCTCAGCCGTCTTTATCCCCTCATAAGCAAAGTCATTTCCAACTTTTAAGGCATACTTTTCATTGAGATTGGCGGAAGCAACCTTGTTAAAGGTAAACAACAAGATCACATTTATAACTTCATCTAACAGGCCTAAACGGGCCAAGTCAGAAATTACTTGGCGTTCTGATTGGGTCACAACAGCCTTACGCGCTTTTTTTATTCCTGCTAAAAATTGACGACTGGTCTTATTTTTAGCTTCCCGGATAATGGCCCTTTCCTGCGGAGTGAACTCATCCTTACCTTTTTCTTGTGGCTCTTGGGTCAGTTTTTGTCTCATCCGTTTGGTCGAAATGACCAAATTAACCGCTGTCTCCTTGGCCAACAGATAGGTCTCGTACCAAGTCCAATTCTTCTCTTCGGTGATGGCATAAAGAACTAAGAGGTCCTCTTGTTCGTTCTCAAAACGAAGGCCATCCCGTACCATTAATTGTTTAAAGTGCTCTAAACTGAAGGAAGATACTTTCCTCTGAGGGGTCGAAACACCATCAATCCCAAAAATAGAGGCAAAGTTCACCTTCCGTTTCTCTCCCTCTGGTTTTTCAGGAAGCAAGTCACGAACTGCTGCTTCTCCTATTTTTTTCTCCAGCAACTTCTGATAAGCGATATTCGCGAAAAATTGATCTGCTTCTAGCGGAGCCAAAAATCGGAACTGAATTCCTTCATCTGTCTCAAAAACCTCTAGTAAATTCATGGCAATCAAACGGTCTAGACTTTCGAGAAAATGAGCGAAACCTAGATCCAAATGATTTAAAACAACAGCAATCAGCCGTTTTTCTTTCCCCTGATCATAGAGACTCAGCAGAAAAGTATATAATTGACTTGCTTGAACACCTAATATTGGTCCATACAGATGCGTGAAAGAGGCTCCTGTAGGCGCTAAATAATTATTCTTCAAGAAAGAAAATGAAGTATTGGGCTTCATCTATTTTTCCTTTTTCTTCTTCGTTCCTTTGGTAATCTGCTTTAAGAGACTTTCCAATTCACCAACATCCTTGAAACTACGATAGACACTCGCAAATCGAACATAGGTAATTTCGTCCAATTCTGCTAACTCGTCCATGACAAGTGATCCGATATAGTCACTCTGGATCTCATTTTCACTCTGACTACGAATCTTTTGTTCGATTCGCCCCACAATTTCCTCAATTTCGTCACTCGACACGGGACGTTTCTGAGCAGATCGAATAATCCCATTAAATATTTTATCTCTAGAAAACTGTTCCCGGGTGCCATCTTTTTTCACCACAACAAGAGTCCGCTCTTCTACTCGTTCATAAGTGGTGAAGCGATGATGACATTCATCACATTCTCTTCTTCTACGAATCGTTTTTCCATCTTCTGCCTGGCGACTATCTACAACACTAGACTTATTTCCGCCACATTTTGGACACCGCATGGACACCCTCCTTATCGTTTCTTAATACTTTATTCTATCATATTTAGGGCTAAAGTGAAAGCAAGGGAAATAAAGAAAATCCCTAGCCTCCTGGAGGGATAGGGATTTGAATATTATGGTAAATACAAGTCAGCTGACAAACCATAATGGTCGCTGACGAGAGGCTGACTAGAACCATCAAACACAACTTCTAGCCGTTCGATAACCCATTCTTTTGAGGTGAAAATATAATCAATCCGCAAGGGTACTTGATTATCATCCCATCCATCAATTCCAGGACCTACAGTGTAAGTCCCCTTGGTCTGGCGAGCTTCAATAAAGCTATCTTGAAGAGCTAGCGGGCTCGCTAAAATGGCTTCATAACCTTCTTGCCCAGCTGGATTATTAAAGTCCCCAGCTAAAATCAAAGGCTTTTGCAATTGGCTAAAGCGTTCTTCTAAACGCGCCCACTCTTGCTGGAAGCCTTTGTCCCACCAAGAGAGGTGAACACTGGCAACAGCAATGTCTTTCCCATCAACTTGGGTTTCTGCAATGGCAATCCGTCGTGTATGATAATCTGTTGGATCATTCACATCTGAAACCAAGAGTTCGCTTGCCTGGATTGGGGTACGCGATAGAATCGCCACACCTTCATGATAACGGTCATAGCCGATATGGTTATAAGCCCAGGTCCAGTGGTAGCTCAATCCTTCTTCTTCTAATTTTTCAACTAAACAACGAACATAGTGATCCTGATGGATCGGCTCCGAAGAAGGAGTTGGATGGTACAAGTCATTAACAGGAACAACTGGACTTTCGATGGTCTGATTAATTTCTTGGAAACAAATCAAGTCGTATTGCTTTTCAAGAATGTCTTTTAATAAGTCCTCAAATTTTTGTTGGGGATTTTCTTCCATCCAACTATGAGTGTTTAAAGTTAAAAATTTCATGATCCTACTCTCCTAATAGAGAATTCCCTGTATCCAATAGATACAAGGAATAACTCTCATAGATTATAATTCAACCTTAGCAACCACAGCATCTGCTGGAAGTTGACCAGTTTGTGTAAGAGTAACAGATTTAATTGCTGCACCATTTGTGAAGACTACAACTGTTGAAGTTGCACGTCCAGCTTCACGAATAGCATCCAAATCTGCTTCTACCAATAGGTCTCCCGCTGCCACTGTTTGGCCTTCTTCTACCTTCACTGTGAAAGGTTTACCTTCCAAACTTACAGTATCAAGACCGATATGAACGAGGACTTCAAGACCAGATTCTGTTACCAAACCAAGCGCATGTTTGGTAGGGAAGACGCTTGTCACCTTACCAGCTACTGGTGAAACAATCTGACCATTTGCTGGTTCAACTGCAAATCCGTCACCCATCATTTTTTGTGAGAAGACTGGATCTTGAACTTTTTCTAATTCAATGACTTGTCCTTCAGCAACTGAGTGAACTTCTTCCGTCACCCCTTTAAAGGCAACTTCTGCTTGTTGAACCGCTGTCTTTTGACTTGGAAGAGTTTCAGGAATCACTTCACCTGAGTCTAACAAATCTTGGATATCTGATTTCAAGACGTCCGCTTTTGGACCGTAAATCGCTTGGACACCTTGTCCTTTCATGACAAGTCCCATTGCTCCTTCAGCCTTCCATTGTTCTTCTGTTCCGACTTTAGTTTCGTCTTTAACAGTAACACGAAGACGAGTCATACATGCATCTACATCGACGATATTGGCACGACCACCAAGAAGGTTAATGATGTTAACCGCTTGAGAAGCAGCAGCCACTTTACTTGAACCTGAAGTTTCAGACTCTTCTGCACCACCCTCAGCTTGTTCGTAGTTTCCATTACGTCCAGGAGTTGCGTAGTTAAATTTCTGGATCATGAAGTTTGCAATGAAGTACATGATCACTGCAAAAAGTACAGTTACCCAGATGAAATTAATGATATCCATACCAATACCAGCTTTAATGGTCATTGGTGTACGAGTCAAGAACTCAATTGATCCAAATGAATGGACACGGAGATTGACGATATCTGCCATCGCGAAGGCTGCACCTTGTACCACTGCATAAACGAGGTAAAGAGGCATTGCTACGAACATAAACATGTACTCGATTGGTTCTGTAACCCCTGTGAGGAAGGTTGCAAGAGCAGTCGCAATCATCATCCCTTTGTATTTGTGTTTCTTATCAGGGTCTACATTACGGTAAATGGCAAGGGCAACCCCCATCAAGATACCGAATGAACCGATCATTTGTCCCACTTTGAAACGAGCAGGTGTGACAGTATCCAACAAGTGTTGGTAAGTAGCAGGGTCAGAAACTTTTGTATTTCCTAAGTCTGTAATCCAAGCCAACCAAAGTGGATCTTGACCAAATACTTGAGTGCCTTTTGCTGCACCAGTTAACACTTCATAAGTACCACCCAATTGAGTATAGTTGATTGGGATAGTCAACATGTGGTGAAGACCAAATGGAAGCAAGAGACGTTCCAAGGTACCGAAAGCAAATGGTGCTAAGATTGGAGCAGTCTCTTTTGAGTTAGCAATCCAAATACCAAAGTTGTTAATTCCTGTTTGGACTACTGGCCATAAGAATGACAAGATAAGAGCCACAATTGCAGAACGAAGGATAACGACAAATGGAACAAAGCGTTTCCCGTTAAAGAATGATAGGGCATCTGGTAACTTGCGGTAGTTGTAGTATTTGTTAAAGGCTGTTGCCCCTACAAAACCGGCAATAATCCCAACGAAAACTCCCATATTCAAGGCAGGTGATTCTAACACACTCGTGAAGTAATCAGCAACCTTGATAGATCCACCAAGAAGTGTTTTCACCTTCGCTTCTGGATCTTTCAGCATATCTCCTGTTACACCGAACATCACACCAGTGATCCGGTTAATCAGGATAAAGGATAGACCTGCTGCAAAGGCCCCACCCGCACGTTCTTTCGCCCAGCTACCACCGATAGCGAGAGCAAAGAGGATGTGGAGGTTTCCGATAACCCCCCAACCGATCTGTTCAAGAACACCACCGGTAGTTACCAAGAAACCAAGTTCTGGATTAATCATTGCAATGGTTTTACCAAGACTGATCATCAGACCTGCCGCCGGCATAACTGCAATGACCACCATCAACGCTTTACCGAATTTTTGCCAAAATTCAAAGCTTAATAGACTTTTGAATGATTGTTTATTCATCATTCGACCTCCTTATAAAATTGAAATGCCCGCAATACGAGAAAACGTTTGCATATTTCACTTACTATTATACCACTTTTTTTCTTTTTGTAAAGCCCTTACATGTAAATTTTTAATTCACAAACATTATATACAAAGGCCTTGGAAATACTGTAATCCAGGCAAACGTTTGCTTCTTTCACAAGATTTTAAAAAAATTTTTTTAAAAAATTTTTCTTTCTTCCTTTTTGACAAACAAAAAAATCCCTTTGAGATTTCTCATCAAAGGGATTGTTGTTATTCTTGCATTTGGTAGCCGACACCTCGGACAGTTTTGATATAGCTCTTTTGTCCTGGAAGATCTATTTTCCCACGAAGATAGCGAATATAGACATCAACGATATTGGTTTCTGCTGTACTCTCATATTTCCACACCCGCTCTAAGAGTTGCTCCCGACTAAGGACATGTTTGCTTCCCATCAAAGTCGCTAACAGGTCATATTCTCGACGTGTCAGGTCAATCACTTCTTCTCCCCGATACACCATATGATTCTCGACATCAATACGCAAATTTCGATAGGAAGTAGGAGCTTTCATCTGATTACAATGTTGGTCAATAAAATCACGACCTCTAAAAATAGCGATGATTTTCTCAACCAAATCACTGATCACGAATGGTTTGATGACATAAGATACTGCAAATCGTTGGATACTCTCCATATGCTCTGAAATTTTCTCACGACTATCCAAGACAATCAAGACTGCTGCAGGACGAATCTGGCTCAGACGCTGGGCAAACTCTTCCCCACTCATATCTTCTAGTTCGTAATTGAGAAGAATTAAATCATATTCTGTAGCCTGCAGGAGTTTCAAGGCGAGTTCCCCTTGTTCTACCAAATCAACTACATAGCCTGCTTTCTGAAGTTCTAAATCAATAAAGCGCGCTAAATTCTTTTCATTTTCTACTAGTAATATCCGCTTTGTCATAACCTACAATTATTTTTCGTCGTACCAAGAATAGTGGAAGGTACCTTCTTTATCCTTACGTTGGTATGTGTGAGCACCGAAGTAGTCACGTTGTGCCTGGATCAAGTTCGCTGGAAGATCCGCTGAACGGTAGCTATCAAAGTAAGTGATAGCTGCTGAGAAGGTTGGGACTGGCACACCAGCTTGAACAGCAAGAGCTACGATATCACGAACAGATTGTTGATACTTAGCAGTGACATCCAAGAAGTACTCATCCAAAAGAAGGTTAGCAAGGTCTGCATCACGGTTGTATGCATCCGTGATCTTTTGCAAGAAACGAGAACGGATGATACAGCCATCACGCCAGATAGAAGCGATGTCTGCAAATGGCAAGTTCCAGTTGTTTTCTTTAGATGCAACACGCAATTGTGCAAAACCTTGTGCGTATGAAATGATTTTTGAGAAGTAAAGGGCTTGACGGATCTTTTCGATCAACTCAGCCTTATCACCTTCAAATTTGAAAGCAGCTGGTTTTGGAAGCACCTTGCTAGCGTGTACACGTTCTTCTTTGTATGTAGAGATGTAACGGGCAAATACTGACTCCGTAATGAGTGACAATGGCACACCAAGGTCAAGCGCTGATTGGCTAGTCCATTTACCAGTTCCCTTGTTTCCTGCGGCATCCAAGATGTAGTCTACGATTGGGCCATCTTGACCTTCATCATCTTTACGTCCAAGGATGTCAGCCGTGATTTCGATCAAGTAGCTGTCCAATTCGCCCTTGTTCCACTCAGTGAAGATTTCAGCCATATCTTGAGCTGAAAGTCCAAGCAAGTGTTGCATCAAATCATAGCTTTCTGCGATCAATTGCATGTCCCCATACTCGATACCGTTGTGGACCATTTTCACGTAGTGACCAGCTCCATCAGGACCGATGTAAGTCACACATGGTTTGCCATCTTCTGGTGCTTTGGCAGAGATTTCTTCAAGAACGTCTGCTACCAATTCATACGCTTCTTTTTGTCCACCAGGCATGATAGAAGGACCTTCAAGGGCACCTTTTTCACCACCAGAGACACCAGTACCGATAAAGTTGATACCAGAGTTGGCCAACTCTTCATTACGACGGATAGTATCTTTGTAGAAAGTGTTTCCTCCGTCAATCAAGATATCGCCTTTATCCAAGTGTGGAAGAAGGGCTTGGATGGTTGCATCTGTACCAGGTCCTGCTTGAACCATAAGCATGATACGACGTGGTTTTTCAATTGAGTTTACAAAGCTTTCGATATCATAGCTTGGCACAAAGTTCTTTTCAGGATGGCAAGCAACAACATCTTCTGTTTTTTCTTTACTACGGTTATAGATAGCAACTGTGTATCCACGAGATTCAATATTAAGGGCAAGGTTACGACCCATTACGGCCATACCAACAACACCAAAGTTTGCTTTAGTCATGTGACACTCCTCTTTATAGTTTGCCTATATTCTACCATTTTTTGACATCAAATGAAAGTAGAAAATAGCTTCCCACTTCTCCAAGAGAGAGAAGATCATACAAGTCATTTGATCTTAAAAACAAAAGTGCCCGAGAAACAGTTCTCAGACACTTACTTATGAATGGCATTAATCTTCTTTTGAAGCTAATTCATCCGCTTCAATGACCGGTTGTTCTCCTTCTTTGAGTTTGTTGACCGTCATATTGACCCCAAGAGCTCCTGCTAGTAATTGACGGATATCAAATCCAGCTCCTTGAGAGACTTGATCGATACTTTGCATGATATCACCCACCATCTTAGAGGCGTTTCCTTCACCATACATGGTGATCTTATCCACCTTGGTCAATGGCTCAGCGACAGCACGCGCAATTTCAGGCAACTTATCAACGACCATTTCAGTAATGGCTGCTTCTTGCATTTTCTTCATTGCTTCGGCCTTTTGGTCCAAACCTTTGGCTTCCGCTTCCAGTTTCAAGCGAATGGCTTCGGCCTCGGCGCGACCTTTGGCTTCAATAGCTTCGGCCTCTTGCAATTGGGCGAATTTCTCAGCTTCGGCTTGGGCTTTCCGAGCTTCTGCTTCTTTTTGTGTTTCGAAGAGTTCTGCTTCCGCCTTGCGTTGGCGTTCGATCAATTCTGCTTCTGCAGCTTGTTGACGCGCATATTTTTCAGCTTCAGCTTGTTTGCGGATGTTGGCATCCAATTCTTGCTCACGAACCTTAACTTCGCGCTCTTTGACTTCCGCTTCTTTTTCCTGTTTCATGATATTGGCTTCGGCTGCCACGCGCTCTTGTTCACGACGTTGCACTTCTGCCTCAATCCCTTTAGCGGCATCTGCTTTTGCTTGGGCAATATCTGCTTCTTGCTTGAGGGCTGCTTGTTTGAGTTTTAATTCGTTTTGTTTTTGCGCGATTTCAAGATCAGCAGCGACGCGTTTGTCGTTGGCCAATTTATCTTGTTCTGCTTCGACTTCCTTGCGTTCGCGTTCCGCTTTGGCTTTGGCAATCAAGGCATCTTTCTTGATGGTTTCAACATTTTCAATCCCGAGGTTATCGATGACTCCCCCTTCATCAGAGAAGGATTGAACCGTAAAAGCGATGACTTCCAGACCCATTTTGGCCAAGTCTGGTGCTACGTTGTCCTGCACTTTTGAAGCAAACTCTTGACGGTCATTGACCATCTTACGGAGCTCCATCTGACCGATCACTTCCCGCAAGTTTCCTTCCAAGACATCTTGGACAGAATTGGAAATATCTGTCGTATTCCAGTTCAAGAAGTTTTCTGCAGCCCGGGCAATCATTTCATCGGTTGTACCAATTTTTAATTTAACAGCTGCATCGGCACGGACGTTAATGAAGTCCAGTGTTGGGACTGCTTCTGACGTCCGAACATCTGTCGAGAATTGCTCAATATCAAGATAAGAGCGTTGTTCGACAAAGGGAATCATAAAGCCAGCTTTCCCACGCAAGTGACGTTGTTTCCGAAGACCTGTAATGACCACGACTTCGTTGGGTTTAGCGTTCACATAACCTTTAACAAGCAAAATCAAAATAATAACTGCGACTATTAGGCCGGTAATCAACCAGCCTGGAATAAATAAAGTATCCATACTTTTTCTCCTTTTTAGAGGTCTACCCTCTGTTGTTTATTAATCCTAGTATATCAAAAGAAGGCCTTTCCTCAAAGAAAAGGCCTGTATTTATGTCTAAATTTATCAAATGTAATCTCTAGCTTATTCTTCGTCAAACAAGCCATTTAGACCAGCGAAAGGACTGTTTTCTTCTTTCTTGATCACTTGAGCAGCTTGGTATTCTTCTTCGGATAGGATTTTCCAATCATTGCCCTCGATAAAGCCTTGACCAGCCTCCTCTTCTGGAGTGAGAACCTTGAGAGGAATATTGAGCAGAATATTATCCGCTACACTCTCACTCAGGTCAATCTTCCCACCTTCGATTGGAAGGATCAAGTCTTCCTCAAGAGCTTCGATATCTGCCTCTGACTGTACATCCTCCGCAAATACCTCTGTTACAGGATAGCTCTCTTGAATCTCAACAGGCTCCATGCTTCGGCTAGAGGCCAAAACGATGGTGTAGGTCAACTGGTAATCCAAGACATAAAGACCTGTATCATAGGCTACTCCCCCTGTCGCTGTCACATTCTTCAAATCAAGAATTTCTGGATTGCGCTTTTGCAGATCCTTTAACAAATCCAACTCTTGATTAAATGCTAGTCCTTCAGGATTTTTACGGATTTCTTGTGTAAATAAGTTCATTCTTTTGTCCTCAAATCTTCTAGATACTACTAGTATATCATGAAGCTGTCCCTTCAACCAAGATGTCTCCTCAAAAATTTGTTATAATCATGAAAAAAGATACAGAGACTAGGCAAATTGGTGTTGTACACAAGGGTCCCACCATCTCTTGGACAAAAGAGGTTCACTTGCTAGGGCATTGAGCAATGTTAGATAGAGGAGAATTCATGAAAGAAATCGGAGCAGTTTTTCGGCAAATACGTGAAAGTCGCCACATCTCTTTAGAGGAGGCTACGGGTGGCGAATTTTCGCGCTCCATGTTATCTCGATTTGAAAGAGGGGAAAATGACCTGACGACGCAACGGTTTTTTCAGGCCCTTCAACAGATCAAAACCAGCCTCAGTGAGTTTTCCCATCTAGCTGGTATCGATCAGCACTCCTTTATTCCCAAATTGTTGAAAGAGCACTATGAAAACATGAGCTTGGAACACGACCAAGCCTTGTACCAAAGCTACCAACTAGCCTATCAGAAAGATCACAAAAAAGAAGACTTCTTAGCCAGCATTATTCTCAAGGCCCAAATGCTTGGCAACTATCCTGAGGTAGAGTTGGCTGCTAGCCAAGAGGAACTAGATTTCCTCTATGACTACCTCTTCTCTGTCATGGTCTGGGGAAATTTTGAGTTAAGCCTATTTTCACTGACCTCTCCTCTTTTCTCTAGTCAGCTCTATCGACAATACACAGTGGAGTTGGTCCAACGTGAGGATTTCAAGCTTCTCCTAGATTCCTCTCGTCCTGCCATCAATTCTATTTTCCTTAATGGCTTTTTTCTGGCCATTAATTCAAATGAATTTGAAGATGCAACCTATTTTGATCACCTGATTAACAACCACTTTTACTCTGAGAACGAAGCCTACCTTCGGACGGTTTATCTCTACGCCAAAGGAGAATTTCTTTATCGGAAGGGTGAAAAAGAAGCTGGTCTTGAAAAGATGGAGCAGGCCATCCAGGTTCTCTCTATTCTGGATTGTAAGGACAGTGCCAACTACTACAAACAGGGCCTGCAAGAACTGATCAAGGAATCCTGAAAAGAGAGTGGGACAGAAATCGGTAATTCGTTAGAATTCGATTTCGTCGTCCCATCTCCGCACAGTTGAGTAGGGCTGTAAAAGCTGATGAAATCAGCGTAGTAGAGCCCACTCAACCACTGCGTCTTGCTCGACAATCCAAAGATAATTGAGAGGCTAGGACTTTTGTCTCAGCCTCTTTTTGTTGAAAATATGCAACATTTTGTTTTTCTTGTTTTTGAGGTCTACAATAGGATCATCAATCAAAGAAAGAAGGCCCCTTCCATGATGATCAAACTAAAAAGATACTTACTTCATTTGTTTCTCAAGCATACCAGCGTCTACCTGAAGGATCAGGAACTAGCCCTCTCTGAAGAGGAGAAAATGGACCTCTTCAAACAGATCTTTCGATCCATCAAACAAGTCCTAGCAACTGATCACGTGAAGGAGGAAGGCTCATGAAACTCTTAGCTCGTAATAAAATTTTTGCCTTACTTAGTCTTTCTCGCTTTTTGAATACCCTTGGTGCTGCCATCTACAATCTGGTCTTTGTGGTCTTTGCTGCCAGCATGCCACAGCCGAGCCTAGCAGTTGGAATTGCTAATCTCATTGTATTTATTCCTAGCCTCTTTACCATTTTTGTCGGGATGAAGGCTGACCGCACGAAGAAAAAAGCTAACTGGTTGATCCGCATTGGCTATCTTCAAGCCATCCTCTTCATCCTTATTGCTCTCATGACCAAGATTCCGGGTTACCTAGCCTTTTCGATTGTTTGCTTTTTAAACATTGTTTCAGATTGTTTGAGTGATTATCGCGGAGGCTTGCAACTCCCCATTATGCAGAAGAACATCCCTAGCGAGGATTTGATGGAGGCCTATTCCTTCAACCAACTGCTTAGCATGGTCTGTTCGATTTCTGGACAAGCTCTAGGAGTTTGGCTGCTAGCTATCAGCCATCAAAATTTTGCTATGGTCGCTTCGATCAATGCCGTGACTTTTCTCCTGTCTTCTACTTGTCTTCTGATGAGAAAAAAGCAGCTGACACATGCTCCCGTCATTGAGCCCAAAAGTAAGAAATCTTTGGTACACGATTGCCAAGAGATGTACCAGAACGCCAAAAGTATTTTTGCAGATGAGGAGGTTCACCACTTTGGCAAGTTGCTCTTCTCATTGGTTCTCATCAATGCCCTTGGGGGATCCATCTCAGGTATCTACAATTTGCAACTGCTTCACTCTCCCTTCTTTCAGTTGAGCTTTAGCCAATCCCTCTTGATCTTAGAGGCAGTGACTATTTTAAGCATGGTCTGGGCTAGTTTGACACCCCACGATCATTTTTCCAAGCAATCACTCCACCATATCCTCCTTTGGATCGCAGGTGGGCTGACCATGCTTGGGCTCACAAATATCCTGGTACACTGGGACATTCTTTCCCTTCTACTCATCACTTTCCTTGGTTATCTTGTAGCAAAAATCAACCCAAAAGTTTCCAGTCTTTTAATGAGCAAATTACCCGCTGAAAAATTAGCTTCTACCTCTAGCTTTTTGGGACTGATGGTCAGCTTTGCCATGCCACTTGGGACAGCTCTCTTTTCTAGTCTAGCTATCTGGAGCCTTCCCCTAGCTTGGGGGATCTTTGCCATCCTTGGTTTCACTACCCTCCTCTTAACAACCAAATAAAAAATCCACCGTTTGGTGGATTTTTTACATTTTTCTTAGGCGAGCCACCCGCTCAGCAATAGGTGGGTGGGTATAAAAGAGTTTTTGCAAACCGGATTCTTTTTTTGGATCGTTGATAAAAAGAGCACTGCTCGCATCATCGACATGTCGTTGCATGGGTTCGCTATTGTCTAGTTTTAACAAAGCATTGATCATCCCTTGAGGATTCCGCGTCAATTCAACACTTGAAGCGTCTGCTAGGAACTCCCGTTGACGAGAAATGGCTAACTGGACCAAGGTCGCTGCTAATGGTGCTAAAACGATGGCAAGCAGGGAAAGGATCAACATAACAATCTCCAAACCACCGCTACCTTCTCGATCATCGTCCCGGCTACGGCCACCGCCCCACCACATCATCCGGCCACCAATGCTAGAAAGCATGGTGATGGCACTAGCAAGGGCAACTGCAATCGTCGAGATGCGAATATCGTAATTGCGAATATGGCTGACTTCGTGTCCGATGACTCCCTCCAATTCCTCACGGTTCATCACAGCTAGAAGTCCTGTTGTCGCTGCAACAGCTGCATTTTGAGGATTAGATCCTGTCGCAAATGCATTCATCGAAGGATCATCCACAATATAGACCCGAGGCATGGGGATCTGGGCTACCATAGCCATATCTTGTACAATATGGTAGAGCTGAGGAGCTTGCTCTTCCGTTACCTCACGCGCCCCATTCATCCGCATGACAACTTCGGTGGATTGAAAAATCATGCTAAAGGCATAAATTCCACCAATAATCAAAGCTAGGATGACGCCACCAAGGGAGGAGCCTAACCAGAGGTAGCCAACGGCTGCTCCGATGAGAGCTAAGAGTATGAAAAAAGCAATAAGGAGAATCCAGGTTCTCCTTTTATTGCTTGCAATTTGGTCAAAGAGCATATTAGTCTCCTAATCCGCTAAAGTCCACCTTTGGTACTGCTTTTTCTTCTTCAGGTACTTGAAGGAATTCGGCTTGTTTGAAGCCAAACATTCCAGCAATCACGTTTGTTGGGAAAGTTTCCAACTTGACATTGTAGTTGCTTGTTACACTGTTGTACAATTGACGAGCATAAGAAATTTTGTTTTCTGTGTTGGTCAATTCTTCTTGCAACTGCATGAAGTTAGTGTTAGCTTTCAAGTCTGGGTAATTTTCAGCCACCGCAAAGATGCCGGCTACTTGACGGGAAAGAGCATCACTGGCCGCCATTGCTTCTGCAGGTGAAGAAGCTTGCGCTACTTGTTGGCGAAGTTGAGTCACTTTTGCTAGTGTATCTCCTTCGTACTTAGCATAGCCTTTAACGGTTTCGATCAAGTTTGGAATCAAGTCATTCCGACGTTTCAATTGCACGTCAATTTGACTCCATGCTTCACGAGTTTGCATCCGGCTTTTCACCAAACCGTTGTAAACTCCTACTACAATCAACACAAGGACCACAATGATCCCAAGAATAATCCAAATCATTTTATTGAATTCCTTTCATTTCTTTCTACCAGTATATCAAATTTCCCTTATTTTGTGGTAAAATAATAGCATGAAACCAGAAGAATTTTATGTCCGTTTAGCCGAACTCGGCTTTCCATTAACTGATCGTCAAAAAGAGCAATACGAACGCTATTTCGAGCTCCTCGTTGAATGGAATGAAAAGATTAATCTCACTGCCATCACCGAAAAAGACGAAGTCTATCTCAAGCATTTTTATGATTCTATCGCACCCATTTTACAAGGTTTGATCGAAAACCAACCCATCCGTCTCTTGGATATCGGCGCGGGTGCTGGCTTTCCGAGTCTACCAATGAAGATCCTATTCCCTGAGCTAGATGTAACCATTATTGATTCCCTCAATAAGCGGATCAATTTTCTCCACTTGCTGGCTGAAGAGTTGGGCTTGAGCGGAGTTCATTTCTACCATGGACGTGCGGAGGACTTTGCGCAAGACAAGGCTTTTCGTGCCCAATTTGATATCGTAACTGCCCGCGCCGTTGCCCGCATGCAGGTCCTCTCTGAGCTGACCATCCCTTACCTGAAAGTAGGGGGACGGCTACTCGCTCTCAAGGCTAGCAATGCTCCAGAAGAGTTGGAAGAAGCCAAAAATGCCCTCAACCTGCTCTTTAGTAAGGTTGAAGACAATCTACAGTATGAATTGCCAAACGGGGATCCACGTTACATCACTGTTGTGGAGAAGAAAAAAGAAACTCCTAATAAATATCCAAGAAAAGCTGGCATGCCTAATAAGCGACCATTATAAGATCAACTCAAAAGAAGAGGCTGGGACAAAAGTCCTAGCCTCTCAATTGTCTTTGGATTGTCGAGCAAGACGCAGTGGTTGAGTGGGCTCTACTACGCTGATTTCATCAGCTTTTACAGCCCTACTCAACTGTGCGGAGGTGGGACGACGAAATCGAATTCTTACGAATTACCGATTTCTGTCCCACTCTCTTTTGACTGGACCAATTGGTTCAACTCTTGCTCTAGGGCATGGTAGTGATGGCGCTCTAAATGAACTCCCCTAGTCGCCACAACCTTGCTTGCTAAACGGTTAGCAAAGCTTAAGGCATCCTCTACATCTACCCCTTGCAAGGATGCTGCTAAAAAGGCTCCCAAATGACTGTCTCCTGCTCCTACGGTATCAAGAACTTCTGTCGGAAATCCGATAGCCTCATACCACCTACCATCGTATGCGATTGCTCCTTTTTCTCCTAAAGTGACGATGACTAACTGCCCTGTTCTCTGGTAAAGGATCTTAACTGCTTCAGCAATCTCTTCACATTCTGAAAAAGCCTTAGCTTCTAGCTCATTGAGGTGGAGGATGGGTTGGAGATCATAAATTGCTTCCAGTCGGTCCTTGGGAATCAAGAGACCGCGAGGCCCTGGCGCAAAGATAACTTGGCCTTCGAGTTTTGACACAGCTTGAATGAGTTCCATCCCGGTCGGCTCTT
The DNA here is from genome assembly GCF_015553625.1 of Streptococcus australis. GTDB lineage: Bacteria > Bacillota > Bacilli > Lactobacillales > Streptococcaceae > Streptococcus > Streptococcus australis_B. The sequence continues at coordinate 41,636 of NZ_JADNGY010000004.1, read as the reverse complement.
CTACTTCAAGGCCACAGAGATAAATAGAATCATAGCTTTCCTGCTCCAGAGACTGCAGCCATTCCTTCTGAAAACCATATTCCACTCCATGATCTGATAAAAAGGTTCGTTCTCCATCCGACTCAATGAAACAATAGCAACAACCATTCGCTCCTGTTACTAAAATAGGGGTTTGGATACCTAACTTTTCTAGTTCTGCCTTAACAAAATCCCCGTAGACACCCGTCCCCACTGGCGAGATGAAGTCAACCTTTTGACCTAAAGCATGAAGTACGGAGACGACATTAAAGGCACACCCTCCAAGAGACCAAGTCTGCTCATGGATATGGGCGTCCCCTTCCCTACTTGGTAGACGATCAAGATAAACCATAATATCACAAACAGTGGATCCAATCACTAAGGCTTTTGACATGGATATTCTCCTCCTATTTTCTATCCTCAACATGGAAAAATAACCAGCACGAGATAGAGCTGGTTAGTAAAACTAGTCACCCCGATAGACCGGTTGAGGGCCAAAGGTTTGGGAAACTGGCATGATTTCAATCCGATTGACATTGACATGCTTGGGTTGTTGAATGAGCCAAGACACCGTATTGGCTATATCTTCAGGTTGAATAGCATGAGCGTCTCGATAGAGAGCTTCTACCCGTTTTTCATCCCCTTTAAAGCGAACCGATGAGAACTCGGTCCCTTCACAGAGACCTGGTTCAATATTGGTCACCCGAATTTGTTTTCCAGCCAGGTCGGCACGTAGGTTTAAAGAGAACTGTTTAACGAAGGCCTTGGAAGCACCATAAACATTGGCCCCTGGGTAGGGAACCGTCCCAGCAGTCGACCCCATATTGATGACATACCCATCATTTCTTTCCACCATCTGGGGGAGGATTTGCCGGGTCAAATAGGTCAGACCGATGATATTGGTTTGGATCATGGTCAACCAATCTGCAATCTCTGCTTTCTGAGCTGGAGCGAGGCCTAGGGCCAAGCCAGCATTATTAACCAAGACATCAATCTGCTCCCAAGCTTTTGGTAAACTGGCAAGTGCCTGATCCACCTGAGTGAGATCTGTTACATCCATTTGAAGAGGATAAAAGGCTTCTCCCAACTCTTCGTGAAGGGCCTGTAATTTTTCAATGCGTCTAGCCGCACCAATCACTCGATGACCATCGGCAACTAAGCGTTGACAAATAGCTTGACCAAAGCCAGCTGAAGCTCCTGTTACTAAAATTGTTTCTGCCATTTTCTTACCTCCAAGGATTATAGAATCGACCTTGGTTCACCCAAATCAAGACCAAACTCAAGACTACCATCAGAGCGGACCCTAGGATAATCAGACGATCACGAGTCGTCATCTCCTGATAGGTGTACCAAGTCCGTTTTTTATTTTTCCCAAAGCGACGCAGTTCCATGGCTGTAGAAATCGTTTCAATCCGCTCCAGAGAACTAAAAATCAAGGGAGAAATCATCTGAAGATTTCCCTTCACCCGCTGGACAAAGTTGGCCTTTTTGGACAATTCCAACCCTCTTGCTTCTTGGGAGAGCTTGATAATCTGGTATTCCTCCTGCACATCTGGAATATAGCGCAGGGTCAAGCTCACTGAATAAGCAATCTTGTAGGACACCCCAATCTGATTAAGACTAGAAGCAAATTGACTAGGATGGGTGGTCATTAGGAAAATAAGAGCCAGAGGAATGGTACACACATACTTCAAAGCTAGGTTGAAAAGATAAAACAACTCTTGAGCTGTGATGCTATATGCCCCTAAACCATCTAGAAGAACTGTTTTTGCTCCATAGATCTCTACCCCATATTGAGGGGCAAAAAGATAGACCATCAAGACATTGAGAATAGCAAAGACCAGGGCAAAACTAAGAATAAAAGAAATGTCTTTCAAACGAATGCCTGAGGTCGCAAATAAGGCGAGGGCACCTAGACCAATGACCAATAACAGGCGGGTATCGTAACTCAACATGGCCGCTAATGATACCAACAATAAAAATAGGAGTTTGCTAGCGCCTGAGAGGCGATGCAGAAAGCTGGTTCCAGCATGGTAGCCGACTAAGCGATTATTCATGACCTACCCCCTTCTGATTCATATAAAACTGGGTCAAGGCAAGCGGATCGACACCAAGTCGATTTGCCAAGGCGAAAATAGACGTTTCTTTCAAATTAGCCCGTCTTAAAATTTCTGGTTGGGTCAAGAGCTCTGCCGGCGTCAAATCTGCCAAAATTTGCCCATCCGTCACCACGATCGCTCGATCGGAATAATCCAGCATCAGTTGCATATCATGGGTAATCATGACAATGGTATGCCCCTTTTGCTGGAGTTCATCAAGGAAATCCATAATTTCTGTATAGTTTCGTTGATCCTGGCCTGCCGTCGGTTCATCCAGTACCAAAACCTCAGGCCCCAGTACTAAAATCGAAGCAATGGTTACCCGCTTTTTCTGACCATAAGACAAGGCAGAAATCGGCCACTTACGAAACTCATAGAGACCACAGGTTTTCAAGGCTTGATGGACACGACTTTCAATCTGGTCCTCTGGGACATTTCTCAAGTGAAGACCGAGGGCCACCTCATCAAAAACCATGGTCGATGAAATCATCTGATTGGGATTTTGCAGGACATAACCTACTCGCTCTGCCCGCTCCTTGACACTATCACCCTTGATATCCTCACCCTTTGAGAAATAAGTTCCTTCCGTCTGGATAAAGCCGCAAATCGCCTTAGCAAGGGTAGATTTTCCAGCCCCATTTTTTCCGACAATCGCCAACCGTTGGCCTTTTGGAATAGTCAAGGAAAGATCTTTTAGAATAGGCTGGCCTTCTCGATAGGCAAAGTTCAAATGACCAAGCTCTAAAATTACTTCAACCTCTGCACTTTTTTCAAAATTTGGAGTTGGAATTTCCACTGATAAATCTTCAAGTGGTATTTTTTCCACCTTGTCCAAATTCGGTAGTTTGCTGATATCCTGCCCTAACTGGCGAAGGGTTGTTAAATAGAGGGGTTCCCGAATCCCATTTTCAGCTAGTAAAGTGGTTCTCAACAACTCATCTGGTCGCCCATTAAAGAGGACTTGCCCTTGATTAATCAAGATGACCCGATCGATAGGACGGTAGAGCACATCCTCCAAACGGTGCTCAATGATAATGGTTGTCGTTCCCTGCTCTTCATGAATCTGATCGATCAGATCAATGATATCCTGACCCGACTTGGGATCTAAATTAGCCAGTGGCTCATCAAAGAGCAGGATCGGACTTTCATCGATCAGGACACCTGCCAAGCTGACACGCTGTTTTTGCCCACCGGATAAATCTTGAGGCCGATGGTCCAAGAGCTTACTCAAGTCTAAGCGCTCCGCCCAGGTATGAACCCGAGATTTCATGCTTTCCAGCTCGACCATATCGTTTTCAAGGGCAAAAGCTAAGTCTTCTGCAACACTAAGACCGATAAACTGACCATCCGTATCCTGCAAGACCGTACTGACCAAGTGAGACTTCTCATAAATACTGAGATCAAAGGCTTCTTTCCCCCGAATAAGGAATTGCCCACTACTAGTTCCTTTATAGATATTGGGAATAATCCCATTTAAGCACTGGCCTATCGTTGACTTGCCAGAGCCAGATGGTCCCACTATCAGGACCTTTTCTCCCTCATAAATGGTCAGGTTAATCCCTTTTAAGGTTGGCTCAGACTGGGCCTTATACTGGAAGGAAAAATCCTTCAATTCAATGATTGCTTCTTTCATTTAGTTTGCCTTTTCCCATAAGAGCGCAAATTGCATTGCCAACTCTGCGATTCGATCCTTACCATCTAAGTCCTCATGACTGGATAAGGTTCGGATATCCCATTTTTCTTCCGAGAGGTGATCCGCCGCATAGAAGAAATGGCAGAGAGCAAAATCTCGAAAAGTTGCTAAGGCCGCCACTGCCGAACATTCCATATCGACACAGATGGCTCCTGCTTCCTTTCGACGCTTCATCTTGTCGATGGTTTCTCGATAGGGAGCATCTGTCGTCCACACTTTTCCTGACTGATAAGAAACCCTATGGCTGTCCAGAAAGGCTTGGAAGAGAGGAAGGCTTTCCTTATTTACTTCCACTTCATCACTAGCCGGAAGATAGTGATAGCTGGTCCCCTCGTCTCGAAGAGCAGCCGTTGGAATGATAATGGAGGTCGCTTCGATATCTCGATCTAAAACCCCACAGGTCCCAAAGAGCACCAGTTTTTCCATCCCAAATTGAATCAAATCCTCTATAATCCCTACACAGGAAGCAGCCCCAACTGGTGCATTGAAGACCGCAATCTGTTGGTCTCCAATCGTAATCCCATAGACAATGACTTCAAAGTTAGCCATGGAGGTTCTTGTGATCACCTCATGATTGTAATTCTCAAGCAAGCGCGCAAAGGTCACTCTTGAAAAGCAAGAGATGGCTACTTTAGGAAATCCTTCAATTGGACCGTGCAGGTCTTGTGGATTGATAATCGCCTGTCGATTGGCATCAAATTCTTCTAACAGCATCTCTTGCTCCTCTTTCATTTATTCTACTTCTAGTCCTCTATTATACCACAAAACCGGCTTCTTTCCTTCTAACAAAGGAGCAAGAAGCCCCACTTGTTCGCCTTTTGTGGTAGGAAACAATACAATTTTCTTCCAAAAGAAAATGAAGAGGGATCACTCAATCACTACGTCAATTGTCGACCTCTTGCCTGATACAATCATGTCACTCTTACTAACCCTCCCTCGCTCTCTCGTTTCTTGGCTTGGGAAAAATTCGTTTACAAAACGAGCCTCGCTTTCTCGTTTTCGGGCTCGGGAAAAAAATATTTACAAAATATTTTTTTTCTGCTATACTTCATAGAAGCAAAGGTTTTTAATGTCATCCTGTGAGGTGACAAAGACACAGAATATGAATAATCTGAGGCCCTTGCTATGCAAAAATATTCATGGGCTCTTTTTTGGTGCCCAAAAGTGAGGTTATTATGAAAGAAGAATCAACTGTTGATTTGCTCCTGGATGTCGACCAAAGTCCGGCACCCCTAAAAGGAATCTTATTAAGTTTCCAACACGTTTTCGCCATGTTTGGGGCAACCATCCTGGTACCACTCATCTTGGGCATGCCCGTATCCGTTGCCCTCTTTGCATCAGGGGTTGGGACACTGATTTATATGACTTGTACCGGCTTTAAAGTCCCTGTTTACCTCGGCTCTTCATTCGCCTTTATCACCGCTATGGCTTTGGCGATGAAGGAAATGGGCGGAAAAGTCGATGCAGCACAAACTGGGGTTATTCTGACTGGTCTGATCTACGTGCTTGTTGCTGCAGGGGTTAAAGTTGCTGGCACTCGCTGGATTGACAAATTGCTTCCTGCCGTTGTTATTGGACCTATGATCATCGTCATTGGTTTAGGGCTTGCAGGATCAGCTGTTAAGAACGCCGGTTTTGTCGAAGGGGGAGACTGGAAAAATGCCCTTGTCGCTGTCGTGACCTTCCTGATCGCTGCCTTCATCAACACCAAAGGAAAAGGCTTCTTCAAAATAATTCCTTTCCTCTTTGCCATTATCGGTGGCTATGTCTTCGCAGTCTGCTTGGGCTTGGTTGACTTCAAACCAGTCCTCAAGGCTAACTGGTTTGAGATTCCTGGCTTCTATCTTCCTTTCAACACAGGTGGTGCCTTCAAACAATACAACTTGTATTTTGGTCCTGAAACCATCGCCATCTTGCCAATCGCTATCGTAACGATTTCAGAACATATCGGTGACCATACAGTACTTAGCCAAATCTGTGGCCGTCAATTCTTGAAACAACCGGGACTTCACCGTACCCTTCTTGGTGACGGAATTGCAACTTCTGTATCGGCCTTTCTTGGTGGTCCAGCTAATACCACTTATGGAGAAAATACAGGAGTGATTGGGATGACTCGTATTGCTTCTGTTTCCGTTATCCGAAATGCTGCCTTGATCGCTCTTTCTTTGAGCTTCTTTGGTAAATTTACTGCTCTCATTTCTACCATTCCAAACTCTGTTCTCGGTGGGATGTCCATCCTTCTCTACGGGGTGATCGCAAGTAACGGTTTGAAAGTCTTAATCAAAGAACGTGTTGACTTCAGCTTGATGCGCAACCTAATTATTGCAAGTGCCATGTTGGTTCTTGGACTTGGTGGAGCAACACTGAAACTCGGTCCAGTGACCCTGGCAGGAACAGCTCTCTCAGCTATGACAGGAATCATCCTCAACTTGATCTTGCCACACGAATCAAACTAACAAAAAAAGTTCTCAGAATTGAGAACTTTTTTTATTCGAGTTGGGCCAATTGCAACAAGCGTTCCTTGGACAATTTTTTGATTTCAATTTGATTGGCATCCAATAATTCAAATTCACTTGAGTCCAAAGCATCCAGTAGAGCTTCTAAATTCACAGCTGCCACCGGCTTATAACTCTCTGGCATATCGGGATTCCCAGTGATTTCTACTAAGTTCACTTTCCAGTCGATGACCTCATCCATATTGACCTTCTCTACAAACTCTGCAGGCACAAAAGGCACACGTGGCAAAACCGTATCCGTGTCTTCTGTTAGACTGTAACTGCCAATGATGTCTCCCGTTTCGTTCTGACGGTAGAAACGGACTTGACTAAAGAAAGCAGAGCTGTATTGTACCTTTTTAACCACTTGACTGAACTCCTCTAAAGGTTGAGGAGAGTCTAAGATTTGACGTAGGAGCTCACGATCCAAGATAACAGGATGAGCAAATCCCTGAAGCTGGTATTGATGAAGGTCTGGTTCTTTTTCTAAATTCTGTAAATTCTTCAACAAATAGGTTTCATAGTCAAAAGAGAAAATAGAATCTGCATCATAGCTGGTCCCCAAATTATCGTGAATCTCATTTCCCAACTGGCGAGCTAGGGCACTGAGCCATTCTAAGATGAGTCGCCAATCTTCAAGGGTTGCAAAATCTGCAAGGATGAACTGATAAGCATGCTCTTGATCCAGATAGCGAAGGATGATTGGCAAACAGCTCTTTCCATAGCGGATACACATCATAGCTGGAAAATCTTTGAGAGAGCGACTAAGCATGGCTTCCTCAAAACTGTAGGTAAGCACTCCCTCCACCAAATTTAATACATCTTTAGCCGGCATCACTTTTTGATAGCCAAACATACTCTTTTTATTTCGAATTGAAAACACAACTGACATTTGTTTTCTCCTTTATGTAATCGCTTACCAAATTATAGCACAAATTTTCATGATTTTCCATATAAAAAAACAGCCAAAGGGCTGTTTTTACCTTATGCAGGTTCTCCATCAAGCGTCTCACCGATAACTGCCAAACGCTCGCTAACTTCTGCTTGTGACATCTTGTGTTCTTCAACATAACGATTGCGTGGGTGAACACGGCACTCGTGTGAGCAACCACGGAGGTACTTGTCTTCGTTTTCTTCTGAAATCAAAATCCGACGGTTACAGAAAGGATTTCCACAGTTGACATAGCGTTCGCAAGGCGTACCATCGAACCAGTCTTTTCCGACAACGCTTGGATCGACATGGTTAACATCAACCGCAATGCGCTCGTCAAAGACGTACATCTTCCCATCCCACAGTTCTCCTTGAACTTCTGGATCTTTTCCGTAAGTTGCGATACCACCATGCAATTGGCCGACATCTTTGTAGCCTTCACGGACCATCCAGCCTGAGAATTTCTCACAGCGGACACCACCCGTACAGTATACTACAACCCGTTTGTCCATGAATTTTTCTTTGTTATCACGAACCCATTGTGGCAACTCGCGGAAGTTGCGAATATCTGGACGGATAGCCCCACGGAAGTGTCCAAGGTCGTACTCGTAGTCGTTACGAGTATCAAGGACAACGGTATCTTCGTCTAGAAGAGCTTCTTTAAACTCTTTTGGAGACAAGTAAGCACCTGTTGTTTCAAGGGGGTTGATGTCCTCATCAAAGTTTTCATCCTCTAACCCAAGGTGAACGATTTCTTTTTTGTAGCGAACAAACATCTTCTTGAAAGCTTGCTCTTCTTCCTCATCCATCTTGAACCAGAGGTCTTCCATACCTGGAAGGCTGTGAACATAGTCCATGTACTTTTGCGTCGTTTCGTAGTCGCCAGAAACAGTTCCGTTAATCCCTTCGTCAGCGACTAGGATACGCCCTTTGAGGCCAATCGACTTACAGAAAGCCAAGTGGTCTGCCGCAAATTGTTCTGCGTTTTCGATGGGAACATATTTATAGTAAAGTAAGACACGAATAGGTTTTGCCATAAGATTCTCTTTTCTAAGATTAAATTATCAGAATTTTTCATTCAACTATACCAGTATACTCTCCCAAGAAAACGAATGCAATTTATTTGACCGAAAAAAGCTAAGTACCGAATACTAATCAACTTCTTTGCCTTTATATGCCACAATTGAAATCAATACTCCCATTGATACTCCAAAAAATACAAACCAGCTCAGCTTTACTGAATAGGATGCTAACACTGAAAAGATTACTGTACCTAAAGGAATTGAAGCCATTACTACGGTGGAAATAAGCGTTCGTACCTGAGCTAATTGATATTCTGGAATACTTTTTGCCCAAAATGCACTTAATTTCGGATTAAATTTTCCTGTTAAGAAGGCATCTCCTCCACTTAAAAGAATAATAAAAATAGACGGTAAATTTAATATTCCAATTAAACCTGTAACTACAAGAACTACCGTACTCATTTTTAAGATTGAAACTAAGGATTTTTGAGCAAAGTATCCCTCTGGATGAAGATTTCCTAGAATTCCAAATACTAGTCCAACGATCTGTAATACTAATATACTCTCTCCATAGGAAAACCTAAAAAGTGAATGATCTAAATAGTAAATCAATAAAATCGGAGATATTGCTGTACTCAATACATTCATTAGAACAATACAAACAAACATCCATCTAAAAGATACTTTTTCATTCTCATTAAATGTTTGAATAGCCAATTGGTAAGTTGCTTTTATTTTGTTAAGAAATGTAGTTTCGGAAGATTTCAAGGCTTGTCCGTGTCTTAAGTCATCTTTTATGGACCAAAAAATAAGAGAGGATATGATAAAACTGATCGCATTTAACATGGCTATTACTTTAAATTGTTGATGCGTCGCATTTAATATCCAAACTCCAGTAGTTTGTCCTCCAATTGCACAAATATAACCTATAATATTATTCAAGGAATAAGCCTCAAGCAATTGCTCTTCATGGACTTGATGACTAAAAATTGGAGTATAGAGACAACTTTGATAACAAGATAAACAATCCGATATGATATTTAAAAAACAAATCATCGAAAAAGCAAAAAGTGATACCTTTCCAGTTAGAAACGCTATTACGAAGAAGAAACAACCTTGAATCCATCCGATACGAATGATCCATTTGGATTTAAATTCTGTCTCATCTGCTTTTTGTGCAATCCAAAGTTGAAAACATATGGGCACCATAATAATCATATTTGCAACACTAATGTATAACTTAGAATGAAATGTCGTTGCTACATATATAATGAAAACAATATTATATAAGGAGGAACCGAATTGGTTAAAAAAATTTGCGATCATAGAATATCTAATAAATCGATTTTCTTTCACAAGATTCATTCTACCACCTCCAGATATCGTCTCCAAACGGGATAAAAGTCCTCGAGGTCAATTTTTTCACAATAAAGGTAAAATGAAGCATTGATAAATAAATGAATCGGCAATTTGCGTAATTTTTCAACAAATGCAGTCATATGCGATCTCCTTTCTAATACCTTTGTTATTAGACTATCAAAAAAAGATGCCTTCGCATCTTTTTTGAATATAAGCAATTTTATAACTTGTCTTTAAAAACTTCTTTAAAATAATTAACTTGTTCAAGATATCCTAATTGTTCAAATATTAAAATTCCTTGTTCAATTTCTTGTTTACCTCTACTATTACCTTCTTCTAATTGATGATACCCCCTAGCTATCTTCTCCATTATTCTCATAAATGCATCTCGTGTATCTGCAAAATGTTCTGAAAGTAAATGTTCAAATAGTGTACTTTCTAAAAAATTGTGTTCCTTAGTTGCATGAAAAAGTCCATTTACTAACATCGTATGAATCAAATTGTCATTTAGATTATTATGCCGAAAGAACGAAGATCGTTTTAGCATTTCTTGACAATAGGAAAGGTATAATTGACTGTCAAATAAATGAGCTGTTTCTGAAAATAGAAGTAATTCATAGCGTGCCCAAATTTCAGTAGAAAATAAGTAATTTGTTAAAAAATCAATATCTTCCTTTGGAACTTCATAATCCTCAATTGATGCTGATAATACAGCTTTAATCCATATTGTATTTAATCTGTAAAACTGTTTTTTTGAACTAGTTAAAAATTTCTGTTTCTGTTCGGCTAGTAGCACCTCTAGCGCTTGCTTTTGAAGGGGGGAACGATATTTTGTCAACTTCCAATGCAGCTCTTCAATCTCAGAGGGTTGAAATTCAGAAACCATAAATTCAAATTCTCCCATTTGCAAATAGATATTTTCTAGGCATTCTCTCAATTTTTCGGCAGACATCTCCGCTTGGCCATTCTCAAATCTTGATAGCATTGAAATTGAAAAAAGTCCCCCTGTAGCCTCAGCTAATGATAGCTTTCTTGATTTTCTCATTGTTTTAAAAACTAAGCCTAAATTTTTCATCCACAACCTCATTTTGCTTATATTCAATTTCTTATATTATAGCTCATTTTTTACAAATAAACAGATTTCAAAATCTATGAGAGAGAAGAATCTAGCTTATCCCAGTTTTAACAATATAAATGATCTTAGAGTTTCTCCGCTTACTCTTCCATCTCCAACTGGTCCAGATAGTCTTCATAGCGTTTCTTCTCTACTTTTGCAAGGAGCATCACAAGGAAATTCATCCCCCATACAATCGGAAGATTCAGGAGAAAGGTGATGGGAAGGACTAGCAAGAATTTTGAATGGAAGGGATTAGACTGATAGATGGTTTGATTTAATTGATAATTCTGAGTCCAGATGAATAAGGAAAGAATACAGGTCACTACTATAACACCTGTTAGATTTAGGTAGCTATAGCTGATAAACCGTACGCCCAATCGTTGACAACGAACAGCATAATAAATTCCTGAGACAATGAGTAAGCTCACTACCATGATTGGACTTAGACCGACCTGAGAAGTAAATATAGACCCCACACTAAAAACGGTTAAGGCAAGAAACAGAAATCCAGCTGTTTCAGCACCAGCCTTATTGGCGAGTCCTTCTTCTCGTTCATCTATGATTTGTTTGTTCATTAAGTGTAATCTCATCTATTCCTCCTCTAACTCTGCCTCGATCTTCTTCTGTTTTTTCCGATTAATGAAGGCGAGTGGTTTTTCTAACAAATAAGTCAGAAGGGCAAAGACTAAAATGGCAAGGACGATTTTGAGCAGATACTTAGGACTAAGCATAAAGCTCATCGTTTCCCGCTTTCCAATCACATCCGTTGCGATCACGAATAGGGCAAATAAGATACCTGAGCCAATGCGACTGAACCAGCTGTCTTTGTCTAACATATCTCGAACATCAATCCCAGAACTAATCCTTCTGACAAGGGCATAAGCTCCTATGGCAATCAAGAGAATGAGCTCTGGCATATAGGCTAGTAGGTCCAAGTCCAGGATACTAGCCTTCACAAAGGCGGATACTGCAATAAAGCAGGTCATTCCAAGAACAAGTTCCCCTGCAATTTTTCCATCAATCAGCATGGTCCGTTCATCTTTTACAATTGGTTCTTTCTTTTGTTTCATATGATTCCTCTTTCTATTGTTAAAAACTGTTACTCCCAGAACAGTTGATCCAGTGTCTTATCCAAGGCCTTACAAATTGCCAGGCAGAGGCTGAGGGTCGGATTGTATTTCCCTGCCTCGATCAAGCCAATGGTCTGGCGCGTCACTCCGATGGCATCTGCAAGATCCCCCTGGGTCATATCATGCTCGACCCGGGCCATTTTTAATTTGAGATTTTTCGCCACATGCTTTTCCTTTCTTGTTTTTATAGCTATATTATACACTATATTTTCTATTTTGCAATATATATCTTACATTTTGTAAAAAATATTTTCGATACACAAAAAAAGCCTGGATTCCCAGGCTTTTTTTCTTATTTTCTATTAATCTTTAGATAAACTTCCATCTTTTGTTTGGGTACGGGCATAGGCAATCAAGAGAAGAGAACCTGCAATAGCAACTGTCAAAGCATTAACAGAACCTGCTACAACTCCCTGAAGAAAGACCTTGTTAGCACTTTCTTTGTAGATCATCACATCTCCAATCGGTGCAATCAATCCCCAAATAAGCAAGTTGGCAATGACTTGAACAACGTTAAAGACGATCAATTCTTTCTTGGTCACTTCTCCTTTGAGGTTACCGATTTGTTTGCGGAACAAACCAACAAAGAGACCAAACAAGCCACTAGAAATAATCCAAGTCCACCAGAGGCCATAGGTCATGGCATCTTTAATAGCATGACCGATTAAGCCCATCAAGAAACCAACAATCGGACCAAAAATCACACTAAAGAGGGCTTGAAGAGCGTATTGCAACTGAATATTTGTATTTGGAGCAGGTGCCGGAATTGGAATCATTGCAATCACGACAAAGAGGGCTGCTCCAACCCCAATAGCTACAACATCCTTAATTGAAAAAGCTTGTTTTTGTTTCATTTTTTATCTCCTATTAATTTTCCATTTTTCTAATTTCAATATGCCAAGAAGCCCCAACTCCTACATTATAGGCCTTGGCAAAGGATCCCTGGTTGATGGCAAGACCAACACGGTAGAGGGAATTGATATAAAGGATTGGCTGTCCAATCCGCACATCGGCGAAGGACTTACCATAGGTCACTTGGTTTTGGTAAACCAGCATGTCATTGTTATAAATGGTTACTTCAAAGCGTTCCCCAAATGCGGGTTCCAAATGATTAAACTCTTCCCGAGTAATCGAGGTCCAAAGAGAACCAAAGCGCACATCCAAGATGTCAACGGCTCCTTTGACAAGATTGTCCTCTATAACAGTCTCCACCACAGGAATTTCTACAATATGTTCAACACTGAGCTCTGGCCCCACTTCCTCAAAGCTGATATGCCCACTGGCCAACTTAGCTCCTGTATAGGCATAGACATCACGCCCGTGGAAGGTATAAGAAAACTCTGTATTGGCCCGACGGTTTTTGACCTCTGAAATCTCACGGATAGCAACAATCCCTACATGTTTCTTGATGAAAGATAGGGTTCCATTATCCGGAGTGACAATGTATTGATTCTTCGCTGTTTTGGCTACAACGCTCTTTCGTTTAGAGCCGACACCTGGATCAACGACAGAGACAAAGGTTGTTCCTTCTGGCCAGTAATCCACCGTTTGAAAGAGGCGGTAACTTCCTTCAAAGATATTATAAGGGGTAATGTCATGGGTCAAGTGGTGTATCTTGAGGGTTGGTGATTCCTCTAAAGCAACCCCGATCATAGCAGAGACAGCCCCATCTACCAGACCAAAGTCTGACTGAAGGACTAGTAAATTATTGTGCATATTTCTTCTCCATCATGTTATTTTCTATCTAGCTTTTGATAGACCAATTGTCCAAGAAGATAACCTAGTAGAGCTCCAAGAAGAAGGGTCAATAAAAACCAGCTTACTGTCTCCATATTCGACGGTACCATAACACGTTCAATATAATCCATCGTTTTCCCACGTGCTTGTAAAGAAGCACGGTAACTAGCCGGTTGGATCCACATCATCAGAATGGGCCCTGTCGTCGTAAAGGAAAAGAGGAGGAAAGACAAGGCATTGCCTAACTTCGACTGGTAGTGTCCACGGGCTGCGACCAATTCGGCCAAAAGACCTCCAACAACAGCAGGAAGAAAGGCTCCAGCTCCATGACGGGTGAAAAGGAAAAAAGAACCAATCACAAGAGCGACTACTAGAATGGCTCCTGTTCGTTGAATTTTTTCAACATAGACTCGATAGATCCCTCCACCAACTAGGGCGGAGAAGGCTGGAGCATAAAACATGTTTCCTCGATTGTCAACCAGACTTCCCAGTAGGACGCCTAATCCAATGGCAAGAAAATACAAGCCTGCAAAGGCTGCAACCTGCTTAAACTGATGTTTCTGTATCATTTTTATTTACCTTACCCGTCCTCATCGGTGACTAATTTTTTTGGTTAAGAAATCACCAATAAATTGAATAAAGAAAATCAACAGCAGAATCAAGAAGGTTGCTAGCAAGGTAACGTCATTATTAAAGCGTTGGTAACCATATGAAATAGCCACGTTTCCGAGACCACCTGCTCCAATCGCACCCGCCATGGCTGTTTCACCAACCAAGGAAATGAGGGTCACGGTTGTGACACGAATCAAATCAGGAAGTCCTTCACGAAGGTAGACACCAACAATATCCCAAAAGGTTGCCCCACTAGCTTGAGCTGCTTCAATCACACCACGGTCAAGCTCAGATAAAACGACTTGAACTTGGCGGGCAAAGAAAGGAAAGACAGCTAAAGATAGGGGAACTAAGGCCGCCGTAGGACCAATCCCAGTTCCGACAATCATACGAGTAAAGGGATTGATCAAGGCTAGCAAGATGATAAAAGGAATGGCACGGAAGATGGACGTGATTTTATCCAAGATATGGAAAACCAATTTATTCTCGATAATCCCACCAGGTGCTGTCAAGACTAATAATAATCCTGCAATGAGTCCCAATAAACCACCAATCACAAAAGAGATAAAGGTCATGTAAAGGGTCAGATAAATCGCTGTTCCCCATCCAGCTTGGCCACTCCAGCCCATCCGGTAAACATTTGGTAGATAGGTTTGAATAAAGTCAATCATGCATTACTCCCTTCTTTTAAGACACGCACAGAAACACCTGCTGCTTGTAGATCCCGCTGTGCTGCAGTTAGATTCGCTGCTTCCCCAGTAAGGATAACAACCAACTCACCAACAGGGGTATGATCCAAAATTTCAATGTTTCCGTGTAGAATATTAGCAGACACTTGGTACTGTTTATAAATATCGTTGATAATCGCTGTGTCTGTCACCGAACCAGAATATTTCAAATGGGCTAAAACAGAATCAGCTGGCAATTTCTTAACAATTTGTTGCTGGTTGATTTTCACCATAGCTTCCTCGATTCCTGTTGCAGTTGTGATGAAGTCTTGTGTCAATTCGTTCTTAGGATTAGAGAAGATGTCTAAAACAGAGCCTTCTTCAATCAATTCACCATTTTGCATGACAGCCACTCGATTGGCAATGTCTTTAACGATCTGCATTTCATGGGTAATCAAGACCACTGTCAAGCCCAACTTCTGATTCAGCTCTTGCAGAAGAGCAAGGATTTGTTTGGTCGTTTTTGGATCTAGGGCGGATGTTGATTCGTCAGAAATCAAAATCTTTGGATCGTTGGCGAGCGCACGCGCAATCGCCACCCGTTGTTTTTGTCCACCTGACAATTGAGCAGGATAGTTGTCCGCCCGATCTGACAGACCAACTAGTTCCAACAACTTGGCTACTTTTTCAGCCTTTTGCTCTTTAGATAAGTCTGAATGTTTGAGGGCAAAAGCCACGTTTTCAGCAGCGGTCATTTGGGCCATTAGATTGAAATGTTGGAAAATCATACCAATGTCCCGACGTTTTTGGCGTAAAGCCGCAGCATTCAACGTCACCTGGTCTTGATAGATGACATCGCCATCTACAGTGATAGTACCTGCTGACGGTACTTGCAAGAGATTGATGACCCGTACAAGAGTTGATTTCCCTGCTCCAGAATAACCAACAATCCCGTAAATATCCCCTTCATTGATATGAATGGTCACATCCTTCACGGCTACAATTTCCCGTTTTTTCTGATGAAAGGTAACATCGATATGGTCCAATTTGATAATTTCTTTACTCATAACTTGTGATTAACTCCTTAATTAATTCAATATGGGTATAGTAGTCAGCAATTTTCACATTCTCATCCCCACCATGATCTCGACTATTGGCATTTCCGATTCCAAAGGCAGCCATAGGAACTTGCAAGGCCTCAAAGACCGTATGCATGGGACCAGTGCCTGCAGTTGTTGGAAGGACACAGACCCCTTCTGGATAAAAGCGTTTGGCCAGATCAATGACATTGAGAATGGAAGGCGCACTCATATCGCTCCGATAACTCATTTCCCCTAGTGTATAGACGAGATCAATCTTCTCAAAGCCATTTTTATCCAACTGAGCACGAATCAATTCTAAGACTTGTTTGGGTTCCAAGCCAGGCACCAACCGAACTTCCATCTTGGCTCGAGCTTCTGCAGGTAGAATGGTTTTGACTCCTTGACCCTGATAGCCTGTCCCCAAGCCTTCAATGTTCATGGCTGGTTCAAAATAAAATCGTTTCAAGAACTCACTGCGTTCCTCTTTCAAGATAGGCAATTGGAGATTGTAAATCTCAGTCACATCGTTTGCTGTCTTATTGGCATAACGGTCAATCAAGGCCAATTCCCGCTCGTTAGGCTCCTCAATCAAATCATAGAGGCCATCCACCAAGATGCGACCGTCTTTATCTCGAAGGCTGGACAAAGCATTGAGCAGATACCAGGATGCTGACTCCACCACCCCACCATAGCTGGAATGGATATCCACATCTGCACTTTTGACCACCATGTCAAAGGTAACAATCCCCTTGTTTCCACCTGAGATTTCCAGTTCCCCTTGTTGGTTACGGGTCCCTTGTTCCCAGACTAAGAGGTCTGCCCCACGCAAGTGTTTTTTGTGCTTAGCTAGATACTTGTCCAGATCTGTTGAGGCAGATTCTTCTGCTCCTTCGATGATAAAGGTAATGTTAACCGGAAGGTCACCATTCTCACGGATATATTTTCGAATAGCCGTCAAGCGTGCGGTAATATGCCCCTTGTCGTCATCTACCCCTCGACCATACATGGTCCCATAATGGACCGAAAGCGTGAAGGGATCACTTGTCCAAGGCTGGTCGCCATCTGCTGGAACTGTATCGTAATGGTTGTAGAAAATGATGGTCTTCGCATCCGGATTGGGTGAAACAAATTTAGCAATAACAAATGGCGCTGTATAACTGTCATCAACAGTTACCTTAGCCCCTGCAGCTGTGAAGATTTCTCCCAAGTAGGTTGCCACTTCTTTTAGACCAATCTGCTGGGCAAAGATGGAGCGCTTGGAGATGAGAGTTCTTAGGACTTCAAAATAATGCTGAGCGACCTCATCGTTTTCAAATTTGCGTATTTGTTCTGTCTCTCTTGGATTCGACATCATTTCCTCCTACTATACACGATAAGAGGTAGAGAAAATCTTCTCCACCTCTCTATTCATCCTCTTGATTACCAAACTGGTTGGTCCATACCGTCTGAAGATTCTTCAATCACTTTCTTCACGTTGTCAGTATGGTAAGCTTTAATAATAGCTTCGATTGCTTTTGCTTTATCAGATGATTTCCAATCTTTCTTAGCTGCAATCAAGTTGTACCATTGTTTAGAATTGCTGTTTGCTTTTTCTACAAAGAGAGCTTTCTTGTAATCAATACCTGCTTCACGAACAAAAGTGTTATTGATGATTGCTGCATCAACTGATGGAAGTGAAGAAGCTGTTTGAGAAGCGTCCAACTCAGAAATTGTCAAGTTCTTTGGATTGTCTTTGATGTTGCTGATGGTAGCCAATTCCCCATCTTTTGTATCCAACTTGATCAAACCAGCTGATTCCAATACATACAAGGCACGGCTTTCGTTTGTTGGGTCGTTTGGTACTGCAATGGTACCTTTTTCAGGAATGTCTTTCACATCTGTGTATTTGTTCTTTCCATCTTTTGTACCAGAGTAAAGACGGATTGGCGCAATATAAGTATCTGCTACAGAAACTAGATCTGCGCTGTTTTCTTTGTTCCAGTTTTCAAGGTAGTTGTAATGTTGGAAAGCGTTGATATCCACATCTCCATCACGAACAGCTTGGTTTGGTTGTGAGTAGTCTGTAAACTGAGTGAATTCCAATTTGATGTTTGCTTTTGCATCATCTAAGTTCTTTTGCACTTCTTTCCAACGAGCTTCTTCTGTATCACTTAAGTTCATCACCCCAACTTTAACAGTTGTCACACCATCTTTATCAGATGATTTAGATGATTTTGAAGAACCACATGCTGCTAAAGCAAATGTTGCAACGGTAGCAAGAGCTGCTACTCCAAAAAGTTTTGTTAATTTCATATTCTTTTCTCCTTATGATGTTTTTAAATAACCTTATTTAATATCAGAAGCTTCTGGAAGGAAAGTTCCACCGAAGTACTTCTTAGACAATTTTTCCAGTGTCCCATCTTCGTACAATTCTTTGATCCGTTTGTTGACGAAGGTTTCCAATTCTTTCTCACCTTTAGCAAGGATTGGGTATACGTATGGTTGTTTATCGCTTGGTAGTTCGATGACCTCCAAGTTATCCAAGCCTTGGTCCTTGATGATGGCCTCAACTGTCAAACGTTCAAAAATCTTATAATCTGAACGGCCATCGCTCAAATTAGCCAGAATGGATTGGATGGTGCCCTCTGTATATTTGAGTTCTGTTGGATTATCCTTATGTTCTTTATTGTAGGCTTCCAACTGTTTCGCTGTAGAAGTTCCTTGGATGACCTCTGTAGACTTGCCACCGATATCATCTAATGACTTGATACCTGATCCTTTTTTAACCACTAAGACCACTGGGTTCTTTGCGTAAGGATTTGGATACAAGTATTTTTCCGCACGTTTTTCATCGTAGCTAAGGTTGCTGACACCGATTTGGTAACGATCACCGTCTAAGCCCGCAAAGATTGAAGACCACTCTGTCTTATTAAAGTTGACTTCATATTTTTCTGATCCTTTGAAGATTTCACGCATGACTTCGATTTCATAACCCGTCAATTCACCATCCTTATCATAAGTGAAGGGTTTGGTTGTTCCAACCGTTGCGACTTCAATGGTCCGTTTTCCACTTGATTGACTTGATGACTTTGATGAGCAAGCTACCAAAGTCCCAACTGCCGCCAAGCCCACAAGACTCAAACCAACATATTTGATGAATTTATTCAATTTCATTTGTTCTCCTTTTCACTAAAATTGTTTATTCCTCTGTAAAAAAACAGCTTTTTCCATCATATCAAAATTCCTAACTCTTGGGTATTATATTTTCTTTATGGAGGTGATAGGTTTTATCTATCACGTCTCATTTGGTTGAAAATTTTTCCAGCAAAGCGAGGGCATTTTCTACGTAATAGGGAACCGATACTGCAAAAGCAGCATCATCTATGACCATGCTATCATGGTGGAGATCCGGTGCATCCGGTGCACCATTCGATCCAATAAAAGCAAAAACCCCTGGGATTTTCTCCTGATAAAAGGCGAAATCTTCACCCGCTGTCGATGGCTGAGCCTCTACAACTTCTGCAAAAGACTTAGACCAGCGAAAGACTTTTTTAGCCAAGGCCTTATCATTATAGGTGACCGGGGGCGTCTTGCCCCATTCAAACTGGACCATGACTCCTGTACTATTGGAGATTTGCTCAATCACGCGAATGAAATCCGCTTTTAGGCGTTTCTGGAGATCTGGATTAAAGGTTCGAATAGTTCCTTCAAAATAACCAGACTTTGGTAGAACATTCCAGGTTGAACCAGCTTCGATATGGGTCACAGATAGAACGGCTGTCTCAAATGGCGAAACCGTGCGAGAGACCAAGGTCTGCAACTGCTGGACCATACTAGTGATTGCTACAACAGTGTCCAAACCGAGATCCGGCCTGGCAGCATGACTGCTCACCCCAGTGACAGTCACCTTAAATTTTTCAACCCCTGCCATCATAGCTCCTGGGCGCAAGGCCAACTGACCCGCAGGCAAAGACGGCATATTATGAAAGCCAAGGATAGCCTCTACATCTTCTAGGAGTCCGGTCGCTAATACAGCAGATGCTCCCTCAGAAGTCTCCTCAGCTGGCTGAAAGATGAAGCGAATCGTTCCCTTTAAGTCCGCTTCCATACCTTTTAGGACTTCTGCAGCCCCTAAGAGGCTCACCTGGTGGAAGTCATGACCACAGGCATGCATGACACCAGGGTTTTGACTTTGATAGTCGAGACCCGTGTTCTCCTGAATTGGAAGGGCATCAATATCTGCGCGAAGGGCAATGATAGGTTTACCCTGCCCAATTTCAGCAATCAAGCCTGTTTTTAATCCACTGTTTAAAATGCGTACACCAAGCTTTTCCAAATAGGCTTTGAGATAAGCTGTGGTTTGGTATTCTTGTCCAGACAATTCTGGATGCTGATGCACATAATGCCGAATGGGCACTAGATGTTCATAGGAAAATGAAACCATTTCTCGTCCCCTTTCTAGCATAGTTCTATTCTATCACTGTGATCTCTATTCGTCTAATTCCTATTTTTTTCTCTCAGTTATAGCTAGGGACTATATCATTATTTTCATGACCTCTCCCACCTTTCCTAAAAAGCCGAAGCACAAGAAAAAAACCTTTGAAGAAATCATCTTCAAAGGTCTATTTCTATTAGAATCCATCTACGTTGGTGTAGATTTTTTGAACATCTTCGTCGTCTTCAAGAACACTGTAGAGTTTTTCAAAGGTTTCCAAGTCTTCACCTGACAACTCTACTTCTGACTGAGGAATCATCTCCAATTCAGTCACTTGGAATTCTTCGATACCTGATTCACGCAATGCAACGATAGCCTTGTGAAGGTCAGTTGGAGCTGTGTAAACAGTGATGGTTCCTTCTTCTGCTTCGACATCGTCTACATCCACATCTGCCTCGAGCAAAAGCTCAAAGATAGCATCCGCATCGTCACCAGCAAAGACGATGACACCCTTGTTGTCAAAGAGGTAAGATACAGAACCAGAAGCTCCCATGTTCCCACCATTTTTACCAAAAGCCGCACGGACATTGGCAGCTGTACGGTTAACGTTTGACGTCAAGGTATCAACGATCAACATAGAACCATTTGGTCCGAACCCTTCGTAACGTCCTTCTGTAAAGGTTTCGTCCGTGTTTCCTTTTGCCTTATCGATCGCTTTATCAATCACGTGTTTTGGCACTTGCGCTTGTTTAGCACGGTCGATAACGAATTTCAAAGCAGTATTCAATTCTGGATCTGGTTCACCTTTTTTAGCGGCTACATAGATCTCAACACCAAATTTGGCATATACTTTTGAGTTGGCACCATCTTTGGCAGTTTTCTTGGCTACAATATTTGCCCATTTACGTCCCATGAGGATTCTCCTTGTGTTTGGTTCATATTATTTTCAATCTTTAACATTATATCACAAATCGCCTAACTTAGACTAGAATTTTCTATTTTTAGCGGGGGATTTTATGGGAACTTTCTTCCAGCAGAGAACTTGATAATTCTATATCAGCTATCAAAAAATCCCCACCCTCAAGTAAACTGTTTATTCTTCCACTCTCACCGGCACCCGGCCCCAGGTTTGTTCCGGTAGTTGGGGATGGCCCAATTGATAGACTTGGTCTGCTTGCTGACTCAGGGCATCCCAAGGTTCCTTACCAATCCGCGTCACAACGTTCACTTGACCTTTTAGTGACTTGAGGTGGGCTTGGCCTTTTTCAGTAAAGCCCAAGACATGGATAGCGGTCGGCAAGATTTCTTCTCTCGCACCTACTAAGATATAAGTCAAAATGCGGCGCACACGCGCCTTGGTATAGCGCTTGGTCGCCACCTGGTTAACCAAGTCTTCCACAGAGCTCGCGCTTCGAATGGCATCCTTTATCCGATTGGCCAGTTCTTCATTGACCTGAAATATCTGTGTCAGATCCGGATGGGTTAGGATTTGATAATTGAGCAGTTGAAAATAATCTTCCCAAGTCACCTGCGGAGCCGACTGAAAGAGTTGGCTATTGGGCATAAATTTGTCAACAAAGTCCTGATCTTCCTTGTTAAGGCGAAGACTCGTAGCAGAAGCATAGGCCACTTCTTTTTCTTCTGAATGGTAGCCCGCTCCCTGCCGTTGGATGGGCTTAAGCGCAATCGCCTTCCCAGCACAAGCCTTGGCATAAGCCAAGCCCAAGATATGGTTGGGAGTAGCCCCTGTAAACTCCACTCCAGCAAAGGTTTCCCACATCTTTTGGGTCTTTTGTGGATAGGATAAATCTTCTGGAAGACTTCGTAGGAAAGCTTCCATTTCTCTTTTTTTCTCAGAGTAAACTGTCGCAATCGCTTGGTAATCCAAGACTTCTTCTGTCCCAAAGGTCAATTGATCAATTCCCAGACGGGACAAGATCTCCACCGCGCCCTTGGCAAAATGGTCAGCTGACTGAACAGCCACGAGAAAGGGGAGCTCGACCACCAGGTCCGCTCCATTTTCCAAAGCCATCTGGGCTCGCGTCCACTTGTCTACAATGGCAGGCTCACCACGTTGGACAAAATTCCCGGACATAGCCACAATCTTCAGCCCCTCTGCCTGTTTCAGCAGGTACTTGTGCCCATTGTGAAAGGGATTAAATTCTGCAATAATACCTGTAACTGTCATACTGTCCTACTTCTGTGCCACGAAGAACCATCGTTTGCTGGTCTTTGTCGGCTCCTTATCTTCAAAGTCTGCGTACAATTTGAAAGATTTAAAGCCAGCCTGCTCCAATAAGATATCATAGGTCAAGACTTCATAGGTGCGCTCCTCATGGACTTCATCATGGCGACTAAAGGAGCCATCCTCTTCTTGGACGAAGAAGGTCAGCTCATGGACAATCGAATGAGGGGCTTCATCCTCGTAGGTATCCCAGAGCATGGCAAAATCTTCCGCATTTTCATGGTAAGAATAGCCTGGAAAAACCTCATCAGTCTGGTAGGTCGAATGGACATCAAAGATAAAAACACCATCTTCATTAAGAGCATTATAGACTTCTTTGAAGACATCTCCCACTTCTACTTCGTCTTGCATGTAGCAGATGGAATCGGAATAGCAGGTCACAAAGTCGTAGCTACCTGCTTGCGACAAGTCCAGCATATTGCCCTCGATAAAATCAATCTTTTGCTTGGCTGAAGCCGCTCTTTTCTCAGCGATTTTCAGCATATCAGAACTCAGGTCAAACCCTGTCACATCAAAACCAGCTTGGGAAAAGCGGACAGACTGAATCCCTGTCCCACACGCCAATTCCAGTAATTTTTTCTTATCTTTTGTCTTTGGGAGATGGCGGAGGGAAAAATCCGTCCACAAATCATACAGCCTGTCATCCATAACGGCATCATAGACAGCCGCAAAGGTTTCATAAGTCGCCATAATCATGATACAAAGAGCGTTAAAGACATAGAGAAAATAGAAAGCTTTCCGACGTATCATCAGACACCAAGAAAGTTACTCTGTTTCTCACAGCTTTTAGCTCGTGTTCCGTTACCAACCTAACCAAACACGAGGCCCCATCCTTTCTTTCCATAGAATTTCAATTTAACCAACAAAACCCAGTTGTCACCAACTGAGTTTACCTGCTTATGCTAGGGCTGCTGAAAGATCGACAGCACTTGCTTCATGCCAGAGCTTTTCTAGGTTATAATGAGCGCGCATTTCTTCTGAAAAGACATGGACCACTACACCACCTAGGTCAAGAAGGACCCAACCTCCAGCTGAATTCCCTTCTACATGGCTAGCATTAAAGCCAGCTTCAACAACCTTCTCACGAATATTTTCTGCGATAGCTTCCAACTGACGACTATTCATAGAGCTCGCGATAACAAAGTAGTCTGTCACACTGGTCAAGCTTTGAACATCCAAAGCTACAATATCTTCTGCACGTTTTTCATCGGCAGCTTTAACAACAAGTTCAAGTAATTCTTTTTCTTTCATTTAGTCCTCTTTCAAATATTTCACAAAGGCGTTGTAGGTTTCAAGGGTTTGGGGATAAATGGGCAATCCTTGGTGAGCCAGGTGTTCGACTGTACGAGCTGTTTCATAGGCCACCGCACGATCCAAGGAGACTTGGGCGATGTCCCGTGCTTGCTCCACCCCTGGAAAGGCCCGGTTGTGCTCAATATAATCTGCCACATAGACAATCTTGTCTAAGGTTGACATCTGCCCACTCCCCACTGTATGAATCTCAATACTGCGAAGAATGGCTGGATCTGTCAGTCCTAAATCTTCCTGGATCTTGTAAATCCCGACCATCCCATGCCAGACATTGTTGCCCCAGTTTTTTAATGCTGGATCCAGCTCATAACGATCGATCAAGTCTAAAAATTCCTGATCCGATAATTTCTTGGCATAGTCATGCAACAAACCTGCTAGGCCAGCCTGCTCTTCATCTGCCCCATAGCGTTTGGCCAAGTCACGAGCGGCCTTCTCAACTCCCAAACAGTGGGTTAGCCGCTTTTCTGGCAGGATTTGACTCATCTTTTCAAGCAAGACCTCACGAGAAAAGCCGAGATAGTTTTCATAGGTCATTGATACAATCCTTCTTTCTTGATGTAGTCCAAGACTGGTTTTGGCAACATAAAGTTGGGCGTCCGACCTTGAGCGATAAAATCTCGCACCATGCTAGAAGAGATATCCATCAAGGGAACATCGACCCAAATCACTGGGTAAGAGGTTCCCGCCTTGTAACGGGGACGTTGAACACCAACAAACTGGACTATCTCCACTAACTCGTCAATCCGATACCATTTTGGCAGGTAGTCCACCATATCAGCTCCAATGATAAAGTAATAGTCTGTATCCGGGTCTCGCTCATTGAGCAACTTCATCGTATCGTAAGTATAAGAAATCCCTTCACGCTCGAGCTCAATCGTCTCGATTTCTAGTCCTTCAATCCCTTCGATGGCTAGTTCTAACATTTTCAGGCGATGACGCTCATCAATGGTTTCTTTTTTATCCACATGCGGAGGCTCATATTCTGGCATGAGAAGGACCTTATCCAAGCCCAATTGTTGGCGGACCTGGTCTGCAACTACGAGATGGGCATTATGGACAGGATTAAAATTCCCTCCGAGGATTCCCACCTGTTTGCGTTTCTTGTCTTTAATCTCTGGCTCTAACTCCACCTTGGTAAAGGGGGTTAATAGTTCAATGGCCATATACCTGCTCTCCTGTTTCTCTTAGATCTCTTTTACTTTGACTGAAATCTTCCGGTTTTCTTTTTTGCTTGATTGTTTGTACAAAATCAGGATGCGTCCAATTTTTTGAACCGTATCCACACCGATTTCTTCTTCTAAGATTTCCGCTACTTCATGGATATTCTCATCCGTATTTTGAAGAAGGGTCACCTTGATGAGTTCGCGAGCGTCTAGTGCCTGGCGAACACTGGTTTTGATTTGATCATTGAGCCCGTTTTTCCCAATTTGGATAATGGGTTTGAGGCTGTGGGCTTGGCTATTGAGGAAAGCCCGTTGTTTGGATGTTAATGTCATGTTTTTTACTTCCTTTTTCTTGATCGTTATTTTAAGTGGTGGGGACGGCCGGAACTAATTTTTCAAAGATATCATCTTTGAAAAATGGATTTCCTCACCTCAAAATTGAGCCTTGGTCTCAATTTTGCCCTTGCCAATCGATCGATTGGCAACTACACCACGGCAATAACGATCTATTTATGAGCTCACTTGGTTCGCTCTTCAATTCCAATTTGTTCCAAGTTTTTAAATAATAGCTTTGCGTGATACGACGGCGACGCCTTCTGGTGCCCAGACGGCTACTTTGGCTTCTCCATTGACACGGATCCAGCCAAGTCCAGAGATGACGAGGTCCGTCTTGTCCTTGATGGTAAACTCATGAGAAACCAATGGTGGGAAGTCTTCTTTTTCCTTACCATTAGGAGGTGTTAACAAGCCACCGACATGCTTATCATAAAAAGCCGTCGCTCCTTCGAGTTTGGTTCTGTGAAGCTTGAGTTCGTTGTCAAAGAAGGCTGTAAAACCTTGCTTTTCTCCCTTGATAAAGTCAAAGCGTCCCAAACCACCTAAGAAGAGGGTTTGCTCTGGATTGAGCTGGTAGGTCTTGGGTTTGATTTCCTTTTTAGGACTGACATACTTGAGGTTTTTAGCGGTCAAGTAGTGAGCCATCTGGTGGCGATGGATAATCCCCGGTGTATCGTAGATGTAGGATCCATCGTCCAGTGGGATTTCGATCTTGTCCAGTGTCGTTCCTGGGAAGCGAGAAGTTGTAATAATATCCTTATCCCCAGTGATTTCTTGGATAATCGCATTGATGAGGGTCGATTTCCCTACGTTGGTCACACCCACCACATAGACATCACGGCCTTTGCGATGCTGCTCAATCTTTTCCATCAAGTCCTTAATGGCACTCTTGTTTTGGGCAGAGGTGAGGACCACATCAACAGGACGCATCCCTTCTTCGTGGGCTCGCTCCATCAACCAATGGGTCACCTTGTTGTCCTTGACAGACTTGGGCAGGATATCCTTTTTATTTCCGACCAAGAGAACATCATTTCCTGCTACAAAACGAGGCAATCCAGGAATGACGGAGCCATTAAAGTCAAAAATATCCACTACATTGACCACGAGGGCATCACTATCTCCTACTTCGTGAAGCAATTTTAGGAAATCATCATCTGTCAGATGCACATCTGTAATTTCATTGTAGTGACGGAGACGGAAACAGCGTTGGCAATAAACTTCGCCTGTTTCCAATCCCTTTTCAAGAGCTGATTGGGGAGTATAGCCTAGTCCCTCTTTGTTTTCTGTCTGAATGGGCGCTCCACAGCCAATACAGAATAATTCTTCCATTCTTAAATTCCTTTTTTGTATACAATCGGACCATATTTTTCGGCCATTTGCTTCATCACACGGCGTTCACGCGCTCGGTTGATCTGGGTCTTGATGGAATCATGCTTGACCAAAGGCTTAACCAAAATCGAACGAATGCCCGCCCGATGAGCAGCCCGAATATCGGTCATTAGTTGATCCCCCACCATGACCACTTCATTTTTCTCATAGTGGAAACGCTTGAGAGCCCGATCAATCCCAAAGGTAAAGGGCTTGAGTGACCAAGCTTCATAGTCAATATCAAATTTCTCAACCGCACGTTTGACCCGTTTAGGACTATTATTGGACACCACGATGACCCGAATCCCGCCATCACGAAGGTCATGCAACCACTGACGCATTTCAGGAGTTCCATCCGGATTATTCCAAGCAATCAAGGTATTATCCAAATCCACAAGGACCGCCTTGATGCCCTCTTTTTTCAAGTCTGCAACGGTGAGATCGTAGGCCGCTTCCACCGCAAAATCTGGTTTGTAATTTTCGATTGACACGTTGTTCTCCATTTTTTATATTCTCTTCATTGTAGCATAATTGGACGTATTTTGCACTTGCTTCATCGCCCCTATTGGAAAAAGCATCTGTTGGTTTGTTCTCTAAAATAGACAAAATCGTTACAAACTATCAAAAACATGATATAGTAGAAGAAAAAATACATGGAATCGTTATGATAGCAAAAGAAAAAAAATTGAGGGAGGTTTCTCCTCTCCTCCAAAAAATCATCAATTGGTCCTCCATCATTGGAGCCCTTGCAACCCTTGCTTTCTGTATCTGGGCCTACTTTGCTGGTATCCTCCAATCCAAGGAAACCTTGTCGGCCTTTATTCTCCAAGCAGGCATCTTTGGACCTCCTCTCTTTATCCTTCTTCAGATCCTTCAAACAGTGGTCCCTATTATCCCCGGCGCTCTAACATCTGTCGCTGGTGTCTTTATCTATGGCCACATCGTTGGGACCGTTTATAACTACATTGGAATTGTCATTGGCTGTGCCATTATCTTCCAGCTCGCAAGAATGTACGGGCCTAAGTTTGTCCAGTCTATGGTCAGTCAGAAGACTTACGACAAGTATATTAACTGGCTCAATGAAGGCAAACGATTCGATCGCTTCTTCATCTTCATGATGATCTGGCCCATCAGCCCTGCAGACTTTCTCTGCATGTTAGCTGGTTTGACCAATATGACCTTCAAACGCTATATGACGATTATTATTTTGTGCAAGCCGATTACTTTGGTCATCTACACCTACGGTCTCACCTATATCATCGACTATTTCTGGCAAATGATGTAAAAAGAGAGTGGGACAGAAATCGGTAATTCGTAAGAATTCGATTTCGTCGTCCCACCTCCGCACAGTTGAGTAGGGCTGTAAAAGCTGATGAAATCAGCGTAGTAGAGCCCACTCAACCACTGCGTCTTGCTCTACAATCCAAAGACAATTGAGAGGCTAGGACTTCTGTCCCAGCCTCTTTTATTTATAGAATCCCTTTTTCCTTTTGAATAATGAAGTCTTTTAGGGTGATGAGGAGGACTGCTAACAGAATCATGCCCATCCCCAAAAAATCAATGATAAAGAAATGTTCCTTCATAATGACAAAGGCAAAGAAAACCGCCGAAATCGGCTCAAAGGATGCCAGCAAGCTTCCTTTAACAGCCCCTACCAGAGAGGTCCCTTTCAGAAAGGCTGTATAGGCAAAAATCGTCCCAATGACCACCAAACCAAAAAGAGCCATCCAGGTATCCAATCTGTAGTTTCCAGAAGAAGAAAGAAGACCGCTAAAAGGGAGCATCAAGATTCCTGGAATGGCCATCCCAACTCCAATTACCAGCATACTTCCCCATTTTTGAATCAATTTAAGAGGTAAAATGATATAGAGGGCATAGGCAAAGGCTGACACCACTCCCCAAGCCAAACCTTTGGGATTAATGGCCAGATGGTTGACTTGACCGTGTGTTGCTATTAAGAATGTGCCACCAATCGCTAGAAGCATCGAAACCACTTCTGCTAGTGTAGGGGCCACTCTATCCTTGACACAGGTATAAGCCAAAATACCCACTGGACAGAGATACTGTAACACAGTGGCTGTCCCAGCATTGGATTCTGCAATCGCCTCTAAATAGGTTAGCTGAGTCAATAACAATCCTAAAAAGGCAAAATTAAGGAGCGGAAGGTAGGAAGATTTATCTTTGACAAAGGCCAAAAACTTCTCCTTATCTGCAAGGCAGGAAAGAATAATAAGGACAATGCCAGAAAAAAGTAAACGAAGATTTGTTAAGCCAATAGCCGAAAATCCGTGAACCATTAAATATTGCCCACTGACTCCGGATAGTCCCCAAGCAATCCCCGCTATTAAAGTAATCAGAGTCCCTTTTAGAGTTGTAGACATGTTGCCTCCACAGATTTTTTTTACATCCTAATTGTAACACAAAAATCAGCCCAAATGGGCTGATTTACTGTAGGATTTAAAAAGTATTTTTAAGGGCCTATCTAGAAGAGATTAGTCTTCTTTTCTCCCTTTCTTAGCCATCCCTAATCCGAGACTACCTAAAAGTAGAAGCCCGGCCAAGCTGGTGAGGTTGGAGCTCGCTTCTCCTGTTTGAGGAAGCGCGCGGGCTGGACTTGCTTCTTCTCCATTTTCAACTGACACGGAGTCATGATGAGGAGCTAAAGCTTGAACCTCTGTATTTTCTTTCTTTTGAGCAAGAAGCTGTGGCGTCGGTTGAGCAGTTTGCGAAGGAAGGACTTTCTTTGGAGATGGAGATACCGGCGTATGGTATTCAGGACGATCCGGGAGAACAGGATTTTCAACTTCTTCCTTAGTAGACAAGCGCAAGATAGTTGCTGTCAATGCATCGAGTCGAAGTCCTGTTTCTGTCCAAGAAATTCCCTTTGGATCACTCAAATTGATCACACCTGCACGTTCCCCATCCACTAGAACATCCGCATTTCTAAAGCGTGCTAGGTCAGTTCCTAGAGCAAAGTTACGCGCCTTGGTATCGGCATTGACCAATACCAAGTATACTTCTCCATTGCTGGCAGTGATTTGGTAGCCAATCACCTGATCCTCTTCTTCCACTCCATTCTCACCTGGAATCGTCAAGAGCTTGACGCGGCTCTTCACTTCATCCATGTTATCCATGCGGAAGGCATCAGTCGACTTACGAAGGGCAATCAATCCTTTGGTGAAGGCGCGAGAGCGCGTATTCTCTGGATAGAGGGCTTCATTGGTTGCTTTTTCCCAATCAAAGTGGTTGACGGCATCACTTGAGTCATAGGAATCATGGATAAAGTAAGGGTAGTCAAATGGTTTTCCATTTTCATCTACCAACAAATGAGATTTGTTTGGAACCTTGTCATCAGAAACTGGCGTGCGGTAAGCTGGATCCTTGAACTGCTTAGTCCGACCATATTCTTGACCAGAATGAAGGAAAGGTGTGCCTTGAGCTGTCAAGACAAGCAGATTTCCGAGACGCAAGCGACGATGGATCTCTGCATTATTAGCTGGAATGCTAGGATCTTTCTTGATAGACTGAGCGATAATATCAAAGAGGGTCAAATTATCGTGGGCTGCAATGTATTGGATAACATCACCGGGACTATCTGCCTCAAAGTTGGTTGGTTGTGCGATGAGATTCTTAAAGATAGTTGCAATCTTCCGTTTTCCATTGGTGATAAAGGCTGGTTGTCCCTCATTTGGATAGCCCGATTTTAGATTGTTTCGAACATCATCTGAGAATACTGCAACCGTGTCTGTTTTCTTCATCCAGGATTGGTCTGCTGGTTGTACAGGACTGTTTTCATCACCTGCATAGGTCACCCAGCCTTCTCCCAACATGATCAGATTAGGGTTTAGAGCCCGGGCTGCCTTGTAGGCTTCTTCGATAGAGGCCGCATCATGGTCCCCCATCATATCAAATCGGAAACCGTCTACCTTGTAAGTATCCACTAAATACTTGATCGAATCGACCAAGACCCGTTTGGACATGTAGTGGGTTGTACCCAAGCGTCCACCACCAAAGCTCGTCCGAGGCGTCCCATCCGCATCCATGAAATGGTAGTAATTTGGCTCGATATCTTCAAAGATGTCGACATTCGCTGTATGGTTATAGACAACGTCTAGGACCACTCCCATTCCTCGCTTATGAATTTCATTGACCAAATTCTTGAATTCTTCAATTCGTTTTTGAGGATTGCTTGGATCGGTTGAGTACATACCTGTCAAGGCAAAGTAGTTCTGTGGATCATATCCCCAGTTGTAGTTGCTATTGCTTGAGGCATACTCTAACAAGCGCTCGTTGTTTTTTAATTCATTGACGTGGTAATAAGATAGAACTGGTAAGAGTTGAATGTGCGTTACACCAAGGTCTTTGAGGTAATCCAATTTTTCAACAAAGGAGGCAAAGGTCCCAAATTGACTCTTAAGCTCTGATGCCAAAGCCGGATCAGAAGTGAAATCTCGGACATGGGCTTCATAGATGATAGCATCTTCCCGTTTCTTAAAGTTTGGAATGGACGCATAGGTTAAGTCACTCGGACCTAATCTACTTGGATCAACAAAGGCTGCTTTTGCTACCTTATGGACATCATCTGTCTTGGCCAATTCACTGTTCCAAGCTGCCAACGATTTGGCATAAGGATCAAGGACTGTGAAGGTTTTCCCTTGGCGTTCAATTTCATACTGGTAGAAATAGCCGGTATAATCTTGGATTCCCAGTCCTGAATCACCTGAAAGAGTCTGCTTCCAAGTGCCTCGCTCCCCTTTTTCCAGAGCCACACGGCCAACTAGTTTTTCAGAATCCTTCTTATCATAGACGACAACAGATACTTTGTCCGCACTTGGTGACCAGAGGGTGAGATCCACTTTTTTCCCAGCTTCATGAAGATGAGCTCCAAGAGTCCCATCATAGCTATAGGCTTCATCCTTGAGGCGCCAGTTCATTTTGGTCGTAAAGCGGTCATTATCGTATTGAACGGTATAGGACTGATCAACTTGTGAGAAATCCCCCGTATAGGTTACTTTCTTGCCTTTCTCATCTAAAAGCAGGTCCGAGATGGTGACAGGATTGCCCTGAGCATCCGTGATCTTGGTCCGCTTGAGCAACTCCTCTTTCTGTGCTCCAGCCAAGGTCGAGAAGCTGGCTTCAATTTTTTCTTTACCGACATGTTGAGCCCCCGTCATACGGATATCGTTGACATAGTATGGGTTGGTGTAAACGGTCGGATCATCATCCCGTAAGAATATCTGGCTATGGTTCTTTAAATCAGTAAATTTATAATCTTCTTGTCGAATCTTCACATCGTCTCCAGACTTGCTCTCGTCCAATAATAAGAAACCAAATTCTTTTGCAGCTTCCTTTAGGGGGATATCGATGTAACGACCGTATTTCCCTGTCGCTGTAAAATCTGTCCCATCTGGCCAGGCGGCACTGCTCGGATTCTTTACATCTCCCCAATACCAGAGAGATTTTTTGTCATAGTTGCCATCTGTCCGGTAGTAATTTACTCGGACAGTTCCCTCTGCTTGAGGTTGATAAGAATAGACTTTAAATTTGTCGTCCAACCAAGCTTCATTCATTTTTGGGGAGAGCAATTCAATTGACTTGTCCCCAGTGATATTGTCCCCTTTAACATTGTTGATGAGGAAGCTAATCTTCTTAGCCTGCTCATTTTTTAGCTTAACATCTAGATAATAGCCGTAGTCATCTGTCTTTGCATCCTTAAAGGATTGGGCACCTGTCGGCCAGTTTTCCGATGGTTTTTCAACATCATCCCAGGTCCAAAGGCCTTGCGTTTCCTTGTTTTCTTCCGGTAGCTTTTTCACGTGAATCCGAATAGTCTGATCAGCAATCGGTTCCTCTGCCTTCTCAGACTTAGGAGCTACCACCTCTTCAGTGACTGCGCTTACATTTTTAGGCGCTGTGACACTTTCATCCGCCACTTTTGGGGTTTCACTTGTCTCAGTCTTCGTAGCTTGTTTCACATCAGATGAAGAACTCACCTCTTCATTAGAAGGGCTTGTCACCACTTCTGAGGCTTGTGCAGGGGTGTTGATGGCTTCATCCGCACTGACCGGACTAGCAAAGGCCGTTAATAAGGCTAAACTTGTCGCAATCGCAACCGAACCAACACCATTTTTCAATCGACGAATCGCATAGACGACTTGTTTATCGCCTGTCACAGAAGGTTTCTGTTTCATAAATGTCTCCTTAAAATGATTAGTGTTCAACCAGTATAGCATGTTAAAATTATTTATGCAAGCGTTTTCGTAATTTATACTACCTTTTTCTATTGTTCTCCCTCATTAAAAAAACCAGTCCAAATGGACTGGTTATATTCTAAAAGTATGGTAGATTATGGCTCAACTAAAATCTTAATTTGGGCCTTGTCTTGTGTTAATTCAACAAATCCTTCTTCAACGATATTTTCCAATTTAATTTTCTTGGTCACCAATTTTTCAGCAGAAAAATAGCCTTGTTCCATCAATTCCAATACTTTAGGGAAGATGTGGCGATAAGCGATAATCCCTTTAAGAGTCTTTTCTTGAATGGCAAATTCATTTGGATTGATGCTTGCTTCGCGTTCCCAAATAGAAACAACCATACACTCACCAGCCTTATGAACTGCTGCAAGAGCTTGTCCAAGAACAACAGGAACCCCTGTTACTTCATAAGACACATCCGCTCCACCATCCGTCAAGCGATGGATGGCTTCCACGATTGATTCACCTTCTTCTGGACGAACTACAATGGCACCTAGCTCTTCTGCTTTTGCTTGACGTTCAGGAGACAATTCAACTGCATAGATTTTTGATGCTCCTGCTGCACGAAGGGCTTCCACGATCAAGAGACCGATTGGACCTAAACCAAAGATAACAGCTGTATCCCCTGTTTTCAAAGCAGATTGACGAACTGCATAAACAGCCACAGCAGCAGGTTCTGTAAGTGCTGCTTGCTCATAACTCAAGCTATCTGGAATCACATGGACTAAATCTCCATCTAGGACACAGTATTTAGCAAACCCACCATCTGCCGCAAGACCGACGAAGTTCAAGTTTGGATCAAGGTTGTAGTCACAAATTAAGTTGTGTTTTGCCAAAATTGGTTCAATCGTCACACGATCACCGACTTTAACACGAGTCACATCGCTTCCAACCTCAACAATTTCTCCAGCAAACTCGTGACCGAGGGTAACGGGTGCTTTTTGACCAGAATAAACATGCTCCTCTGTTGGAATAAAGATTGGCCCATCCAAGTATTCATGCAAGTCTGTCCCACAGATTCCTGTGAATTTGACCGCAACCTTTACTTGATGAGGTTGTACTTTAGGGACTTCTACTTCTTCGATACGAACGTCCTTCTTGCCATGCCAGCGAGCAGCTTTCATTGTTTCCATATAATTCTCCTATTTTTCCATGAATTGCAATTCCCTTTCAGGAAACCCGACAACCATATTGTAAACCCTTTCACAAACTTTGTCAAGAAGAAACAGACGGTTAATATCTTAATTATCGGCCCGAGATGACTCTAATTTCCAACCGACAATCCATCCCAGAACAAGAAGATAATTTTCAAAAGCTCCAATAGCATTTACTGGCAAATGATAGTTGAGATAAGCAAATAAATGATTGGTCCCAATCCCAAGCCCACCAATGATCAAGGCCAATAAAACCGTACGAAGATAAAACCAATCATATTTGAGATTAACAGCAATGAGAATCACAAGAACTGCCACATTCCAAATCCCAATCTCCCGTTGCCAACCGATAGAAACACCATATCCCGAATGACTTCCCATATAAGATGGAAAGAACAACTGGAAGACAATCGCTCCAGACATGGCGATGATAACCAGGACAAATAAGACTCTTAAAAATTTGTTCATGTAACTCCTCCTAATGCCAGTTGATATGTAATGATCTTTCCTATTCTAACACAATTTTATGGATAGTAAAAACCAACCTCTCGGCTGGTTTTTTTCTCTATTACTCTTCTTTCAACTTCGCCAATTCTTGGGCAAGTAACTTAAGGGCTACTTGTGGGTTGGCTTGGCCTTTAGTTGCTTTCATGAGGAAGCCGGTGAAGGCCTTGTCCGCATTCCGCTTCCCTGACTTGAAGTCAGCTACGGCTGCTTCATTGTCTGCAAAGACTTGGTGGATGATTGGGATCAAGACTTCAGGATCTGAAATCTGTACCAAACCAGCTTTTTCAACGTATTCACGTGCGCCACCACCGTTTTTCGCCAAGTGAACAAAGACTTTCTTGGCAATCTTAGAAGAAATGGTTCCATCTTCGATGATAGCAATCATTTCGACCAAATTTTCTGGTGTCAATTGGATTTCTTCCAGCGTTTTGCCTTCTGCATTCAAGAATTGTGCCACTTCCCCTTGGAGCCAGTTAGACACTTGTTTGGCATCGCCACCAAGGGCTACGGCTGCTTCAAAGAAGTCAGAAGTGACTTTCGTCGCTGTCAATTGGTTAGCATCATAGTCAGACAAGCCAAGCTCTGCCACGTAGCGAGAACGACGGTCTTTTGGAAACTCTGGCAACTCCGTACGCATTTCCTCGATCCACTCATCTGAGATTTCAAACAATGGTAGGTCTGGTTCTGGGAAGTAACGGTAATCCGCTGCTCCTTCTTTGACACGCATAAGAATCGTGCTCTTGTTAGCTTCATCATAACGACGTGTTTCTTGGCGAATGACACCACCTGAACGCAAGATTTTCGCTTGACGCTCAACTTCGTATTCAAGACCTTTACGGACGTTTGAGAAAGAGTTCAAGTTTTTCAACTCCGTCTTGGTACCAAATTCCTCTTGACCGTATGGGCGAAGGGAAATGTTGGCATCGACCCGCATCGATCCTTCTTCCATCTTGACGTCTGAAATACCTGTGTATTGGATGACTTCTTTCAAAGCTGTCAAATAAGCGTAGGCTTCTTCTGGAGAACGCATATCTGCTTCAGAAACGATTTCGATCAATGGCACCCCTTGACGGTTAAGGTCTACATAAGAGAAGCCGTCTGTTCCGTGGGTGTTCTTACCGGCATCTTCTTCCAAGTGGGCCCGTTCAATCCCGATTTTCTTAGTTGAGCCGTCTTCTAATTGTACTTCAATCCAACCGTTATAACCGATCGGCTCGTCAAATTGCGAAATTTGGTAGGCCTTTGGATTATCAGGGTAGAAGTAGTTCTTACGGTCAAAGTGCATATGCTGATGGATATCCATATTCAGCGCCAAAGCAGCCTTGATACCAGCATCCACAACACCCTTGTTCAAGACAGGAAGCACCCCTGGGAAAGACCAGTCGATCACATTGGTATTGGCATTTTGCTCGTTCCCAAAGTGGGCAGAGGTTGGTGAGAAAATTTTTGAGTTTGTATTCAATTCAACGTGGACTTCAAGTCCGATGACTGTTTCAAAGTTCATTAATTGTCACCTCCGAAAATAAGGGGTTGTTGCTTGTGGTAATCCGTCGTTGCTTCAAAGGCAGCTGCAGCTTGGTAGATGGTTTCTTCAGAATACTTAGGACCGATCAACTGCAAACCAACTGGAAGACCTTGAGCAAAACCTGCAGGAATCGAAATCCCTGGGAGACCTGCCAAGTTGACTGGAATAGTCAAGAGGTCCGCCAAGTACATGGCAACCGGGTCATGGTTGAGCGAATCCAAATCAAAGGCTACACTTGGAGCTGTTGGACCAAGGATAAGGTCGTAATCCGCAAAGACTTTTTCGAAGTCTTGGATAATAAGGGTACGGACTTGACCAGCTTTCTTGTAGTAAGCATCGTAGTAACCAGATGACAAACTAAAGGTACCAAGCATGATCCGGCGTTTGACCTCATCACCAAAGCCTTGACTACGAGTGTTCACGTAGATATCATCCAAGTTTTTAGCATCTTCCGCACGGAAACCATAGCGAATCCCATCGAAACGTTGCAAGTTTGAAGAAGCTTCAGATGAAGCGATGATGTAGTAAACGGCAACCCCATATTTAGAGTGTGGAAGGCTAACTTCTTCGACAGTTGCTCCCAATTTTTCAAAGTGTTTGGCCGCATTAAGGATAGTTTCTTTGACTTCTGGGTCGATCCCTTCACCGAGGTATTCCTTTGGAAGGGCAATCTTCATGCCTTTGATGTCTTGACCAATCTTAGAAGTAAAGTCTGCTACGCGCACTGGCGCTGAAGTTGAATCCTTAGCATCTTCACTGGCAATGACATTGAGCAAGAGGGCATTTTCCTTGACAGTTGGTGCAAATGGTCCAATTTGGTCGAGTGAGCTACCAAAGGCAATGAGACCAAAACGGGAAACCGTTCCATAAGTTGGTTTGAGACCAACAATCCCGTTGAAGGCAGCCGGTTGACGGATAGAACCACCTGTATCTGAACCAAGGGACAAACGGACTTGCCCTGAAGCGACAGAAGCTGCTGAACCACTAGAAGATCCACCAGGCACCTTGCTGTGGTCCCAAGCATTCTTGGTTGGTCCATAGTAAGAAGTTTCTCCAGATCCACCCATGGCAAATTCATCCATGTTGGTCTTCCCGATGACAATCATATCTTTGGCTTTGGCATTGGCAACAGCTGTCGCATCAAAGATTGGCTCGTAGTTGTAGAGCATTTTTGATGCCGCAGTAGTCAAGATGCCATCTGTTGAGATATTGTCTTTGACAGCGAGTGGAATCCCTGACAGGAGGTTGTCTGCATCGATTCCTTTTTCATCAATGGCCTTGGCTTGCGCAAGGGCAGCTTCTTCGGCCACCGTTACAAAGGCATTGACTGCTTCTTCACGCGCCTTGATATCATCAAGCGTCGCTTGTGTCAATTCCGTTGCTGAAATTTCCTTAGAGATAAGGAGGTCGTGCAACTCTTCAATGGTTTTATGGTTGAATGACATTAGGCATCTCCTCCATCTTCTAGGATAGCTGGTACCTTGATGTAGTAATTATCTTTTTCAGGTACATTTTTAAACAAGCGGTCACGGTTTGTCCCTTTTTCAGCAACATCCGGACGCAATACGGTCTTACGATCCGCCATAGTCGTTGTTGGGGCAACGCCGGTTGTGTCCACTTCTTCCAACAATTCCACCATGTCGACAATCTTAGACAAGGTTGTCGCAAACTCAGCTGTCTCTTCTGGAGAGAATTTCAATTTTGAAAGATTGGCAACGTGGGTTACCTCTTCTTGCGTAATTTTCATCTTGCTTCCTTTCGTGAAATGATGATTTTTCAATACCCTCTATTTTACCATATTTTTAGTATTTATGCGGTAGTTTGGCAAGAAAATAGAGTCCGAGGAAGGCTAGGCATTAGGCCATTCTCCTCGAACTCTAATCTTACAATTCTTCTAATTGTTCATTCACCACTTTTGCTCCCAAAACATGTTTGAAATGATTTAAAGCAAACTGGTGATTTTCAGGAGTGAGCGACGCCACTGCAGGCGCGACTACTTCGATCTGATAGCCCAGATTATAGGCATCTACTGCTGTATGAAGGACACAAATGTCCGTTAAGACTCCCGTCAAAATAACCGTATCTACGCCACGTTCTCGGAGGCGGATATCCAAGTCAGTTCCTGAAAAAGCAGAATAATGACGCTTGTCCATCCAAAAAACACGCGGATCCGCTTTGTGCTCCCGATAAAAATCAGCTAAGGGACCATACAAATCCCGTCCACTAGTCCCAATGATATTATGAGGTGGGAAGAGCTTGCTTTCTGGATGAAAGGGATCGTCTACTTCATGAGCATCAATCGCAAAAAAGACATAGGCCCCTTGGTCAAAGGCTAGCTGGGTCACCTGGGCAATGCTCTCAGAAATAGCTTGTGCAGGAGCTCCTGCCGTTAGCTTACCTTCATCCGCTACAAAATCAACGGTGTAGTCAATCGAAATTAACGCTTTAGTCATTAGTAGTCTCTTTTCTTTATTTCTTCAAAAATATCTGGGATCAAGACTTTGAGGTAGGTTCCCTTCATCCCAAGAGAGCGGCTTTCAATAATACCGGCTGACTCCAGTTTCCGCAGTGCATTAACAATCACAGAGCGGGTAATACCAATCCGATCCGCAATCACGGAAGCAGTTAACTGCCCTTCATTTCCCTTCAATTCACTAAGGATAGCGGAAACTGCCCGCAATTCTGAATAGGACAAGGTATTGACAGCCATATTGACCGCAGTCCGGCGACGAATATTTTTCTCATCTTCCTCTCGTTGGAAGTTCAACATTTGAATTCCAACTACGGTACTAGCAATCTCAACCAAAATCAAATCATCATCCGCAAATTCCTTATCATTGCGCCAAATAATCAAAGACCCCAAACGAATCCCAGATACATGGATGGGAGCAATCGTTGTCAACCCATCAGGAAAATCAGACTTTGTCTCTACTGGAAAGATACTTAAATCGTGATCTACATCTAAATTCGCCTCTGTATCATAGACTAAACTGGCCGCTTTCGCATAATCTTCAGGTAATTTTTTATTGTCAAAAAAAGCCTCAACCCGGTCATTATTGGTTTTGTAGCGCATGAAATAACCTAGAAGAGTTCCCTTGCTATTAATAATACAAGCGTTACAATGAATGATATCAGCCAGTTGACGGGCAATTGCATTATAAGGCATTTCATCTTGCAACTGTTCTTCAGAACGCTTCAAGATAGATGTAATTTTTCTCGTTTTTTCTAATAATTTAGCCATAATAAACCTCGCATATAGTCAGCTAAAGTATATCATATAAGTGAGGGAATTTCAATCAAATTATCTGAAAATTATTTATTTTTTCTACAATTCTATTCAATTCAGAAAAATTAGCCTTATGTAACAAAATATTCGCTGGATTCATTCAAAAAAAAGAAACCGCCTATTAGCGATTTCTCTTACACTTATCGTTTGTATTGTTTTAAGAAACGAGTCATCTTCTCTTGAATTTGAGCCAATTCTTCTACTCGAGGAAGGTAAACAATCCGGAAATGATCCGGCTCTTTCCAGTTGAATCCACGTCCGTGAACCAAGAGAACCTTTTCTTGTTTTAAGAAATTCAAGACAAACTGCTCATCATCATCCACTCGGTACATTTCACGATCAATCTTAGGGAAGATATAGAGACCAGCTTTTGGTTTGACAGCTGAGAGTCCTGGAATATCATTGATAGCCTTGTAGATAAAGTTCCGTTGCTCGTAGATTCGACCGCCTGGAAGCAAGAGTTCGTCCACTGACTGGTAGCCTCCCAAAGAAGTCTGGACCACTTGTTGGGCCAAGACGTTTGAACACAGACGCATATTGGAGAGCATATTCAAACCTTCGATATAGCCCTTCACGTGGTGTTTGGGTCCAGACAAGACCATCCAGCCCACACGGAAGCCCGCTATGCGGTGTGATTTGGACAAACCGTTCATGCTGACACAGAACAAATCTGGCGCGAGACTAGCAATGGCTGTGTGTTTGGCACCATCCATGACCAAGCGATCATAAATTTCATCTGCAAAGATAATCAAACCATGTTGACGAGCAATTTCGACAATTTCCAACAAAATCTCATCTGGATAGAGAGCTCCGGTCGGGTTATTTGGGTTAATCACGACGATAGCCTTGGTGTTTGAAGTGATTTTCGACTTGATATCATCAATATCAGGATACCACTCAGCCTCTTCATCACAGACATAGTGTACTGCATTTCCACCTGCTAGGCTGACCGCTGCTGTCCAAAGAGGATAGTCTGGCATTGGCACAAGTACTTCATCGCCATTATCCAGCAAGCCTTGCATGGACATCACGATCAACTCACTGACACCATTTCCGATATAGATATCATCAATCTCAACATTCGGGATCTTTTTCAATTGGCTATACTGCATAATAGCCTTACGGGCAGAAAAAATTCCTTTTGAATCCGAATACCCTTCACTATCCCGAGCATTCATAATCAAATCATGAATGACTTCGTCGGGAGCCGTGAACCCAAATTCAGCCGGATTTCCTGTATTTAAGCGAAGGATTTTCTCCCCGTTGGCCCGCATGCGCATCGCTTCTTCTAAGACTGGACCACGAATATCGTAAGCAACGTGTTCTAGCTTGACGGACTTATTGTATTCTTTCATGATTTTTTCCTCACTTTATCAAACTGCTTCCATTATACCACTAGTTAATCTGGAGTACAACTGAGCAACCTCTTTCATTCTCAATGAAATCCTATAGATATCTGATTTGACCTTTACTTTCTATGGTAAAAGGTTTAAAATATAATTATAGGTAACATAAATGGGTTCTTCCATTTTTTTCACGTTTTCAAGCATTAAAGGAGGACGGAACATGTCTCAAAAATACGAAAACATCATGGTTGCAGTTGATGGATCTCGCGAAGCTGAACTCGCTTTTGAGAAAGGGGTCAATGTTGCGTTGCGAAACGGATCAAAGCTTACTCTCGCTCATGTCGTTGATACACGCGCCTTACAAAGTGTCTCTAGTTTTGATGCCGAGGTGTATGAAGGATTCCAAACAGAAGCTAATGAACTATTAGAAGGGTATATCAAACGTGCAAAAGAAGCCGGAGTCCAAAACATTGCTTCGGTGATTGAAATGGGGAATCCAAAAGTCCTCTTAGCGACTGATATACCAGAAGAAGAAGGAGTTGATCTCATCATGGTTGGGGCAACTGGTCTCAATGCTTTTGAACGTTTACTAGTCGGATCTTCATCTGAATACATCCTCCGCCATGCCAAAGTCGATTTGTTAGTGGTTCGTGAGACAGAAAAGACCTTATAAACTTTATAAAAAACAAAGAGGCTGGGACAAAAGTCCTAGCCTCTCAATTGTCTTTGGATTGTCGAGCAAGACGCAGTGGTTGAGTGGGCTC
>NZ_JADNGY010000003.1 GCF_015553625.1 Streptococcus australis | reverse complement strand
CCTACTCAACTGTGCGGAGGTGGGACGACGAAATCGAATTCTAACGAATTACCGATTTCTGTCCCACTCTCTTTTTTATTGGGAGCAGTTGCTGGATACTTCTAGTGGGTGTTTGGTTTTTACCAAGGCTTGCTCCGTGGTAAATACTTAATTTTCTAACTAAAGTTTGGTATAATAAAGGTTATGAATATGCAGGAAAAAGAATCACGTTACCAACTCTTACTAGCCCAGTTAGAAGCTCTTTTAGAGGGTGAAAGCAATGCATTGGCCAATTTAGCCAATGCCAGTGCTTTGCTCAATCAAGCCCTACCTCATTCGGTCTTTGCTGGCTTTTACCTCTATGATCAAAAAGAGCTGATTTTAGGCCCCTTTCAAGGTCAGGTTTCCTGTGTCCACATTGCTTTAGGAAAAGGCGTTTGTGGAGAAGCGGCAGAGAAAAGAGAGACGCTGGTCATTGAGGATGTGACCCAGCATGCCAATTATATCTCTTGTGACAGTCGGGCCATGAGTGAGATTGTAGTTCCCATGGTTTTGAAGGACCAGTTACTGGGAGTATTGGATTTGGATTCGGATCGGGTGGGAGATTATGACGATCTGGATCGCCTTTATTTGGAACGTTTTGTAGCCATTTTGCTAGAAAAAACGGATTGGAATTTTAGGATGTTTGGAGTAGTAGACTAATGTATCAAGCCCTCTATCGTAAATACCGAAGCCAGACCTTTGGCCAACTTGTCGGGCAGGAGGTTATTGCGACGACCCTTCGACAAGCTGTCGAACAGGGGAAAATTAGCCATGCTTATCTCTTTTCTGGCCCTCGTGGGACGGGGAAGACCAGTGTGGCCAAAATCTTTGCCAAGGCCATGAACTGCCCCAACCAAAAAGGGGGAGAGCCTTGTAATGAATGCTATATCTGTGAAGCCATTACCAATGGTAGTTTAGAGGATGTGATTGAGATTGACGCGGCCTCTAATAATGGGGTGGATGAGATCCGCGATATTCGTGACAAATCCACCTATGCGCCTAGTTTGGCCCCTCATAAGGTCTATATCATTGACGAGGTGCACATGCTCTCGACAGGCGCTTTTAATGCCCTTCTCAAGACCTTGGAAGAACCAACAGAAAATGTTGTCTTTATTTTAGCAACAACGGAATTGCATAAGATTCCAGCAACTATTCTTTCGCGGGTTCAACGCTTTGAATTCAAATCCATCAAGACTCCGGCTATCCAAGACCACCTAAAAGCTGTTTTGGACAAAGAAGGGATTGATTACGAAGAAGAAGCTGTAGCCATTATTGCCCGTCGGGCCGAAGGTGGGATGCGGGATGCCTTGTCCATTTTGGACCAAGCCCTCAGTCTGACAGGTGAAGCCCAATTGACCACGGCAACAGCAGAAGAAATCACAGGCTCCATCAGTCAAGAAGCATTGGATCTCTATGTTGCAGCCTTGTCAGCACAAGATGCAACAGCTGCCTTGGACCAGTTAAACCTGATCTTTGATAATGGGAAAAATATGGCCCGCTTTGTGACGGACCTCTTGCAGTATTTGCGGGATCTCTTAATCGTTCAGACAGGTGGGGAAAATCTCCATGTCAGTGAGCGTTTTAACCAGAATCTAGCCATTCCGCAAGCCACCCTCTTTGCTTGGATTGACCTCGCGACGAAGAGCTTAGCAGATATCAAAAATAGCCTACAACCGAAGATTTACACGGAGATGATGACCATTCGCCTAGCAGAATACAAGGGTGAGAGCCCTTCGGCTAGCCCAGTAGCTCTTCCAGCAGATTTCTTGGCGCAAGTAGACCAGCTCAAAAGGGAAGTCGAGTCTCTGAAGAATCAGTTGTCCCAAGTAGCGAGTGGTGCTCCTGTGGCTAAGTCCGCTCCATCTCGTCCTCAGAAGTCTAGCAAGGGCTATCGAGTGGATCGTAATAAGCTTCAAGCCATCTTACAAGAAGCGGTTGAAAATCCAGATTTAGCCCGTAACAATCTCATTCGCCTACAAAACGCTTGGGGGGAAATTATTGAAAGCCTAGCAGGAGCCGATAAGGCTTTGCTGGTTGGTTCCCAACCGGTTGCGGCCAATGAACGTCATGCGATTTTAGCCTTTGAGTCTGCCTTTAATGCTGAACAGACCATGAAGCGAGATAACCTCAATACCATGTTTGGCAATATTTTAAGCAATGCGGCAGGTTTTTCTCCGGAGATTCTGGCTATTTCCATGGAGGAATGGACCCAGGTTCGGGCGGAATTCTCTAAGAAAGCGCGTGGTCACAAGGAAGAGGTCGAAGTGGCAGAAGAGTCTGTCATTCCGGAGGGCTTTGATTTCCTCTCTGATAAAATTACGGTCCAAGAAGACTAGCCTGTGCTTTTTCCAGAGAATCGTGGTAGAATAACAATATGAATAAACGTCAATTTTGGAGTATGGCTATTTTTACAGCCTTTGAAACCTATTTTTTTAATGATGCTGTGATGAGAGAAAGCTACCTGGCAGCAGTCTTTTGGGCTCTCTTGATATTGAGAAATTTACAAGTCAGTTATATCTTAGGGAAGTTGGTCGAAAGTATCGATCAACAGCTCAATCAGAAAAAACGAGATAAGTATAAAAAATAAGCACCAAACGGTGCTTATTTTTTTATGAGCTGTTGGTCTGTTTTATAGATCCCATTGCTTGAGGGAAATTTCTCCACTGTTGAGCCAGCGTTCTTGGCCGTCCGTCAGTTGGACTAGTAGTTGTCCACTGTCTGAGATATCCTTGGCCAGGCCTTGGTAGCTAGTCTGATTTTGTTCGAAACGGACTTCCTTACCTAGGACTAGTGAGCGCTGCTTGTAGAGGTAGATGAGCTCCTCTTCTGGTGTGTTGAAAAATTCCTTCCAAATCTCAGCAATCAGTTCATTGCGGCTAATGGGAGGTTGGGAGTCAAAGAGGGAACCTGCCTTGTCCTTCAGTTCCGTAGGGAATTTGGTGATGGAAAAATTGAGACCGACTCCAATGATGACATCTGTAATAAGGCCTGTTTCAATGGAGCTAATGGCTTCAGTCAGAATGCCACCAACTTTTTCCCCCTTGTAGTAGATGTCATTGACCCACTTGATATCGATATCCAATAAGGCCAGATTTTTCAGGGCCTTGTAGATAGCAGCTGCGACCATGAGGGTATAGGCGGGAGCTTGATCAAAGGGGAGGTTGGGCTTGAGGTGGAGGGACATGTAGATACCCCCTTGAGAAGG
This sequence comes from Streptococcus australis, assembly GCF_015553625.1. Classification (GTDB taxonomy): domain Bacteria; phylum Bacillota; class Bacilli; order Lactobacillales; family Streptococcaceae; genus Streptococcus; species Streptococcus australis_B. Next base: position 251,223 of record NZ_JADNGY010000003.1, on the reverse strand, counting down.
ACTGAAGTAGTCACGCCCAAAACGTCCCTTTCCAGCCATTTGGTAAGGAGCCAGATACAGAGTAGAGGAGTGTCCCCCAGCTTCCATGGCGTTCTTGGCATCCAGCTGAGTGGATTGGCACTGGGGATTATAGGAGACTGTTAGAGGACAATGCTCCTCGATAACTTGGGGGATTAGGAGATCTCCAGAAAGGATCTTATAGCCTCGATTTTTGATGGACTCAATTTCGATGCCTTCTTTTTCTAAACGCTGAATGGCCTTCCAGATTGATGTGCGAGACAGTCCCATTTCTTGGGCTAGTTGCTCGCCATTGACATAATCTTGAGCTTGGGCTAAGGTTTGGTATAAAATTTCGTGTGTTTTCATAGCTTCTTAACGTGTGCTTTCACGGATGGTAAGACGAGTGGCCAGAGTATGCATAGTTGGAATACCTGAATCTCCTTTTTGAAGGTCTTGTAAGAGACTGTGAATAGCCTGTTTCCCCATTTCTTCTGTGTAGACAGTGACGGTAGAAAGTGGCGGATAGACATGCTTAGCAATCGAGGTATCATTAAAGGAGATGAGACTGACCCGATCTGGAACAGGAATACTGGCTTCTTGAAGGGCACGGAGAGCCCCAACAGCCAAGGCATCGCTGGCCATGAAAAAGGCTGACGGAAGTCGATTTCCCAATTCATCAATCAATTCTTTCATCATATCATAGCCAGAGTCACTTGAGAAGTGCCCCACTCGGATATAATCGGGTTGATAGAGTTCTTTCTCTTCTAGATAATGCTTAAAACTCATGTAACGGGGATCTGTTTGAAGAGGACGATTATCAGCGGTCGTTTCTTGTCCAACAAGAAGACCAATCTGGTTGTGACCAGATTCTATCAAGTAAGCTAACGCTTGGTAGACGGATGTTTCAAAATCTGTCATGACACAGGTATGGCCATATACTAAAGTATTAGAGTCCACAAAGACGAGTCTTTTCTGATAGGATTCAAGTTGACGGATAGTTTCTGGGCTAAATTTACCTAGAGCGATAATTCCATCAGCTTTTTCAAGAGGTCCCCAATCTTCTAAGTTAAAGACACGGAAGATATCATGCCCGAGTTCTTGGGCTTGTTTTTCAATCCCAACTCGAATAGAGTAGTAATAAAGATCCTCTAACTCTTCCTCTTCAGTCACCCATTCTAAAATAGCAATCCGGTAGCGTTTGCTTTGAAGAGGGTTATTTTTTCGATGTTTCTTTTGGTAATGGAGTTTCTCAGCCGTTTCGAAGATCAGTTTCCGAGTTGCATCACTAACGGAAAGGTTTTGATCTTGGTTGAGGACGCGAGAGACCGTTGCCTGAGAAACGCCTGCTTTTTCTGCAATGTCTTTAATCGTTGCCATGGTTCATCCTTTATTGATTTCTACTTCCAGTATACTCTAAATACTAGTAAAAAGAAATAAATTTTTACTAAATTTTATGTTTACTTCGATATTGGCTAGGGGTTAGTTGGCTATAGGACTTAAAAGCCTTTGAAAAATAAAGGGGGTCTGAAAAGCCAACGGAGTAGGCAACAATCTTGATGCTTTCGTCTGTATTGGTCAGTAACTGCTGGGCACGTTGCATGCGGACCGAGTGCAAGAATTCCTTGGGAGAGATCTGGTGAAATTCCTTGAAAACAGTTGTTAGGTAGGAGCGATGGACATTGAGGTCATCAGCGATCTCTTGAATACTCAAATGATCTTTATTGTAATGCGTCTCAATCACATGCTTGCAGGTCAGGTAGAGTTGATAAGTTGGAGATGGATGGCTCCGATGGATATCAGGAGCCACTTCACTGATGAGAAAGAGCAATTCATAAATCTGAGAGAGAAGGTGGAGTTGGTAGTGTGAGGTCATCTTAGATGCCTCAGCCTTGTGGACAAGCTGCTCCATAAACTGGCCAATTCTATCTGTGTCCACCTCTGTTTTCTTTAGAAAGCCTTTTTCATGCAGGGTTGAAAAACGCATGAAATCACTTACTTTGGTGCCGCTGATACCAATCCAGTAGTAGGACCAAGGATCTTCGGCGTCTGCCTGGTAGTAGGTCACTTTATTTTTGGGGAGAAGGAAGAGATCTCCAGCTTCTAAGTGGATTTCTTTTTTATTGATGTGAAAGACGCCTTTTCCCTTGGTGATAAAATGTAGAACAAAATTGTCGCGGACGCTAGGTCCGAATTCGTAATTCTTTGGGCAATCTTCGTAGCCATAAAAATCAAGGGCTAGATCAATAGTGTCGGTTTGGTATTCAGAAAAGACTAACATGGCTGAACCTCCTACCTAACATTTTACCATATATGCCCAACAAAATTCTATTTTCGAAAGCGTTTACATCAAGTAAAATAAAGACATGTGAAAAAAGAAAGATATTGGAACTGCATTTAAAAACACATAGTGATATTTTGCAGGAACCAATGGGAGGAAGATATGGCAATTCGCATTGAGCAGAATTTGTTCTATATAGAGAGTAAGGGATTTAGTCTCATCCTTGAAAATCGTGATGGCTATCTGATGCTCAAGCATTTGGGACGACCAATTCCGTCCTATCATTTTTCCAATACCGTGTATGAGAAGGACCATGCTTTCTCTGGAAATCCAACACCTGACAATCGGACCTTTAGCTTGGATAGCCAGCGACAAATCTTGGGACAGCACGGACTTGGAGATTTTCGAAAGCCGTCGATTCAGATCCAGCACGGTACTACAGAGGTAACCGATTTCCTCTATGTTGGAGCAAACATCTATTCTGGCAGTGTCGAGGCGAGCGGTCTTCCTAACCCTCACTCGGTAGACAAAGCTGAAACCTTGGCCCTGGTCTTTGAAGATGATCAAGCGGCCCTGCGGTTGACTCTCTACTACACCGCTTACGAGGATCGGGCAACAATCACAAGTTTCGCAAAGATTGAAAACTGTAGTGACGAAACGGTTGTGATTCACAAGGCTCTTAGTGTGTTGGCCGATCTGCCTGCCGGTGACTACGACATCCTCACTCTACAAGGAGCCTATGCGAGAGAAAAAACAGTCCGCCGTCAGCAAGTGGAGCAAGGAATCTTCTCCATCAGCTCTAACCGTGGTGCTTCAGGACACGCCCAGACCCCGGCTCTGATTCTTGCTGATCATGAAGTGACAGAAGATGCGGGTTCTGCTCTTGCCTTCCAACTACTCTACAGTGGAAATTTTGAAGCTTTTGTTCAGAAAAATCAACTCAATGAAGTTCGGGTTGGACTAGGGATCAATCCTGAAAACTTCGCCTGGGAATTGGAAGCAAATCAGAGCTTTGATACTCCAGTGGCCATGATCAGTTACTCCCATAAGGGATTGATCGGTCTTAGTCAAGAGAGTCAAGCGTTTGTTCAAAACCATATTATTCCAGCTCCGTTTGCTTATAAAGAACGTCCGATCCTCATCAATAACTGGGAAGCAACCTACTTTGATTTCAAAAAAGACAAATTATTGGAGCTAGCAGATGAAGCTCAAAAAGTGGGGATTGAACTCTTCGTTCTTGATGATGGCTGGTTTGGCAATCGGTATGATGACAATCGGGCCCTCGGTGACTGGACCGTCAATGAAGAAAAATTAGGAGGAAGCCTAGCAGAATTGATCCAGGGTATCCATGACAAGGGACTACAATTTGGCCTTTGGGTGGAGCCGGAAATGATTTCTGTTGATAGTGACCTCTATCGGGCTCATCCGGACTGGGCTATTCAAGTCCCAGGCTACGAACACACCTATTCACGGAATCAACTGGTACTCGATTTCTCAAATAGAGAAGTAGTGGACTATATCAAGCAGGTCTTGGATGACTTACTTGGAAACCATGAGATCGACTATATCAAATGGGACATGAACCGCAATATCACCAAGCTTGGAAATGGGAAAACCTACCTTGAAACCAAGACGCAATCTCATGCGTATATCTTGGGTCTCTATGAAGTGGTTTCCTACTTGACGGAGAAATACGACCAGGTTCTCTTTGAGTCTTGCTCCGGTGGTGGTGGTCGTAATGACCTTGGTATGTTGCGTTACTTCCCACAGGTCTGGGCGAGTGACAATACGGATGCCATGGCCAGACTTCCCATCCAGTATGGATCTAGCTATCTCTATCCAACCATTTCCATGGGGGCTCACGTATCAGCTGTGCCAAATCATCAGATGGGGCGGATCACACCGCTTGAAACGCGTGGGCATGTAGCCATGATGGGAAACCTGGGTTATGAATTGGATCTGACCAGCCTTTCTCAAGAAGAGTTGGCTACCATCAGTGCTCAAGTCGCTCACTACAAAACAATTCGACCAGTTGTCCAATTCGGACAACACTACCGCTTAATGAACCCTAGTCAAGGTGCCAATCAAGCAGCTGTCCAGTTTACTTATCAAGACCGCACGGTTGTAACCTATGTAAGGGTCTTATCAACAGTTGAAGAGATCGAGCCGACCTTGAAACTCAAAGGATTGGAAGAAGAGGCGCTCTATAGCTTAGAAGGGACGAACCAAGTCTATTCAGGAGCTGAGCTCATGTATGCGGGCTTAACCGTCGTTCTTCCTCAGGGAGATTTTCTCTCTAAACAATATGTTTTTGTCAAAAAATAAAAGGAGACAGCCAAATGAAGTGGTATAAAAAAATCGGACTTCTTGCTACTACAGGCATAGCCTTGTTTGGGCTCGGTGCTTGCTCCAACGATGGTAAATCTGCGGATGGCACAGTGACCATCGAGTATTTCAACCAGAAAAAAGAAATGACCAAAACCTTGGAAGAAATCGCTCGTGATTTTGAAAAGGAAAACCCTAAGGTCAAGGTCAAAGTTGTCAATGTGCCGAACGCTGGTGAAGTATTGAAGACACGTGTCCTTGCAGGAGATGTGCCGGATGTGGTCAATATTTACCCACAGTCCATCGAACTGCAAGAATGGGCAAAAGCAGGTGTCTTTGAAGATTTGAGCAACAAGGACTATCTGAAACGCGTAAAAAATGGCTATGCTGAAAAATATGCAGTGAACGGAAAAGTTTACAACGTTCCTTTCACAGCTAATGCTTATGGCATCTATTACAATAAGGATAAATTCGAAGAACTGGGCTTGAAGGTTCCGGAAACCTGGGATGAATTTGAACAGTTAGTCAAAGACATCGTTGCTAAAGGACAAACACCATTTGGAATTGCAGGTGCAGATGCTTGGACACTTAATGGTTACAATCAATTAGCCTTTGCAACAGCGACAGGTGGAGGTGACGAAGCCAATCAATACCTTCGTTATTCTCAACCAAATGCCATTAAATTGTCTGATCCGATTATGAAAGATGACATCAAGGTCATGGATATCCTTCGCATTAATGGTTCTAAGCAAAAGAACTGGGAAGGTGCCGGCTATACAGACGTTATCGGAGCCTTCGCACGTGGGGATGTCCTCATGACACCAAATGGGTCTTGGGCGATCACAGCGATTAATGAACAAAAACCGACATTTAAGGTTGGAACCTTCATGATTCCAGGAAAAGAAAAAGGACAAAGCTTAACCGTTGGTGCGGGAGACTTGGCATGGTCTATCTCAGCTACCACCAAACATCCAAAAGAAGCCAATGCCTTTGTGGAATACATGACCCGTCCAGAAGTCATGCAAAAATACTACGATGTGGACGGATCTCCAACAGCGATTGAAGGGGTCAAACAAGCAGGAGAAGATTCACCGCTTGCTGGTATGACCAAATATGCCTTTACGGATCGTCACTTGGTCTGGTTGCAACAATACTGGACCAGTGAAGCAGACTTCCATACCTTGACCATGAACTATGTCTTGACCGGTGATAAACAAGGAATGGTCAATGATTTGAATGCCTTCTTTAATCCGATGAAAGCGGATGTGGATTAGGAGTAGAGAGACTATGAAAAAAGTATTACAAAAATATTGGGCGTGGGCTTTTGTGGCCATCCCCCTCTTGTTACAAGCAATTTTCTTCTATGTGCCGATGTTTCAAGGAGCCTTTTACAGTTTTACCAACTGGACAGGATTGACTTATAACTACAAATTTGTCGGCGTAAACAACTTTAAGCTCCTTTTCATGGATCCAAAATTCATGAATGCGATTGGATTTACTGCGATTATCACGATTGCCATGGTGGTTGGGGAGATTGCTCTTGGGATCTTCATTGCGCGTGTCTTGAACTCTAAAATCAAAGGCCAAACCTTCTTCCGTGCTTGGTTCTTCTTCCCGGCCGTTTTGTCTGGTTTGACAGTGGCTTTGATCTTCAAGCAAGTCTTCAACTACGGCCTTCCAGCGATTGGTAATGCCCTTCACATTGAGTTTCTCCAAACCAGTCTTCTCGGGACTAAGTGGGGAGCCATCTTTGCGGCTGTCTTTGTCCTTCTTTGGCAAGGGGTGGCCATGCCCATCATCATCTTCCTAGCTGGTTTGCAATCCATTCCAACTGAGATTACAGAAGCAGCAAGGATCGATGGCGCGACTAGTAAGCAAGTCTTCTGGAACATTGAATTGCCTTACTTGCTACCAAGTGTCTCTATGGTCTTTATCCTAGCCCTAAAAGGTGGGTTGACCGCCTTTGACCAAGTCTTTGCCATGACCGGTGGTGGTCCAAACAATGCCACAACTTCACTTGGGCTCTTGGTTTATAATTACGCCTTTAAAAACAACCAATTCGGTTATGCCAATGCCATTGCCGTAATCTTGTTCTTCTTGATTGTAGTGATTTCGATCATCCAATTGAGAGTATCTAAGAAATTTGAAATTTAAGAGGAGAAGCACGATGAAACAAGATGAAAGAAAAGCCTTGATTGGCAAATACATTCTATTGATTCTAGGATCGGTTCTGATTTTAGTACCGCTCCTTGCCACCCTCTTTAGTTCCTTCAAACCAACTAAGGATATTGTAGATAATTTCTTTGTTTTTCCAACCAACTTCACATGGGACAATTTTAGTCGCCTCTTGGCTGATGGTATCGGAGGCTATTACTGGAACTCAGTTGTCATCACTGTCTTGTCCCTTCTTGCTGTGATGATCTGTATCCCTATGGCAGCCTACTCCATTGCTCGTAATATGAGTAAGAGAAAAGCCTTTACCATCATGTATACCCTCTTAATCCTTGGTATCTTCGTACCCTTCCAAGTAATCATGATCCCGATTACCGTCATGATGAGCAAGCTCGGTTTGGCCAACACCTTTGGGTTGATTTTGCTCTACTTGACCTATGCGATTCCACAGACTCTCTTTCTCTATGTGGGCTATATCAAGATCTCTATTCCAGAAAGTTTGGATGAAGCAGCAGAGATCGATGGTGCGAATAAATTTACAACCTATTTCCGCATCATCTTCCCAATGATGAAACCCATGCATGCGACAACCATGATCATCAATGCCCTTTGGTTCTGGAATGACTTCATGTTGCCACTCCTTGTCTTGAACCGGGATTCCAAAATGTGGACCTTGCCTTTGTTCCAATACAACTACGCAGGCCAATATTTCAACGACTACGGACCAAGCTTTGCCTCTTACGTGGTCGGCATTATCAGTATCACCATTGTCTATCTCTTCTTCCAACGCCATATCATTGCAGGAATGAGCAACGGTGCAGTGAAATAAGATACAAAGGGACGATTCAGCTTGCTGAAAATTTCTGTAGAAAAATAGGAAATCGACGTAGTGTGCTTGCACACAAGAAGATTTATCTTTTTTCCTAAGAAATTAGTCCCGTGTTCAATTCCGGATACAAAGGGACGATTCAGCTTGCTGATTTAAATCGTATCCCTCGTATCTTAAAAAGTCATTCTTAAAATAGATATTCTCAGGAAAGCCAGGTCTTCTTAGACTTGGTTTTCAAATAAGAAAAAGGAAACCATTATGCCAATTCAAAACAAGACCATGTTAATTACGTACTCAGACAGCTTGGGAAATAACCTCAAGGACCTCTATGAAAATCTGGAGAAACACTTTGGGGATGCAGTAGGAGGGGTTCACCTCTTGCCATTTTTCCCATCTACAGGAGACCGAGGCTTTGCGCCTGTGGACTACGATCAAGTGGATCCAGCCTTTGGGGATTGGGAAGATGTCAAACGGCTGGGCGACAAGTATTACCTCATGTTTGACTTTATGATCAATCACATTTCCCGTCAGTCTAAATACTACAAGGACTACCAAGAAAAGCACGACCAAAGTGATTACAAAGATCTCTTTCTCAACTGGGATAAGTTCTGGCCGGAGAATCGTCCAACTCAAGCAGATGTCGATTTGATTTACAAGCGCAAAGACCGAGCTCCTAAGCAAGAAATTACCTTTGCGGATGGGACGACTGAGCATCTCTGGAATACCTTCGGTGAAGAGCAGATTGACCTAGACGTGACCAAGGAAGTGACCATGGACTTTATCCGCAAGACCATCGAACACCTGGCAAGCAATGGCTGTGATCTCATTCGTTTAGATGCTTTTGCCTATGCGGTCAAGAAATTAGACACCAATGATTTCTTTGTGGAGCCAGATATTTGGGACTTGCTGGACAAGGTGCGCGATATGGCAGCCAGTTATGGAGCTGAGCTCCTGCCAGAGATCCATGAGCACTATTCCATCCAGTTTAAGATTGCCGATCACGGCTATTATGTCTATGACTTTGCCCTTCCAATGGTGACCCTCTATACCCTCTATAGCTCAAAAGTGGAACGCCTTGCTAAGTGGTTGAAGATGAGTCCGATGAAGCAATTCACGACACTCGACACTCATGACGGAATTGGGGTGGTCGATGTCAAGGATATCTTGACAGATGAAGAGATTGACTATGCTTCAAATGAGCTCTACAAGGTAGGAGCGAATGTTAAACGCAAATATTCAACAGCAGAATACAATAACTTGGACATCTACCAAATCAACTCAACTTATTATTCAGCCCTTGGAGATGACGATCGCAAGTATTTCCTAGCCCGTTTGATTCAAGCCTTTGCGCCAGGCATTCCACAAGTTTATTATGTTGGATTTTTAGCTGGAAAGAATGATTTGGAACTCTTAGAAAACACAAAAGAAGGACGCAATATCAACCGTCATTACTACAGCAATGAAGAAATTGCTCAAGAAGTAGAGCGTCCAGTCGTACAATCTCTTCTCAAGCTCTTTAGCTTCCGGAACCATTCCTCAGCTTTTGACTTAGAAGGAAGGATCGAGGTGGAAACACCTGATGAACATACCATTGTCATCACTCGTCAAAACAAAGACCAGACTGTCACAGCAAGAGCCCGAATCAATCTTGCTGATGGCACTTACCAAGTGACAGAAAACGGTCAAGAAATCGTATTTTAAAAAATAAGAAACTAGATAAGGATAAGTGAAGAAACGCTTATCCTTTTTTAAGTTTAGGATATGTAACCGTTTACACAACTATAAAATCATGGTACAATATCCATGAGGAAAGGAGGTCGCTTTATGAAAAAAATCATGTATCCATCTGCGGCCCTATTAACGGCTTTTGCTCTATTATCGGTCCAAACAGCAAAGGCAGACACAGCTCAAACACCGGATCAGGTCAATGAACCGGCAGCAACAGTAGAAGAGGTTGTGGCTTCTCCAACTCCAGAAACCTCCACTGAAAATCAGGGAGGGGAAACTGAGACACCGGCTGCGACTGACCGTGAAGCAGTCCCTGCTGCCTCGCCAACAGAAACAACAAGGGAGACAGCATCGCCTGAAGTGGAAAAACTGTTGGAAGACATGCCTCTCAAGCAAAAGGTTACTCAAATGATTATGCCAGACTTCCGTAAGTGGCAGGAGGCAGGCCAGGAGTCGCCACAAGATCTCACGAAGGTCAATGCTGAAGTGGCAGAGGCGATTGATAAGTATGACTTTGGTGGCGTCATTTTATTTGCTGAGAATGTGAAAGAAACCAAACAAACACTTGCACTGACACAAGATATGCAAAAGGCGGCCATTGAAAACAAGGCCAATAATGGGAAGATTCCGCTATTGTTAGCGATCGACCAAGAAGGGGGTATCGTCTATCGATTGGGTAGCGGTACAGCTCTCCCTGGAAATATGGCCATTGGAGCTACCAATGATCCCAAGTTAGCGACAGAAGCTGGTCAGATTATCGGTCGAGAACTTTCTGCCTTAGGTTTGAATGTTGATTTCGCACCTGTATTGGATACGAATAATAATCCACAAAACCCTGTCATTGGGCTTCGTTCCTTCTCCTCTGATCCAAACCGTGTTGCTTACTTAGGAATTCCAATGATGAAGGGAATTCAGGACTACAATGTGGCCGTAGCTGCTAAGCATTTCCCAGGTCATGGAGATACAGCGGTTGATTCGCATACAGGACTCCCCTTGGTGGATAAATCTCTTGCCGAACTTGAAAAATTAGAACTCCTTCCATTTAAGAAAGCCATGGATGCAGGTGTAGACCTCTTGATGACGGCTCATATCCAATACCCACAAATTGAAAAGGATCAGGTTGTGTCAAAGGAAACCGGTGAGAAAATCTATGTTCCAGCGACACTTTCAGATGATATTTTAACAGGCTTGGTACGGAAGAAATACGGCTATAAGGGTGTGATTGTCTCCGATGCTATGGGAATGGACGCTATCTCTAAGAACTTCGGTGAGGTTGAAGCTGTGAAAATGGCGATCAAAGCAGGAGTTGACCTGGTCTTGATGCCAACAACCCTTCGCAGTAAAACTGATTTGACCAAAATTGATACCATTGTTGATGAAGTAGTTCGTGCAGTGCAAACGGGTGACATCTCAGAAGAACGTTTAAATGAGTCCGTTCGTCGGATCCTCACCCTCAAAGAAAAACGTGGGGTCCTAAATTTTGATCCAAGTGCTCGGACGCCTGAAAAAGCAGAAGAAACAGTCGGATCCAATCTGAATCGTGATTTGGAACGCAAGATTGCGGCAGCAGCGGTGACGGTTGTTAAAAATGAAGACAATACCTTGCCATTTAAGGTCCAAAAAGGGGATCATGTCTTACTCTTAGGAGCTTTTGAAAATGAAGTCCCTGGACTAAATTTGGGCATGCGTCGCTTAATAGCGGATGGGGTGCTTCCAAAAGATACCTCCTTTGTGGCGAAGAACTTCACCAAAGCATCCACCCTTGATAGTCTAAAAGAAGACCTAGAGAAAGCAACCCATATCGTGGTGATTTCAGAGATCGGTTATGAGGGGCAACTGGATAAAGATTTCTGGCGGACCAAGATCCCAACAGAGATCATCCATTATGCCAACACCAAGCAGAAGAAGGCAGCTATCCTTTCGATCTCCAAACCTTATGATGTAGCCAACTATCCAGCGGCTAAAGCCATTTTAGCAGTCTATGGAAATAAGGGAATGGATCCAACGGAATCCCTCAGACCAGACAATGCCTTTGGTCCAAATATTCCTGCAGGAGTGGAAGTCATCTTCAATGGCAAGGAACACGTAGGTACCTTACCAGTTGATATTCCAAAAATTGTAGATGGAAAACTGTCGGAAACAGAGTACGCCTACCGCATTGGTCATGGTCTCTTTTATCCAGCACCTGCTCCATTACCGACACCAGAAGCCCAAGATCCAACTCCACCAGCTCTAGATCCAGCTCATCAGACAAAACCAGTAGAGGTTGGAAAGACGGGAACACAGGTCCTTGTTAGCAAGCAAGAAAAAACAAGCCCTCTTGATGGTCCACAAGTCACTCCGATTTCTGTGTCACATGACACGGATCAGGCTCCTGCCACCATTTCAGCAAGCCCTGCATCATCGGTATTGCCAAAGACGGGTCAAACAGAAAACCTTCTATCCCTCATGGGTGTCAGCCTTTTAACCTTCCTTGGATCTTTTGTCTATCCGAGAAAGAAAAATTAAGGGATTTAGTATCTCAATTGGGTGATCTCCCAATTGAGATTTTTTAGTAAAAATTTACTAAAATTAACTTGAAATAGGAAGAAATAAATAGGAATTGAAACAGGACAAAAACCTCTATTGTATGCTTTTTAAAGTCAAAATAAAAATTAAATAAAATTTTACTAAAAATACTTGAATTTTTACTTCTATTCGTATATAATACAGGTATAAAAACGTTTACAAAGAACTAAAGGAGTTTCTCATGACTACATCAATCACGTCTCAATCTCTACAAGAAAAGTTTCAGGCTGTCTTTGGCGAGAAGGCTGATCATACCTTCTTTTCACCAGGACGGATCAATCTGATCGGTGAACATACGGACTATAATGGAGGACATGTCTTCCCGGCAGCCATTACGCTTGGTACTTACGGGGCTACAAGAAAGCGCGAAGACAAGGTCTTGCGTTTCTTCTCAGGCAATTTTGAAGATAAGGGGATTATTGAAGTCCCACTGGAGAATCTTCATTTTGAAAAAGAGCACAACTGGACCAACTATCCAAAAGGCGTGCTTCATTTCTTACAAGAAGCTGGTCATGTCATTGATAGCGGAATGGATGTCTATGTTTACGGAAATATTCCAAATGGATCAGGCCTTTCCTCTTCAGCTTCCCTTGAGCTCTTAATTGGCGTCATCGCTGAGAAACTATTTGATCTTCAGTTAGATCGTCTCGATCTGGTCAAAATCGGGAAACAAACCGAAAATCACTTCATCGGAGTTAACTCGGGTATCATGGACCAGTTTGCCATCGGTATGGGAGCAGATCAACGGGCTATTTATCTAGATACCAATAGCCTAGAATATGATCTGGTGCCACTTGATCTCAAAGACAATGTCGTGGTCATCATGAATACCAACAAACGCCGGGAATTAGCGGATTCAAAATATAATGAACGCCGTGCAGAATGTGAAACAGCCGTCTCTGAACTCCAAGAAAAATTAGATATCCAAACCTTAGGGGAATTAGATCTCTGGTCATTTGATGCTTACAGCTACCTGATCAAAGATGACAATCGCATCAAACGAGCTCGCCATGCGGTACTCGAAAACCAACGGACCCTCCAAGCTCGTAAGGCGCTTGAGGCAGGTGATTTGGAAGGCTTTGGCCGTCTTATGAATGCTTCTCACGTATCTTTGGAGCATGATTACGAAGTGACTGGTTTAGAATTGGATACCTTGGTGCATACAGCCTGGGAACAAGACGGCGTCTTAGGAGCTCGTATGACCGGAGCAGGCTTTGGTGGTTGCGCCATCGCCCTCGTCAACAAAGACAAGGTTGAAGCTTTTGAAGAAGCTGTCGGCAAACGCTATGAGGAAATCGTTGGCTATGCGCCAAGTTTCTACATTGCAGAGGTTGCTGCGGGGACACGGGTGCTTGATTAAAAAGGAGATAGGATGACAGAACTGATATTAGATGCATTTGTCACAGCCGTCATTGCGGCGAGTGACTACGAAGAGATGGATCGGATTTATCTAAAAAATCGCATCATGAGTCGCGTTGGAGAAGAAGGGCTAGATGGACCAGCCCAAAAAGAAGACTTGATCGCGCTCAAAGATCAGTTGGTGGAGATTGCAGTTGCGAATAATATGATTCAAGATAGCATGGCCGCCAAGGACAGCTTGGGTGCAGAGTTGATGGATTGGATCACCCCCAGTCCTAGTCAGGTCAACCATCATTTTTGGGAGACCTACCGTCAGTCCAAGGAGGACGCGATTGCTGATTTCTATGCCCTTTCGAAGCGCAACGACTACATCAAAGTAGAGGCCATTGCGCAAAATATCGCCTTTGAGGCAGAAACTCCCTACGGTTCTCTTGAAATCACCATCAATCTGTCAAAACCTGAAAAAGATCCTAAAGACATTGCAGCGGCTAAACTTGCGAAAGCCAGTCATTATCCAGCCTGCCAATTGTGTTTTGAAAATGAAGGTTATCAAGGTCGCCTAGATCATCCTGCCCGTGCCAATCATCGGATCATTCGTTTTGATATGGACGGTCATGACTGGGGCTTCCAGTATTCCCCTTATGCCTACTTCAATGAACACTGCATTTTCCTCGATAGCCAACACGTTCCTATGGCCATTAGCCGCAAAACCTTTGAGCGACTTTTGACCATTGTAGAGACTTTTCCAGGCTATTTTGCAGGGTCCAATGCAGATCTACCCATTGTAGGGGGATCCATCCTGACTCATGACCATTACCAAGGGGGACGACATACCTTCCCTATGGAGCTGGCTTCTGTTGAGGATAGCTTAAGTATTGAGGGCTTTGAGGCTGTATCGGTAGGGATTGTCAACTGGCCCATGTCCGTGCTTCGTTTGCAATCAGATGATAAGGCGCAATTGATTGACCTGGCGGACCATATCCTAAAGACCTGGAGAGGTTACTCGGATCCAGCCGTTCAAGTCTTAGCCACATCCGACGGTCAACCCCATCATACCATTACCCCCATTGCACGAATCCGTGATGGGCATTATGAACTGGACTTGGTGCTCCGTGACAACCAAACCTCACCAGAGCATCCAGATGGCATTTACCACCCACATGCAGATGTGCAACACATCAAAAAAGAAAATATCGGTCTGATCGAAGTCATGGGCTTGGCTATCTTGCCTCCTCGACTTAAGAAAGAGCTTAAGCAGGTCCAAGACTATCTGCTTAAACAAGAGAGCACTGTAGCCAATTACCACCTGGACTGGGCAGCTGACTTGAAAGCCACTCACCCATCCATTACAGAAGAAGCAGAGGCTGAGGCCATTGTCCGTGAATCGGTCGGCCAAATCTTTGCGCGGGTGCTGGAAGATGCGGGTGTCTACAAGCGGACAGCAGAAGGGCAAGCAGCCTTTAGACGCTTTGTCGCGACACTTTAAGGATGGAGAAGATGCGGAAATTTGGTACAATAAGAGAGAAGATAAAGAAGCGAAAGGAAAACAAATGGCAATACTCGTACTCGGAGGAGCTGGCTATATCGGTTCCCACATGGTAGACCGCTTGGTCAATGAAGGACAGGAAAAAGTCGTGGTGGTGGATAGCCTGGTCACAGGCCACCGCGCAGCGGTGCATCCAGATGCCGTCTTTTACCAAGGAGACCTGGCGGATCAAGACTTCATGCGCACTGTTTTTAAGGAACATGCAGATATTGACGCCGTCATCCACTTTGCGGCCTATTCCCTAGTCGCTGAATCCATGGCAGATCCATTGAAATATTTTGACAACAATACGGCGGGCATGGTCAAACTCTTGGAAGTCATGCAGGAATGTGGGGTTCACTACATCGTCTTTTCTTCAACCGCAGCCACCTACGGCATTCCAGAAGAAATTCCGATCCTTGAAACCACTCCGCAAAAACCGATTAATCCCTATGGCGAAAGCAAGCTCATGATGGAAACCATTATGCGCTGGGCCGATCAAGCCTATGGTATCAAGTATGTCCCCCTTCGTTACTTTAATGTGGCTGGTGCCAAACCAGATGGATCCATTGGCGAAGACCATGGACCAGAGACCCATCTCCTGCCAATCGTCTTACAAGTGGCCCAAGGCAAACGCGAAAAGATCGCCATTTTTGGAGATGACTACAATACACCAGATGGCACCAATGTACGTGACTATGTTCATCCATTTGACTTGGCAGATGCCCATCTGCTAGCGGTGGAGTATCTGCGTAATGGCAATCCATCTACTGCCTTTAATCTGGGCTCATCTACCGGATTCTCTAATCTTCAAATCGTTGAAGCAGCCCGCAAGGTGACGGGGCATCCGATCCCGCTTGAGATTGCAGACCGCAGACCAGGAGATCCAGATACCCTGATCGCATCTTCTGAGAAGGCGCGTGCGATCCTCGGATGGCAACCAAAATTTGATAATATCGAAACCATCATCCAAACAGCCTGGGCATGGCATTCCAGCCACCCAGATGGGTACAATGATCGGTAAGGAGGGGACTGCGTCCATCATTTTTGAGGGTTTTCTTATAACATCTATATCTACAGTTGATCTTGCCAAATGACTGGTTTCAGACGTCAGTCATTTCCTAAATCATCATAAAATAGTGAGGGATTCAAAATGAATAAAACTGTAAAAACAGTAGCCATCTTATTGTCAGCTGGTCTTCTCTTAGTTGGTTGTGCGTCAAAAGAGAAACCAAAATCTACCGCTCAAACGTCCACTAAAGCGACGACGAAAGCGACAACTGAGTCATCAACTAAAGCAAAGACCAAAAATTCATCAACTGATGAGGTTAAAGAAGAGGACTCAAGAGTAGGTGCCCAAAAAACGGTTCTCGAAACCAGTGATGAAGCAGGTAAGTCAACCGTAACCTTGTATTACAAGGGAGATACTTTATTAGTACAAGAAAAGGTTGATGATTATAATATTTCAAAAATGGATGGAGATAACCCTCTTGAAGAAATGAAAGAAGCCGTTGCCATAAGCCAAGAAAAATTCAAAGATCTGATAGGTAACGGATTTGAACTGACATCAGAATACAAAGACGGTATCTTCTATATCTACAATACAATTGATTACACGAAAATCGATTTGCAAAAGCTAAAAGAAATCGTTCCAGGCTTTAATCCTCTAAATGACAGTACAGTTAGTTATTCTGTGACGAAAGAAAGTCTCATTAACAGTGGTATGGTCGAAAAATAATGTTTTGATATTCTAAGCGGTTCTGCACCCCAAAAAGTTAGACAGAAAAACTAACTTTTGGGGTGTTTTGTTATGAAGGTCTCTTTGTTTGTTAGAGCAGGAGGATATCGGAGAAATTTAATGGGACTGGGGGGAAAGACTTGCTCAACCCAATTACCAAAAGGGATCGCAGGAGGAGATGTGGGGGCAGGACAACGAAGCAATCCTATACAACAGTGCTTCTGCCCAGCTCCCTATTTTGACTTTATCCGCAGACGCCCTTTGTATCTTGATTTAGTCATGGAACTTCCTGGATTGCTGAAATCATCCACTGGATAATTTCACCTAACGTCCGTCCTCAAGGTCGTCAAGAATCTCTTGATCAATTGGGGAAGTTGATCTTATAAAATTTTAGGAAAGGCTTTGTCAAGTGTTGACAGGCCTTTTTTTGAATGCTATAGTAAAATCGTAAACGCTTACACAGTAGAACGAAGTAGATGAAAAGATGGGCAAGTTAGATGCCTTATAAAAAGAGGAGAAAAAACAAATGGCAGGACCAGTGATAGTTGGAGAGCACTACCGAATCTCCGTGTTAACGGAATCTTTGGTGCGCTTGGAATATTCAGAGAATGGTGTTTTTGAGGATGGACAGACGCAAGTTGTGCAAGATAGAGATTTTGGACCAGTTTCTTGTGAGATCACAGAGACCGAAGAGGTCCTCGATCTGCATACGGAGCATCTCCACCTTCATTTTGAAAAGGGACCTTTTGCACCGGATCGGCTTTTTATCGAACTCAAGGGCCAGTATGCAGTCTATGGTAGCCGATGGCACTATGGGGATCGGCCTGAGACCTTAAAGGGGACCAGTCGGACGCTCGATGAGGTCGATGGAGCTATGGAGTTGGAAGATGGGATTTTAAGCAAAGCAGGCTATGCTCTTTTGGACGATTCTGCTTCTTATTTGTATGATGTCGAAAGCGGATTTAGAGCACGGTCATGTCCAGAAGTGGATTTGTATTTCTTCGGTTATGGGCGCGATTATCTAGGGGCCTTGAAAGATTTTTACCATCTGACGGGACAGCCACCCCTCTTGCCACGATATGCTCTGGGAAACTGGTGGAGCCGGTATTGGCCTTATACCAGTCAGGAATACACAGATTTGATGGATCGTTTCAAGGCTGAAGGGGTACCTCTAGCTGTCAGCGTGATCGATATGGACTGGCACAAGACGGAGATTCCTGCTCGCTTTGGAAGTGGTTGGACGGGCTATAGTTGGAACCGGGACTTGATTCCTGATCCAGCTGCCTTCTTACATGGTTTGCATAAGCGTGGTTTAAAGGTGACCTTGAATGTTCATCCAGCAGACGGAATTCGAGCCTTCGAGGATGCTTATCCCATGGTCGCAAATCGCTTGGGACTCAATACTGAAAAGGAAGAAGTAGCCAGCTTTGACTTTTATAGTCCAGCCTTTCGTGAAGCCTATTTCGAAGATGTCCACCATCCCTTAGAAGATCAAGGAGTGGACTTTTGGTGGATTGATTGGCAACAGGGAAGTCATGGCAAGATGGATCCACTTTGGTTGTTAAATCATTATCATTATCTAGACAATTGTCGAACAGGTCAAGCTGGTCTCATCTTATCACGTTATGGGGGGCCTGGAAGCCACCGGTATCCAATCGGTTTTTCAGGGGATACCATTGTGACTTGGGAATCCCTAGCCTTTCAACCCTATTTTACCAGCACAGCTTCAAATATCGGCTACACGTGGTGGAGTCACGATATTGGTGGCCATATGCGGGGTTACTATGATGAAGACTTGGCTCTTCGCTGGTTGCAGTTTGGGGTCTTCAGCCCGATCAATCGTCTCCATAGTTCTTGTAATGCCTTTAACAGCAAGGAACCGTGGTTTTACTCGCCTGAGACCTGTCGCTTGATGAAGCGGTATTTGCGCCTGCGCCATAGCTTACTGCCTTATCTCTACACCATGAATGTGGCAACGCACGAAGAAGGGCTGCCCTTGGTTCAACCCCTTTATTACCATTATCCAAACCAAGAAGAGGCTTATGAAGCGAAGAATCAATATTTCTTTGGCAGTGAACTCATGGTGGCACCAATTACCGAAGCGCTGGATCCTGTCTTTCATAGTGCTTCTGTGAGCGTTTGGTTCCCAGACGGCGTTTGGTACGATTTCTTCCATGATTGGAAGTATGAAGGAAGAGGCAAGCTTACGGTCTTTAGGACCAGCCAGGATGTTCCAGTCTTTGCACGTGCGGGAGCCATCATCCCTATGGATGCACAACCACAGACAGGAGTGAACCTTCCAGAAATGCTGGACTGGCATCTCTTCCCAGGCGACAATCGTTCCTTCGTACTCGTCGAAGGAGAAGGAGTTAGCAAGGTTGAAACCCGCGTAACAGTCGATTGGGATGAAAGAAAGATTAGACTGGATTTAACAGGTGATCTAGCCTTGCTTCCTGAAAAGAGACAGCACCGTTTCTTGCTCCATACCTTTGAGACAGCCCCTATTTTAGTGGACAATCAAAGTCAAGAAATTGCGATGGGTGAGCTGCAATCGCATCCGATTGCCAAAGAAGATCGGATGTTTGAGCTCTTAAAATCTGCCAACCTGGCCTACGATAGGAAAAACGAATTATTTGCGGCTTGTTCAAGAGCCAAGGATTGGAAACAGTTGATGAAGGTCATCACACCTTTAGAGGAAGGCTTGCGCCAACGTCTCTTTGAAGTGATTTATTCCAGTGAAGAGAATGAAGACTTGTAAATTCTTGCAATTTCACCCCTATTTTTGTATGATGAAAGTGATTTCACAATCATAAAGGAGAAGAAAAAATGGAACAAAAATGGTGGCATAACGCCGTAATTTACCAAGTTTATCCAAAAAGTTTCAAGGATAGTAATGGCGATGGCATCGGGGATCTCAAGGGGATCACGAGCAAGCTAGACTATCTGGAAAAGCTAGGGATTACAGCCATCTGGCTCTCACCAGTCTACAAGAGTCCCATGGATGATAACGGCTATGACATCTCGGATTACGAGGATATTGCCTCCATCTTTGGTACCATGGAAGATATGGAAGAATTGATCGCAGAAGGTCAGAAACGCAAGATCAAAATCATCATGGACTTGGTGGTCAACCATACCTCTGATGAGCATGCTTGGTTTATCGAGGCGCGTGAAAACCCAGACAGTCCAAAGCGGGATTTCTATATCTGGCGCGATGAGCCCAATGGCATTATTTCTGCTTTTAGTGGCTCTGCTTGGGAATTTGATGAAGCTTCAGGTCAATACTACCTGCATAACTTTAGTAAGAAGCAACCAGACCTTAACTGGGAAAATGAGGAGCTCCGTCATCAGATCTATGACATGATGAATTTCTGGATTGACAAGGGAATTGGTGGCTTTCGTATGGATGTGATCGATATGATCGGTAAGATCCCAGATCAGGAAATCATCAGCAATGGTCCCATGCTCCATCCTTACTTGAAGGAAATGAATCAAGCGACCTTTGGCGATAAGGATCTGCTCACAGTGGGAGAAACTTGGGGAGCAACTCCAGAGATTGCCAAGCAATACTCCAATCCGAAAAATCAAGAATTGTCCATGGTTTTCCAATTTGAACATATCGGCCTTCAATACCAACCGGGTCAACCAAAGTGGCACTACGCTAAGGAATTGGATGTGCCTAAATTGAAGGAAATTTTCACCAAGTGGCAGACGGAATTAGGAGAAGAGGAAGGCTGGAATTCCCTCTTTTGGAACAACCACGATTTGCCACGGATTGTGTCAACTTGGGGGGATGATGGCGACTACCGTGTCAAATCTGCCAAGGCTTTAGCGATTCTGCTTCACTTGATGAAGGGAACTCCTTATATCTATCAAGGGGAAGAAATCGGGATGACCAATTTTCCATTTAAGAGCCTTGAGGACGTAGAAGATATTGAGTCGATCAACTATGCTCATGAAGCCTTAGAAAAAGGGGTTCCTCTCGAAGTGATCATGGATCAAATCCGTCATATTGGTCGGGACAATGCACGGACACCGATGCAGTGGAATCATGAAGCAGAAGCTGGCTTTACGACAGGTCGTCCCTGGCTTGCGGTCAACCCAAACTACAAAGAGATTAATGTAGAAGCTGCCTTAGCAGATCCAGACTCCATTTTCTATACCTACCAAGCTCTCGTTGCCTTACGAAAAGAGCAGCCTTGGCTTGTGACGGCTCATTATGAATTGGTGGACGCAGTAGACAAGGTCTTTGCCTATAAGCGGGTAGAAGGAGAGCAAGTCTATTTGGTTGTGGTCAATCTCTCAAGCCAAGAGCAAGAGTTACCGCTGGTTAATGGAGTTGAGAAGGTCATCATTTCCAATACCAAGGTAGAGCAAGTACTTGAATCCGGAAAATTAGCCCCTTGGGATGCCTTCTGTGTCAAGTTGGCCTAATGAAGGTAAGAAAAGAGAGTGGGACAGAAATCGGTCATTCGTTAGAATTCGATTTCGTCGTCCCACCTCCGCACAGTTGAGTAGGGCTGTAAAAGCTGATGAAATCAGCGTAGTAGAGCCCACTCAACAACTGCGTCTTGCTCGACAATCCAAAGACAATTGAGAGGCTGGGACTTTTGTCCCAGCCTCTTTTTCATATATATAATTTCAAATCAAAATCGTTGACAGATGTAATATCTAGTATTACAATGTTATGATAATGATTACACTCTTATAAAAAGTGGGATAAGAATCTTAGCTTTTAAGAAGATGGTGAGGAAGAACATGATTGAATACAAAAATGTAGTCCTGCGCTACACGGATACTGACATTTTAAAAGATGTCAATCTCCGTATTGAGCAGGGAGAATTTATGGTCTTGGTAGGACCTTCAGGATCTGGAAAAACCACCATGCTCAAGATGATCAATCGGCTTTTGGAACCGACAGATGGCAATATCTATATGGATGAAAAACGTATCAAGGACTATGATGAACGAGAGTTGCGTCTTTCTACTGGTTATGTTTTGCAGGCCATCGCCCTATTTCCAAATCTAACAGTCGCTGAGAATATTGCTCTCATTCCTGAGATGAAGGGCTGGAGCAAGGAGCAAATTATCTCTAAAACAGAAGGACTCTTGGACAAGGTGGGTCTGCCCGCTACAGATTATGCTCATCGGTTACCGAGCGAGTTATCAGGTGGGGAGCAACAGCGAATCGGCATTGTGCGGGCCATCATTGCAGAGCCAAAGATTCTATTGATGGACGAGCCTTTTTCAGCCTTGGATGCTATTTCTCGTAAGCAGCTACAGTCTCTCACTAAAGACTTGCACAAAGAATTTGGTATGACGACTATTTTCGTTACTCATGATACGGACGAGGCCTTGAAATTAGGCGATCGGATTGCGGTTCTACAAGAAGGAGAGATTGTACAGGTGGCGAATGCTGAGACCATTCTAGCCCAGCCAGTCAACGACTTTGTTGCGGATTTATTTGGAGGTGCTCACCATGTCTAAACTACTTGCAACCTTCCAAGAACGCTTTGGAGACTGGGTCACTGCACTGGGGCAACATTTGCAACTGTCATTACTGACCTTGCTCCTTGCTATCTTTCTAGCTGTTCCACTGGCTATTTATTTAAGTACTCGCAAGAGAGCGAGCAACTGGGTCCTACAGTTAGCTGGAATCTTCCAGACGATTCCTTCTATGGCCCTTTTAGGGCTCTTCATTCCCATCATGGGGATTGGGACGCTTCCGGCCTTGACAGCTCTGGTCATCTACGCCATTTTCCCCATCCTTCAAAATACCATTACCGGTTTGCAAGGGATTGACCCAAGTCTCGAAGAAGCAGGGGTCGCCTTTGGAATGACCAAGTGGGAACGACTCAAGAAGTTTGAGATTCCCTTGGCCATGCCTGTCATCATGTCTGGCATTCGGACAGCAGCTGTGATGATTATCGGGACGGCTACCCTTGCTGCCTTGATTGGAGCAGGGGGACTTGGTTCCTTTATCCTTCTGGGGATTGACCGCAATAATGCCAGTCTGATTTTGATTGGGGCCTTGTCTTCTGCCTTCTTAGCCATCGCCTTTAACCTGCTTCTCAAATGGATGGAAAATGCCAAATTGCGGACCATCTTTGCGGCCTTTGCTGTGCTAGTTATTGGATTAGGAGCTTCTTATACACCAAGTCTTCTTCCCAAACCGAAAAAAGAAAACCTGGTCATAGCTGGTAAATTAGGTCCAGAACCTGAAATTCTAGCCAATATGTACAAGATTTTGATCGAAGAAAACACGGACATGACAGTGACCGTCAAGCCAAATTTTGGCAAGACCACCTTCCTATATGAAGCTCTGAAAAAAGGGGATATCGCGATCTATCCAGAGTTTACAGGGACCGTGACCGAAAGTCTCCTCAAGCAGGCGCCGCAAGTCAGTCATGATCCAGAAGCAGTCTATCAAGCGGCCCGAGATGGGATCAAGAAACAAGACGATCTGGTCTTGCTCAAACCCATGGCTTATCAGAATACCTATGCTGTCGCAGTGCCTAAGAAAATTGCCCAAGAGTATGGCCTCAAGACCATTTCCGATTTGAAAAAGGTGGAAGGACAACTCAAGGCG
The DNA here is from genome assembly GCF_015553625.1 of Streptococcus australis. Taxonomy (GTDB): domain Bacteria; phylum Bacillota; class Bacilli; order Lactobacillales; family Streptococcaceae; genus Streptococcus; species Streptococcus australis_B. Next base: position 228,112 of record NZ_JADNGY010000003.1, on the reverse strand, counting down.
GGATTTACGCTAGAGTTTAATGATCGAGAAGATGGGAACAAGGGCTTGCAGAAGGTCTATGGTCTTGATCTACAAGTATCCACCATGGAGCCGGCCCTTCGCTACCAGGCTATCCAGTCCGGTGATATCCAGATAACAGATGCCTACTCAACGGATGCCGAGCTTGCTCGCTATGACCTCGTGGTCCTCGAAGATGACAAGCAACTCTTCCCTCCATATCAAGGGGCCCCACTCATGAAAGCTGAATTACTCGAAAAACATCCAGAATTGGAGGCTGTTCTTAATAAACTGGCTGGAAAAATCACAGCAGATCAAATGAGCCAGCTCAACTACCAAGTCGGTGTGGAAGGCAAGTCGGCTAATCAAGTAGCGCGTGATTTTTTGATTCAGGAAGAGATGATCAAGAAATAGATTTTTAAAGGAGTATTAGCTTAATTTATGAGTATGAAAAAAAGGATCAAAAGATCCTTTTTTTCATACTAAGGCTAACAAGATAGTAAGTACCAGAGCGATTCCAATCCGAATGACATGATGGGCTAGATGGAAGTTTTCTTTGTGCTTGCCATTCCAATAGGCTCCATAGCAAATCAAGCTAACTCCGATCAGCCAAATGAATAAAGCAACAATTGGCAAAAGGAAGTAGAGGATGAAAGAGAAGGTCGCAAGGCTACTTCCTATAAAAAGTAGGTAAATTCCAAGGGTCTTATTGCCCTTTTTTAATTCGGAAAGGCTGACTAATAAATGAAGAAGAGCAAAAGCAAGGGCTAAGAAGGCTGTAAAAAAGCCGAGAAGAATGGGGAGGAGCATAGTTTTCCTTTCTATGATACATGATGTAAAGTCGCACCTTAGTTAGAAGCGACGTTTAAAATCTCCAAATAAAACTGGATGACTTCTTGTTCGGTGTAAGTCTTGCCTTTTTTCAACCACCAAGTCAGGGTTTCAATGAAGTTGGTTACGACCAGGTGTTTGAGATAGGAGTGGGGGATGTTGGGGTGCGATTGAATCAGTTTCTCAGCTACCATGGGGTAGACGTCGTGCTCCAGTTCTTTTTTCAGTTGCCGGATAAAATAATCATTTTTGGAAAGCAAGAGACTGGTCACATGGTCTTGATTTTTCTTGAAATGCTGAAAGATATGGGCTAGGTAGTCTTGGGGAGAGAGCTGATCATCTCGCTCAAAGAGGTGGTGAAAGAGTTTTTGGCAGAGTTCATCCAGTAAGAGTTCCTTGCTCTCATAATGGCTATAAAAAGTTGAGCGACCAACATCAGCACGGTCAATAATTTCCTGAACGGTAATAATGTCGTAGTCTTTTTGGTTGAGTAAGTGTAAAAAAGCATGATAGATAGCTTTTCTAGTTTTGGTAATACGACGATCCTGTGTTGTCATATGGACACTTTGAACAAATTGTTCAGTAACGTACATCCTAAACAGTTTGCCCCTATCCTTTCTTTTTAGAGTTAGAGATAATACTAGTGAGAAGATAATACTATTACTATTATACCAAAGGAAGGTAAAAAAATGAGTTCAAAACGTGCTGTTTGGCTGGCTTTTTTCCTGAATCTAAGTTTTGCCATTGTTGAGTTTATTGCAGGGGGAATCTTTGGTTCCAGTGCTGTTCTCGCTGATTCTGTTCATGACTTGGGGGATGCTCTAGCCATTGGCCTCTCGGCCTTTCTAGAAACGATTTCCAATCGTCAAGAAGATAGTCGCTATACCCTAGGCTACAAGCGTTTTAGCTTATTAGGGGCTTTAGTAACGGCAGTCATTCTGATGACCGGGGCTGGTATGGTGATTTTAGAAAATGTAAGCAAGCTTTTCCACCCTCAGCCCGTCAATGACGAAGGGCTTCTTTGGTTGGGAATTATTGCTATCAGTGTCAATGTGCTGGCGAGTCTGGTCATTCGCAAGGGACAAACCAAGAATGAATCCATTCTCAGCCTGCATTTTTTGGAAGATACCTTGGGTTGGTTGGCCGTCATCCTGATGGCCATTGTCCTCCGATTTACTGACTGGTATATCCTAGATCCCCTCTTGTCTCTTGCTATTTCCTTCTTTATTCTGTCCAAAGCCATTCCACGTTTTTGGAGCACCGTTAAGATTTTCTTGGATGCTGTGCCAGAAGGAGTAGATATCCAGCAAGTGAAGAGTGATTTGGAGCAGTTGGACCATGTGGCTAGTATCAATCAGCTGAATCTTTGGACCATGGATGGACTAGAGAAAAATGCTATTGTTCATGTTTGTCTCAAACGTATGGAGCAGATGGTGGTCTGTAAAGAAGAGATCCGTGCCTTGCTCAAAGAGAGGGGATTTCAAAATGTCACCATCGAAGTGGATGAAGACCTAGCAACTCACCGCGCCCACAAGCGAAATATCGAAGAGCTGGAAGCCAGTCAAAGTCATGGACATGATCACCACCACCATCACCATCATTAATGGAAATCGATCATTCCTTTGTTGAGGATATTTTAGAAATCATCGATTTAATATATTGACTCCCGATTCAAATTGTGATAGACTACTCATATTTATGAAAGGATCGAGTATATGTTACAACTACAACGTATTTCAAAAGTGTATTATACGGGGAATCAAGAGTTTCACGCTTTAAAGGATATCTCGATTCGTTTCCGTGAAAATGAGTTCGTCTCGATTCTCGGACAATCGGGTTCAGGGAAAACCACCCTCTTAAATATCATCGGTGGACTCGACCAATACACATCGGGTGATTTACTCATCCAAGGAAAATCAACCAAGCAATTTAAAGACCGCGATTGGGATAGCTACAGAAACCACACCATCGGATTCGTCTTCCAATCCTATAATCTGATTGGTCACCAAACGGCACTCTCAAACGTCGAGATTGCGATGACGCTCTCTGGCGTTTCTAAATCGGAACGTAAGAAGCGTGCCATCGAAGCACTTGAACGCGTTGGCCTAAAAGATCATTTATATAAGAAACCAAGCCAAATGTCTGGCGGACAAATGCAACGGATTGCGATTGCGCGTGCCCTTGTCAATAATCCTAAAGTCGTTTTAGCCGATGAGCCAACAGGAGCGCTCGATTCTGAGACTTCTGTTCAAATCATGGAGTTATTAAAAGACATCGCCAAGGAACGTCTAGTGATCATGGTGACGCATAACCCAGAACTGGCGAAAACCTACTCTACACGTATCGTACAAGTATTAGATGGAAATATCTTAAGCGACTCGAATCCATACGAACCAACCGAAGAACCCAAACAAGGCGACATTCATTTCACAAAGACAAAGATGAGCTTTCTGACGGCTTTGGCCCTTTCGTTTAATAACCTATTGACGAAAAAAGGTCGGACATTTCTGACTGCCTTTGCTGGTTCCATCGGGATTATCGGGATTGCCCTGATCTTGGCCCTCTCAAATGGTGTGAGCGACTATGTGAAAAAGGTGCAAGAAGACACTCTCGTCTCTTTGCCATTGACGATTAGCGAGCAGAACCAGAGTAATCTGATGGCAACCTCTCCAGACTTGAGTGAAAAGCCTTATAGGGATAAAAACGAACTCGGTGTCAATACGCTTTTAACGAATCTATTGAAAAAACAAATCGGGAAAAATGACCTCGCTTCCTTCAAAACCTACTTGGATAAACACGCTTCAGAAGTCGCACACCTTACAAAAGATACTCGTTACCAGTACAATTTACAACCCTATATTTACGCCAGTGACACCTCCAACGGTCCAAAGAGCATTCTTCCGTCTAACCTCGCGGACGAAGTCGATACGGCCAACCAAACAATTAAAGGCTATTTGCAAAACATCGACTACTGGAGCCAACTGTCAAGCGACCAGGAGATGCTTAATGCGCAATATGATGTGCTAGAAGGTCGCCTTCCGAAGGATAAATCTGAAATCGTCCTGATCGTGGATGAAGAAAACCAAATCAGTGACCTCCTCCTTTATAGCTTACGCATTAAAGACCCTAGCGAATTGAACGATGTGAAGAAACTCGACGAACTCAAATCACAAACGTATCAGTATAAGGATTTCATCGGAAAAACATTTAAAGCCGTTGTCAACACAAACCGCTTCGTGAAAGAGAACAACCAATGGATGAATAAAATTGACGACGAAGCCTATATGAAGGCACAAATCGAGAATGGTCTCGAGCTTAAAATCGTCGGCGTTCTCCGTCAAAAAGAAGGCACCAGTTCGGGTGTGAACTCTCCTTCTGGCGGTGTGGCTTATACAAGCGCCCTTATCGATTACACTTCTGAGCAAATTCAAAACAGTGACATCGTAAAAGAGCAAGAAGCCAACCCAACCATTAATGTATTTACTGGAAAAGAATTTGCCAAAGATCCAAAACCATTCAATTCGGCTGATTTAACCGAAGAAGAAAAAATCCAGTTGGTAAAATTGACGCCTGAACAACAAGCGCAATACATCCAACAATACAACGAAAACTCGGCTGCCACTTACGAGGAAAACCTCGCGAAATTGGGTGTCATCGACAAATCCAAACCGGCTGCCATCGAGTTCTACACCTCTTCCTTCCAACAAAAACAAGAGTTGAAGGACTTCATCAACGCCTATAACACAGCGAAAAAAGACGCTGGCGAAGACGAGAAAGTGCTCGTCTACTCCGACGATATTCAAACCATCATGTCTTCGATTACGACAATGGTGGGCGTGATTACAACCGTACTCGTCGGTTTCGTAGCCATCTCGCTCATCGTATCATCGATTATGATTGCGATTATCACCTACATCTCGGTTCTCGAACGTACAAAAGAAATCGGAATCCTACGTGCAATGGGGGCTTCGAAGAAAGACATCCGTCGTATCTTTACTGCCGAAACAGCCATCGAAGGATTCATCTCCGGGGTACTCGGTATCGCCATTACACTTCTTGCGACGATTCCAATCAATGCCGTCGTTGCGAAAATGACCAACGTGGAAAACGTGGCGCAGTTACCATGGGAAGCAGCGCTCATCCTGATCGGTATCTCCATTGTCCTTACTATGTTAGCTGGTCTCATCCCTTCACGCATCGCCGCAAAGAAAGACCCAGTGGAATCTTTACGTAGCGAATAAAAGCTGTAAACAATAAAGTGGATAGAAAAATGTTTCTTTATCCACTTTTTCTATTGTGTAGAAATTCTTAGAAAGAGATTCAAACCTTCTCTCCTTACATGAAAGATGGTCATTTCAAATAGATGTTGTTTTCAAAGAATAATACAGTATCGGATTGGACATAAAAAGATATTTGTTCCACTTTCTTTGAATGATTTCTTTTAATAGCTTGTGTATTTACCTAGAAAATTAGTTGCTTCTTCCAAATGATTTATAAAAGAGCTTCCTAAAGAAATCCTTTTCATGGTAAAATAGTGGAAAGTATATAGTAAGGAGTAGTTATGAGTAAAAGAGCTGTGTTGATGATGACTTTTGGTTCACCAGAAGAGATTACCTATGAAGGAGTAGCGGAATTTTTCACAAATATACGCCGTGGGGTTCGTCCTGAACCACATGAAATTCAGACTTTATATGACAATTACGTCCGAATCGGTGGAACCCCACTCCAAAGGATAACTAGAGAAGAAGTGGACATGGTTGCTACTGCTCTTGGAAATCAAGCGTCGGTTTACTTTGCCAACAAATTTTCCCGCCCTTTTATCACTGATGTAATCAAAGAGATGGAGAATGACGGAATTGAAGAATGTTTGTGCTTGATTTTAGAGCCTCATTATTCCTACTATTCTGTCATGGGATATGAGAAATTTTTAGAAAGTGAGCAGATTAGGTTCCAAATTATCAAGGATTGGTACCGCGAACCTGACCTACTCCACTATTGGGTTGATGAAATCCAAAAGATTTTAGATCAGATTGGAGACGACAGTTATAAGGTGATTTTTTCAGCTCATAGTGTCCCAGTTTTGGCACTTGATTTTGGTGATCCTTATATCGATCAGATTTATGACAATAGTCGCATGATTGCAGAGATTTTAGGGCTTGAAGAGGATCAGTACACCAATACTTGGCAGAGTGAGAGTGATATAGGTATTCCTTGGATTAAGCCTGATGTCTTAGAATACCTTCATGATGAGAAGGAACACCCTGACCACTATATTTTTGTTCCGATTGCCTTTATTAGTGAGCATATTGAAGTTCTTTTTGATAATGATGTGGAGTGTAAGGAGCTATGCCAGGAGCTCGGAGTGGCTTATCACCGACCTCCTATGCCAAATAGCGATTCACGACTGATTAAAGCCCTTCTGTCAACCATTCAGTCTCATATAGATGGTGACTATAGTGACTATCAACCTCAGCTAGAGACTTTTGATGAGTTGGAAGCTCCTTCAAGTACAGGTCAGATTTTGGAAGCAGAAAAAGATATTCAAATGCCCGATTTTGTCAGAAAATTGATTGATAAGAAAGGCCGCGATAATGTCAAAATGCCCTATTTGATTAAGAAAATGCTAGAAAAGAAGTATGGAAAAAAATATGATTAAAAGATGGAGTTTTAAATCAGGAAGTGGGCTAGAGCTCGATAAAAAGTGTATACTATAGGTAAGTAAGCAATAGAAAGTAGGTTGTTCCTATGAAGAAAACAGTCTATACAAAAGCTGGGCAAGTGGGTCTAGTAGAAGTAGAACGCCCGCAAATCGAAGCGCCGGATGATGTTATTCTCCGCATTGTTCGTACCTGTGTCTGTGGATCCGATCTCTGGAGCTACCGCAATCCAGATATTGAAGCAGGGCATCAAAATAGTGGCCACGAAGCCATTGGGATTGTCGAAGAAATCGGAGAAGCCATTACAACGGTCAAACCAGGAGACTTTGTCATCGCCCCTTTCACCCATGGTTGTGGGGAGTGTGATGCCTGTCGTGCTGGCTACGATGGGACTTGTGACCGTCATATCGGCACCAACTGGTCTGATGGGGTGCAAGCGGAGTACATGCGCTTCGAATACGCCAACTGGGCCCTTGTCAAAATTCCAGGGCAACCATCAGATTATACAGAAGCCATGCTCAAATCTTTCTTGACGCTGGCAGATGTCATGCCGACGGGCTACCATGCAGCGCGTGTAGCAGACGTGAAGCCTGGTGACAAAGTAGTGGTCATCGGGGACGGAGCTGTTGGACAATGTGCGGTTATCGCAGCCAAAATGCGGGGAGCATCACAAATCGTCCTTATGAGCCGTCACCAAGACCGTCAACAGATGGCCTTGGAGTCAGGCGCGACAGCAGTTGTCGCTGAGCGTGGTGAAGAAGGCATTGCCAAGGTCCGTGAAATCCTCGGAGGTGGAGCAGATGCGGCCCTTGAATGTGTCGGTACCGCAGCAGCTGTTGAGCAGGCCCTTGGAGTCCTCCATAATGGAGGACGCATGGGATTTGTCGGCGTACCTCATTACAATAACCGTGCCCTTGGTTCGACCTTCGCCCAAAATATCTCAGTGGCAGGTGGAGCAGCCTCAGTTACTACTTATGATAAACAGTTCTTGCTTAAGGCTGTCCTTGATGGCGATATCAATCCAGGCCGCGTCTTCACCCATAGCTATAGCTTGGACGAGATTGATCAGGCATACAAAGATATGGATGAACGCAAGACTATTAAGGCTATGATTATCATTGAGTAATGAAAAAGTCTAGTAGAAATGAAACTACTAGACTTTTCTTTTATTGTGAAATAAATTCTTATTTCAAATCCGACATCACTTGTTTCTTGGTGAAGGTACGCTCTTGTTTGTTAGCTAAGGCCTTGATGCGAGCATCTAGGAGAATGGCGCGACCTTCCGCACTTCGGGTATAGACGAGATCATACTTGCCCAGACTCTTTCGGATTTGCTCCACAAAGGCTTGGGCATCCTCTTTCCGTTTGTCAAAGAGGCTTGGTACGGCGAAATATTCTGTCTGATCGGATACCTTTTCTTGTGCTTTCAAGATATAGCGCTGATTTTCAATCGGCGCGAAAAACTCGATCATGGTTTGCGAGAAAAGTTCCTTCTCCCGCATGGTTCCGCCCTTCAAATAGATCAGCGTGTTGATGGCATCCTTTCTGTCTCGTACGACTTGGATACGGGTCTCCTGGGTTTGAATATGCCCAAAGAGGAGCAAGGCTTGGTGAATAGCTTGTCCAAAGGCCTCTAACCGTTTATAAGGGCTCTTATAGAGATAGTAGCGGAGCCAGGCAAGGAGTGCGATAACAGCTAAGACGAATAGAAGAATAAGAGACGCTGTATTCCTTCCTCCTCTATGTGAGTAGTAAATCAGGTTGGCGAAAGCATCGGTCAAAGTAGCGGCCGTCAGCCAACGAGCTAGCTTTCTAGCATCAAAAAATAGGGCTAGGGGAAGGAAGTGTTTATCCACTTGGACCTCATTTGCAATCTCCATATTCTCCAGAATAGGCAGGGCTTTTTGCCATCCGTCTCGGAGTTCTTGACGATGGGTGGAGCGCTCTAAGGTTTCTTCATTGAGTTTCTGCAACTGTTTTTTGGTATAGCGGATATTGTCAAAGGCTAGACGTTCAATACCAGATTCGATGAAGGGCTCCTTGTAATGGAGACCTAAAAATTGCTTCATCCGTCTTTCTAAGAGCTCCAGATCAGGACTGTATTCTTTCAACTGATCAGTGATGGCTTCGATTTCTTCCTTTTCAAGATCGGACTTTTCATACCATTTCTTTAGGGAAAGATTGATGGAGACCAGGTGCCAGATATTACTAGTCTTGTCTGGCTCCTGAGGCCATACTCGGATGGCACGACCTCGCATTTGGTTGCTGAGCATAAAACTGCCGACAAAGCTCGCTAGGATTAGGGAATTAACGCAAGGAGCATCCCAGCCTTCTCCTAGAAGGGACTTGGTTCCAATGACAACCTGGATGAGCCCTTCTTGAAAGAGCTGGGTCACAGCTGTCACCAAATCATGTTGAGAACCAACCAAGCGAACCTTGAGAAAGTCATCAGGAGATAATTGGCCGACACTTTGGTAAGTCAATCGATTCTTTCCTAGAAGGTCTTCTAATCTTGGCTTAGCGACTGTCGGGATGATGACGATGCTGCCGGTTAAGACAGCAATGTCAGGAGGACTAGTTAGCTCTAAGCTTTCTCTGCGAATAGATTCAAAATAGGAGAGCACTCCCAACTGAGTGAATTGGGCGTCCTTATTCCCGAGATGAACTTCAAAGTCTTGGCGAATGTAGTCTGTTAGGACCAGTTGGCGCAGTTGACTTCCAAGAGCCTGGTATTCCGCCTTGAAAATCTCTCGAACCGCATTGAGTTTTCCGAGGGATTGGTTGAGCAGTAGGTCTTGTTTTTTGTTGCGGACCAGTTTGACTTGTTTTCGATCGATTAAGCTGGCTGCTTTTAGTTCATGGAGGACTTGCTTCTCGTATTCCTCAGGTAGATTGTACCAGTGAGGCACCTGAAAGAGCAGACCTTGCAGGAGAATTTCAAGCCAGTCCAGGGTGAAAGCAGGTAGTTTCTTGGCTCCTAAAAGGTCCTGGAAACGTTTGGGAAAGGCGATTCCCTTGCTTCGAAGAAAGATCAGGGTAGCAGAGAGATACTTGGGATCGTTGAGCAATTCATCCTCGCTGATCTGACCTGATAAGGCTTGGCAGTTTTGGAGGTATTGGCAAAAGAGGGGATCGGAAGTCAGTTGCTGCAAGAGAGCATTCTTTTGTTGGCTAAAAGCATCCAACTGCTCTTGCTCTTCCTTGGTTGGAAAGGCAAAGTAGACATAGTCTTGGTGAGGACAAAGGGTGTCTTCCTTGACCAATTCGGGAACCGTAATTTCCTCATCAATCTCACCACACATGCGGATATAGCGATCCCAAAGGGCGGGATCCCCTTCATAGGGAGGGGTGGCGGTAAGGGAGATCATCTTTAAGTCTGGAAAGGCTTGACGAAAGGCTTCCAAACTTTTCCACCATTCATTGCGCAGGTGATGACACTCATCCAAACAAAGGGTTCCGAGTGAGATGGCTTGGAAAGTAGTAAAGATATCAAAGCCTTTGAAGTCAAATGTTTCAATCTCTGCCTGGTCATCGGTATCCTCAGCTTGTGATTGACCGACGACTTGGTTCATGGCGCTGTGTAGAGCCTGATAGGTAGCCACTGTAATCAGCTTAGGATGTTTGAGGTCCTGAGAGATCAATTGCTCCGCTTGGCTTTCATCACTCAAGAATGCTTGGATAATCCGGTCCACCCATTGTTGACGAATGGTGACCGTAGGAGCCAAGATCAGGGTTGGCTGGCCGAAGCGTCTGATAAATTCGATTCCCAGGGTTGTTTTTCCAGAGCCAGGAGCTGCTACCAAATGTAGGTGGCCATCCGCCATAAAAGCGTCACTCTTATCGAGAACGCGTTCTTGATAGTGTCTCCATTGGCCTGTAAAGGCTAGTTCTTGTAACATAGGTTTCCTCCCTTGTACTGTCCCCATTATATCATAGTTGAAAGTATTCAGTTATATGGGGAGTTGCTGTGGAAGGGAAATAGTCCTTTTTGCTATCTTTTCTTGACACCGGCTAGATGGACTTATATAATATTACAAACAAGTTTGGAGGCAACAAATGATCCATAAACATGAAATTCCTATTTTAGAGTTTGACGACAATCCACAGGCAGTTATTATGCCGACCCATGAGGGGCTTGATCTACACCTGCCTGAAAAATGCATCTATGCTTTCTTAGAGGATGAGATTGACCGCTTTGCCAAAGTTGCTGGAGCCAAACAAGTAGCTAGCTTTGTCTCAGCTACCAAGACCTATCCGGTTTATGTCATGGAGCACCAAGGAGAGGAAATCTGCTTGGCTCAAGCGCCAGTTGGATCTGCAGCAGCAGCCCAATTCATGGATTGGTTGATCGGCTATGGGGTGAAGAAGATCATTTCGGCAGGAAGCTGTGGCGTCTTGGTGGACATGGAAGAAAATGCCTTTTTAATCCCGACCAAGGCTTTGCGAGATGAGGGAGCCAGTTACCATTATGTAGCACCTTCTCGTTATATAGAAGTAGATCGTCGAGCACTGACTGCCATTGAAAGGGTCCTAAAACAAGAGTCCATTCCCTACCAAGAAGTGATGACCTGGTCGACAGACGGCTTTTATCGAGAAACGCCTGACAAGGTGGCCTATCGCATTGAAGAAGGGTGTAGTGTGGTGGAGATGGAGTGCGCCTCACTGGCAGCAGTAGCCCAGCTTCGTGATGCGGTTTGGGGCTTGCTCCTATTTACCGCAGATTCTCTTGCAGACCTGGAAAATTATGACCAGCGTGACTGGGGATCTGAAGCATTCGATAAAGCCTTAGAATTGTGCCTAGAAATGGTTCTTCACTTGTAGGTCTATTCTCTTTTTATGGTACAATGAAGCTATGTTAGTCAAATTATTTTTAAAACAATGGCAGTCCAAGATGAAAAGTCTATCTCCAGCAAGGAGGCTCTTTTTCAGCTTTTTCTTGGTTATCTTAATTGGCTCCCTCTTATTGAGTCTGCCTTTTGTCCAGCAAGCAAGCTCAAAAGCAGGTTATGTCGACCACCTTTTTACAGCAGTCTCCATGGTCTGTGTGACGGGCCTCTTTACCCAGTCAGTAGCCTCGACCTACAATGCCTGGGGGCAGTTGATCTGTATGCTCTTGATTCAGATTGGTGGCCTGGGGATCTTGACCTTTATCGGTCTCTTCTTTATGGAAAGTCGTCAAAAGCTCAGCTACAAGGACCGACAGACCATTCGGGACAGCTTTAGCTTTAGCAATAACCAGAGCTTGGCCCGTTTTGTCCGTTCTATTTTCATAACCACCTTTACCATCGAAGGACTGGGGGCCTTGCTCCTCATGATTCGCTTCATTCCTCGCTTCGGCTGGGGGCATGGAATCTTTAACTCCATCTTTGTCGCGATTTCAGCTTTTTGTAATGCAGGCTTTGATAATTTTGGGGGCGATAGTATGATGAGTTTCCAGACCGATTGGCTGGTGAATCTGACCTTGTCTGCCCTTATTATTACTGGGGGCTTGGGCTTTATGGTTTGGTTTGACCTCGCTACCAAGGCCCGTAACCAATCAGGACGGCGGACTCTTCGCTTCCATACCAAGGTGGTTCTCTGGTTAACAGCTGCAATCCTCCTCTTTGGGACAGTAACCAGTCTCTTGACCGAGTTTGATAATCCGGCAACCATTGGGGCCCTCCCCTTGGGAGAGAAAATTTTAGTCAGCTTTTTCCAAACCGTCAGCATGCGGACAGCTGGTTTTGCTTCCTTAGATTATACAGCAGTCCGACCAGTGACGCTCTTCGTCTATCTCTTGCAGATGTTTTTAGGTGGAGCACCAGGCGGGACAGCAGGGGGCATGAAGATCACCACCTTCCTGGTCCTCTTGCTCCTGGCTCGGAAGGAACTATTGGGGCTACCACATACCAATTTAGGAAAACGTACGATTTCACCAGACATTGTTCAACGTTCCTTTGGGACGGCGATGATTTTCCAGTTGACCTTCTTAGTGGGGCTATTAGGAATCTGTTTAGTGACGCCGGATGGCCAACGCTTTATTTATTTGGTCTTTGAGGTTGTATCCGCTCTAGCGACAGTGGGAGTGACCGCCAATGTGACCTCGACCTTAAATGGAGCGGGATTAGGCATTATCATGGTCCTTATGTTTATCGGACGGATTGGTCCTTTGACCCTCATGGTTAGCTTGAACAATTACCAAGCCAAGAAAGCAGATACCTTGCAGTATGCCAAGGCAGACATCATTATTGGATAGGAGAAACTTATGGCGAATCGAACCATTGGAATTTTAGGATTAGGAATTTTTGGACAGAGTGTCCTGAAAACCTTACAGGATCAGGATGTGGATATTATTGCAATTGATGATCACGCAGATGTGATCAACCAATATGAATCCATGATTACGACTGGAATTGTTGGAGACATTACAGAAATGGACCTCTTGGATGCGGCTGATATCGGTACCTGTGACACAGTCGTGATCGCGACGGGAGAAAACTTGGAGTCCAGTGTGCTGGCGGTCATGCACTGTAAGGCATTGGGCGTCGAGCACGTCATTGCCAAGGTCAAGAATGAAGTGACCAAGGAAGTCCTTGAGAAGATTGGGGCTGATTTGGTCATCCTACCAGAGGTGGAAGCGGGAATGTCCCTAGCTAAGATGATTCTCTTCCAACATGGGATTGAAGTTTTCCAGTTGGATGAAGAAGTGGTGGTGGTCGAGTTTACGGTTCCAGCTAGCTGGGTAGGAAAAAGCATCCGAGACTTGGAAATCAGAGACCAATATCAACTCAATATTATTGGCTATCGAGATGCGGAAGACCAGCCTTTGCGAAGTCAGATTGGTCCCGACTTTATCTGGCCAGAAGGGGTGCGCGTGATGGCGGTGACAGACAACCAGTATCTGGATAGAATCCAAGACCTCTTAGAGGAAACAAACTGAGAGAGAGTGGGACAGAAATCGGTCATTCGTTTGAATTCGATTTCGTCGTCCCACCTCCGCACAGTTGAGTAGGGCTGTAAAAGCTGATGAAATCAGCGTAGTAGAGCCCACTCAACCACTGCGTCTTGATTGACAATCCAAAGACAATTGAGAGGCCGGACTTTTGTCACAGCCTCTTTACTAATAGTATTTTATTACTAACTAAGAATTAAAGTTTCTTTAAGCATATTCTTTTATAGTAGAACTATCAAAAACACTTCCATTATGGGAATAGAAGGATGAATGATGAACATTCTTAAATTTATACGACCTGAAAAGCCATTAAAAGAGCTCAAATGGTATGATATCGCTATTTTGACTGCGATCATGTTTGGGCAGTTTATTGTCTGGTCTACAGAACTCTTCCTTGCCAGTCTTCAACCAGTTGCGCAAACCGTTAGCACAGCCACGGAGACAGCTACCAATACAGCAACGGATGGGGCAGCCTACTCCAGTAACTTTACTTTACAGATTATCTTATTAGCCCTTGCCTTGGCTTACTTGCTGCTCAGGAATTTCGATTTTAAACAGCTTCCAATTCGATTTAAATGGTCCGTCCTCTTTTGGGTACCTTTGATCTTTGCCATTGTTGGTCTGTTTGGGGATATCGTGACAACGGTGAGTGGAGAGTACGATTACTTCAATATCAATCTCCTTCCTTATATCGATCCCATGCAGATTATTCACAAGTTCTTAGCGCTTAGTCCCATGGCGATTGCTTATGCCTTGCTGAATGGTTTCTACGAAGAGTTCTTCTTCTTAGGAGTCATGACATCTGTTAATGACAAGTACAAGTGGTGGGCACTGGCTTATTCAATCTTGATTCGGATCTCCTTCCATACCTACCAAGGTTTGCTTTGGGCAGTGGTCATCGGAGTTATCTATGGACTCTTCTACTATTTCCTCTACAAGAAGGTGATCAAAAATCTTTTGCCATTCTTCCTCATGCATGCTTTGGCCGATATGTTTGGCTCTAGCATACTCTATCTTTTGATCAATTGGGGAAGCTAATAACATAGTTAAAAAACTGGACTGTTTGTCCAATTTCATATTTAAGATAAAGTCTTATGAAAATCTTTCCTTAGGTGAGTACGGACGTCAGCGAACTTCGTAGAAGTTCCATGACTAATTATTGAGCCTAAGGTCTCAATAATTCCGTGTGCCTGAAACAATTGCGTTTCAGGCACTTTTCTCACGGCGGAAAGTTTTTTTTCTGTTAAAAAGACTCAAAAATATAGAAAGACTTTTATAAAAAAATTATCTAACCATTTTATGTAAAAAATAGTTGGTATAAATTTTAAAACTGGACGTTTTGTCCAGTTTTTTATCTGCTTTGACTTGCCAGAACTCTAGGAAAATCCCTGTAGAAAAGGCGCAAAGATGGTATAATAGAACTATCATTTTACAGGAATCCTAACATTATGAAATTAGTCTATACAGATATTCGAACGCCTTTAACCCAGGTCTTGGTGGATGAAGCTAATCGCTTGGTTGAAGAAGGGAAGCGGGTCTTTTATATCGCGCCCAACTCCCTGTCTTTTGAGAAGGAGCACAAAGTCTTGCAACTCATAGACCAGAAGGCTTCTTTTGCCATCACCATTACGCGCTTTGCTCAGATGGCACGCTATTTTACACTCAATGAAAGTCACCAGCAGCAGTCGCTCGATGATATCGGTCTTGGCATGCTCTTTTTTAAGGTGCTTTCTCAGATGCCGGATGAAGAGCTCAAGGTTTATGCCCGTCTTAAGAAGGATCCCCAGTTTATCCAACAATTGATCCAGCTCTTTCATGAGTTGCAGACAGCCCAGATGACAGCATCCGACTTGGATGCCTTGCCAGATCAGGAGAAGAGAGAAGACTTGATCCATATCTTGAAGGCTGTTCAAGACCAGTTAGTTGCAGGTTCTTTTGAGTCTGAGTCTAAGTTGGCTAGTTTTGCCTCTCATCTTATCAAGGGAGATTTGGATGAGGAGTTGAAAGACTTGGCCCTAGTAATTGACGGTTTTACGCGTTTCTCAGCCGAGGAGGACTACCTGGTTCATTTACTGCACGACAAGGGCGTCGAGATCATTATTGGGGCATACGCCAGTGAGAAAGCCTATCGCTCGAGCTTTCGTGAGGGCAATCTCTACCAGGCAAGTGTCGACTTCCTGCTAGACTTGGCTAGGACCTACCAGGTCACGCCAAGCTATGTCGGTCAAGGAAAAGAGGATGCCTTTAGTCGTATGACGCGGATCTTGGAAGCTCGTTATGACTTTACAGAGGTAGAGGGTGAGCTGTTTGATCAAGATCGAGAAGCAGTAGAGATTTGGACCTGTAACCATCAAAAGGAAGAATTAGAGGCTGTAGCCCGCTCCATTCGCCAGCGTCTGTATGAGGGAGCTCGTTACAAAGATATTCGAGTCCTCTTGGGGGATGTGGATGCTTATCAGCTCCAGCTCAAAACCATCTTTGACCAGTACCAGATTCCCTTTTATCTTGGAAAGAGTGAGTCCATGTCCCAGCATCCCCTGGTCCAATGGGTGGAATCCTTGGACCGTCTTCGTCGCTATCGGTTTTTGACCGAGGATGTGGTCAATCTCTTGAAGACGGGGCTCTATGGGGCGCTAACGCGAGAGGACATCGACCATTTTGAACAATATGTTCGCTTTGCAGAAATCAAGGGTTTAGCTGCCTTTTCTCGTGACTTTACAGCCAATCACCATGACAAATTTGACCTAGAGCGTCTCAACCAGATTCGCCAGCAGGTCATCAGTCCCTTGCAGGAATTTTATAAGACCAAGAGCCAGACCAGCCAGGGGCTACTGAAAAAGTTTGCCCAGTTTTGTCAAGATGCCCAGTTGGCGCAAAACATGCAACAGTTAGCCAGTCGTGGCTCTGAACAGGAAATGGAACGCTATGACCAGGTATGGAAGTCCTTTAGCCATGTGCTAGAACAATTTGCCCAGGTCTTTGATCAAATCAAGGTGACCTTAGATGATTTTCTTAGCCTTCTCTTGTCAGGGATCTTGTTGGCAAGTTATCGAACGGTCCCTGCGACTGTCGATGTGGTGACAGTCCAGTCCTATGATTTGATTGAGCCCTTATCAGCTCCTTATGTCTATGCCATTGGCTTGACCCAGGAGCGTTTCCCTAAGATTGCCAAGGACCAATCCTTGCTGACGGATGAGGAGCGTCAGGTCCTGAACCAAGCTTCAGACCAACAGGCTAATCTCCAAATTGCCAGTCAGGACAACTTACGGAAGAATCGCTTCGTCGCCCTATCTCTCTTCAATGCGGCCACCAAACAGCTGGTCTTATCCAGCCCTATTCTTGTCAATGAGGTGGACGATAAGATGTCCCCTTACTTGTTCGAGCTGACCAAGGCACCGCTTGCTCTACCCGTCATTGAGAAGAAGGCAAGGGCCTCTAGTGAAGATATGGGGTCTTACCAGGCCCTCTTAGCTCGACTGATTGAATTGCACCAGGGAGAAATTGACCAGGAGTTGAGCAAGGAAGAAGCGACCTTCTGGGCAGTTGCCATTCGCATTCTTCGGAAGAAATTAGCTTCAGAAGGCTTGCATATCCCGCAAATCAGCCACAGCTTGACGACCAAGGTCTTAGAGGATGAGACGCTGGAAGTCCTTTATCCAAAAGGGCAGGCTCTGTCTTTATCTGCCTCAGCTCTCAACACCTACTACCAAAACCAATATAGCTATTATCTTCACTATGTCCTAGGTTTGCAGGAGGAGTGGCACTTGCGCCCAGACGCGAGAAGCCATGGGAATTTCTTGCACCGTATTTTTGAACGGGTGCTGAAAGATCCTTCAGAAGGAGATTTTGATGAGCGCTTGCACAAGGCCATTCGCGAAACCAGCCAGGAGACAGAGTTTGCCCTCCTTTATCAGGAGAATGCTATGGCCGCTTTTTCAAAAGAATTGCTCCTGGATACAGCTCGGGCGACTGGTCGTGTCCTCGCCCACAATGACAGTATTGAAACCATTGGAGAGGAAGCTCTCTTCGGCCGAGAAGATCGCCCCTTCTTAACCTTAGAAGATGGTCGTCCGCTCTTGGTCAAGGGCAAGGTTGATAGGATTGATCGGCTGTCTGAGACAGGGGCCTTGGGAGTGGTGGACTATAAGTCCAGTGAGACTAAGTTTAACTTTGAGAAGTTCTATAATGGCCTCAACTCCCAGTTGCCAACTTATCTATCTGCTATCAAAGACTTTCAGGCGTTTGATCCTGACAAGGGGATTTTCGGTGCCATGTATTTGCAGATGACGGATCCTTTGGTGCCTCTCAAGGATACCAAGGCGGTCGAAGATGCTGTCCAAGCGGTTCTAAAATCCCAACAATACAAGGGGCTCTTCTTGGCAGACCAAGCCAGTCAATTAGGGGAGAGCTATGAGAAAAACAAGGCCATGTTGCTGAGTCAAGAGGAGCTAGATCTGCTCTTGCTCTACAATGCCCATCTCTATCAACAAGCAGCCGAAGGTATCTTGTCGGGTGACTTTGCTATCAACCCTTATACTGAAAATGGTCGAAGCATTGCTCCGTATGTAGAACAATATAAATCGATTACGGGATTTGAAGCCAATCGCCACCTAGGACAAGCCCGTTTCTTGAAGAAACTGGACCTAAGTCAGTATGACAAACGCCCAGTCGGTGACAAGCTCCGTCAGGCCTGGATAGAAAAAATGAAGGAGGAATTGAATCAATGAAACCAATTGAATTTTTAAGTCACAGTCAGATTCAAGACCTCCAAATCCAGGAGGCCCTGTCTGACAAGGAACAAAAACGGACCCCTGAGCAAATAGAAGCCATCTATTCGTCAGGAACCAATATCCTAGTATCAGCTTCGGCTGGTTCTGGGAAGACCTTTGTCATGGTCCAACGGATCCTGGATCAATTGCACCGAGGGGTTTCCATCCAGCAATTGTTTATCTCGACCTTTACGGTTAAGGCAGCAACTGAGCTCAAGGAACGCTTAGAAAAGGAGTTGGAGAAGAGCCTCAAGTCTACCAAGGATGAGGAGCTCATGCGCCACTTGGCTCAACAAATCGCAGAATTACCAACTAGTGATATCGGGACCATGGATGCCTTCACGCAGCGACTGGTCTCCAAATACGGCTATTTATTAGGCCTCTCGCGGACTTTCCGCATCCTTCAAAGTGCGAGCGAGCAGTCCTTACTCAAGAATGACTGTTTTGAACAAGTCTTTGAGCGCTTTTATGAGGAGCAAGGGCCTGACCGCCTCTTTAGTCGTCTAGTTAAGAACTTTACAGGAAAGGGCAAGTCGCTAGCTGGCTTTAAGGAGCAGGTTTATGCACTAGTAGACTTCCTCCAATCCACTGCGGATCCTCTCATCTGGTTGAAGGAGTCCTTCCTCAAAGGCTATGAGGATCTGGACTATGATGAAGCCTTGGACCAGTTAGCCCAAGAGGTAAAAGAGCAACTCTTTGAATTGGAATCGTTCTTTACTTTCCATCTGGCAAATGAAGGACAAGCATTTTCAGGAGCCAAGTACCAAGAAAATGTCACCGCTATTCAAGACTTGATTGCTAGTCTCAATGAGAAACCCAGCCAGGAAGCGATTTTTGAGGTCTTGGAGCGGGTGGTCTTAATCTCCCGTGCCAGCGGAGGACGAAGTCTGACCATCACGACACGAAAAGAAGACCTGAAAGAGTTAGCTACTGCCTTTAATGACGAACGCAAAGAACGCATCGAAGCCTTGCGCGCAGCAGCCTCCCAGCACTACCAACTAACCTATCAGATTCGCTTCAAGGATGAACCCTTGCCTTTGCTAGTCTTGCTCAGGGATTTTGTCCAAGCTTTCTCGATTGCATATTTGGAACGCAAGAAGCAGGAAAATACCTTTGAATTTGGCGACATCAGCCATTTTGCCATCCAGATTCTTGAAGAATTTCCTCATATCCGCAGTCTCTATCAGGAGCGCTACCACGAGGTCATGGTCGATGAGTACCAAGATACCAACCACACTCAAGAGCGGATGTTGGAGCTCTTGTCTAATGGCCACAACCGCTTCATGGTGGGAGATATCAAGCAGTCTATCTACCGCTTCCGTCAGGCGGATCCTCAGATTTTTAATGACAAGTTTAAGGCCTACCAAGAAGAAGGGGCAGATGGCGAATTGATCCTGCTCAAAGAGAATTTCCGGAGCCATGTAGAGGTCTTAGAAGCGACCAACCATGTCTTTGAACGCCTCATGGATGAGGAAGTTGGAGAGATTCTCTATGACCAGAGCCACCGCTTGATTGCGGGAAATCCGGAGAAGAAAGAGCCGACGCCAGCTTATGAGACGGAGTTCCTGCTCTATGATGGCAGTCAGGACGCAGCTGAAACAAGTGAAGAAGAGAAGCAAGAAGGGGATAGCCTATCTTCAGGTGAAGTCCTTTTGGTCATCAAGGAGATCATCCGCCTTCACAATGAAGAAGGGGTAAACTTCAAAGATATCACGCTTTTGACGGCTTCACGGACCCGTAACGACAAGGTACTTTCAGCCTTTGAAGCCTATCAGATTCCTATCGTTGCGGACGGGGGAGAGGAAAACTACCTTCAGTCCGTTGAGGTCATGGTCCTCTTGGATACCCTCCGGACCATTAACAATCCCTTACAGGACTATCCCTTGGTGGCTCTCATGAAATCAGCCATGTTTGAATTTGACGAGGACCAGTTAGCTCGTTTAGCTTTACAGGGAGTTGAAGGCAAAAAAGCAGAAAATCTCTATGAAAGACTGCAACATGCCTTAGACCAGACTGGAAGTGCTCCTCAGTTGATCGATTCAAGCTTAAGAGAGAAACTCACTCGCTTTATGGAGACACTGGATGCCTGGCGTGACTATGCCCAGACGCATTCTCTCTATGACCTGCTTTGGAAGATTTACCAGGATCGCCACTACTATGATTATGTGGGTGCCCTGCCAAATGGTGCCCAACGGCAGGCCAATCTCTATGCCTTGACCCTTCGGGCAAATGACTTCGAAAGTTCTAGTTTCAAGGGATTGCCTCGCTTTATCTCCATGATTGATAAGATCTTGGAAAACCAGCACGACTTGGCCAATGTTGCCCAGGCAGTTCCTAAGGATGCTGTCCAACTCATGACCATCCATAAGAGCAAAGGACTTGAGTTCCCCTACGTCTTTATCCTCAATACCGATAAAAAGTTTGTCGGCAAAGAACTGTCTACCAATGCAGTTATCAGTCGGAAAAATGGGGTGGGCATCAAGTATATTGCGAATCTTCCTGTCGAGTCTGATCAAGAGGGACTTCCTGAGGCGGTTCGATTGGTCATTGAGACCCTGCCTTACCAGCGAAATGTCGAGGAAATTCGTCTGGCAGCCTTGTCGGAGCAGATGCGCCTTCTCTATGTCGCTATGACTCGAGCAGAGCGCAAGCTCTATCTTGTCGGTAAGGGCCGGCAGGATAAGCTGGAAGAGAGAAAATGGGGAGCCAGTGTCAATGGACGCTTGAGCCCAACTCTTCGCAAGGAAATCAATTGTTTCCAAGACTGGCTCTATGCCATTCAGGCAGTCTTTGCCCAGCAACACTTAGCCTATCAGACTCATTTTGTGACCGACCAAGACTTGACGCCGGAGCAAATCGGTCACTTGGAGTTGAAGACGTCCCTCCCAGTCGATGAACTGAAGGACAACCGCCAATCAGAAGAGATTCGCCGTGCCTTAGATGTCTTAGAATCTGTAGACCGGCTCAACACCCAGTACCAAGCAGCTATCCAACTCCCTAGTGTGCGGACCCCAAGTCAAATCAAAAAATTCTATGAACCCATCCAAGATATCGAAGGAGTGGATCTCATGGAAAAAGCGGACGTCCCATTACCAAGCTTTGAGTTTCCAACCTTTGGCAAAGAAGAAGCTGTGACAGGGGCAGCAGTCGGCAGTGCCCTCCATGAACTAATGCAACGAATTCCATTGACGACAGTTCCAACGATGGAGAGTTTAACAATGGTTCTCCAAGAGGTCAATGCCAGCCCAGCTGTCAAGGAGCGAATCGACCTCAAGAAGATCTTAGCTTTCTTCCAGACTGACTTGGGCCAACTCTTGCTCAAGGAGTCTGGGAAAGTCCATCGTGAAGCCCCATTTGCTATGCTCAAGACGGATCCAACCAGTGGCCAGGACTTTGTAGTCCGGGGGATCTTGGACGGCTACCTGCTTCTAGAAGATCGGATTCTTCTCTTTGACTACAAGACAGACCGCTACCGCAATCCTCAGGACTTGCTAGATCGCTACCAAGCCCAACTGGAACTCTACGCAGAAGCCCTCCGCCGCTCGTATGGTATAGACAACATCGAATCGTATTTAATCTTACTAGGAGGCGAGCAATTGCAAGTCGTTTCTCTAGCAGATAGAAAGGATTAATCATGACTCCTATCGAACGAATCCAAGAGATGGAAGGCCATCTCAACGTCTACAAAGGCTTAATCGAAGAACTTGAAGCATGTTTGCGACGAGTAGAAGCAGGCCAGTCTAGCTATATCGCCCTTCGCGATTACTACACTAGCCAGGTCTATATGGAGGATGTCGAACTGTCTAATCAGCCAGACTTTCCTGAAGAGGTCTACTGTGGTGTCTTATCCGAAGATGCCGTCTACGATTTGTTGGACGAGCATTACCAAAAGGCAGTGGAGATGTTAGACCTTGCGACCAAGATGTTAAAAGAACGATAAGAACACAAAAAAGCTCCGGTTTTCCGGAGCTTTTTTGACTGATTAGTGTGATACACGACGACGTGCTGCTTTTTTACGATTTTCTTCGATGAAAGCTGCTTTTTGTTCTTCTGGCTCGATGACTTTCTTCTTGAAAGTATAAACTGCACCTGCTACAGCAGCGACAGTACCAGCAACACCAGTAACAAAACCTTTACCAAATCCTTTAGCCATGAGAATTTCTCCTTTTTAGAACTTTAAATTTTTATGTTATAATATATGGTAACGAAAAAATGCGATTTTTGCAAGGAAAAACGATGAAAAACAAGATAATTGTGATAGTGGGGCCGACCGCTGTTGGAAAAACAGCCCTTGCTATCGAGGTGGCCCAGCGCTTTCAGGGCGAGGTCATCAGTGGGGACAGTCAGCAAGTCTACCGCACACTAGATATTGGGACAGCCAAGGCTAGTCCAGAAGAGCAGGCGGCGGCTCCCCACCATCTGATCGATGTCCGTGAGGTGACAGAGACCTACTCGGCTTATGATTTTGTCAAAGAAACCAGCCAAGCCATCGAGGAGATTCAAGAACGGGGCCATCTCCCCATTATTGCTGGAGGGACAGGTCTCTATGTCCAAAGTCTCCTAGAAGGTTATCATCTAGGAGGGGACGTTGCCCACGAAGATATCCTAGCCTATCGGGAGTCCTTGTCTCCTCTTACGGACGAAGAACTGTTTGAGCTAGCAGCGAAAGAAGGAATAGAGATTCCGCAGATCAATCGTAGACGGGCCATGCGGGCTTTGGAGATCGCCCATTTCGGTCAGGACTTGGAAAATCAAGCTCCAGCCTATGAGACCTATATGATCTGTCTAGACGATGATCGCCAAGCCTTGTATGACCGCATTAACCGACGGGTGGATCTCATGGTTGAGCAAGGCTTGTTAGAAGAAGCTAAATGGCTCTATGATAACCATCCTGAGGTTCAGGCGGCTAAGGGGATTGGCTACAAGGAGCTCTTTCCTTATTTTAAGGGAGAGCAAAGTTTAGAAGAGGCTCTAGAGCAGCTCAAGCAAAACACGCGCCGCTTTGCCAAGCGCCAGTTGACCTGGTTCCGCAATCGGATGACGGTCCATTTTTACCAGATAGGAGAAGAAGGCTTCAAGGAGCGGGTTCTTCAAGATATAGAAAGATTTTTAAATGATAGAAACTGAGAAAAAACAGGAGCGGGTCCTCATTGTCGGGGTCGAACTCCAAGACATGGAAAACTTTGACATGTCCATGGAGGAGTTGGCCAGTCTAGCCAAGACAGCCGGAGCTGAAGTAGTCGGTGTCTACACTCAGAAGAGAGAGAAGTACGACAGTAAGACCTTCGTTGGCTCCGGAAAGCTAGAAGAAATTGCTCAAATGGTTGATGCTGATGAGGTTTCGACAGTTGTCGTTAACAACCGTTTGACCCCACGACAAAATGTGAATTTAGAAGAAATTTTGGGTGTAAAGGTTATCGACCGGATGCAACTCATCTTGGATATATTTGCCATGCGGGCTCGGAGCCATGAAGGCAAACTCCAGGTTCATCTGGCCCAACTCAAGTACCTTTTGCCTCGTCTTGTGGGTCAAGGGATTATGCTCAGCCGACAGGCTGGAGGGATTGGTTCCCGTGGCCCAGGGGAAAGTCAGCTGGAGTTAAACCGCCGGAGTGTCCGCAATCAAATCACCGATATCGAGCGTCAACTCAAGGTGGTCGAAAAGAACCGTGAAGTGGTCCGGGAAAAACGCCTAGAATCCCCCATCTTTAAGATTGGCTTGATTGGCTATACCAATGCCGGCAAATCAACCATTATGAATGCCTTGACCAGTAAGACCCAATACGAGGCAGATGAACTCTTTGCGACCTTGGATGCCACCACCAAGAGCATCCATCTAACAGGCAATCTACAAGTAACTCTGACAGATACAGTTGGTTTTATTCAGGACTTGCCGACAGAGTTGGTGACCAGTTTTAAGTCGACCCTGGAAGAAAGCAAGAATGTGGATCTCTTGGTCCATGTCATCGATGCCTCTGATCCCAACCATGAAGAGCATGAGAAGACGGTTCTTCAGATTATGAAGGATTTGGAGATGCTGGAGATTCCACGCTTGACTCTCTACAATAAGGCTGATAAAGTCGCGGACTTTACTCCGACTCAGACACCTTATCGCCTGGTTTCGGCCAAGGATCCCGATAGTCGGACTAAACTGCAGGACATTCTACTTGAAAAGATGCAGGAGCTCTTCCATCCCTTTACGATTCAGGTTCCTTTTGATCAAGCCTACCGCATCCATGAATTGGAGACCATTGCCATATTGGCTGAGCGTTCCTATGAGGAAACTGGTGAGGTCATAACAGGCTACATCGCCCCTAAAAATGCATGGAGACTAGAGGAGTTTTATCATCATGGATTATCTTAATATCGCTCTCAGCTATGGAGGCTATACCAGTCTAGACAAGGTCTATTTGGAGCGGGTCTTAGCGGGATTGACAGAAGAGCAAAAGCTCCAGTTTATCACGCCACCGCCCAGTGTCATCAATGCCTATTTTGCTGAGCTTTACCAAAAGAAGAGCCCAGAAGCTGCAACAGACTATTATGAACAAGTCACTGAGGCCTTTGATCTCTATCAGATCAGTCCCAGCTTTGAGGAGGACAAACCCTTTGTCCGTCTTAATCTGTCTGGCAAGGCCTATGGATTTTGCTACCGAGAGAAAGGATTGGCTCAAGTCTTTGCCCAGCAAGCAGAAGCTATCAGCATGGACCTCTTGTTTGAGATTGCGCAGATCTTTCCTCACTACCTGGTCTATGAAGAGGAAGGCTTGATCTTGATGCGCCGTGTTACGGATCAAGAGGTGGTGGAGACCAAGGAATTGTCAGCTTTGTCTCAATTTGAAGAGCTGGCAGATGGCAGCATCCGCTTGACTGGCTACAACCAGGACGAATTAGCTCAATTGGCTAGGGCCTACCCAGGAAAAATCGCCGTTCGTTCAAAAAATCGGACTGCTATGATCTATATTAGTTAGAAAGAATACAATGGAAATTCAATTTTTAGGAACGGGTGCGGGACAGCCGTCCAAATCTCGTAATGTCTCAAGTCTAGCCCTCAAACTTTTGGATGAAATTAATGAAGTTTGGCTCTTTGACTGTGGAGAAGGGACACAAAACCAAATCTTAGAAACCAGCATTCGTCCTCGAAAGGTCAGCAAGATTTTTATCACCCACTTACACGGGGACCATATCTTTGGTTTGCCAGGTTTCCTCTCTAGTCGCGCCTTTCAGGCCAATGAAGAGCAGACGGATCTAGAGATTTATGGACCGGTTGGGATCAAATCCTTTGTCTTGACCAGCCTTCGAGTTTCCGGTTCACGCCTGCCTTACAAGATTCATTTTCATGAGTTCGATGAAGGTTCTCTTGGGAAAATCATGGAGACCGATAAGTTCACGGTCTATGCCGAGGCCTTGGACCACACCATTTTCTGTGTCGGCTACCGGGTCATGCAGAAGGATTTGGAAGGGACCCTCGACGCAGACAAACTCAAGGCAGCGGGTGTTCCATTTGGACCACTTTTTGGCCAGGTCAAAAATGGGCAGGATGTTACCCTGGAAGATGGTACCAAGATCATTGCTGCGGACTATATCTCAGCCCCTCGACCTGGTAAGATCATCACCATCTTGGGCGATACCCGCAAGACCAATGCCAGCGTCAGACTTGCCGTCAATGCAGATGTCCTAGTGCATGAGTCTACCTATGGCAAGGGCGATGAAAAGATTGCTCGTAAGCATGGCCACTCGACCAATATGCAGGCGGCAGAAGTGGCGCGTGAAGCAGGAGCCAAACGCCTTCTACTCAACCATATCAGTGCCCGCTTCCTCTCCAAGGACGTCAGTCAATTGCGCAAGGATGCTGCGACTGTGTTTGAGAAGGTCCATGTGGTCAAGGACTTGGAAGAAGTGGAGATCTAAGATGCGAACTATCATCATCACAGGAGCGAGTGGAGGCCTGGCTCAGGAAATGGTCAAACTCCTTCCTGAGGACCGGCTCATTCTCCTAGGGAGAAATCAAGAGAAACTGGAACAACTCTATGCTGACCATCCTCAGGCTGAATGCATCGGGCTTGATATCACCGATTCATCAGCTGTCCAAGATATGGTAGAAGAGCTCTATCAGCGCTATGGACAGATCGATGTCTTAGTCAACAATGCAGGCTATGGGATCTTTGAGGCCTTTGATAGCATTTCTGATCAGCAGGTGCGAGAGATGTTTGAGGTCAATACCTTTGCCCTCATGCAACTTTCGCGCTTGATTGGTGCCCGCATGAAGGCAACATGCAAGGGGCACATCGTCAATATCGTCAGTATGGCGGGGTTAGTTGCAACTGCCAAATCCAGCCTTTATTCAGCGACCAAGTTTGCAGCCATTGGCTTCTCTAATGCCCTGCGGTTAGAACTGATGACCTTTGGTGTCCATGTGACGACGGTCAATCCAGGCCCTATTCGGACCACTTTCTTTGACCAGGCAGACCCCGATGGAAGCTATGTCAAGGCTGTAGACCGTTATATTTTGGAACCAGACTTCGTGGCTAAGAAGATTGTGAAAAACTTTGGAAAACTAAAACGCGAGCTCAATTTGCCTTGGCTCTTGAACCTGACCCACAAGCTCTATACCCTTTTCCCTCGTATCTCGGACAAGCTAGCCAGCAAGATGTTCAATTACAAATAGGAGGAGCCAGATGGCAGCAAATATCCAAGCCTATTTAGAAAACCTCCAGCAACCTTGGGGACAGATCTATTATGATATCCTTTTTGCACAATTAAAAGACATCAAAGGCAAGCGAGTCCTTGATTTTGGCAGTGGTTTTGGCCTTGTAGCCAATCACCTAGCGCAAGACAATGAAGTACTTGCTGTGGAGCCCAATGAGGAAATGGTGGCCTTTCGGGTCCAGGACCATCCCTACCAGCAAGTCGTTGGAAGTCTGGATCAGTTAGCAAGTCTTGAAGATGCCAGCTTTGATGTCATCCTCTGCCACAATGTCCTGGAGTATGTAGGGAATCGCGAGGCAGTCCTCAAGGCATTCACCCGGCTCTTAAAACCAGGAGGCCTGCTCTCCATTGTCAAGCACAATGAGGTTGGTCGCGTCCTACAGACCGTCATCTTTGAAAATGATACTCAGAAGGCGCTTGATCTCTTAGCTGGTCATGATCTGGAAACCCACTCTATGGGCTTGGCTCAAGCCTATGATCTCGGTGCAGCAGTAGAAGACCTATTCCTCGAAGTCCAGGACTACCAAGGGATTCGTGTCTTTTATGCCTTGCAGGACAATCGCTTCAAGGGCCAAGAAGGCTGGCGAGAGTCTATGCTTAAGATGGAGCTGGCTGTTTGCCAGAAGTCCCCTTACCGGGATATCGCCTTCTTCCAGCACTATAGGTTAAAAAGGAGTTAAGATGTTAGAGTACAAACAAGAGATTCCAGTCATGGCAGACTTACTCGCACTCTACAGCTCGGTCGGTTGGACCAATTATACCAACAACCCAGCTATGCTAGAAGAAGCTGTTAAAGCCAGTCTCTGGCAGTTGGGAGTCTATGATGAGAAAGAGCTCGTCGCCTACATTCGCTTGGTAGGTGATGGCCACTCTGTCATTTTTGTGCAGGACCTCCTGGTACGACCAGATCACCAGCGCCAAGGTATCGGAAGGAAACTTTTAGAAGAGGCTTTAGCGACCTTCCCCAATGTCTATCAACGACTCCTCGCCACTGAACGGAGCGAGAAGAATCTTGCCTTTTACCAATCCCTGGGCTTTGTTGAACTTTCAGAGCAAGCCTGTACAGGGATGATTTATAATAATTGACGGAGAGAGAGTGGGACAGAAATCGGTAATTCGTTAGAATTCGATTTCGTCGTCCCACCTCCGCACAGTTGAGTAGGGCTGTAAAAGCTGATGAAACCAGCGTAGTAGAGCCCACTCAACCACTGCGTCTTGCTCGACAATCCAAAAACAATTAAGAGGCTAGGACTTTTGTCCCAGCCTCTTTTCTTGTTTTTCCTGACATTCCTTGTAAATAATGGTAGAATAGAGCTAGATAAATGAATACGTTGATGAGTAATTCAACTTGTGAGAATCTTTCATCCTATATAGTCCTCTATCTAACTTTTGGAAGTTTTCTATTTTTGGAGGTAGACCTATGAAAAACAAAGGTTATTCCCTTTTACTCCTAGTTCCCATTTTATTCTTAACGATGGTTCTAACCAGTTGTAAGATCATGACATCGAGTGATTACAAAAAGGCTAAAGAAGTTGTTAGCAGTGAGCTTGCTCAAGCTGGTCTTCATGGAAAAGTAACCATCACCAAGTTATCTTGGACTGCCCTAGAATTCCCAACTTATCATGTAAGCTACACCTACTCTGAGAAAACCTACGATGATCAAACGGTACGATTGGAAAATGAAACAACTTTTCATGATGACTGGTCAAGTTCATCTATTATTTTTCTTCCAGACTATAAGAAAGTGTTTTTAGAGCAGAAATCCATAAAAAATATCGAGGAAAAACTAGAAAAGGAAATAAAGAAGCAATCTCTAGGCCTTCCAATTGAATTCTCTATCTTTTTAAGTAACTTTTATCAGGAAGAAAAAGAGGAAATCCTGGATAGCATTGCAAGTCAAAATCTCAAAGAAGGGAAAAAAGACTTTGCCGGCTACTATCAAATTCCTTTTCAAACCTTGATCGATCAAGAGTTAATCCGTATGACCATTTATGTAGATGATGCCGTGTCCGTTAAGGAGCAAGACCTAGAAGAAGCAGCTAAAAAGCTAGATGCGAGCAAACTACCGAATGGTGCCTATAGTTTCTACTATTCCAATCATAAAGATGATTCGGAAGACACGCTCAGTTACTCCTTCAAAGTGAAAGATGGGAAAGTTGTTTTTTATGAAGATCAACAGGACGGACTAGAGAATCAAGAATAAGGAAGATGAAAAAGGGACTATCTAATAGACCACAAGTCAAATAGCAAGGCTGGGAGTTGATTCCCAGTCTTTTCTTTCGTCTAGAAAAGTAAGTCTTGATGGTAAAGGTACCGTGAGTTTAATCGCCATCCGTTTTTTTCTATTCTCTCTTTAGGAAGCATAGGCTTTTATCCCCTCTGATAAATTCATTCATGTTATAATAAGTAGACTAGATAACAGGGAGAAAAGATACACAGATGATCACGTCAAAATATGAATGGCAGTTTGCTACGCCCTTTTCAGATGATACTTTTTTGGCGCAAGCAAAGAAGAGAGGATTAGAAGCATCCGCAGCCAAGTTACTGGGAGAACGAGGAATCCAGACGGAAGAGGCGCTGGATCGTTTTCTTGAACCGCGGCTAGAAGATCTGCATGATCCCTACCTGCTTCACGATATGGACAAGGCAGTGGATCGCATTCGCCAAGCCATAGAAGATTATGAACAAATCCTAGTTTATGGAGACTATGATGCGGACGGGATGACGGCCGCTTCTATTATGAAGGAAACCCTGGAGCAGATGGGGGCAGAAGTAGACGTCTATCTGCCTAACCGCTTTACGGATGGCTATGGTCCCAATGCCAGTGTCTACAAGTACTTTATCGAACAGCAGGGGATTTCCCTCATCATCACGGTGGACAATGGAGTAGCTGGACACGAAGCCATTGACTTGGCCCAAAGCATGGGAGTAGATGTCATTGTAACCGACCACCATGCCATGCCAGAAGTTTTGCCCGATGCTTATGCCATCATTCACCCCGAGCATCCAGATGCTGATTATCCTTTCAAGCACCTAGCGGGCTGTGGGGTTGCCTTTAAGTTGGCTTGTGCCCTCCTAGAAGAGGTGCCCCTAGATTTCCTTGATCTGGTAGCCATTGGAACCATTGCGGATATGGTCAGTCTGACAGATGAAAACCGCATTCTAGTCAAGTATGGCCTAGGTGTCCTTCGTCAAACCCAACGGATCGGCCTCCAGGAAATGCTCAAGTTGGCCTCCATCGCCCCTCAAGATGTAAATGAAGAAACAGTTGGTTTTCAGATTGCTCCTCGTCTCAATGCCCTGGGTCGCTTGGATGACCCAAATCCAGCGGTCGAACTCTTGACAGGTTTTGACGACGAAGAAGCGCTGGAAATTGCGCTGATGATTCAAGCCAAGAATGAAGAGCGCAAGGAAATCGTCCAAGCCATCTATGATGAAGCCAAAGCCATGGTTGATCCAAGTCTTCCTGTTCAGATCTTGGCAAAAGAAGGCTGGAATCCTGGTGTCTTAGGGATTGTAGCTGGTCGCCTACTTGAAGAGATCCATCAGCCCATCATCGTCCTCACCATAGACCAAGGCAAGGCTAAAGGAAGTGCACGAAGTCCCGAAAGTGTCCATATTTTTGAAGCCCTAGCTCCCCATCGGGATCTCTTTATCGCCTTTGGGGGCCATGCGGGTGCAGCTGGTATGACTCTGGAAGTGGACAAGCTCCCTCGTCTGACCGAGATTTTTTCTGACTATATTGTAGAAAAAGGGATTGACCTGACGGCCAAATCCACACTCTTTGTGGATGAGGAGTTGGACCTAGAAGAGCTGACTTTGGATACCTTGAAGAGTTTCGACCGTCTCGCTCCTTTTGGGATGGACCATAAGAAGCCAGTCTTTTACATTCGTGATTTTCAAGTGGAGTCTAGCCGGACTATGGGGGCTGGTAATAGCCATCTGAAGTTGAAGATTCAAAAAGGCGATGCCCGTTTTGATGTGGTGGCTTTTGGCCAGGGCCATTTGGAATTGGAATTCTCCCAAGCGAAAAATTTGGAGTTGGTGGTATCCTTGGCCATCAATCAATGGAATGGACAGACCACCCTGCAATTGATGGTGGTGGATGTCCGTGTAGAAGGAGTACAGCTTTACAATATCCGAGGAAAGAATGCTCCTCTCCCACAAGCTATTCCGCTCTTTAGTCAATTAGAAGGAAGAGTAGATTCAGCCGCCATTGTCATCGATCGCATACCGGATGACCTGGCTGACTTGAAGGCCCTTTTCCAAGAACAGAGCTTCCAAGCGGTCTATTTTAAGAATCAACTAGATAAGGCCTATTATCTGACTGGCTACGGTAGCCGGGATCAATATGCCAAACTCTATAAGACACTATATCAGTTCCCTGAGTTTGATATCCGACATAAGCTGAGCCAACTATCTGACTACCTCAAGATTCCACAGGTTTTGTTGATCAAAATGATCCAGATTTTCCAAGAATTGGGCTTTGTTCAGATTGAAAATGGCATCATGACTGTCAACAAGGATGCGGAGAAGAAGGAGATTACCTCTAGTTCCATCTATCAGGACTTGGTGAAGACGGTCAAAGACCAAGAGCTCATGGCTCTAGGATCTGTGCAAGAAATCTATGATTATTTAACAGGATCGATTTAATGAACAAGAAGAAAATAATCCTCTGGCTCAGTCCTTTCCTGCTTTTTGCCCTCTATTGGCTGGGGATCTACTTGAGTTTGAGAAACCCCATGGAGGAGATTAACTACGCTGAAAATGGTGGGTGGATGCGCTATGTCATGTTTAGGCCCTTTACAGAAACGATCGGAAGTGATCGCATCTGGAAGGAAGATGAAGGATTTCAAATGTATCCCTATTCAGATGACATCGTTGGTGGTCAAGAAGAGCTATCCGTCATGATGTTTCGAGACAGTTCTGAATGGGTTTATTGGTATAAATATCAGCTAAACGAAAATGATTATGTTCGTATGTTCTTCGAATATGATTCTACAAATAAGGTTTTTCTCCAAAGGGAAGTCTATCTTTATGCGGATGATCAAACAGTTAAGGGGAGTGATTTTCTAAAGAAACTTTCTACCTACGGCAAAGACCGCACTTGGCTTCGAAACCAAAGCAAGAAGGTCGCCGAACAATACATCCTTGGTACTTGGTTTAAGAATGGAAGCTCGCGTTATTCCTTGAAAAACTTAGGAGATATGAAAATTAAGTACAACAAATTGATAGAAGAACAGTAAAAGGATCTTCTAACATTTATTATCCCGCATCTTTTTCAGGTGTGGGATTTTTTCTTTTGCTGCAGGTGTTTGGGAAAATGATTTAGTAAAAAATGATGCACGTTAGTAGAATTCATGGTATAATGGAATGTAAAAAATTTTTTATGAAAGAAAGTTAACCATGAATTTAAAAGATTACATTGCAAGCATTGAAAATTATCCACAAGAAGGGATTACCTTCCGTGATATCAGCCCTTTGATGGCAGATGGCAATGCTTATAGTTATGCGATTCGTGAAATCGTTCAATACGCAACGGATAAGAAAATCGACATGATCGTCGGCCCTGAAGCGCGTGGCTTCATCGTTGGATGTCCTGTTGCTTTTGAGTTGGGAATTGGATTTGCGCCTGTTCGTAAGCCTGGCAAGTTGCCACGTGAAGTTATCTCAGCGGACTACGAAAAAGAATACGGTGTGGATACCTTGACTATGCACGCTGATGCCATCAAACCAGGTCAACGCGTCCTCATCGTCGATGACCTCTTGGCAACAGGTGGTACAGTTAAAGCAACCATCGAAATGATTGAAAAACTCGGTGGGATCGTTGCAGGTTGTGCCTTCTTGATCGAGCTCGATGATCTCAAAGGCCGCGAAGCTATCGGAGACTATGATTACAAGGTCTTGATGCATTACTGATATAGTTTATAGCTATATCTAGATAGAGAAAAACCATAATTGAAAACTATATGCTCCTGTCTTATAATAAGAGGTAACAACTTGTAAGATGGGAGCTTTTTATGCCAATTACCTTAGATAAGAAATTACCAGCAGTTGATATTCTTCGCTCAGAAAATATTTTTGTCATGGATGATATTCGGGCAACTCACCAAGATATTCGTCCAATGAATGTTCTGATTTTGAATCTCATGCCGACTAAGGTAGCAACTGAGACTCAACTGTTACGCCTCCTGGCCAATACTCCCTTGCAGATCAATGTGGATTTCCTCTATATGACTAGCCATGAGTCTAAGACGACAGCAGCAGAGCATATGGAAATCTTCTATAAATCCTTCGAGGATATTAAAGAGAACTATTATGACGGCTTGATCATTACTGGAGCTCCGGTTGAGAAATTAGCCTTTGAGGAAGTGGATTACTGGGAAGAGTTAACAAAGGTCTTTGATTGGTCTAAACGCCATGTCTTTTCGACCTTGCATCTTTGTTGGGGTGCCCAAGCTGGTCTCTATTACCGCTACGGCATTGAAAAAGTAGCTCTGTGCGACAAGCTATCTGGGATTTATGAGCAAACCGTCCTGAATCCACAGAACCGTTTGATGCGTGGTTTTGACGATGCTTTTTTGGCCCCTCATTCACGTTATACGGATGTCCCCCTCAAAGAAGTGCTAGAAAAGAGCAATTTGCAAGTCTTAGCTCAAGGCAGTGAAGTAGGACTATCGATCCTGGCCAGTCCAGACCTTCGAGAGGTCTATAGTTTTGGCCATTTGGAATATGACCGTGATACCTTGGCCAAGGAATACCAGCGGGATGTGAAAGCAGGCTTGAATCCAGATCTTCCCAAGAATTATTTTGATCAGGATGACAGCAGTCGTGACCCTCGGATGCGGTGGAACTTAGCGGCAGCCAACTTCTTTAGTAATTGGATCAATTATGCAGTTTACCAAGAAACTCCTTATCGTTTGGAGGAGTTAGAAAAAGATATTTCATTTTATGGTTACCTATAAAGGGGTAGTATGACATATTCACAAGCATTTAAGTCGGGCAATTTGGTCTTACCAAGTGCCTTACTTTTCCATTATCAACACTTATTTAAAGACGCAGAGGATTTTCTGGTTTGGCAGTTCTTTTATTTGCAAAATACGACCAACCAATCCAGCCTCACGCCGAATCAAATTGCAGATGCGATTGGCAAGTCTGTCACAGAAGTGAACCAGTCTATGTCTCGCCTGACCAACCAAGGTTTACTCCAATATCGGACTATTGAGCTAGATGGAGAGATTGAAGTTCTTTTTGATGCGACTATTGCCCTCGAACGCCTGGATGACTTGCTTCAGAGTAGGACAGAGGCGTCTCAGCGTGGGCAAGACAAGCAGGCAGAGAATGAACTGGCTGATTTGGTCAAAACCTTTGAGCAGGAGTTGGGACGTTTATTGACTCCATTTGAAATCGAAGATTTGACACAGACAGTCAAACAGGACCAAACGGATCCAGACATTGTTAAGGCTGCCTTGAGAGAAGCTGTCTTTAATGGCAAGCCTCACTGGAAATACATCCAGGCCATCCTGCGCAATTGGCGACGTGAAGGCATTACTAGTTTGACACAATTAAAAATCAAACAGCAAGAGCGGGAAGCTCTTCAGCCTGAAAATGTCACTGTTTCAGATGATTTCTTACAGGCCATGGATTTATGGAAAGATTAAAAAAACTAGCACTCATAAAGTGCTAGTTTTTTCGTTTATAAATAGTCTGCGTAGGCTTTTTCTAGTTTGGTGAGGAGCTCTTGTTTTTCCTCGTCGCTAGCAAAGGAAGCCTGGATGGCATCGACATTGTGCTGGTAAAAGTCAGCTGGTGTCGTTTGGAAGTGCTGGTGGTAGAGGGCATACTCCTTGGTCAAATCCGTATCAGATACGGTCCGGTTATCGGTGTTGATACTGATATGGGCTTGTGCTTCCTTCATCTTGAGGTAAGGGAAGTCCTCCACAGTAGTAGCAGCCTTGGTTTGAAGGTTACTGGTCAAGCAGAGCTCACCGGTGACCCCGTTTTTCACAAACTCTTTTAGAAGCTCTGGTTCATAGGCAAGCAAGGTCACATGGCCATTTCGTTTGATGCCATAGGCCATGGATTGAGCAACATTGGCTGAACAGTGGCATTAACCCGCATGAAGGGTCATAGGACGGTTGTAACTTTTAACCTGTTGGATGAGGGCGTCAATGGTTTGTGGTGGATAGTGGTACTCATCGCCAGCGAAGTCAAAACCAACAAAATCTTGATCAGTGACCTGGTTGGCTTCTGCCAGGATGCGAGAGGTGAGTTCTTGATCGGACTGGCGCATGCCACAGACCAGGGCTTTTGCAACAATGCCAAATTCATCCTGGGCTTGGCGCAGTCCTTCGCAGACAGCATCGATAGTTTCTAGGACGGTAAGCCCTTGGTCCATGGACAATTCTGGGGCAAAACGAACCTCGATGTAGAGGACATTCTCCAGAGCAGCTTGCTTAGCCACATCGTAAGCAGCAAGGGTCAAGGCTTCCTTGGTTTGAAGGAGAGGGCGAATGTAGTCAAAGGCCTCCAAATAGTCTAAGAGATTCTCACAGTTGGCAGGCGCAGTGACATGGTGTTTGAGTTCTTCATCGCTAGCAGGAAGGTCAATATTGGCCATGGCTGCCAATTGGCGAATAGTCGGAAGTGACAAGGAACCGTCTAAGTGGCAGTGTAATTCTGTCTTTGCCAAACTATGAAAGTCAATTGTAGACATATTTTTTCTCCTTAAAATATATTTTTTCTATACTATCATTTTGCCAAGAAAAGTCAAGTAAAGCTAGCGTAGCAGATTTTTGAAAGTAGCGTCTGGATTTGATATGCTAGTAGTAACTCAGAAAAAGGAGAAAAGAGATGTCAGATTATCAATTACCGGAAGTATGGGAAGCATCGAGCCAAATGGGAGGAGCCTGGGGTGGCCTGAACCAACCAACAGCAGGTGCCCGTTTTGAACAAAGTCTTCCAAAAGGTGACCAGCCTTTCCAACTCTATACCCTTCCAACACCCAATGGGATCAAGGTGACTATTATGCTGGAAGAGCTCAAAGAGCTGGGAGTGGATGCAGGCTATGACGCCTATCGCATCAAGATTGGTGATGGGGATCAATTTGGCAGTGACTTTGTAGCCATTAATCCCAATTCAAAAATTCCAGCCATGTTGGATCAATCAGGAGAACCAGCCATTCGTGTCTTTGAATCAGCCAATATTCTCTTGTATCTAGCAGAGAAATTTGGGAAATTGATTCCGACAGATCCTGCTAAGCGGACAGAAGTGCTCAACTGGCTCTTCTGGCAGACAGGGGCTGCACCTTTCTTGGGTGGGGGCTTTGGCCATTTCTTCCACTACGCTCCTGAAAAAATTGAGTATGCCATCAACCGATTTGCCATGGAAGCTAAACGCCAATTGGACCTGCTTGACAAAGAATTGGCGACTAAACCTTATATCGCAGGAGATGACTATACCATTGCAGATATCGCCATCTGGTCCTGGTATGGCCGTCTAGCCCAAGACAAGGTCTGGGACCGAGCAGGAATTTTCTTAGATGTGAAGGAATACAAGCATTTGCAAGCTTGGACAGAGAAAATTGCCAATCGCCCAGCTGTGCAACGAGGCTTGGAAGTAGAATATAAGGAAATTGATGCATAAGGAAAAGGCGCTATCGCGCCTTTTTTTAATGGTGCAAACATGGTATACTAAAGGGTGGAATAAAAGTTTAGAAAGTAGCACATGGAATTTACGAAATTATCAAATCGCTTGGACTTGGTGGCTAGCTTCGTCCCAGCTGGAGCGCGTCTGTTAGATGTTGGAAGTGACCATGCTTATCTCCCAATCGCCCTTTTACAAGAAGGGAAAATTGAGGCTGCCATTGCTGGTGAGGTAGTGGAGGGCCCTTACCAATCCGCTCTTCAAAACGTCGCTGATAATGGCTTAGAAGACAAGATTGAAGTCCGCCTGGCCAATGGCTTGGCTGCATTTGAACCAACAGACGGCATTTCCTGTATCACCATTGCTGGCATGGGAGGCCGCTTGATTGCGGATATCTTAGCGGGTGGTCTTGAGAAATTAGCCGGTGTCTCACGCTTGGTCTTACAACCCAATAATCGGGAGGATGAATTACGAGCTTGGTTAGTAGACCATGATTTTCGCATTGTTGATGAAGCTATCTTAGAAGAAAATGAGAAGTTTTATGAGATCCTCGTGGTCGAACAGGGTTCTCAAGAGTTGACAGCTAAGGAATTGCGCTTTGGTCCGTATTTGATGATAGAACAAGCTCCAGCCTTTGTTCAAAAATGGTCCAAGGAAGTGGAGAAATTAGCCTTTGCCTTGGAGCAGGTCCCAGTTGAGAATCAGTCCGCCAGAGCATCGTTAGAAGAGCGCATCGCCCAAATCAAGGAGGTCCTAAATGCTAGCAAGTGAAGTTATCAAACGCTATGAAGCCTACTGTCCCCAGGAACTTTCCATGGAGGGAGATGTCCGTGGGCTACAGGTCGGGACGCTGCAAAAAGACATCAAGAAGGTCATGGTAGCCTTGGATATCCGGGAGCAGACGGTGGCAGAAGCCATTGATCATGGAGTGGACTTGATCATTGTCAAACATGCGCCCATTTTTCGTCCTATTAAGGATCTGGTTGCCGATCGGGCTCAAAATCAGATCTACATTGACTTGATCAAGCATGATATTGCGGTCTATGTCAGCCATACCAATATTGATATTGTTCCAGATGGATTGAACGATTGGTTCTGCCGGCTCTTAGAAATTGAAAATACAAAGCCCCTCAGCATGACAGGAGAAGGTCTAGGAATCGGCCGGATCGGTCAAGTGCGCACCCAAACCTTTGGCCAGTTGGCTCATAAGGTAAAAGAAACCTTTGGCTTAGATGCCTTACGCTTGGTTGGTTATGACCAGGCGGACCTGGATCGGATGATTGAGCGCGTCGCTATCTGTGGCGGAAGTGGCCAATCCTTTTACAAGGATGCTCTTGCTAAGGGGGCAGAGGTCTATATCACAGGAGATATCTACTACCACACGGCTCAAGACATGCTGAGCGATGGTCTCCTTGCCTTGGATCCAGGTCACCATATCGAAGTTCTCTTTGTGTCGAAACTAGTCGAAAAACTCAATCAGTGGAAGTCTGAAGAAGCGTGGGAAATCGAAGTGATTGGCAGTCAAGCCAGCACCAATCCTTTTTATCATATCTAAGGGGTTATCATGAAAGTTGCCATTATCGGTGCAGGGATTGTTGGATCCACTGCAGCCTATTATTTATCCAAGGAAGCACAGATAGATGTCACTGTCTATGATCACGGAGTTGGCCAAGCAACCAAGGCAGCGGCTGGCATTATTAGCCCTTGGTTTTCTAAGCGGCGAAACAAGGCTTGGTATCGTCTAGCTCGGCTAGGAGCTGATTTCTACCAAGAATTGGTAGAGGACCTAGCCAAAGACGGAATCAAAACAGACTTTTACCAGCAGACAGGGGTCTATCTTCTTAAGAAAAAGGAAGAGAAATTAGATGAACTCTATCAGTTGGCGCTGAGTCGACGGGAAGAATCTCCCTTGATTGGGGAATTGGCGGTTTTAACCAAAGAAGAAGTAGGTCAACAATTCCCAGGTCTGCAAGGCTTTGAACAGCTCCTTTATGCCACGGGTGGGGCCCATGTAGAGGGAGCCCTTCTAACGGAAACTCTCCTTAAAGCAAGTGGCGCAAGAGTGATCAAGGAAGAGGTTACTCTCTCCGTCACGGGTGATGGTTTTCAGATAGCAGGAGAGAGCTATGACCAAGTAATCCTAGCGACAGGAGCCTGGTTGGGGCAAATCCTTGAGCCACTTGGCTACCAAGTGGATGTCCGTCCGCAAAAAGGACAGTTGAGGGATTATCAGCTAGACCTAGATACGAATAATTATCCTGTGGTTATGCCAGAAGGAGAACTGGATATCATTCCCTTCCAGCAAGGCAAGATCAGTATGGGCGCTACCCATGAGAATGAGCTAGGCTTTGACCTAACAGTGGATCAAGCTTTGCTGAATCAAATGGAAGAAGAAGCCTTGACCTACTATCCAGAACTAGCTCAAGCGACAGTTGTCGGTGAGCGCGTAGGTACCCGGGCTTACACCAGCGACTTCTCGCCCTTTTGGGGAGCTCTTCCCGATCAAGCTGGTATTTATGTCGCTAGTGGACTTGGTTCGTCTGGCCTCACAACTGGTCCCCTTATTGGGTGGCACCTGGCCCAACTAGTGGCAGGAGGAAAGGTGCGCCTAGATCCAGCAGATTATCCAGTTGAACAATATGTGAAGAAGTAGGCTGGGACAAAAGTCCTAGCCTCTCAATTTTCTTTGGATTGTCGAGCAAGACGCAGTGGTTGAGTGGGCTCTACTACGCTGAATTCATCAGCTTTTACAGCCCTACTCAACTGTGCGGAGGTGGGACGACGAAATCGAATTCTAACGAATTACCGATTTCTGTCCCACTCTCTTTTTTTCGAAAGATCTTCCTTCATTCGGATAGAAATAGTAGAATAGAACAAGCGAATCAACAAGAAAATGGGAGTTGTTATGAATTGGGTTCAATCACAATCCGTGGTCTTACAGGCCTTTCTCGCAGGATTGTTTACATGGGGCTGTACCATCGTAGGGTCAGCCATTGTATTTTTCTTCAAGCATATTAGTCGAAAACTCTTGGACATCATGATGGGCTTCGCGGCTGGTGTTATGATTGTGGCTTCTTTTTGGTCCCTCTTGCAACCGTCTATTGAGTATGCGGAAAACTCCTATGGAAGTTTGGCTTGGTTGCCAGTGGCGATTGGTTTTCTAACTGGAGGATTCTTCCTCTGCTTGATCGACGTCATCGTCCCTCACCTTCATATGACGAAGGAGATTGAAGAGGCAGAGAGTATCCATACGCCGAGAGAGAAGAAGTTGTCTAAAACGACCCTCCTCTTTCTCGCTATTACCATCCACAATTTCCCAGAAGGCTTGGCGGTCGGAGTGGCCTTTGGAGCTCTGGCTAGTAATCCAAGTCCAGAAGCTTTTATCGGGGCGGTTGGTTTGGCCATTGGGATTGGCTTGCAAAATATCCCAGAGGGAGCTGCCCTCTCGATCCCAATCCGGACGGATGGAAAATCCCGTCTCAATGCCTTTTATTGGGGATCCATGTCAGCCATGGTTGAGCCAGTAGGAGCCCTGCTAGGAGCAGTTGCCGTCTTATCTATGACAGCCATCCTACCATATGCCCTCTCTTTTGCAGCAGGCGCTATGATCTTTGTAGTGGTCGAAGAGTTGATCCCAGACTCACAGACGAATGGCAACACAGATGTTGCGACCCTCGGTCTCATGGTTGGCTTTGTCATTATGATGATCCTAGACGTAGCTTTGGGATAAAGTGTCATCACCTTGCAACACAAATGCAAGGTGACTTTTTTATATAAACATGATAAAATAAGGGTAATGACTACGTAGAAAGGCCTAACATTATGAAAGGTATTATTTTAGCTGGTGGTTCGGGGACTCGTTTGTATCCTTTGACCCGTGCCGCTTCCAAACAGTTGATGCCCATTTATGACAAACCAATGATCTACTATCCACTGTCAACCCTTATGTTGGCAGGGATCAAAGA
Organism: Streptococcus australis; assembly: GCF_015553625.1. Lineage (GTDB taxonomy): Bacteria > Bacillota > Bacilli > Lactobacillales > Streptococcaceae > Streptococcus > Streptococcus australis_B. Next base: position 187,611 of record NZ_JADNGY010000003.1, on the reverse strand, counting down.
TATCCTGATCATCTCAACTCCGCAGGATCTTCCTCGTTTTGAAGAGCTTCTTGGAGATGGTTCTGAACTAGGAATTTCCCTCTCTTATGCAGAGCAACCAAGTCCAGATGGCTTGGCGCAAGCTTTCATCATTGGAGAAGAATTTATTGGTGATGATCATGTTGCCCTCGTACTTGGAGATAATATCTTCCACGGAAATGGCTTAACCAAGATGTTGCAACGGGCGGAAGCCAAAGAAAAAGGCGCGACTGTCTTTGGTTACCAAGTCAAAGATCCAGAACGTTTTGGTGTGGTAGAGTTTGATGCGGACATGAATGCCGTCTCAATCGAAGAAAAACCAGAACATCCAAAATCGAATTTTGCAGTGACTGGGCTTTACTTCTATGACAATGATGTCGTAGAGATTGCCAAAAACATTAAACCAAGTCCTCGTGGAGAACTCGAAATCACAGATGTCAATAAAGCATATTTAGAGCGTGGAGATCTCTCTGTGGAGCTCATGGGCCGTGGCTTTGCTTGGTTGGATACAGGGACTCATGAAAGTCTCTTACAAGCTTCTCAATATATCGAGACGGTTCAACGCTTGCAAAATGTTCAAGTAGCCAACCTTGAGGAAATTGCCTATCGTATGGGCTATATCACTAAAGAGCAAGTCTATGAATTGGCGCAACCGCTGAAGAAAAACGAATACGGACAATACTTGCTCCGTTTGATTGGAGAAGCTTAATGACAGAACAATTTTTCGGAAAAGAATTAGCAGCCCGTAAAATCGAAGCTATCCCAGGTTTGATGGAGTTTGATATTCCAGTCCATGGGGACAACCGTGGCTGGTTTAAAGAAAACTTCCAAAAAGAGAAGATGCTTCCTCTTGGATTCCCTGAAAGCTTTTTTGCGGAAGGCAAGTTGCAAAACAATGTGTCTTTCTCACGCAAACACGTTTTGCGTGGCTTGCATGCAGAACCTTGGGACAAGTACATCTCTGTAGCGGATGAAGGAAAGGTTCTCGGAACGTGGGTAGACCTTCGTGAAGGTGAGACTTTTGGGAATACCTACCAAACTGTGATTGATGCCTCTAAAGGAATCTTTGTCCCTCGTGGCGTAGCCAATGGTTTCCAAGTGCTATCTGATAAAGTAGCCTATAGCTATTTAGTCAATGACTACTGGGCATTGGAACTCAAACCAAAATACGCTTTTGTCAACTACGCAGACCCAAGCCTAGACATCCAATGGGAAAACTTGGAAGAAGCAGAAGTCTCAGAAGCAGATAAGAACCACCCATTGCTCAAAGACGTCAAACCCCTAAAAGCAGAAGATTTGTAAGAATATAGCTCCTAAAACAATTAAGAAAATCATTATTTAGTTTTTAGCTTTGCTATAAACGAGCAAAGAGAGCTATATGCTTAGCTTTCCGCCGTGAGAAAAGCACCTGAACCATTGTGTTTCAGGTGCTCGGAAGTTTTGAGAGTAAAACAGTTCAGGGAACTGTTTTAGCCTGAGCCCGGAAATTAAAGAGCGAAGGGGCTCAAAACTTAGTCATGGAACTTCGCAGAAGTTCCATGACGTCCGTACTCACCTAAGGAAAGCTAAAAAAATTGATTTAAGGAACAATCAAAAGTAAAAACTATTTGGAGAAAAAATGACTGAATACAAAAACATCATCGTTACCGGTGGCGCTGGTTTCATCGGTTCAAATTTCGTACATTATGTCTACAACAACCATCCAGACGTTCATGTGACTGTCCTTGACAAACTCACATACGCTGGTAACCGTGCCAACATTGAAGAAATCCTTGGGGATCGTGTTGAATTGGTTGTTGGTGATATCGCTGACGCTGCATTGGTGGATAAATTGGCTGCAAAGGCTGATGCCATCGTTCACTATGCAGCTGAAAGCCACAATGATAATTCATTGAACGATCCATCACCATTTATCCACACAAACTTTATTGGTACTTACACACTTTTGGAAGCGGCTCGCAAGTACGATATTCGTTTCCACCACGTGTCAACAGACGAAGTGTATGGGGACCTTCCATTGCGTGAAGATCTTCCTGGACATGGTGAAGGTCCTGGTGAAAAATTTACTGCTGAAACCAAATACAACCCATCATCCCCTTATTCATCAACCAAGGCTGCTTCAGACTTGATCGTTAAGGCTTGGGTACGTTCCTTTGGTGTCAAGGCAACGATTTCCAACTGTTCAAACAACTACGGGCCATACCAACACATCGAGAAATTCATCCCACGTCAAATCACCAATATCTTGTCAGGAATCAAACCAAAACTTTATGGTGAAGGGAAGAACGTCCGTGACTGGATCCACACCAACGATCACTCAACAGGTGTTTGGGCTATTCTTACCAAGGGCCGTATCGGTGAAACATACTTGATCGGTGCTGACGGTGAAAAGAACAACAAGGAAGTGCTTGAGCTCATCCTTGAAAAAATGGGTCAACCAAAAGATGCTTACGACCGTGTGACAGACCGTGCTGGTCACGATTTGCGTTACGCTATTGATTCAACAAAATTGCGTGAAGAATTGGGTTGGGAACCACAATTCACAAACTTCGAAGCAGGTTTGGAAGAAACCATCAAGTGGTATACAGACAACCAAGACTGGTGGAAGGCTGAAAAAGAAGCTGTAGAAGCCAACTACGCTAAGACACAAGAAGTCATCAAATAAAAATAAGCCTCTGGTGATCAGGATTTCTGGTCGACTGAGGCTTTTCTATTATAGAAACGAGGCTGGGACAAAAGTCCTAGCCTCTCAATTGTCTTTGGATTGTCGAGCAAGACGCAGTGGTTGAGTGGGCTCTACTACGCTGATTTCATCAGCTTTTATAGCCCTACTCAACTGTGCGGAGGTGGGACGACGAAATCGAATTCTAACGAATTATTGATTTCTGTCCCACTCTCAATTAGCAGATGATTCGGTATCCGTAGCAGAAGGTGTTGTGTCTGCAGGAGCTTCACTGGCACTGGTTTCTACCTGTGATGAATCAGTTTGTTCAGAGCTTGCTTCGGATGCTTGGCTACTGCTAGCACTGGTATCCGTTCCTGTAGCACTTGAATCAGTAGCAGATCCATCCTTTTCATGGACAACAACAACGCTAGTAGAGCTATCTTTTTTCTCATCAGTCTTAGAAGTTGGTTTCATGATACTGTAAATAGTAAATGAAGTAACGATAATCCCGAGGAGACTGGCAATCGTTGCGACAATCATCTGAAACAAAGAAAGGCTCTGTTTCACTTTTTCGCTTCTAGATGGTCTGTTGCTGTCTTGGTGTTTTTCTTTTCGTGAGTATTGTGACATAATCTCTTTCCTTTTCATTTCATTTCATTTCATTTTTTTGTTCTTTAAAGTGAACACTTTAGTCATTATACGTTATTTTTATGAAAATGTCTAAAAAGAAATGAAAGAGATTTTTAAAATTTCAAATTGCTTTCAAACTGGACACTTTGTGACTCGCTTGCTTCAGAGGATGATGCAAAGTTTGCCTCTCCTTTTTCAGAGAGTGAAATTGGTTGGTTTGTTTTACTAGGCTGGCTGGTGATTTGATGGTTACTAAAACTAGAGGCATCATTAGGAGTGATAAACTGGCCATTTGCCTGAATCTCTATCTTGTTGGGGTCTGGGATAGAGTAGTCGATCCTTCCCTTGAATTCCTTGGTCTTTGAAATTACTCTTACATCTTTCACGCGGATGATGCGACGGAACCATCCATTGTATTCGACCAAGCATTTGAATTCGATGTGGCTATCAGATTCTCCTGGGATTGCTTGGGTAAGGGTCATTTCACGGAGGCTACCTTCATCTTCCCTAAAGTATGGCGGTTTATCTAAGGGCTGTTGTAGATCACACTGTCCTTTACCGTGACAGGCTAGTTGGGCAGAGGGAAGTGCAAATGGAAGTGGTGGTAGGACAGTGAGCAATCCTCCAAGAGCAAGACTTCCAGCTAGGACAATAGAAAGATAGATTGGTCGTTTCATGTTTGTCTCCTTTTATCATCTTTCGGGATCAGTTTAGTGGTTGAACAAATGTTTTAAAAGCCAGAACTTAGTTTTGTAAGCGTTTCACAAAACACTCCATCTTCATCATAAGCTATTTTGAGAAATTTACAAGTTTTCTGTCTGAAACTAGGAACAAAATGAAGCCTGCCAAATCCTTGTCCCTCCAACCTATAAATGTTACAATAAGATGATTGAAAATTGACTAGGAGAGAGTGGAAGATGATTTACTTTGATAATTCAGCAACAACCAAACCTTATCCAGAGGCCTTGGCTACCTACACGGAAGTCGCAAGCAAAATATGGGGAAATCCATCTAGCTTGCACAACTTGGGAAGTCAAGCGACTCGGATCTTGGAGGCATCTCGCAAGCAGATTGCTTCCCTCCTAGGCAAGAAAGCAGAAGAAATCTTTTTTACCTCGGGTGGGACAGAAGGGGACAACTGGGCTATCAAGGGAGTTGCTTTTGAAAAAGCTCCTTACGGGAAGCACATGATTGTCTCAGCTATTGAGCACCCAGCTGTGAAGGAATCAGCTCTCTGGCTACAAGGTCAGGGATTTGAGGTGGATATTGCTCCTATTGATGCGCATGGCTTTGTCCAAGTGGAAGAGCTGGAAAAACTTTTGCGCCCGGATACAACCCTTGTTTCGATCATGGCCGTCAACAATGAAGTGGGTTCTATCCAGCCTATTCAAGCCATTGCGGATCTACTAGCAGATCGTCCGACCATCACCTTCCATGTCGATGGGGTTCAGGCACTAGCTAAGATTCCAACCGCTCTCTACCTACCAGAACGGGTGGATCTAGCGACCTTCTCCAGTCATAAGTTCCATGGACTTCGTGGGGTAGGCTTTCTCTACCTTAAAGAAGGAAAAAAGATTAGCCCTCTCTTAACTGGTGGAGGACAAGAAAAGGACCTTCGTTCGACGACTGAGAACTTAGCTGGGATTGCGGCGACAGCCAAGGCCTTGCGCTTGGCGATGGAGCGTCAAGAGGACTTTGAACGCAAATGCCATCAGTTGAAAGAAGTCATCCGTGAAGAACTAGCCCATTATCCAGATGTGACTATCTTCTCTGGAGATGAAGGATTTGCGCCTCATATCTTGACTTTCGGCATCAAAGGAGTGCGAGGAGAAGTCATCGTCCATGCTTTTGAGGAGTATGAGATTTATATTTCGACAACCTCTGCCTGCTCTTCCAAGGCTGGGAAACCTGCTGGAACCCTGATTGCTATGGGAGTCGACAAGGCTCTGGCACAAACAGCTGTCCGTCTCAGTCTCGATCTCGAAAATGATATGAGTCAGGTCGAGCAATTTTTGACCAAGTTCAAGCTGATCTATGAAAAGACACGAAAGGTGCGTTAAGGAAAAGAAAAGGAAATAACTATGCCATTAACTTATTCAGAAATTATGATCCGCTATGGGGAGCTTTCTACTAAAGGAAAGAACCGGATGCGCTTCATTAACAAATTGCGAAATAATATTTCAGATGTCTTGTCCATTTATCCAGCTGTCAAAGTGACAGCCGATCGGGACCGGGCGCATGCTTATCTAAATGGAACGGATTATGAACCGGTAGCTGAATCCCTCAAACAGGTCTTCGGGATTCAAAATTTTTCTCCAGTCTATAAGATTGAAAAATCTGTGCCTGCTCTCATAGCAGCCGTTCAAGAAATCATGCAGGAGATTTACAAGGAAGGGATGACCTTCAAGATTTCCAGCAAGCGGAGTGACCATTCTTTTGAACTGGATAGCCGAGAACTCAACCAAACCTTGGGTGGAGCTGTCTTTGAAGCTATTCCAAGTATTCAAGCTCAAATGAAAAAACCGGATATCAACCTCCAAGTAGAAATCCGGGAAGAAGCAGCCTATATCTCTTATGAAACCATTAAGGGAGCGGGTGGTTTGCCAGTTGGAACTTCTGGAAAAGGCATGCTCATGCTATCTGGTGGGATTGACTCTCCAGTAGCTGGTTATCTAGCCTTGAAGCGAGGCGTGGACATTGAAGCGGTCCACTTTGCTAGCCCACCTTATACCAGTCCGGGAGCTCTTAAAAAAGCCCACGATTTAACTCGTAAATTAACCAAGTTTGGGGGCAATATCCAGTTTATCGAAGTGCCTTTTACAGAAATCCAAGAAGAGATTAAAGCTAAGGCACCTGAAGCTTACCTTATGACCTTGACCCGTCGCTTTATGATGCGGATTACAGATCGTATCCGTCAAATCCGTGGGGGCCTAGTCATCATCAATGGGGAAAGCCTCGGTCAGGTAGCTAGTCAAACGCTAGAGAGTATGCAGGCCATCAACGCCGTGACCAATACCCCAGTTATCCGTCCAGTGGTGACCATGGATAAGTTGGAGATTATCGATATCGCCCAAGCCATCGATACCTTTGAAATCTCTATCCAGCCTTTCGAAGATTGCTGTACCATCTTTGCGCCGGACCGTCCAAAGACCAATCCAAAACTCAAAAATGCGGAGCAATATGAGGAGCGCATGGACGTGGAAGCTTTGGTCGAACGAGCAGTTGCTGGAATCATGATTACAGAGATCACTCCTCAAGCTGAAGCGGATGAAGTCGATGAGCTGATTGAGGATTTGTTGTAAAAGATGACGGTGATCGGTTCTCACTAAGAGCTCTGACCACTGACAAGAATTTGATAAAGAAAATAGCACCCTTGAAGGTAGATGCACTAGTCTAGCTTTAAGGGTGCTTTTCGAATGTAAGGGGGACTTAATTCTGACCTTCTTGGAGTGCTGCTTGAGCGACGGCTAGTCTAGCAGCAGGAACTCGGTAAGGAGAGCAGGAAACGTAAGTTACTTGAATGTCTTGGAAGAAGGAAATTGAAGAAGGATCTCCGCCAACTTCTCCACAGATACCGATGGCGAGGTTTGGTTTTACCTGACGAGCCTTGCTGATAGCAATTCTCATTAATTCACCGACGCCATCCTTATCAATTTTTTGGAAAGGGTCGAAAGAAAGAATATCCTTATCCTTGTACTGGCCAATGAATTTTCCAATATCATCACGAGAGAAGCCATAGGTCATTTGAGTCAAGTCATTGGTTCCAAAGCTGAAGAAATCGGCTTCTTGAGCTAGTTTATCAGCAGTTAGGCAGGCGCGGGGCAGTTCAATCATAGTACCAATTTCATAAGGGAATGGCTCCTGCCCATACTGCTCGAAAAGATGTTTAATATGTTGAACGAGATACTCTTTGATGCATTCGAATTCTTTTTGATCAGCAATTAAAGGAACCATGATTTCCGGCTTGATCGTTTGACCTTGGTGATGCAATTTGATGGCACTTCTAAAAATAGCTTCCGTCTGCATCTTGTAGATTTCCGGCTTAGTTATGCCGAGACGGCAACCCCGGTGTCCCAACATCGGATTACTTTCCTGCAGACCTTCGATGCGGTCGGCAAGTTTTTCAGGAGATTTTTTTAGTTTGCTTGCTAATAATGCAATTTCTTGGGAATCCCTAGGTAGGAATTCATGCATGGGTGGATCGAGCAGGCGGACAATCATTGGTTTATCTTGGACGGTTTGAAACATTTGGAAGAAATCTTTTTCTTGGAAGTCTAGGAGCCTATTGAGGGCTTCTTTTGTTTCTTCTTCGGAATCCGCTAAGATGAGGCGACGCATTTCGAGAATCCGTTCTTGTCCAAAAAACATGTGTTCCGTACGGGCTAGCCCAACGCCTTTGGCCCCAAAGTTCATTGCTGTTGTCAAGTCTTTGACGGTTTCTGCATTGGCTCGAACTTGAAGGATGGCGACTTCATCTGCCCAAGCAAGCAAGCGCTGGAGGTCTTGGTTATTTTCTACTAGAACAGTTGGAAGTTCGCCACGATAAATGCGGCCAGAATAGCCGTCGACGGAGATCAGATCTCCCTCCCTTAGGACTAGACTGCCACAGGAAAGGGTTTTGTTCTCTTCGCTAATGGTCAACTCTCCACAACCAGCGACACAGCAAGTTCCCATCCCGCGAGCTACAACAGCAGCGTGAGAAGTCATTCCCCCTTGGCTGGTGACAATGGCTTGACTGACAATCATCCCTTCAATGTCTTCTGGAGAAGTTTCTTGTCGAACAAGGATGACTTTTTTCCCTTCTTGATGGATTTCTTTAGCTCGGTCAGCAGTAAAGACAATTTGGCCGGTAGCTGCACCTGGGCTGGCTGGTAGGCCCTGAGCTAAGAAAGGTGCTTTCTCTAAAGCAGTTTCCTCAAAGACTGGATGAATCAGTTGACTGATGGAAGCAGGAGAGACTCTGAGGAGAGCTTCTTCCTTGCTAATCAGACCTTGGTCTACCATATCTAGGGCAATCTTTAACGAAGCCTTGGCTGTCCGTTTTCCATTTCGGGTTTGTAGGATGTAGAGCTTGCCTTTCTCAATGGTAAATTCAATATCCTGCATATCCTTATAGTGGTTTTCAAGGATCTTGGCGTAGTCTCTGAAAGCCTGATAGGTTTCTGGTTGGATCTCTTTTAAGGCTGCAATCGGCTCAGGCGTACGGATACCAGCGACGACATCTTCCCCTTGAGCATTCAGCAAAAATTCACCAAAAAGTTCCGCCTCACCAGTTGCAGGATTTCTAGTGAAGCAGACCCCTGTTCCGCTGGTTTGATCACTATTTCCGAAGACCATGGCTTGAACATTGACAGCTGTTCCTAAATCATGAGGGATCTGATGAAGCTCCCGGTAAATTCTAGCCCGGTTGTTATTCCAGGATTTAAAGACTGCTTGGATGGCAGCAAAGAGTTGCTCATTAGGATTCTCAGGAAATTGCTTCTTGTGTTTGGCGTAGAGATCTTTATAGCGCTGGATCAATTCTTGTTGCTGATCCAGGTCAAAATCATGGACCTTTTTATTCTGTTTTTGTTCAAATGTAGCTAGTTGCTCATCAAAAAGTCCCTTATCGATGCCATAGACTACATCAGCAAACATCTGGAGTAGACGGCGATAGCAGTTGTAGGCGAAATCAAGATTGGTTTCTTTGGCCAGTAATTGAGTCCGTTGATCATTGAGACCAAGATTGAGAATGGTATCCATCATCCCAGGCATAGAAAATTTAGCTCCGCTCCGGACAGAGACTAAGAGTAAGTGAGGATCTTCTCCTCTAAAGGACTTACCCGTTTTTTCTTCCAATTGGGCAACCGCTTTCAAAACTTCCTCTTTTAAAGAGGAATCAAAGAAGTCAGGATGATCGAGGTACTGGATACAACTTTTAGTAGTGATGGTAAATCCAGGAGGAACTGGTAGTCCCAAATGGCTCATCTCTGCCAGATTGGCCCCTTTTCCACCTAGGAGATCTTTGTCATTTGCGCTTCCTTCTTCGAAGGAATAAATCCATTTTGTCATATAAGCCTCCAAAAAAACTAAATATGTGTCACAATTAAGACAAAATCATTGTAATATACATCACATATATTTGTCAAATAAAAAATGCATCTTTTTTTGTTGACTATTTAGATCATTCTGCTATAATATTCAGTAAAAATGATGATTATTTAAAAGTGGAGGTTGGATATATTACCAATATTTCATTGGGTATGTCTTATATAACCATCGTAGAGATAGAAATAGAAAGGCTAGGAAATTTTGAAATTAAGTGAACGTCAAAAGAAAATAGTTGAAATTGTAAAATTGCATCAGCCCTTAAGCGGAGAGAAGATTTCTGAGTTATTGGATATTTCAAGAGCGACCCTTCGCCCGGATTTGTCCTTTCTGACCTTGGTTGGCATTTTGAAAGCTACACCAAAAATTGGTTATACCTACTCTGGATTAGATCTCGAGACGCTTTTCTTTTTTGATACTTTTCAAAAAGAAGTGGCAGAGATTATGACCTCTCCAGTTTTAGTCACCCATGATTCCTATATTCAGGATGCCATTATCACCCTATTTATGTATGATGCTGATGTCCTCTATGTTATCGATGAAGGCAAGCTCTTACTGGGAATTATGTCCCGTAAAGATTTATTGAGGGCATCTCTCAATTCGAGTATCCAGACGACCCCTGTAGCAGTTTGTATGACTCGAATGCCACATATCATTACCTGTACTAAAGATATGAACATCTTAGAAGCGGCTGCCCTACTGCAAGATCATGCCATCGATTCCTTACCAGTAGTCGATGAGGAGAATGACCGAAAAATTGTGGGAACGGTGACCAAATCAGCCTTGCTCGATTACATTATCCTACAAGCAAGAAATGCCGAACTGAAGAGTGAAGAGGAATAAATATGAAAAAAGAGATCATTGTATATAGTATTTCAGATTCTTTGGGTGGGACTTCCCAAAAATTATTGTCAGCAGTTACCGCACAATATCCAGATATCATTTTTAATAATAGTTATCGTTTTCCTTTTATCAATCAAGAAGAGGAACTCTTGGATATCTTATATGATGCCTTGAAGGATAATGCACTTGTCATCAGCACTTTGGTCAATAGTCAGTTAGCATCAGTAGCTAGAGAATTTAGCCAAAAAAATGGTTTGGCTTATTTGGATCTTATGCATCCATTTTTTGAAATTATCGAAGAAAAGACTGGTACCAGACCAATAGAAGTTCCAGGAACCTTGCACCGCTTGGACAGTGATTATTTTAAGAAAATTTCAGCAATTGAATTCGCTGTTAAATATGATGATGGTAAGGCACCTCAGGGGTTTTTAGAAGCCGATTTAGTCCTGCTTGGTGTTTCTCGTACCTCAAAAACTCCCCTGAGTATTTACCTGGCCAATAAGGGCTACAAGGTTGCAAATCTGCCTTTGATCCCAGAAGTTCCTTTACCTCAGGTCTTAGATAAGGTTGATTCTCGTCGCTTGATTGGTCTGATCTGTGAGCCTGAAAAATTAATGAAAGTTCGAAGCCATCGCTTGGATTCTTTAGGGTTAACGCAAGAAACAAGTTATACGGATTTAGAAAAAATTTATCAAGAATTGGATTATTCCAAGAAGGTTTTTAAACAATTTGGCGCTCAAATCATCAATATGACAGATAAATCGATTGAAGAGACAGCTTTCCTAATTGAAGAGGAATTAAAGAAGATGAACTGATTCTTGAATCAGCGTAGATGAAGTTGTAAATAGAGAATCCTTGGAGAGTTAATATGGAGCAATATAAGCGTATTTTACTAGAGAAATTTGATTCTCGTCAAAAAGTCATTACTGAACTTACTAATCTTGAGGCCATTTTAAACCTACCAAAAGGGACAGAGCTTTACATTAGTGATATTCATGGAGAATTTGCAGCTTTTGATTATATTTTGAGGAGTTGTGCTGGAATTTTAAATGAAAAAATCAATGACTGCTTTGGAGCTTCATTGACACAAGAGGAAAAGAATACACTGTCAGCTCTGGTATCTTATCCAGAAAGGGTTTTGGAACAAGTGAATAAGGAGAAAGAGTGGTATAAATCAACGATTTCTCAGCTCTTAACTCTATTGAGTTTTGTAGCGGCTAAATATAGCCGTTCCAAACTTAGAAAGGCCTTGCCTCAGGAATATGCCTATATCATAGAAGAACTGATCTATAGTGATCTTACACTAGCTGATAAACATTCTTATTTCCACACTATCTTAAGTTATCTTATTGAACTAGGAGAAGCAGATCCCTTTATCTTGGGAATTGCCAGCAGTATTCGTCGCTTATTGATTGATCACCTGCATGTGGTAGGAGATATTTTTGATAGAGGGGTTGGAAGTGCCCAGGTAATGGATGAGCTCCTTGATTTTCATTCTTTAGACATTCAATGGGGCAATCACGATATCATTTGGATGGGGGCTTACTTTGGGTCCGAGGCATGTTTATTGAATGTATTGCGCATTGCAGCACGATACGGTTACTTATGGGATATCGAAAAAGCTTACGGCTTAAACATTCGTTCTTTAACCTTATTTGCGGATAAAACCTACAAAGCCAATCCTAAGTTTAGGCCCATCCTAGGGACAAGGGCGGAGGAATTTACATCTGAAGAAATATTGCAACTGGAAAAGGTCCATCAAGCGCTGGCTATTCTCCAATTTAAGTTAGAAACTCAATTGATGAAGAGACGGCCAGAATTTCAGATGGACAATCAAATCCTCCTGGATAAAATTGATTATTGGAAGAACTCAATCACCATTGACGGGAACAGCTATTCCTTGCAAAACACCTGCTTCCAAACCATAGATCAGGCAAACCCTTCTGAATTAAGCATAGAGGAAAAACAAATAGTGGATAGCATGTTGGCTTCCTTCCAAGGATCTCCAAAAATGGCCAAACATATGGAGCTCTTAATGAAAAAGGGTTCCATGTATAAGGTTTACAATCATCACTTGCTGTTTCACGGCTGTATTCCCTTAAAACCTTCTGGGGAATTTCAACCTCTAGTTCTTCATCAAGCCCAGTATGCTGGGAAAGAATTACTAGACTTTTTCGAATACCATATTCGACTTGCAGCAAAAAATAAAGAAGTTGGGGATGACCTTTCAACGGATTTGGTATGGTATTGCTGGCGAGGGCCATTATCTCCCCTCTTTGGGAAGGATAAGATGACGACCTTTGAACGGTATTTTATTGAGGAGGCAGAAACGCATAAGGAAGTAGAAAATGAGTATTTTAGCTATCGCAATTCAAGAAAGATTTGCCAAATCATTTTAGAGGAATTTGGTCTTGAAACGGACTTATCTCGTATTGTGAATGGCCATACACCTGTTAAGACAGGAAAAGGAGAATCTCCCATTCGGGGTGAAGGTCTGCTCTTTGTCATTGATGGGGGGCTATGCGAAGCATATCAAAAGAAGACAGGTACAGCAGGATATTCACTCCTTAATAATTCTTATGGTTTTCAACTGGTCACCCATCAGCCCTTCCAAGATATTCAAAAGGTTGTAGATTCGCCATTTGAGCAAACTTCCTTGAAGAAGGTGATCGAAGACCTGGAGGATCGTACCCTCATTCAATCAACCACTATCGGTCAGAACTTACTAGAACAACAGCAAGAACTGATCCAATTGCTCCATGAGTTTTATGATGCTTGACATCATTCACCAAAAGAACAAATAAAAGAGGAAAAAGAATCGTAAATAGTTTTTTATAAAGATAGCCAAGAGCCTTTTGTAGCCATTTAATTCTTTTAAAGACTTAAAATAATTTTTTAAAAGAAAATCCGTTTTCAAGGGACAAAAATGCTTGTCTTTGTCTGATAGAAGTGATATACTTATAGAGTTGACTATGCACATGCCTGTGCAACCGCTCGATCATCGTTGCTCATCCCTTGAGCTTAAGAGGTTCGTCCCACGATGCTAGGCGAGTCTTCACAAAATACGGGGAAACCCAAAAATACATAGGAGGTGCATAATGAGCACATACGCAATCATTAAAACTGGCGGAAAACAAGTTAAAGTTGAAGTTGGTCAAGCAGTCTACGTTGAAAAATTGAACGTTGAAGCTGGTCAAGAAGTTACATTTAACGAAGTTGTTCTTGTTGGTGGTGAAAACACTGTTGTCGGAACTCCACTTGTTTCAGGAGCTACTGTTGTTGGAACTGTTGAAAAACAAGGAAAACAAAAGAAAGTTGTTACTTACAAGTACAAACCTAAAAAAGGTAGCCACCGTAAACAAGGTCACCGTCAACCTTACACTAAAGTTGTCATCAACGCAATCAACGCTTAATTCTTAGGAGAACACATGATACAAGCAGTCTTTGAACGAGCCGAAGATGGCGAGCTGAGGAGTGCAGAAATTACTGGTCACGCCGAAAGTGGCGAATACGGCTTAGATGTCGTGTGTGCATCGGTTTCTACGCTTGCCATTAACTTTGTCAACTCTGTTGAGAAATTTGCAGGCTATGAACCGGAACTAGAATTAAACGAAGAAGAGGGTGGCTTCATGCGGGTAACAATCCCGACAGACATTCCACCTCACCAAAGAGAAATGACCCAACTATTCTTTGAATCATTTTTCTTAGGGATGGCAAACTTATCGGAGAACTCATCCGAGTTCGTCCAAACAAGAGTTATCACAGAAAACTAACTGGAGGAAAACAATTATGTTGAAATTGAATCTTGCTAACTTGCAACTTTTCGCCCACAAAAAAGGTGGAGGTTCTACATCAAACGGACGTGATTCACAAGCAAAACGTCTTGGAGCTAAAGCAGCTGATGGACAAACTGTAACAGGTGGATCTATCCTTTACCGTCAACGCGGTACTCACATCTACCCAGGTGTGAACGTTGGACGTGGTGGAGACGATACTTTGTTCGCTAAAGTTGAAGGCGTAGTACGCTTCGAACGCAAAGGTCGCGATAAGAAACAAGTTTCTGTTTACCCAATCGCAAAATAATTTGTATTCAAAAACTCTCTGATTGATCAGAGAGTTTTTTTATGATATGTGTTAACTATTAGTTGGTTAGTTGATCTCTAATAATTATCTCTATATTTCATAGATTTAGATTATAGAAAAATCTTTTAAACTTTCCTTAGGTGAGTACGGACGTCAGCGAACTTCGTAGAAGTTCCATGACTTAGTTTTGAACCTAAAGTTTCAAAACTCCCGAATGCTTGAAACGCCACTGTTTCAAGCATTTTTCTCACGGCGGAAAGTTTCAAAATTTGCTTGTATAACTCCATAAATTAGAAATTATTTAATGCTTAACAGTTTCCTTATCATTTTTACGAGCATTATTTCAACTCCTAGTAGATCTCTTTCGATTGAAGTCCCCAACTTTTTTCATCCTCTAGATTATGGTATAATGGAGTGATATTGTTAGAAGGAAGAAGACATGAATATTCAACAATTACGCTATGTTGTCGCGATTGCCAATAGTGGCACTTTTCGTGAAGCAGCTGAAAAAATGTACGTCAGTCAGCCGAGTCTATCAATCTCTGTGAGAGACTTGGAAAAGGAACTGGGCTTTAAGATTTTTCGTCGGACTAGTTCAGGGACTTTCTTGACCCGCCGGGGAATGGAATTTTATGAAAAGGCCCAAGAATTGGTTAAGGGCTTTGATGTTTTTCAAAACCAGTATGCCAATCCTGAGGATGAAAAGAAGGAATTCTCGATCTCGAGTCAGCACTATGATTTCCTTCCTCCTTTGATTACCCAATTCTCTGTCCTTTATCCTGAGAACAAAGACTTCCGGATCTTTGAGTCGACCACGGTTCAAATCTTGGATGAAGTAGCTCAAGGTCACAGTGAATTAGGGATTATCTACCTCAACAAGCAAAATACTAAAGGGATCATGCAACGGGTGGATAAATTGGGCTTGGAAGTCATTGACCTCATTCCATTCCAGACTCATATCTATCTGCGCAAGGGTCATCCATTAGCCAAGAAAGAATCCTTAGTGATGGAGGATTTGGCACACTTACCGACCGTTCGCTTTACCCAGGAAAAGGATGAGTATCTCTACTATTCAGAGAACTTTGTGGATACTAGTAGCAGTTCCCAACTCTTCAATGTGACAGACCGAGCGACCCTGAATGGGATCCTAGAGCGGACCGATGCCTATGCGACTGGTTCTGGCTTCTTGGATAGCCAGTCGGTGAATGGCATTACTGTCATCCCCTTGATCGATGATCTGGATAATAAAATGGTCTATGTCAAACGGGAAGAGGTAGATCTCTCACCAGTGGCTGAGAAGTTTGTCCAAGTTATGGAAGCCTACTTTGATGAGAAGAGGTAGGCCATGAAGAGAAAAGTAAGTATTCTTATCAGTATCCTCCTCCTGATTGCCTTGGATCAAGCTGTTAAGTGGTATGTCGTCAAGGCAATCCCACTGGGGGGCATGCGTACCTTCATTCCCAAAGTAGTCAGCCTGACCTATCTAAAGAATTCAGGTGCCGCCTTTTCCATGTTAGAAAACCAACAGTGGTTTTTTGCCATCATAACTTTGATTGCGATGGGGGCAGCCTTTGTCTACCTTTATCGTCACATCAAAGGTTCCATTTGGCTCTTGTTGGGATTGACCCTGATTATTTCAGGGGGAATCGGCAACTTTATTGACCGGGTTCGTCAGGGCTTTGTCGTCGATATGTTTCACCTGGATTTTATGAATTTTGCCATTTTTAATGTAGCAGATATTTATTTAACCGTCGGTGTGGGATTGTTACTGATTTATCTTTTAAGAGAGGAGAGCCATGGAAGTTAGAGTGGAAGTCGCTGGAGCGCGACTGGATAAGGCCGTCTCAGAGTTGACTGAACTCTCACGTGGCTTGGCTAATGAGCAGATCAAGGAAGGAAAAATCCTTGTCAACGGTCAAGTCAAAAAGGCCAAATATACCGTAAAGGAAGGGGATGTCATCAGCTATGAAGTTCCTCAAGTTGAAGAAGTGACCTATGAAGCAGAAGATATTCCCTTGGAAATCGTCTATCAGGATGCGGATGTCGCAGTGGTTAATAAACCTCAAGGCATGGTGGTCCATCCTAGTGCTGGTCATACCAGTGGGACTCTGGTCAATGCCCTCATGTATCACATCAAAGACTTATCAGGGATCAATGGCGAGCTTCGTCCGGGTATCGTCCATCGGATTGACAAGGACACCTCTGGCCTCCTCATGGTGGCTAAGAACGATGCAGCCCATGTAGCACTGGCAGATGAGCTCAAGGCTAAGAAGTCTCTGCGCAAGTATTGGGCCATTGTCCATGGTAATTTACCTAATGATCGGGGTGTCATTGAGGCGCCGATTGGGCGAAGTGACAAGGACCGCAAGAAGCAAGCTGTGACAGCTAAAGGAAAACCAGCTCTGACCCGTTTCCATGTCTTGGAGCGTTTCGGAGATTATAGCTTGGTCGAGCTGCAATTGGAGACAGGACGGACCCACCAGATTCGGGTTCACATGGCCTACATTGGCCATCCGGTCGCTGGTGATGAAGTCTATGGCCCTCGAAAGACTTTGAAAGGCCATGGCCAATTCCTTCATGCTAAGACACTGGGCTTTACCCATCCACGGACGGGAGAAGTCATGGAGTTTTCAGTGGAGGTACCGAAAATTTTCCAAGAAACCTTGGAGCAGCTCCGTCAAGGATAAGCATTCAATCATCAAAACGAGTTTACCTCTTGTGGTTCAAACTCGTTTTTTTGTGGGGAAACGGCGCTCCTGGTCTGCTCTTAGTAATTTTTAAGGCTTTCATGGTATAATGTTACAATCGAATACTCTGGAGAATGAATGGATGAAGAATAAGCGTATTGTGTTTAAGGTAGGGACCTCTTCCCTGACCAATCAAGATGGGAGCTTGTCTCGGAGCAAGGTCAAGGCCATCACCCAGCAACTAGCTCTCTTACATGAGCAAGGGCATGAATTGATTTTGGTCTCTTCGGGGGCGATTGCGGCTGGTTTTGGTGCGCTTGGCTTTAAAAAACGCCCGACCAAAATCGCAGACAAGCAGGCTTCTGCAGCAGTTGGCCAAGGGTTGCTGTTAGAAGAATATACCTCTAATCTACTGGTACGCGACATCGTATCTGCCCAGGTCCTCTTGACCCAGGATGACTTTGTTGACCAACGCCGCTATAAAAATGCCCACCAGGCCCTTTCTGTCCTCTTGCAAAGAGGGGCCATTCCGATTATCAATGAGAACGATACAGTTTCGATTGAAGAACTCAAGGTTGGAGACAACGATACCCTGAGTGCCCAAGTGGCAGCCATGGTTCAGGCAGATCTCTTGGTCTTGCTAACGGATGTGGATGGACTCTATACAGGGCATCCTCAAAAGGATCCGACTGCCAAACGCTTGGAGCGGATTGACTCAATCAGCAAGGACATTATCGAGATGGCCGGTGGAGCAGGCTCAAGCAATGGGACAGGAGGCATGCTGACAAAAATTAAAGCAGCCACCATTGCCACAGAGTCAGGAGTTCCTGTTTATATCTGTTCATCCTTGAAAGAAGACGCTCTTCTAGATGCGGCAGAGAAAACTCAGGATGGCAGCTATTTTACAGCTCAGGATAAGTTTTTGCGCAATCAGAAACAATGGCTGGCCTTCTATGCGCCTAGTCAAGGGTCTGTATGGCTGGATCAAGGAGCGGTTAAGGCTGTTAAAGAAGAGGGCAAGAGTATCCTTGTGTCTGGTGTGGTAAAGGTTGAGGGAGCCTTCTCTTTCTCCGATATTATCACGGTTCATGATGCAGAGACTGGACAGGTCATTGGGAAAGGGCGTACCCGCATAGGGGCTGCTGCCATTAAAGATTTGCTCCATGGTCAAAAGCCAAAGGGCATCGTCATTCACCGGGATGATTGGATTACCATCACACCTGAAGTAGAACTCTTATTTACAGAATTTTAAAGGAGGGATTAGATGGAGACGATCGATCAGATTCGCCTGGCTAAACAGGCCAAAAAAAGTATTAATACTGCAACAAGTGATGAGAAAAATAAAGCCTTAAGAGCGATGGCCGACGCCTTGGTTGACGCAACAGCTGATATTTTGGCTGCTAATCAATTGGATATGGAAGATGCTCGGGGCCGGATTTCGGAGGTAATGCTGGATCGCCTGCTCTTGACAGAAGAGCGGATTCAAGCCATGGCTGATGGAATTCTCCAAGTGGCTGCCCTACCCGATCCAGTGGGAGAACTCTTAGAGGAGCGGACCCTGGAGAACGGTTTGGTCATTCAGAAGAAACGCGTGGCCATGGGGGTCATTGGGATTATCTATGAAAGTCGTCCCAACGTGACCTCTGATGCAGCAGCCTTGGCCCTGAAAAGCGGGAGTGCGGTTGTCCTTCGCAGTGGCAAGGATGCCTATCAGACAGCCCATGCCATCGTTAACGCCTTAAAAACAGGCTTGCAAGCGACCACTATTGATCCTGCTGTCCTCCAGTTGGTCGAAGATACCAGTCGGGAGAGCAGTCTGGTCATGATGAAGGCCAAGGGGGATTTAGACCTTCTTATTCCACGTGGGGGAGCTGGCTTGATCCAGGCAGTCGTAGAGCAAGCAATTGTCCCTGTGATTGAGACAGGGACTGGGATTGTTCACGTCTATGTCGATCAAACGGCAGATTTAGACAAGGCTCTCAGTATCATCCAGAATGCCAAGACCAGCCGACCATCCGTCTGCAATGCTATGGAAGTCCTCTTGGTGCATGAAGCTATTGCTGGTGACTTTCTGCCACTAGTGAAGAAAGTCTTGGTAGACGAGGCTCCGGTACCAGTGGAAATGCGTTTGGATGCTCAAGCTCAGCAAATCATTGACGGTTCACCAGCTTCTGAGACTGACTTTGATACGGAATTCTTAGATTATGTCATGGCCGTGAAGGTCGTCCCTTCTGTAGAAGAAGCCATCGTTCATATCGGAGCCCACAGTACCCACCATTCAGATGCCATTGTCTCTGAAGATCCAAGAGCCATTGAGCTCTTCAGCAACCAAGTTGACTCGGCAGCCGTTTATGTCAATGCTTCGACCCGCTTCACAGATGGCGGAGAGTTTGGTCTAGGCTGTGAGATGGGGATCTCGACCCAGAAGTTGCATGCGCGTGGTCCTATGGGCTTGCGTGAGTTGACCAGCTATAAGTATCTGGTCACTGGAAACGGTCAAGTGAGGTAAGAGATGAAAGTAGCATTTATTGGACTAGGAAACATGGGCACTAGTCTGGCCAAAGCGGTCGCAAAAGAAGTGGCTGCCCCAGACCTACTCTTGGTCAATCGTTCCCCTCAAAAGGTTCAAGATTTTATCAGCCAGTGTGGGGGCACAGCATCTTCTCTTCAACAGGCCTTTGAAGAGGCGGAGGTTATCTTCTTGGGGGTCAAACCCTACCAAATCTGCCCCCTCCTAGAAGACTATCAGGAGGTCTTGAGTCAACGCTCCGATCTGTTACTGATTTCCATGGCGGCGGGTCTGGGATTGGAGAAGATGGCAGGTGTGGTTAAAAATGACCGGGTGGGGCTCATTCGCATCATGCCCAATATGCCCGTAGCTATTGGTCAAGGTGTCATCAGTCTGGTTCGCTCCCAAATAGTAACAGACCAGCAAGTAGCCCAAGTCAAACAGCTCTTAGCAAGAGCAGGGGCTCTCTACGAAATCGAGGAAAAATTGATGGATCCTGCAACGTCTGTGGCAGGCTGTGGTCCAGCCTTTGTCTATCAAATGATCGAAGCCATGGCAGATGCAGGAGTGAGTTTAGGGCTTTCGCGAGAGAAAGCCTTGCAGATGGCTGCCCAGACCTTCCGAGGAGCCAGTCAAATGGTCTTAGAGACAGGCGAGCACCCAGCCCGCTTGAGAGACGCGGTTTGTAGTCCAGGCGGCTCTACTATCGCAGGAGTCAACCGATTGGAACAAGTCGGCTTACGGGGCGATATTATTGCCGGCGTGGAAGCGGCCTACAAACGCACCCAAGAAATGGGACAAGAGGCAGCGAAAAAGTAGAAAAAAAGATTAGTTTTAGCCAATTATTCAAATTGAAGATAAAGTCCTCTAAGAAACTTTCCTTAGGTGAGAACGGACGTCAGCGAACTTCTTCGAAGTTCCATGACTAATTATTGAGCCCCTTCGCTCTTTAATTTCCGGGCTCAGGCTAAAACAGTTTCCCAAACTGTTTTACTCTCAATAATTCTGAGTGCCTGAGACCATTAAGTTTCAGGCACTTTTCTCACGGCGGAATGTTTCAGTAGAGGATTGGATATCTCTGGATTTGTTAGATTTATATAAATGAACAGTTTTGTCAACGTTTTCTAAGATTGGTTTTGTCCAATCTTTTTTACGTTAGAGCGACTCTATCTCTACTAAACCATTTTCAGTTAGACGATAGATTTTTTGGCAGACTTCCTTAAGGAAGGTCCGATCGTGGGAGACGGTAACCAGTCCACCTGGATAGTCTGCGAATAGGCGTCGAATTTCTGGTTGGGAAGTGGGGGAAAAATTACGAGTAGGCTCGTCCAAGAGCAGAAACTGGGGTCTTGTGAGTACTAATTGAAGGAGGAAGAGTTTTCCTTGCTGGCCACCAGAAAGTTCAGAGATAGGATGGTGCATTTCAGAATAAGTAAAGTTGAGGGAGGCTAAATGCAATTGAATGGTGTTGATTTCTTCGCGATCACCTGAATGCTGTAGAAATTGAACGGGTGTCTGAGTTAGAGGGAGGAGTTCAGTGTAATCTTGAGGCATATAGGCAGTGCGGATACTCTCATTCTTCTGTAAAATCTCCCAAATCATTTTTAGGAAAGTGGATTTTCCAACACCGTTGGAACCGATAATCCCTATCTTATCCTGCCCATGAAGAGTGAGGGAGAGGTTCTTGACTAGGACACGATCACCAATTGCAAGCTCTTCCTGATCTAAGAGAAGGACACGTTTTTGAGGAGACAAGGGAGTAAGGGAAGGGAAATGCAGATTAATGATTTCCTCATCATAGGGTTGGGAAGTCATGGATTGGAATTCTCGCTCATAGCGCTTTTCCTGTGATAGGAGAGTCTTCATTTTCTTTGCTAGGAGACGTCCAGCAGTGCTATCTTTGGTATTTCGTAAGGAGGTTTCGACTTGCTGGCGGACGCGACGGTGTTTCTCCATTGTTTTTTTGTAGGCTCGTTGATCATTGGCAGCTTGCTGAGACTGTTGCTTAAATTGTTGTTCCCTCTGGCTGCTGTAGTCTTGATAGCCTAGGTGCTCCACGATGGTTTCAGCCTCCTTACGGTGTTTGATCTGTCTTAAGTGTATGATAGTATCCGCCGTCTGAGTCAAAAAATCCTCATGATGGGAAATAAATAGAATGGTTTGGGGGCTTGTTTGGATCATCTGCTGGAGCCAGTCCAGGGTCTCTAAATCTAGATCGTTTGAGGGTTCATCTAAAAATAGCAATTCATGAGGACGACAAAGTTCGTGAAGAAGTTGGACCTTGAGGGCTTCTCCTCCAGATAGACTTCCGATGGTTTGATCGCTTGCAAAGCGGTCGCTATTAAAATGCAATTGATCAGCCAGTCTGTAGAGGCTGGCATAGTCTAGCTCGTCCTCTCCAAAAAAATATTCTCCCAAAGTTTTTCCCTTCAATGCTTCCGGCAAAGACTGGGGAATATAGGCATAGGAGTGAAAGGAAGTGGTGATTTCTCCTTCTATGGTCAGATAATCTGGTAGAGATTTT
Organism: Streptococcus australis; assembly: GCF_015553625.1. Taxonomy (GTDB): domain Bacteria; phylum Bacillota; class Bacilli; order Lactobacillales; family Streptococcaceae; genus Streptococcus; species Streptococcus australis_B. The sequence continues at coordinate 165,565 of NZ_JADNGY010000003.1, read as the reverse complement.
GGGGACATGAGGACCTGAAGTAAGGAAGATTTTCCATTCCCTTCTTCGCCAATAATAGCAACTTTTTCTCCTTCATGTATGGTTAGGGACAGATTACGTACTAGATCGCGTAAATCTTTTGTATGGTGGATAGTGAGGTGGGATAGTTTTAGCATAAGATTCCTTTCTACTGGGACAAAAAACAGCTCTACCTATTTAGTAGAGCTGTATTCAAGCGGAACCCAAGTAGAAAAAGACCTAATTTAGCCAACAAAAGGTTGGAGAATAGGCGAGAGGGTACACAAAAAGAGATAGAACAAGCAGTCCACTAAATAAAGTATCTTATTTAACGAAACTTAGTTGTTCATATCTCCTTACCTCCGAATGTGATTAGCTTTATTCTATTCCTTTCATTCCTTCTTGTCAAGGAAATCCTTGCTTTCCCCTTTCTTTTCTGCTCTGGTTTTGGTGCGAAATGTGGTATAATAAAGGTTATGCAAGCTAAACCGTCCTCTGCCTATGTGCATATTCCATTTTGTACCCAGATTTGTTATTATTGTGACTTTTCTAAGGTTTTTATCAAGAATCAGCCGGTCGATGCCTATCTGGAACACTTGATCCAGGAGACTCGATCGTATGAGATTGGCAAACTTCGGACTCTCTACATCGGTGGAGGGACTCCGACAGCTCTGTCCGCCCAACAACTGGCCTATCTCTTGACAGAATTGCCCAAGGTTATGGACCTATCGGAAGTAGAAGAGTTTACCATCGAAGCCAATCCTGGCGATTTGGATCCGGATAAGATCGCAGTTCTCAAGGAGTCTCAGGTCAATCGGGTCTCTCTGGGTGTCCAAACCTTTGATAACAAGATGCTGAAAAAGATCGGTCGGAGTCACCAGGAGCAGGATATCTATGACAATATCCGCCACCTCAAGCAGGCAGGATTTGACAATATTTCGATTGATTTGATCTATGCTCTGCCGGGTCAGACCATGGACCAGGTCAAGGAAAATGTCGCCAAGGCGATCGACTTGGACATCCCCCACATGAGTCTCTATAGTTTGATTTTAGAAAACCACACGGTCTTTATGAACCGCATGCGACGGGGCAAGCTTCCTCTCCCCAAAGAAGAGTTGGAAGCGGAGATGTTTGAGTACATCATTGAGGAACTGGAAAAAGCAGGCTTTGAGCACTATGAGATTTCCAATTTCTCCAAGCCTGGCTTTGAAAGTCGCCACAATCTGGTCTATTGGGATAATGCAGAATACTATGGCCTGGGAGCTGGTGCTTCCGGCTATGTCGATGGGATTCGCTACAAGAATCATGGCCCAATCCGGCATTACCTGGAAGCTGTTGAGGCTGGTAAGGCACGGATTACAGAGGAGCACCTGACACTGGAAGAGAAGATGGAAGAGGAGTTGTTCCTCGGTCTACGGAAAAAGACAGGTGTGTCTAAGGCACGTTTTGAAGAAAAATTTGGTATCTCCTTTGACCAACGCTATGGACAAGTGGTGGCCAGTCTAACGGAGCAGGGACTCTTGGTTCCAGATGACAAGCAAGTGCGGATGACTAAGAGAGGCTTGTTCCTTGGGGATACCGTAGCAGAGAAATTTATATTGGAGTAAACGATGGCTAAAATTTATCAGTATGACATGAAAGTCCCCTTTGATATGAGCGATGTGAATGGCTTTATCAAAATGCCACAGCTCATCCTCTTGTCCTTGCAAGTCTCAGGCATGCAGTCGATGGAGATTGGTATCAGTGACAGGGACCTGCTCGAACAGTACAATCTAGTCTGGATCATCACCGACTATGACATCACGGTTCATCGCCTGCCGGTCTTTGATGAACAGATTACCATTGAGACTCAGGCCCTGGCCCACAATCGTCTCTTTTGCTACCGTTCCTTTGTGGTCAGAGATCAGAATGGGGAAGCTATCGTCGAGATGGTGGCCACCTTTGTCTTGATGGATCGGGATAGTCGTAAGGTCCAATCCGTACCGGAGGAGATCACCGATCCATATGAGTCACCGTTTGAGAAGAAAATCCGCCGTGGTCCACGCTATCCAGAACTGAATGGGGCCATGGAGCAGGACTACCATGTGCGGTTCTATGATCTAGACATGAACGGTCATGTGAACAACAGCAAGTACCTAGACTGGGTCTTTGAAGTCATGGGAGCAGAATTCCTAACCCAGCATATCCCCAAACGTGTCCATCTCAAGTATGTTAAGGAGGTCCTTCCTGGAGGCATGATTACCTCTAGCGTTGAGCGAGAAGGGATGATCAGCAATCATGTCATCTCATCAGAAGGCCAAGTACACGCCCAAGCCCTCATCACTTGGGAAGAAATAGATAAGGAAACATTATGGAAAAAAGAAGATTAAAACAGAAAAAAGAAGACTTGATGGAGGTTCAACGACGGGTTGTTGCCTATGCTCGTCGTAAGAAAAATCCTCTCTATGTATTGGGAGATGGTTTCTTAACCTTAGTCGCAGCCTTTTATATCTTTATTGAGGAAGCGATTCGTTTTGTACGCTACCGATTGAATTTTGAAGACTTTCTTCGTTTTCTCAAGGAAGATGTACGCTGGTATCGTGTTTGGATTCATTTGATTTTGGCCTTTATCCTGCCTGTCGTCGTCTTTTCTTTGAGTATCACTAGCCAATCAGGTAGCTTTTGGAGTAACTTCTTTAATAAGCTCTCTCAAGGTGTCCTCTTCAGTACGACTGTCAGCCTCGCAGCGACTTTAATGACAGATTTCATTGAGACCATGAAGCCTATTCAGGCTGGCAAAGAGACTAATGAGGAAAAAGAAACTGGCGTCTATACCATTACCATTGATCAGGCTAAGATTGGTGGCTTAATGGTGACCATCGTCATCTTGATGATTTCATCCTTCCTCTTTACTCAGGCTGGAAAAGCAAGTATCAATTTCTTCGGTCTGGTCCTTCAATTTGCCTTATACGGGGCTTGCTTGCTTCTCTATGGAGCAGGTGGCCAGTTTCAATTTCAGGAGAAAGAAGCAGAGGAATTAAGTGAAAAAGGAGACCAAGAATCTCGTGACTTATAAGGGTTATTTAATTGACTTAGATGGAACTATTTATAAAGGGAAAGAGCGGATTCCAGCTGGGGAAGCCTTTGTCCACGAATTGCAAGAGCGTCAGATCCCCTACCTCTTTGTGACCAACAATACCACGCGGACGCCAGAAATGGTCCAAGAGATGCTGGCAGGCCAATTCAACATCGAAACGCCGCTGGATACCATCTATACAGCGACACTAGCAACCATTGATTATATGGTGGATATGAATCTTGGAAAAACCGCCTATGTCATTGGAGATGTTGGCTTGAAACAAGCCATTGCTGAGGCAGGCTTCGTCGAAGATACCGTCAATCCAGCCTATGTCGTGGTGGGTCTCGACTGGGAAGTGGACTATGAGAAATTCTCTATCGCTACCTTGGCCATTCAAAAGGGAGCGCATTTTATCGGGACCAATCCTGACCTCAATATCCCGACAGAGCGGGGAATGATGCCAGGGGCGGGTGCTCTAAATGCTCTTATCGAAGCGGCAACGCGCGTGAAGCCGACCTTTATCGGTAAGCCCAATGCCATCATTATGGACAAGGCCATCGCTCACCTGGGACTAGAGCGCGAAGAAGTGGTCATGGTGGGAGACAATTACCTGACCGACATCCGAGCAGGAATTGACAATGGCATTCCTACTTTGCTGGTGACAACTGGCTTTACCAAGCCAGAAGAAGTGCCGGATCTGCCCTTGCCACCAACGCATGTCCTATCTAGCTTAGCGGAGTGGGATTTCGATGCGTGATCGGTTAAAGGTAACGGGCTTTGTCCTCTGGCTCTTAGCAACAGTGATTTTAGGGACCATTCTCGTAGCCTGGTTGATTTATCCCATGGAGATTAGCTGGTTACGAATTCAAAATCGGACCGGTTTGACTCCTGCAGTCATTCAGAAGAACTTTCAAGTCCTCATGCAGTATTTGACCAGTCCTTTTAATTGGAAGCTGGAGATGCCAGATTTTCCATCCTCTCCAGATGGCCTCCATCATTTTCAAGCAGTCAAGTACCTCTTTCACCTGACTCAGATCTTGTTCCTGGTCTTGTTGCCAGTGGCTATACGATTTATTCGAACGGTCATGCGTAAAGGCTACGCAGGTCTCTATCGCCCTTTATTTGGTGGGATGGTTCTCTTGCCTATCGTCATAGGAGGAGTGACCCTATTTATTGGCTTTGATCAATTCTTTACCCTCTTTCACCAAGTCCTCTTTGTCGGAGATGCTACTTGGCTCTTTGATCCCTACAAGGATCCCATCATATTAGCTCTTCCGGAGGACTATTTCCTACATGCCTTTCTGATTTTCTTTGTTCTCTATGAGGGGGCTTTTGGATGGTGCTACGGATGGAGCCGGAAAACAAAAACAGTAGATTAGCGGAGTGAATGGATGAAACAGTTTAATCGATTTTTAGATCCCAAAAAGGATTTGGGAAGCTTTTCGGGGATGGTTTGTCTCTATCTCTTGGTCATGGTCTTTGTTAGCATCATTTTGACCTTTGCCATTACCCTCTTTATGTTTGGACGGTATGGATTGGAGATGGCAGAGAAGCAGGAGTATGTAGAAAATCTCATCAATGGGAATGGGATTAGCTACCTGATATCTGTCAGTATAGGTGTCTTCCTATTTGCCCTTTATCTGCAAGGCTCCCTCTTTAAAGGAGATGTGAGACAAAAGGGACGCAAGATGACCTGGCAGACTTTCTTAGTATTCATTGCCTTCTTGGGGTTCGCCCAATTGGCTTCTAGTGCCTTGTCTCAACTCTTAGACCACATGATGGAAACTCTAGGCTTTTTCAAGCCACAAGAGGATATGTCCGAGCAACTCAGCCAGTCTTGGAGCCTCTTGCTCTATGCGACTCTGATCGGTCCTATCACAGAGGAATTGGTTTTCCGGGTTGCTGGACTGAGAGCCTTGGAAAAGTATGGAAAAGTCTTTGCGATCGTCATGACAGCCTTGGCTTTTGGAATGTTCCATGCCAATTTTGATCAGTTGTTCTTTGCGACAATTATCGGCTTTGGCTTTGGCTACTTGACTTTCGAGTATTCGATCTGGTGGGCTATTTTCTACCATATCTTTAACAACCTGGTCCTCTCTCAAGGGCTTCATTACCTCGGTACGCATGTCAATATGAATGTGGCCGAGTGGGTTCAAATTCTAGTCTTTTTAGGTGGAACCATCGCCTTTACCATCGTCTTGATTTTAAAAAGAAAAGCTATTTTTCACTACATACAAGAAAACCGACCAGCACCAGGCGTCTTCCAAAGAAGCATGTATTCCTTCTGGTTTTGGGTCTTGGTCCTTGGGACAACTCTTATGTCCTTACTTCCATATTTAAGAGGATATTAATATCAAAGAGGGGGCGTTTTAGATCCCTAACAGATTGAAGATAAAGTCTTCTAAAAAATTTTCCTTAGGTGAGTACGGACGTCAGCGAACTTCTACGAAGTTCCATGACTTAGTTTTGAGCCCCTTCGCTCTTTAATTTCTGGGCTCAGGCTAAAACAGTTCCCAAAACTGTTTTACTCTCAAAACTCCCGAGTGCCTGAAATTCGAATTATTTCAGGCACTTTTCTCACAGCGGAAAGTTTTTTATCTTCTTAAATAACTAAAATAGTCATTTTTTTATAAACATCTAACTATTTTATTTAAAACAATAGTTTGTTTCCACTGAAATAAAGAAAGTGGAAGTGGAAAATTAAAAATTGGAATGAACGAATTTTAAAATATTAAAAATTGGAACAAAGTCTACTGATGAAAAATAAATCTAAAAAATGGAAATGGTTTTTGTTGATTATTCCTGCACTTATGATTTTAGGGATTATCACGAATACTCTTGATGATATGAAATCAAAAGATGGAATTTATTATCTGACAGTAAAAAATGAATCTACTAAAACAGCCTCACTAGATAAAACATCATGGATAAAAATAGAAGGAGAGCAGATCACTCTAAAGGAAGGTAGTTCAGAACGTACCTACTCTTATGATACTGAAAATGATGAATTTGTTAGAGATTCTGTGAAGTATTCTTGTTTGATATATGATGGAATTTTAACACTTTCAGGAGATCAGCCACAAGGTGAATTGCCTGAATATGTCAGCCCTAATAGCAGTTGGTATTCGGGATATGAAAAAGGTCAAGTTGAAATAAAGGATTGAGATTGGATGTCTGATCTATCTTTTAAACATTATTTTTAACTTGGTCAAGGTGAATATAAAAAATACAGACATAATGCATAGAGGCTAATACCCCTCTTTTTTGCTATAATAGAGAGAGTAGAAATGATGGTAAGCGATCGGGTTGATAGGAAATTGCTTGCTGCATCATCCCTTGGTCTAGATCTAGCAACAAGGACACGAAAGAAATTGTCAATGAAATAAGGAGATTTATGGTTAAAGATTATAAAGAACTAAGAAGACGCTACAATATTCCATTGATAGTCCTACTGGTAATTCTAGCTCTACCATTTTTATATGCAGTGCAAGTGACTCAAAGTAAAAAAATTGCTCTCATTTGTTTTTTGATTTACTTACCATTTGAGCTGGTTCTAGTTATCATTAAAGATACTCTTTTAATTAAGAAGTTGAATAGTCTTATCTATAAGGACATAAATCTTGACTTGATGGCAAGCTATATTCTGAACCAAAAAAGAAAGAGTATCAAAACGATTAAAGCGCGTGTACAGGTTGCCACTATTTTCTATTTCTATAGGATTGGTGACTTTGGATCCATTGAAGCAGTTGTAGACGAACTCAAAAAGATTCAAAAGTTTACAGATGTTGAACAAGTAAAATTAAACGAAATTCTATTGAATGCAAACTTGTTTTCTAGACCTGATTTGAAGGAAGATGAGTTCGAGGAATTGCTCTCTAACTTTTTAGCAGATTATGAACCACTCAAGATGGCATACAGAGCTCGCTATGATCTACTGGTCAAAAAAGAGCCCAATGATGCCGTTCTAAAGGAAGTGACAAACAACAAGTTCTCACAATTGGAATCTATGTATCTGAAGGCAGTTAATGTATACCTTAAAGGGAATAGAAATGAGGCAATGGAGTTCTTTCGTACCATTGTGAAAGAAGATGAGAGACTTTATCTGGTCAGAATGGCTCAGGCCTATCTAGCTAGTTCAAGTTCAGAGGAGAAAAGTGTTTCGCTTGATGCTGGGCAAGAAGAAGTCACTGTGAAACTATTGCGAATGAAGCTAATAGAAGTGAAAACAGTCGAACGAGATACAGCAGCTAAATCTAATAAAGGGCTTGCTTTTTTCAGAGGCTGGAAAATCGCCCTTCTTTTAATTCCGCCATTTTTATTGTATGCGATGGTTTTAGTCGTAGTAGAAGTCGTCACAAGACTGGTTAAGTTCGTCCTATCGAAATTTGAAAAATAGATAATTGGACTGAGTGAGATATTGAAATTAACTTTTATAAAAGACTTTTTGAAAGGAAGATATGCTAAATCAACTAATAAAGAAACCTATTTTAAGTTGTTCAATTATATTTGTTATCTGCTCAGTAGCAAGGCTAATTGAATACTTCTATATTAGGACGGATGAAACCTTCTTATCTGAGAATTTTCTACATAAGCTTTTTGGAATTCTTCTACTGTGGGGAATCCTTTCAATTTGTAAATTAAGATGGAAAGATATTGGTTTCAGTTCTGACGGAACCGTGAGTGGTATAGGGAAGGGCCTGCTCTTTGGTTTAGTTTGTTCCGTCTTTGCATATACAGTTGAGTGCATTGTTCTCTTGTTTCTTCATGGTAATGTTCACTTATCGTTTTACGCCAGTGGTTTTTCCTTAACAAACGAAAAAGTATCTCAAGCAGGAATCTTACTTATTCTCTCAAGTGTGTTGTTTAACCTGATAAATGTCTGGATGGAAGAAGGAATATTTCGTGGCCTTTTCACAAAAATTCTTGAAGGGCTTTCTTACCGCAAGAGTCTATTCTTTATAGCCTTCCTATTTGGAATATGGCACTTGGTAATGCCCTTAAGAGATTATCTTCAAGGAGAGTCGTCACTCGTAAATCTCATCGTCATGGGCATTGGCTATGTTATCTTAGCGGGAATGATGAGTATCAAATGGTCCTTACTCTACAAAATGACAGGTTCCTTATGGTTTGGGTTAGGAGATCATTTTTTCAACAATCTTGCTTCAAATCTAGTTCATGTGGTTTCAAATTCTGAAGCAGATAGTTTGCAGATAGTAAGAATCCTTCTGTGGCAGTTGTTGTCATTTGTAATTGTTTTGAGCATTTATACAAGCAAGTCAAAGACTTTAGATAACGAATTATAAATCTCCATTAGAAATTTCGAAACCCTTTAACAGTTTATGAAACGACGATTTAAAACGAATGATATGATATAACATTATAAGAGGAGCATAGCCTCCCTTTTTTGCTATAATAGAGAGTATGAATAACTTGATTAAATCCAAGCTCGAGCTTCTGCCGACGAGTCCGGGCTGTTACATTCACAAAGACAAGAACGGTACCATCATCTATGTGGGGAAGGCCAAGAATCTTCGCAATCGGGTGCGGTCCTATTTTAGAGGGAGCCACGATACCAAGACGGAAGCGCTGGTATCTGAGATTGTGGATTTTGAGTTTATCGTCACTGAGTCCAATATTGAGGCCTTGCTTCTAGAGATCAACCTCATCAAGGAGAACAAGCCCAAGTACAATATCATGCTAAAGGACGACAAGTCCTATCCCTTCATCAAGATTACCAATGAGCGCTATCCGCGCCTCATCATCACGCGCCAGGTCAAAAAGGACGGTGGTCTCTATTTTGGTCCCTATCCAGATGTGGGGGCTGCTAATGAGATCAAGCGGCTCTTGGATAGGATTTTTCCTTTCCGCAAGTGTACCAATCCTCCTTCCAAGGTCTGCTTTTACTACCATTTAGGGCAGTGTATGGCCCACACGGTCTGCCACAAGGACGAGGCCTATTTCAAGGGCATGGCCCAGGAGGTTTCTGATTTCCTAAAAGGACAGGATGACAAGATCATCGATGAGCTCAAGGTCAAGATGACTACCGCTGCGCAAAACATGGAATTTGAGCGGGCGGCCGAGTATCGGGATCTGATCCAGGCTATCGGGACCCTGCGGACCAAACAGCGGGTCATGGCCAAGGATTTGCAGAACCGGGATGTCTTTGGCTACTACGTGGACAAGGGCTGGATGTGTGTGCAGGTCTTCTTTGTCCGTCAGGGTAAGCTAATCGAGCGGGATGTCAATCTCTTCCCTTACTACAATGATCCGGACGAGGATTTCTTGACCTATGTGGGGCAATTTTACCAGGAGAAATCTCATCTGATCCCCAATGAAATATTGATTCCTCAAGATATCGATGAGGAAGCGGTCAAAGCCCTTGTGGATACTAAGGTACTCAAGCCCCAGCGTGGGGAGAAGAAGCAGTTGGTCAATCTGGCCATCAAGAATGCGCGGGTCAGTCTGGAGCAGAAGTTCAATCTCCTTGAAAAATCGATGGAAAAGACCCAAGGTGCCATTGAAAACCTTGGAAAACTCCTGCAAATTCCAACCCCTGTGCGGATCGAGTCTTTTGATAACTCCAACATCATGGGGACCAGTCCGGTCTCAGCCATGGTTGTCTTTGTCAATGGGAAGCCAAGCAAAAAGGATTACCGAAAGTACAAGATAAAGACTGTCGTCGGGCCAGATGACTATGCCAGCATGCAGGAAGTCATTCGCAGACGTTACAGTCGTGTCATGCGGGATGGCCTGACACCACCAGATTTGATCGTCATTGATGGGGGTCAGGGCCAGGTCAATATCGCTAAGCAAGTCATCCAAGAAGAGTTGGGGCTGGACATTCCCATCGCAGGCCTGCAAAAGAATGACAAGCACCAGACTCACGAATTGCTCTTCGGCGATCCTCTTCAAGTTATCGAACTCTCTCGGACCTCGCAGGAATTTTTCCTCCTCCAGCGGATCCAGGATGAAGTTCACCGTTTCGCCATCACCTTTCACCGCCAGCTACGGTCCAAGAATTCCTTCTCTTCTCAGTTGGATGGCATCGAAGGCTTGGGACCAAAACGCAAGCAGTTGCTGATGAAGCACTTCAAGTCACTGACCAAGATCAAAGAAGCTACTGTAGATGAAATCGTCACGGTTGGCATCCCACGAGCAGTCGCGGAGGCAGTGCAAGCCAAGCTCCATCAAGGAAAGCAGGAAGAAGCAAGTCCCTTGATGGAAGTGGCGGAGCCCTTCCAAGGATTTGAGTAATTGTACCATCCATTTTCATGGATGGTTTTTACGTTTTACTCCTAATTTTGTTATACTAGATTCAAATCTAATTAGATTTCAAATGAGGTGTAATAATGAACCATAGAATCGCCATTTTATCTGATATCCACGGAGATACAACAGCCCTGGAGGCAGTGATTGCGGATGCGCGTGCTCTAGGCGCGACGGAATACTGGATTTTAGGAGACATTTTGCTACCGGGGCCTGGAAGAGAGGACCTTTTTGAGTTGCTGGATGCGATTCCCATTACAGCAGCTGTTCGTGGAAATTGGGACGATTGTGTCCTAGAGGCTTTGGATGGCGAGTACGGGCTTGAGGATCCGCAGGAGATCCAGCTCCTCCGACTTACTCAGTACCTCATGGAAGGCCTGGATCCTAAACGGATCGATTGGCTTCGATCCCTTCCTTTGGTAGAGAAGAAGGAGGTCAATGGTATTCGCTTTTCACTAAGCCACAACTTGCCAGAAAAGAATTACGGTGGGGACTTGCGTCCAGCAAATGCGACGGAGAACTTTGACCAATTGCTGGATGATCAGACGGATATGGCGATCTACGGGCATGTCCACAAGCAGTTGCTTCGCTACGGCAGCCAGGGCCAACAGATCCTCAATCCGGGGACTATTGGCATGCCTTATTTTGACTGGGAACCAATTCAAAACCACAGAGCTCAGTATGCTCTGATCGATGTCGAAGAAGATGGGGTGACCAACCTGCAATTTCGTAAGGTGGCTTATGACTATGAAGCAGAGCTCCAAGACGCCAAGGACAAGGAACTTCCCTTTATTGAGATGTACGAAGAATTGAGACGTGAGGATAACTATCGGGGCCATAACAATGAGCTCCTAACTTCCTTGATTGAACAACACGACTATCTTAAGGAGGCTAATGCCTTCCTTCAGCCTATAAAAACTCATAAGGGAAAATGACAAAGAAATGGGATTAAATTTCGATAAACATAGAGAGCATTTGGAGAAGGATATCCGAGAAGCCCTTCAACATGTTTTTGGTGAGCATTTTGAAATTATAGACATTCAGAATATTGTGTTCAATGCTTATTGTCCGACCTTTAATTTTGATATTGAACTTAAAGATTACAAGAATAAAATAGATATTTTAATTGATGGTAGAGATTTAAAACTATACTGGGGTGAAGAAAGGTATGCGCTTGGATATGAGTATGACTGCGATCACCTTAACGAAGGTTTACGACGAATCAAAGCTTACCTAGATCAACCGGAATTAATTTTCAATGAACCTGTAACTCCTCAAAACATCTATCTAAAGGTGAAAGTCCTTGAAAGAATGATAGAATCGACCTTTGAGGGAATAGCAATAATAGACTTCTGGAGAAGACCCTTCGAAAAGAATGAACCCTTTAGGGTTGTCTTTACTTGTTTGTTTCCTCATTATCCAGCTTTTTTTAGCCTTGAGATAGCGGGTCAGCAGTTTATCCTTGAAGAGATAGACCCCATGCCTTCTAGTATAGAGGACCAAGCATTTCCAATCCATCAGCCTATTGATCTAACCGTATCCAATATGACTTCTTTCTTGGATTGGTTTAAAGATAGTTTAGAAGAGAATGCTCCCACTGATACGTTTTCTGCTTTAACACTCCCCCTTGATCCTGCTACCGTTGAAGAGAGAGTTTCCCAAATACAAGAGATAATCCGATCGACGTTTACAAAGGATGTTTCCTTTATGGAAGCGAACAAACTGGTTAAGTCTAAGACATTTTATGGCGTTAATTTTTCAGTTCTATCTGAATATTATGATGCGAGATTTTCAATTAGCTTGGTTGGACGACACTTTGATCTTCATGTTATGAAGCCGGATAAACCAGACAAGAAAGACAATTGGGTGATCAATGGCTTTCCTTATCTGCTGACGGAGGAAAATCTTAGCAAAGTCATCAGCGAAGCGGAGGCCTATTTTGCTAGACAGGTAGAACCAGTTGAAAAGAAAGTAGGGTCAACTGAAAGTAATAGTGAAGTAAAACCAAGCACCCCAGCTCCAGTAGAAGTAGACCAAGCCAAGAACAAAGAAGAGGCGCTCAAAAAAGAATATTTAGGATTGAGAAAGCTATGGAAAGTCCAGTTCCTGATTTTCTGTCTTTTGATGATTGCCGTCTTCGCCTTAGAAGTGTATATGGGTGGAGCTGGTTATAAGGCTTTTAAGGTAAAAATTAGGTATAGTTGGATTTCTGTCCATAGTTTTTCATTTCTCTTTCTGACCTTGTATGCATTGTTGACCCTCTTTCCGACTCAAAAGAGAATCTATGAGCTCTTGCCTCAAAACCCTAGTTGGAAATCTCTTTCGACCAAGGGAGTTCGCCTACCTAAGAAGGAAACTGGCTGGACCTCTCTAGTGATCCTGATTTTGCTTCTTCTGGGGACTATTGATTTCCTCAGTCGCAAGCCGGAACCAAAGGTTGAAAATCCGTTGAACTATCAAGAAATCAACAATCTCTATGAGGAAGAAAGAAATTCTCACTACGACGACATCATCAACAAAATCCAAGACTCTAGTGGCCAGTTCTTTGAAAAAGAAAGTCCAGTGTCGGAATAATCTGAGTCCATAGAAGGGCGGGTAGCCTAGTTGAAAAGGAAACAGGGTCCTCAATGAAAAAACTCTGCAAGCTCTTTCATTTTGTGTTAAAATAGAGGTAATAGAATTAGAAAAGGAAGTTGACTATGAAATTCCTAGAACTCAACAAAAAACGTCATGCGATCAAGCATTTCACAGACCAACCGGTCGATCCAAAGGATGTGCGGACAGCTATTGAAATTGCGACCTTGGCACCAAGTGCGCACAATAGCCAACCATGGAAATTCGTGGTCGTTCGTCAGAAAAATGCGGAATTGGCTAAACTAGCCTATGGTGGGAACTATGACCAAGTCATGGAAGCACCTGTGACCATCGCTCTCTTTACGGATACCGATTTGCAACGTCGGGCTCGGAAGATTGCACGTGTCGGTGGGGTCCAGAACTTCACAGAGGAGCAGTTGCAATACTTCATGCAAAACCTACCTGCAGAATATGCTCGCTACAATGAACAACAGATTAGCGATTACTTGGCATTGAATGCTGGATTGGTTGCAATGAACCTGGTATTGGCCTTGACGGACCAAGGGATCGGCTCAAACATCATCCTTGGCTTTGACAAATCAAAAGTCAACGAAGTCTTGGAAATCGAAGAGCGTTTCCGTCCAGAACTCTTGATCACGGTTGGTTACGCAGCAGAGAAGGTAGAACCTAGCTACCGCTTGCCAGTAGACGAAATCATCGAAAAACGCTAATAACAACAGAAAGAACCGGATGGTCCTCGTCTCGTACGATACAAGTCCGGTTTTCTAGAATCCTTTGGCAGGCTGATAGACAGTCGCTGAAGGGATTCTAGAGGATTCAATTTAAATCGAAATAACGGAGGAATGCATGACAACAATTGACTTTAAAGCAGAAGTAGAAAAACGTCGCGAAGAAATGATGGCTGATCTTTTCAGCCTCTTGGAAATCAACTCAGAACGGGATGACAGCCAGGCGGATGCGACTCACCCTTATGGACCTGGACCCGTCAAGGCTCTTGAGAAATTCTTGGAAATTGCTGAGCGTGATGGCTACGAAACAACCAATGTGGACAACTATGCTGGACACTTCACCTTTGGACAAGGGGAAGAAGAGCTCGGAATCTTTGCCCACATGGACGTGGTACCTGCAGGTAGTGGCTGGGATACAGACCCTTATAAACCTGAGATTATCGATGGCAAGCTCTATGCGCGTGGTTCATCAGATGACAAGGGGCCTACAGTAGCTTGTTACTACGGCTTGAAGATTATCAAGGATCTGGGATTACCTGTATCTAAGCGAGTGCGCTTCGTGGTCGGTACAGATGAAGAATCTGGCTGGGGCGATATGGATTACTATTTCAAACACGTCGGTCTTCCTGATCCAGACTTTGGTTTCTCACCAGATGCCGAGTTCCCAATCATCAACGGGGAAAAAGGAAATATTACCGAGTACCTTCACTTCGGTGGTCAAAATACAGGTCAAGCGCATCTTCATAGCTTCACAGGTGGCCTTCGTGAAAACATGGTACCAGAGTCAGCGACAGCAGTCGTTTCTGGGCAATTACCAGATTTAGCTGGTCTTTTGGAGGCCTTTGCTAATGAACACCAACTTCGTTATGAAGTGGCAACAGAGGATGATGGTAAATTTAAAGTCACCATTATCGGAAAATCTGCCCACGGTTCTACTCCAGAAGCTGGGATCAATGGAGCAACTTACTTGGCTCTCTTCTTGAACCAGTTTGACTTCGGTGGAGATGCCAAAGCTTACTTGCAGGTGTCAGCTTCTCTTCTTCACGAAGATTTTGCTGGTGAGAAGCTTGGCATTGCCCATACGGATGAAAAGATGGGGGCTCTCAGCATGAATGCGGGTGTCTTCAACTTTGACGAAAATAGCTCAGATAACACCATCGCCTTGAACATTCGTTACCCTAAAGGAACAGATCCAGAAACCATCAAAGCTGGACTTGAAAAAGTAGAAGGAGTGGCATCCGTTAGCTTGTCAGCCCACGGCCACACCCCTCACTATGTTCCAATGGAAGATGAATTGGTCTCAACGCTTTTGCGTGTCTATGAAAAACAAACCGGACTGAAAGGTCATGAGCAAGTAATCGGTGGCGGAACCTTTGGTCGTCTATTAAAACGTGGGGTTGCCTTCGGTGCCATGTTCCCAGACTATGTGAACACCATGCACCAAGCAAATGAATTTACGGATGTAGAAGATCTCTACCGTGCTGCTGCAATCTACGCAGAAGCCATCTACGAACTCATCAAATAGACGCTACTCAGTCGGCACTTGCTGGCTGAGTTTTTGCTTAGAGGAGGAGAAATGAAGCAACTAGAGCGGATCAAAGAGGCCATCATGGCCGATCCACAAAACAAAGACTATACGGATAAGGGGATTGAGCCCTTGTTTGCGGCACCAAAGACTGCTCGGATCAATATCATCGGACAGGCACCTGGACTGAAAACACAAGAAGCGTGCCTCTATTGGAAGGACAAGAGTGGGGACCGCTTAAGGGAATGGTTGGGAGTCGATGAAGAGACCTTTTACCATTCGGGTCTATTTGCGGTCATTCCCATGGACTTTTATTTCCCAGGGCATGGCAAGTCAGGGGATCTGCCACCTCGCAAGGGCTTTGCGGAAAAGTGGCACCCTCTGCTCCTTAAGGAGTGTCCGGATATTGAGTTGACTCTCTTGATTGGCCAGTACGCCCAAGCCTACTATCTCCATGAGAAAGTCAGTGGCAAGGTGACCGAGCGGGTGCGCCGATACAAGGACTACCTGCCAGATTATTTCCCTCTGGTCCACCCTTCGCCCCGCAATCAGATCTGGATGGCCAAGAATCCCTGGTTTGAGGCAGAAGTGGTGCTGGCTCTTCAGGCTCGGGTTCAGCAGATTTTAGCAGAGTTTAACAAATAATAATTAGTGATATATACAGGGGGAGGTATTCTATGGAAGCATATCAAAAAGTCAAAGATAGATTAGACCAACTCGGGATTAATTTTGATGTGGTGGAACACCCACCGGCATTGACTACTGAGCAGGCCGATTCCTATATTGAAGGTCTAGAAGGGGTCCGGACCAAATCCATGTTTTTGACCAACAAAAAGAAAACCCAGTACTATCTGCTCATCATGGATGACCAGAAACCTTTGGACATGGAGGATTTCAAAGACCAAGTAGGAGCCAATCGGATCCGTATGGCTTCAACTGAATCTCTGGCAGAAAAAATGCAATTACCAGCTGGGACAGTATCTCCCTTTGGATTGTTAAACAATGAAGATAAGGATATTCTCGTTTATTTTGATCAGGACATTGTGTCAGAGGAAATCATGACCTTCCATCCTAACACGAATGAAAAGACGATCTTTATCAAAACCCAAGACCTATTCCGCTTTTTAGAATCTATTGATTTTAACTATGAAATACTAACCTTGCCATAGTGGCATCAAAAAGGAGAAATCATGAAAGAAATTCCATTTAATGACTTTTTAGCAAAGTACCAAGCAGGAGAAATTAACGTCGTCGATGTTCGCGAGCAAGAGGAATATGATGCTCTTCATCTGGACGGAGTGACCTTGCTTCCCTTATCAGTGTTGGCAGAACGGTATTCAGAACTGGACAAGGGACAAGCCTATTATGTCATCTGCAAGTCTGGTCGGCGCTCAGCCCGTGCTTGCCAATTTTTGGAAGAAGCGGGCTATGACGTAACCAACGTCCAAGGAGGCATGGATGCATTTGAGTAGTTGGATGGCCCAGCTTGTGAATTCCGGTAGAACATTGAATTCTAGTGGAAATTTTTATATAATATATCTGTATTTTGTTTTATAAGGAGATTATTTTATGATCAAACAGGATTGGCTTGATTACTTTGAAGCTGTGAACGGTCGTTCAGCAACTGAAGCAGAGATCGCTCAAGCATTGGCTGCAGGTGAGTTCCAAGAAGAACAGGTAGCCCAAGAAGCTTCACAATTTGTAGGTGCTCCAGTAGCTCCAGACCAAGTAAACGCTGGATTTGTTGCTGCTCCAGCTGCACCAGAAGAAGTGACTTCTCAATTTGCTGCTGCCCCAGAAGCACCACAATTCGCTGCTGCTCCAGCAGCACCAGTGCAAGAAGCACCACAATACACTGCTGCGCCAGAAGCACCAGTACAAGAGGCACCACAATTCGCTGCTGCCCCAGAAGCACCAGTGCAAGAGGCACCACAATACACTGCTGCCCCAGAAGCACCAGTACAAGAAGCACCACAGTTCACTGCTGCTCCAGAAGCACCAGTGCAAGAGGCACCACAGTTCAATGCTGCCCCAGAAGCACCAGTCTTTGGTGCTCAACCAAATAGCTTCCAACAAGCGCCTCAACAACAGCCACAACCAGGGTTTGGTCAACTAGCTCCAGGTCAAGGTTTCCAACAAGCACCTTATCCAGGGCAACCTCAACCAGGTCAAGCCTATTATGCACAACCTGCTCAACCAAATGCTTTTGGTCAAGCGATGAAAGGATTCTGGTCATGGATTGTATCTGCTTTGGCTCGCCCAACAGTAGAAAATCAACCGAAAATCTTGAACGGTATCCTTCATTATGTGTTAACAGCATTTATCCTTAGCCTCTCACTTTTCTTCGTGGCGAGTGCCTTCCCATACGCTCAAGTAGGATTTACTGCTTACTTGTTGATCGTCATTGTAACTTTCTTTACAATTTACGCCACTCAATTAACTGGTTTCTTGGTTCGTAACCTTGTCTTGCAAGATAAAGAATACACCTACAAACGTTCATTTGATGAGTTTGCTCGTTTGTCTATCTATGCCTTGCCTGCATCCCTCATTGTCTTGATCCTTTCTCTAGTGAAGTACTTTGAAGGATTTAGCTTCCTTCTATCTTTGATCTTCGTTCTCTATTTCTTGGGCTTGCTTTATACCGTTTACCAAGGTTTGAACAGAACAAAATTCAAGGCTGACAAATTCTTGTTACTCCTTGCTTCTACAGCAGTCATTCTTGTCATTTTCACAATCGTTGGCATCATTGACAGACGCATTTTAGAACAAGTATCCTTCTATATCGCTTCCTTCTTCTAATTGGATAGGGAGACTGTCATAAAATTCTTGTTCATACACATATCGGATAAAAAATATTTTAGGTTTTAGGAGAACATACCGATGAACAAAAAATGGGTAGAATTATTTGAAAAAGTGATCGGTCGCAAACCTACTCCTGAAGAATTCATTGCCGGAAGAGATTCCGGCTTTGATTTTAAGGCAATTAAATCAATTGCTGGAGTAGCTATCGACCAAGTGGCTTCAGAAGTGCCAGTACAAGGAGAGCAGGAACCAGTAGAAGAGCCTGTAAATCCTCTTCAACAGCCATGGGAAGAGCATTTCGTTACCCTCTATGGACGTGCACCGCTTCCAGAAGAGATCGAATCAGCTCGTAGTCAGAACTTTGAAATCGTGGAAGGACCTGCTCCGGCGATTAACTTTGATGAGACCAATCAAACAACACAGGTCTTCGCACCAGTGGAAAGCCCTTCAGAGGCCCCAGAAAGCCTGTCCCAGCCAGTTGCAGCCGTAGCGGCAGCAGAAGTACCAGAGCAAGAAGAAGCTGTCAAGAAAGGCAAGAAAAAGAAAGAAAAGAAAGTCAAAAAAGAGAAAAAGGGCAAGAAAAAGAAAGTCTTCTTCTTCAGTATTTTGACTTTGTTGGTCTTGACCTTGTCTGGTCTAGGCTATTACTTCTCATCAACTACAGGCCCACAGGTGACAGTGGACAAATTAGTCACAGCCATTGAACAAAAAGATTACCGGGAAGTGGCTAGCATCCTTTCAAATGATAAGGATAAGTGGACCAAAGAAGAAGCTCAAGGCTTGCTAGACTATATGACTGCTCAGAAGATTGATGTCATTTACGAATTAGATCATATCGCCCAGTCTTCAAAAACAGGGATCGTCAAGGACAAAAATCAGAATCTACTGATTGGAATCGAGAAGGCGGATAAGAAATTCGGTATCTTCCAAGAATACCGCATCGAGACCTATCCACTTGAAGTCACAGCGACTACGAATCTGGATGATGCCAAGCTTAAGACCAGTGAAAAAGAGTCGACTGTGCTCAAGAAAAACCAAACGACCAAGCTTGGAAAGGTTCACTTTGCACCTCGCGACATGCAACTGGACGGTAAGACCGAAGTTGGAAAGATCTCTAGTGAGGTCAAGCTAGATCCAGCTCAAGCTTCGAAGAATAAGCTGGAGTTGACCTTCAATTCTGAGAAACGTCTTCTTGAAATTGAATTCCCAGAGGAAGTCAGCAATCCAACGGATATCAAGGTAGCCGTGAATGGCAAGGAAGTCGGCACAAGTACCCTATTTGAAGTCGATGTCGTAGCCCATCAAGAAATCGAGGTCCATGCAGTCTTTAGTGTCAACAATGAGAGCTATACAACTGAAAAGGCCAAGGTTACGATCGGTGAAACTCCGGATGATGATGAAGTCATCACTTTGAAGCTTTCTAAGGATGTAGCCAAACGATTAAAAGATGCAGAAACAGCTCGTAAAGCCAAGGAAGAAGAAGCCAAGAAGGCAGAAGAGAAGAAAACTGCTATCACCTCCTTCCTCCAAGACTACCGGACAGAAATCTTCTCATCTGTCTCAAGTAGATCCAACACCTACTCCAAGTACTATGACACTTCAAGTGATGCCTATAAGGAAATGGTGGAGTGGACAACAGGTGGCGGAGTCAAGAAGGCTGAAATCGACTACTATACACCAGGTGTTTTCAATGTTCTCAGCGTTACCGAAGAGAATGGAATGGTGATCGTGAAAACCCATGAAGAATATACTGTGCACTATGTGACCAGCCGAAAAGATAGCCAGAGTAGCAAGGACAAGACCTACACCCTAAAACCTGTAGGGGATACTTACGTGATTACGGCTATTGCGGTCACGGCTGGTAATTAGGAGGTTTATGATGAAATTAAGCATGACAAAATGGACGCTTGCTGGCCTGGTTCTGTTGAGCCTAGGTGCTTGTGGCCAACAGAAGGAGTCAAAAAGCTCATCTCAAAAAGAGCCTGCTTCCAGTAAGCAAGTCGCTCAGTCGTCAGCCAGCAAAGAAACCAGTGCTTCTGAAGCAACTTCATCTGACGATAACAAAAAGTCAACGAAGAAGGCAGGCGAAGTAACGGTGGACCAAGGTGTTTCCTTTAATGGCTCTTATTACAGTGTCCAAGGAAAGTCTGGAGATATCGTCATTGCTAACAAGCACTACCCCTTAGCTGCAGACTACAATCCAGGTGAAGATCCAACAGCTGTTGCGGCCTTGCACGAGTTAATCGCGGCCATGCAGGCTGAAGGGTATGCTATCAGCGATCAGTACAGTGGTTTCCGCAGTTATGAGACCCAAGTAGATCTCTACCAAAGCTATGTCAATCAAGACGGTGCCGCTGCAGCAGATCGCTACTCAGCTCGTCCTGGCTATAGCGAACACCAGACAGGTCTAGCATTTGACCTCATCGATACCAGTGGCAATCTCGTTCAAGAACAAGGCGCAAGCAAATGGTTGCTCAAGAACGCTGCCAAGTATGGCTTTATCGTCCGTTATCAAGAAGGAAAAGAAGCGAGCACGGGCTACATGCCGGAAAGCTGGCACCTTCGCTATATCGGAGAAGATGCAAAAGATGTCGCAGCATCAGGAAAAAGCTTAGAAGAATACTTCAACTTTACCGGTGGCGACTACGAATAACAAGAAACCGCTCTTTCAGGAACCTGAAGGAGCGGTGTTTTTGTGCTGGGCAGGACAAGAAAAAAACCACTGCCAAGTGGAAGTGGTTTTGATGGGTTTCTTATTTGAGACCGTATTTTTTGTTGAAACGATCCACACGTCCATCTGCTTGAGTGAACTTTTG
This sequence comes from Streptococcus australis, assembly GCF_015553625.1. GTDB lineage: Bacteria > Bacillota > Bacilli > Lactobacillales > Streptococcaceae > Streptococcus > Streptococcus australis_B. Next base: position 144,778 of record NZ_JADNGY010000003.1, on the reverse strand, counting down.
ACGTCCAGTGTAGAATGGGTGTGAGTCTGATGAAATTTCAACACGGATCAATGGGTAAGTTTCACCTTCGAATTCAACAGTCTCGCTAGAGTACTTAGTTGAACCACTAAGGAACTTGTAACCAGTAGTAGTGTCCATGAAGACAACAGGGCGATATTCTGGATGGATATCTTTTTTCATTTTGCAATATTTCCTTTCTGCCATGGTCTCTTTCCGAGCCATAGATTGTTACTAAGCTAGTTTATCAAAAACAAAAGAGTTTGGCAAGGATTTTTACCAAATTTTTCGCATTTTATAGAGAAAAAAAGTGGGAGAAGCTCATCCTGTTAGGCAAGCTTTTCCCACTCTGACCAACACCCCTAGTAAGGAAATGTTAGACATGTATAATCAATAGAAATCTTTTTATTCTTGACCAGGTTCAGTAGTTGGCTGTTCTGGTTGTTGAGGTTGCTGTTGCTCTTGTGGTTGCCAAGCTTGTTGAGGTGCTTGTTGGAAACCTTGTTGAGGCTGTTGAGGTGCTTGTTGGAACCCTGGTTGAGGTTGTTGAGGCGCTTGTTGGAATCCTTGTCCTGGAGCAGGTTGACCAAACCCTTGTTGCGGTTGTTGCCATTGTTGTTGATCAGGTTGACCAAACCTTTGTTGAGGTGCTTGTTGGAACCCTTGTCCTGGGGCAGGTTGACCAAACCCTTGTTGAGGTGCTTGTTGGAACCCTTGTCCTGGGGCAGGCTGACCAAACCCTTGTTGCGGTTGTTGCCATTGTTGTTGACCAGGTTGACCAAACCCTTGTTGAGGTGCTTGTTGGAACCCTTGTCCTGGAGCAGGTTGACCAAATCCTTGTTGAGGCGCTTGTTGGAATCCTTGTCCTGGGGCAGGCTGACCAAACCCTTGTTGTGGTTGTTGCCATTGTTGTTGACCAGGTTGACCTGGTTGTTGTGGTGATTGGACAGATGATGCAACAGACTGTGCGAATCCTCTACTTGTTGATGCAAGTTCTTGGAATGTCCCTTTAGTGATTTTACCACCAGACATCGCAAGAAGTCCTGTGACAACAAGAGCAATACTTGCAATGACTGCAATAATCAAACCAAAACCAATAGAAAAGCCATCACCGAATTCAGATGAAGCACCCAAGACTCTAAACATAGTGATGATCGTAATTAAGCTTTCAAGAATACCGATAGCAATGACACCAATGGAAAAATTCTTGTTCATTGGTGGAGCAATGTTTGGAAGGCAAGCTAGAACGATGGCACCAATAGCTAGGACAACGATGACCCATCCAAATTCACCTCGAATTCCACTGAAAGAATAACTTCCGAAGGATCCACCATTAAGTGTACTCCACGGCAAAAAGGTAGAAATGGCAGTAAGAGCTGCTGCGACAATGATAAAAATACGATGTTTATGCATAAAACGTCTCCTTTTTTTGTGATTATTATAGCATAAATAAGCTCAAACTGGAATGGAAATGTAAGAAATCGTTCACATTTTTCTAAATCTTATTAACATTCATTCGTTTTTGTTTAAAATGAAAAAAGACCAATCATCTCCACTAGAGATGACTGACCTGTGTATTTGATCCTTCATGAACACCTACTTTGCCTTGGCAACTTCCTGTAGTTCCCGATAGATTTGCTCGTTTTCTTCTAAGGAATAAGAATTGGCTCCACTTGCGAGTGGGTGGCCTCCACCATCGTGGCGTTTGGCAATCTCGTTGATCACCAGAGCTTTACTTCTCATACGGACGCGGTAGTGGCCATCGGCTTGCTCGACAAAGATGACCCAAACACTGACGTCTTCGATCCGACCAGGTGCTGAGACAATCGCAGCAGTTTCGGCATCAGTGATTTGGTAGTGTTTGAGGAGCTCATGGGTAAGGGTCACGCGACTTGCTCCATTTTCATCGATTTCGAGATGGTCATAGACATAGCCTTGAAGCTTGGCAATCTTAAAGCTCATGCTATCCATGTGACGAGAAAGACCGGTAAAGTCAAAGTTAAAGCTACGAAGGTGGGAAACCATCTCGAAAGTCCGGCTCGTCGTTGAAGGGTAGAGGAAGCGTCCAGTATCTCCGACAATACCGGCATAGAGGAGACGGGCTGCTTCTGGAGTGATTTCAAGCTTTTGTTCAAGAGCCAAGAGGGTAATGAGTTCACTCGTAGAGCTCGAGTCAGTGTCTACCCAGAGGAGATCTCCGTAAGCATCATCGTTTGGATGGTGGTCAATCTTGATTAGAAAATCGCCACTTGTGTAGCGTTTGTCATCGATGCGAGGGGTGTTGGCAGTATCGCAGACAATGACCAGGGCACCCGCATAGTCCTCATCTGTGACAGCATCCATGCTAGCCATCCAAGCAAGAGTCGGCTCATTAAAGCCGGTAGCTAAGACTTTTTTGTCTGGGAAGTTGGTCTGGATGATCTCTTTCAGGCCGACCTGGCTTCCGATCGCATCCGGATCGGGATTCATATGACGGTGAAGGATAATGGTATCGTATTGGTTGATTTTCTCTAAAATGTCCTGTGTAATCTGCATATAGTACCTCATTTAGTTCTCATTCAATTTTAGCATAAGCAGGGCATTTGGAAAAGAAAAAGGTTGTCTGGCTCTCTGGTGGGGAATTTCCGAACAATGCCAGGTCCCCAGTACTTCCCTATGCAAAATTCGAGCGAAAGTGGTATAATGTCATAAGATTATTATTTGGAGGGAATTATGACATTAGCAAAGATTGTTTTTGCAAGTATGACAGGAAATACAGAAGAGATTGCTGATATCGTAGCCGATAAGTTTCGTGATCTTGGTGTCGAAGTAGAAGTCGACGAATGTACAACAGTAGACGCAGAGGACTTTCTTGAAGCTGACATTGCAGTCGTAGCAACCTATACTTACGGTGATGGTGAGCTTCCTGACGAAATCGTAGACTTTTATGAAGACTTAGCTGGTCTTGATTTGAATGGTAAGATTTACGGTGTTGTTGGTTCAGGTGATACCTTCTACGATGAGTTTTGTAAAGCAGTCGATGACTTTGATCGTGTCTTTGCAGCAACCGGGGCTGTCAAAGGTTCTGAGTGCGTCAAGGTAGACTTATCAGCTGAAGATGAAGATATTGAAAAATTAGAAGCTTTTGCAGAAGAAGTCGTAGCAAAAGTAGGCTAATCCATAATTAAGAAAGGTGTTTGCATGTTGCAGGCACTTTTTTTGTGGTTGAAAATGTTCAATAGCTGGATAGGGCTAGTAAGATAGCTCGATTTTTGATAAAATGGGAGCAAAAAGTGAGGAGACCAGTATGGAGTTAAAGAAGATTCGCCAAGAGATTGATAGCATCGATAAAGAATTGGTCCATTTATTGGAACGCCGGATGCACTGTGTAGAAGATATCATTCGGTACAAAGAAACTCATCAAAATCCTATCTTGGATCGGGCCAGAGAAGATGAGGTCTTAGCCAATGTCGCTGGCTTGGTGCAGGACAAGCGCTATGAAGAGACCATCCTTGCGACTTATCGTGATTTGATGAAGCGCTCCAGAGGCTACCAGGCTGATCAATTAGATGGGGACGAAGGTGCTTGAGATGACGATAATTAAAAGAACCTTGGTTTATACCCTAGATGCAATTATAATCGGGGGGATCGTCGGGGTAATTGATACCCTCTTCGGGCGTGTCTTGATTGGGATTGGAGAAGTTCGTACGGATTACCTTCTCTATCTCTTACCCTTTCTGCCTCTAGCCGGTATCTTGATCACCTATCTCAATCGCACCTATGGAGGTAAGAGTCAAAAAGGGATGGAGCTCCTCTTTGAAGTAGGAGAGGGAAGGGAGAAAGCCATTCCCAAGCGCTTGATTCCCTTGACCATCCTTTCTACCTGGTTGACCCATCTCTTTGGTGGATCTGCTGGTAGAGAAGGAGTAGCGGTCCAGCTTGGGGGAACGGTGGCCCATGCTCTTCGAAGAGACTGGCTTGGCCCTCACGCTTCACGGATTTATTTGGTCACTGGGATGGCTGCCGGCTTCGGGGGACTCTTTCAGACGCCTCTAGCTGCCATCTTCTTTGCCATGGAGGTCCTAGTGGTTGGGAGACTGGAGTGGCGGGCTCTTTATCCTGCGGCCATTGCATCCTTTGTTGCTAGTTGGACTTCTCACACCTTGGGACTAGAAAAGTTTACTCAAGTCATTTCTGCCAAACTCTCCCTATCCCCACAAGTCTTCTTGCAGTTGCTTCTCTTGGGAGTCATCTTTGGTTTGACAGGCAAGCTCTTTGCCTATCTCCTAGGCACCTTTAAAAAAAGTTTTGCCCAAGCCTTTGTCAATTCCTATGTACGGATTGGAGTGGTTGGTCTCGGCCTGAGTATTCTCTTGTATCTGATTGGGACAGGTCGCTACACGGGACTGGGGACAAACCTGATTTCTCAAAGCTTTACTATTGCTAATGGGAAGAGTTTGATTACTGGGGCAGACTGGATCCTCAAGCTACTCTTCACGGTGACGACCATTGCTGCAGGCTATAAGGGAGGAGAAGTGACCCCGCTCTTTTCTATCGGGGCCAGTCTGGGTGTCTGGCTAGCTCCTTTCTTTGGACTTCCGGTTTATCTGGTAGCTGCCTTAGGCTATGCGGCAGTCTTTGCCGGAGCAACCTCGACGACGATTGGACCTATCTTGATTGGGTGTGAGGTCTTTGGTTTCCAGCATTGGCCAGCCTTTCTCTTGGTTTGTCTAGTCGCAACTCGCCTCTTTCCAGCCCTGTCTATCTATGGTGGACAAAAAGTTGCGAAAAAGTTGCAATAATCCTTTACAAAAGGACATTCTTTTGGTATTATAAACTTTGTGCGTAATGGAAGCACAAAAATACAGTTTATCCGCTGAGGGAGTAGCCCTCAAGATTGACGAAGATAGGAGAATAAAATGAATCCATTAATTCAAAGCTTGACTGAAGGTCAACTTCGTACTGATATCCCTGCATTCCGTCCTGGTGACACTGTTCGTGTACACGCGAAAGTTGTCGAAGGAACTCGTGAACGTATCCAGATCTTTGAAGGCGTTGTTATCGCTCGTAAAGGTCAAGGACACACTGAAATGTACACTGTTCGTAAAATCTCTAACGGTGTCGGTGTTGAACGTACATTCCCAGTACACACTCCACGTGTAGAAAAGATTGAAGTTGTACGTTACGGTAAAGTACGTCGTGCGAAATTGTACTACCTTCGTGCATTGCAAGGTAAAGCAGCTCGTATTAAAGAAATCCGTCGTTAAGACGAATGAGGAGGCGGGAGTGATCTCGCTTCTTTTTTTATAGGTCCCCTTAGTTCAATGGATATAACAACTCCCTCCTAAGGAGTAGTTGCTGGTTCGATTCCGGCAGGGGACAGAATTTAAAAAGAAAACACTGAAAATTCAGTGTTTTTTTGTTGGCTTATACAAGGATGGATCTTTGAGAAAGTGCTTGTATGGTATAATAGTGGAAGAAGAGAACAATTAATTTCACTTACTGAGCAAATGTGGGTTGCCTTGAGAGGGAAACTTTCAGAGGATGATGTATTGTCATTGAAATAGCTTGTAAATTCGTAAATCATATGGGAATGTGGTAGCTAGACTGAAAGGAGTAGGTCATGGGGAAAATGAATCAGTCAGCCAAGATGGGAACACCAAAGAAAGCCTCCATTGGAGCCTTAGTTGTGGGGAAAAATCTCTCTGATTTTCTTGTGTATGGATCGACCATCTTCTGGATTTTCTTTCTGATGCCAGGGTTCTTCTTGCTGAGTTTTGTCTTCTTGTTTTTCACTGGTGAGTCCAATGCAAAAGGCTCAGACTTTCCAATTTTTCTCTACTATATCTTTATCATTCTCTTTTTCGCGCTGATTATGGGCTTGCTTTGGCTAGGATTCAAGTATCTGAAAGGGTTTGATAACTACCTAAGAAGTATCTTGATAAAAGATGTCAGTGATCAAGAGCTGTTGACCAAGTTGGAGATAGCAGATGAGGGTGAGCGGCTCATAGCTTTGACCCAATGCTTAATCCATGAAAGCTAGCGGCCTCAAGTACGAGTAGGGAGTGTCGATGTAAGGGAAGAAAAAAGCTGGGTCGTAAAGAAACAATATTGAATGGAGGTTGTCACAGACTGGGGATCTTTTAAGAAGATCCCGCTCCAAGTCGTCCAAGTGGAGAAGGTGGAAAAAGCGATCCATCAGGACGATACCTTTGCAGAAATTAGCCAACCAAAATGGGAAGACTAAAAAGCGTGAATGCACGCTTTTTTTGTTTGTGATAATGAAAGAATGGGGTGAATTGGAGCTAGTAATAAATTAGTAAAATATTCCAGACAATTGCATATAATGGTTTGATTTTTTAGGAAAGAAGGGGTAAAATTGTATTAATATAATAATTGATAGGAGGTCTGATTAAGAATGGTTTAGTTTTGGAGTTATTAACTGTTAAATAATAACCTACAATATTTATATAAAACTCATTAATTACATAGGTCTATGATAATGTTTCATGGCATATTTTTATAGAACCTAAAGAAAGTCAATTTTTAGATTCATAAGGTACATTTGTAAACGGTAAAGAAGGTTGGAAGGAAGAGTTCTTGCGTCAAATTTCTGAGCGAGACGAAGCGAAAACTCTCATAGATGATGATCGGTACCGAATCGTTGGCTTACCATTCTTTAACGAAGAGGTAAGTAAGGATGAAGTTAGGGAAAGATTGAGAGAGATGTAATCACTTTAATAAAATTAGTATGATAAATTGGAGGATAAAAGTGTCAAACAGAGGATCAGAATATAGAAAATGGGATATGCATATCCACTCTCCATATACTATGGTAAATAATCAGTTTGGATTATCAGATGGTAAAGGAAAAATATTTGAAGATAAATTTATTCAAAAAATAATAGAAAGTAATATTTCTGCAGTTGGATTGACGAATTATTTTAATTTTACTGAGGAAGACTTTAGGTTAAAAAATAAGTTAAACAATATAGGTATAGCAACTTTCTTAAATCTTGAGGTAAGACTTTCATACATCAATAAACATGACCAACTTTTTGATTACCATATAATTTTTGATAATGAGTTAGAAGATGTAACTATAAAAAATATACTTGCACAATTAAAAGCTAATATTGGTAGCACAGATAAATCTTTTAATACTCTAACAAATAGTGAAATTGAAAATGTTGCAAATATTGATTTCAGTACATTGATGAACGTGTTAAATAACGATAATGATTTAGGTGGTAGGTTTTTGACTGGTTTTCTTGCTAGAGGTCACGGTAGTGCTACTAGCGACTCTGATCCTAAAAATATGGCAGTTTATGAAAATATCTGTGTTAAATCAGATTTTCTGATTCATTCGAGTTGTGATGATCCAGCAACTTGTAAAGATAAAAAATGTGCTCATAATAATATCATGAACGATAGAGAATACTGGCTGAATCATTCACCATATGTTAGGCCATTACTTCAATCTTCAGATGCTCATTCATTAGAAGAAATCGGAACAAAATATTCTTGGGTTAAAGCTGATTTAACTTTTGAAGGTTTAAAGCAAATAAAATATGAACCTGAGTATCGTATTTGTGTTAAGAAAGATAAACCAATTCTTGAAAAAGATGAACTTGTCATTGACAGCGTCCATTATAAGAATTGTAACATATATTTATCTGAAAATTTAAATGCAATTATTGGGGGACGTTCAACTGGTAAGTCAACTTTATTAAATTCAATTGCGAAAAAATTGGGACATGAATTGAGTACTAAGGCCTACTCATTTGAAAATTTGGATGATTTTCAAATTATTTGGAAAGACCAACAAGAAGACAATTCTAGACGCATTGAGTATATACCTCAAGAGCATATGTATACTTTAGCTAGAGAAAGGGAGAAACTTAAGGATTTAGTGGGAAGTATTATTCAGTCAAAAGATATGGACCTTGAGCTAAAGAAATATGAGCAAAACTGTAACAATTTGCGAATTGAAATTATTGAGTTGCTTGAAAATTATAAAGAGAATCAAAATTCAATTAGTGAGTTGGTTAAGCCTGAAGCAGAGGAGCAAGCTACGAAAAATCGAATAGAAAACTATGAGGCTAATATAAAATTATTAATGGATGATAGTAAGATATCTGAAATGGAGGGTAAGTTATTTGAAACTCAAAATAGAGAATTACAAGAGTTAAAAAACAAAAGAGCCATTTATGAATCCGATTTAAAATATTTATCTAGTATACCACCAATTACATTTGAAATTAAAAGTTATGATAATACATTGTCGCCTTCACCAGATTTGAGAATCGAGATTGGTCAACTGAATGCTAGATTACAAGATACATTTAGAAAACAACAAGAATATGAAATTGGAAGAATTAAATTAAATAAAGAAGATCAAATTCGAATTAATGAAAATAAGATAAATAGTATAGAAAATGATAGTACTTATAAAAGATGTATTGAGGCTACTAAAAATAATTCAGAAATAGCAAGATTAAATTCTCTTATTAAGGGTGAATATGATAATTTATCTAGGATTGAAAAATTCAAAAATAGAAAAAATGAACTTGATAAAGAGAATATAGATATCAAGAATAAAATTATTTCAAAATATAAAGTTTATTCCAAATATAGAGAGGATTTGTTAAGTTCTTTTAAAATTGAAGATGACGATAGTTTAAAAATCTCAATTGAATTTAATTTAAAAGATCTTGAACCGGAATTTGATTACATCAGTGCCCGTGGTCGTTCAAAACAAGATTTTATAGATAAACTAACAAATTCTTTTGATGAGGTAATTGACTCAATATTTGAAGATGATAATCTCACATTTAATGGTAATAGAAATAAGTTAAACCATATAGAGCATTTTTTTACAACAAATTTTTATGACTATCAATTTGAAATCGAATATCAAGGTGATAAGTTTGATCAAATGTCTCCTGGGAAAAAAGCATTTATAGTATTAAAATTAATATTGGAATTTTCGGATAGTAAAATCCCAGTATTAATTGACCAGCCTGAAGACAGTTTGGATAATAGAGCAATATATAATCAACTAACGCAGTATATTAAACAAACCAAACTAAAACGGCAAATAATAATTGTTACTCATAATCCCAATATAGTTGTGGCTGGAGATGCGGAAAATATTATTGTAGCAAATCAACAATCTGATGATTTTCCAAATCAAAATGGTGAGAAGTTTGACTATATAAATGGAGCTTTAGAGAATAATAAGAACAATTTAGAATCTCAATTTATACTTCAAAAACAGAGTATTAGAACACATGTTTGTGATATTCTAGAGGGTGGAGAAGATGCATTTATTAATAGAGAAAAAAAATATAGTTTTAATCACTAGAAAATATTAATTTTATACATTTCATCTTGATTCTTAAACTTATATTGATTCAAGATAGCAGATCTATTATATGTTTTTAAGAGCCTTTTACTAGTTTAAATAAGTCAAGACTGAAGTCTAGAACTGATAACACTGGGGGCGAACTATTTAATCGCAATTCCAGTTGTTTAGAAACCGAAGTTTCAGGGATAGCACTGAAACCCGATGAGTAAAAACTCAACCTGATTTTCCTGACAATGTTATGTCTTATGTTTTATCATGTAGAATTCTTCATCGCAAGGATTAACAGTAACCAGCAATCGCAATTTCCGTAGCCATTTATTGTTTTTTTAAGATTTTATTGTTACAATAACCATACAGACAAAAAGACTGGATTTCCAGCCTTTTTAATTGTTTTAAAGAAAGGTTTTTTATGAAACGCAAATCGATTTTGTTTCTATTTTTATTCTTACTCTCCATTGGTCTAGCTTATGAGACGCAGTCTATCACAGCTGGTTGGATGACTGGATCTCAGTATGGGATCATTGGTATCTCTGTCCTCTTGCTCTTAGTTTATGCGATTCCTGCTGTTTGGGCTCTCTTTCATTTCGCGAAGAAGTGGAAGTTGTCCTGGATTCCGGTCCTCTTTTCACTTCTAGGTGGCGGCTTTATCGCAGGTTGGTTGTCTAGTTTTGCCAATACCTATTTCCATGAGATGATTCAAGCAGTAGCGCCCAATAGCGATTTTTGGAACCAGTACGAGAGTGCTATTGCAGGCCCGCTCTTTGAGGAACCCTTCAAGTTGATTCCGATTTTCTTTGTCCTCTATTTATTCAATGTGCGTCGGATCAAGTCCATCTTCCTTTTAGCTATTGCATCTGGTCTTGGTTTCCAGATTGTGGAGGACTTTGCCTATATCCGTCAAGACATGCCAGAAGGTTTCTCTTATGCAGTATCTGGTATCCTAGGCCGGATCATGAATGGGGTCGTATCTCACTGGGTCTACACAGCTCTGTTCATGCTAGGTCTCTACTTGATCCTTCAAGCTACAAAAGGTCGCAAGGAATTGATGGTGACGGGTTGGTTCTATTTTGTAGCTGGCTTTGGCCTTCACTTTGTCGGCAATTCACCATTTGGCCAAATCGAGACAGAACTCCCTCTCGCTATCCCTTTCTTAACAGCAGTAGGACTCTTCTTGATCTACCAAGCTTACCAAACCGTCCAAAGTCTGGACCAAGGAAATTAAGAATAGAAAAATCGTATGTTTGCAACATACGATTTTTTTTTGATGGTTATTTTCCAAGACAGAACTGGCTGAAGAGTTGAGTGATGAGCTCGTCTGGTGCAGCATCCCCTGTGATTTCTCCGAGGATTTCCCAAGTGCGGGTTAGATCGACTTGAAGCAGGTCCACTGGCATACCCATGGCCAGGCCTTCGTTGACTGCTTGGAGGCTTTCAACGGCTTTCTCAATGAGAGAGATGTGGCGGGCATTGGAGAGGTAAGTAGCATCTTGCTCCACTAGGCCAGCATTTTCAAAGAAGAGGGCATTGATCCGGTCTTCAATTTGGTTGATATTTTGGTTTTTGAGGACAGAAATCTTGATATGATCAGCTGGGATCTCATCCAACTCGATTTGTTGCGGGAGATCGACCTTGTTGAGTAGGATGATGCGGTTGCTGTCTTGGGAGATCTCAAGGAGCTGCCGATCTTGATCAGTCAGAGGCTCGCTAGCGTTGAGGACCAGGAGGACCAGGTCGGCTTCTTTGAGGGCTTTGCGAGAGCGCTCCACCCCGATGCGTTCGACGATATCCTCTGTCTCCCGGATCCCAGCCGTATCGACGAGCTTGAGGGGAACCCCGTTGATATTGACGTATTCCTCGATGACATCTCGGGTCGTCCCTTCGATATCGGTCACGATGGCTTTTTCCTCGCGCAGGAGGTTGTTCAGAAGGCTGGATTTACCGACGTTTGGCCGCCCGATGATAGCAGTTGAGATTCCTTCGCGAAGGATCTTACCCCGGCGAGCTGTCTTGAGGAGATTGGTCAAGAGGGCTTCAAACTCAGTGGTCTTTTCGCGGATGATCTCAGTGGTTGCTTCCTCGACATCGTCGTACTCAGGATAGTCGATGTTGACTTCGACCTGAGCCAGAGTATTGAGGATCTCTTGGCGCGTGTTGTTGATGAGATCAGATAGGGATCCGTCCAACTGTTTGACTGCGATGTTCATAGCCTTGTCGGTTTTAGCGCGGATAATATCCATGACTGCCTCAGCTTGGGTCAAATCGACACGACCATTCAGGAAGGCCCGCTTGGTAAATTCACCAGGCTCAGCTAATCGAGCGCCTTCGCGAATCACCAATTGAAGGATTTCGTTGGTCACCGCAATCCCACCGTGGGTATTAATCTCGATGATGTCTTCACGAGTGAAGGTCTTAGGCGAGCGCATGGCACCGACCATGACTTCATCCAGAATCTCATCTTTAGCTGGATCCACGATGTGGCCGTAGTTGAGGGTGTGGCTGGCAACGCTGCTTAAGTCTTTTCCTTTAAAGATCTTTTGCGCGATTTTAAAGCTGTCTGTTCCGCTTAGGCGGACAATCCCGATTGCTCCCTCACCGAGAGGGGTCGAGATAGCAGCGATGGTATCAAATTCTCTAGTAATCATGTATCTTCTCTTTTCCTGTGTATTCTCTTCTATTCTATCGTAAACTAGCAAGAGGGGCAAGATATTGCTTTTAGAAGGAGGAGTTGAAAAGGTTTTCAGTTAAGTAGTGAAATCTGTCCGCCAATATGCTATACTAAATACGAACAGAAATGGAGGTCTAAGATGGTAAACCTAAAAGAACAGGTAGGTATTAAGGCGGCTGAGTTTGTCACTGACGGCATGATTGTCGGTCTCGGTACAGGGTCAACTGCTTATTATTTTGTAGCTGAATTGGGGCGTCGCATCAAGGAAGAAGGCTTGAAGATTACAGCTGTAACGACCTCAAGCGTGACCTATGAGCAGGCAGAAGGCTTGGGTATTCCGCTAAAAGCGATTGACGATGTAGAAGTGGTGGACTTGACCGTCGATGGTGCGGACGAAGTAGACCCTGCTTTGAACGGCATCAAAGGTGGTGGCGGTGCCCTCTTGATGGAGAAAATCGTTGCGACCAACTCAAAAGACTGCATCTGGATTGTTGATGAGTCAAAACAAGTGGAGACGCTTGGTGCCTTTAAACTACCAGTAGAAGTGGTTCAATACGGAGCAGAAAATCTTTTCCGTCATTTTGAAAAGAAGGGCTATTCACCAGCTTACCGTGAAAAAGATGGACAGCGCTTTGTGACCGATCAAGGGAACTTTATCATTGATTTGGATTTGAAAGTGATCCCAGACGCTGAAGCCTTAGCAGAAGAGTTGGACCGGACTGTCGGTGTTGTCGACCATGGTCTCTTCTTAGGAATGGTTTCTAAAGTCATCGTAGGGACACCAGAAGGTCCAAAAATCATAAGCAAATCACTTTAAAAAGGGCATTTTGTCCTTTTTTCTACGGATATGAAACTTATTTATAAAATTTTATATGAAAGCGTTACATTTTCAAAAAATTGTGTTATACTGTATTCAGTTTAAATTATAAAGGAGACATTCAAAATGCCAAAATTTAATCGTATGCATTTAGTTGTATTGGATTCAGTAGGGATCGGAGCAGCTCCAGATGCTAATAACTTTGTCAATGCTGGTGTACCTGACGGCGCATCTGACACACTTGGACACATCTCAAAAGCAGTTGGTTTGAATGTACCAAACATGGCAAAGCTTGGTCTTGGAAATATTCCGCGTGAACAAGCCTTGAAGACTGTACCTGCTGAGAGCAATCCAACTGGTTACGCAACGAAGTTAGAAGAAGTCTCTCTTGGAAAAGATACCATGACAGGTCACTGGGAAATCATGGGCCTTAATATTACAGAACCCTTTGATACTTTCTGGAATGGATTCCCAGAAGAAATTATTACTAAGATTGAAGAATTCTCAGGTCGTAAGGTCATCCGCGAAGCTAACAAACCTTATTCTGGTACAGCGGTCATCGATGACTTCGGACCACGCCAAATGGAAACCGGCGAGTTGATCATCTATACATCAGCTGACCCAGTTCTTCAAATTGCAGCCCACGAAGACATCATTCCTTTGGATGAACTCTACCGTATCTGTGAATACGCTCGTTCTATTACGTTGGAACGTCCAGCCCTTCTTGGACGGATCATTGCTCGTCCTTATGTTGGGGAACCAGGAAACTTCACTCGTACAGCCAACCGTCGTGACTTGGCCGTTTCACCATTTGCGCCAACTGTTTTGGACAAATTGAACGAAGCTGGTATCGATACTTACTCAGTTGGTAAGATCAGCGATATCTTCAACGGCGCTGGTATCAACCATGATATGGGCCACAACAAATCAAACAGCCACGGTATTGACAACTTGATCAAGGCTATGAAATCAGAAGACTTTAAACATGGCTTCTCGTTCACTAACTTGGTAGACTTCGATGCCCTTTATGGACACCGTCGTGATCCACACGGTTACCGTGATTGCTTGCATGAGTTTGACGAGCGCTTGCCAGAAATCATCGCTGCTATGAAAGAAGATGATCTCTTGATGATCACAGCTGACCACGGAAATGACCCAACTTATGCTGGTACTGACCATACGCGTGAGTATATCCCATTCTTGGCTTACAGCCCATCCTTCAAAGGTAGTGGCTTGATTCCAGTTGGACACTTTGCGGATATTTCAGCTACAGTGGCGGACAACTTCGGTGTGGAGAAAGCCATGATCGGTGAAAGCTTCTTAGATAAATTGGTCTAAGATGATGCGATTTGCCTTACTCGTAAGAGGAATCAATGTTGGCGGCAAGAATAAGGTGGTCATGGCGGATCTGCGTCATCAATTGACGGAGCTAGGCCTCAGCCAAGTGGAAACCTACATCAATAGTGGCAATATCTTCTTTACGACGGATCTTTCGCGGACTCAATTAGTGGAGGGGCTGTCGACCTTCTTTGGGAACCATTATCCCTTTATTGAGCGCTTTTCTCTCTTGAGTCGAGAAGACTATGAAGCAGAATGTGCGAACTTACCGGAATGGTGGACAGAAGAGATGGCTCGTAAGGATGTCCTCTTTTACACCGAGGGTTTGGGTAGGGAATCCGTAGAAGAGAAGCTGCTGGCTTTAGATTTAGGAGAAGAAGTGCTCCACTTTGGCAAGCTAGCGGTTTTCTGGGGGAAATTCTCAGAAGAAAGCTATGTTAAAACGGCCTACCACAAACATCTGATGAAGATGCCTTTCTATCGCCAGATGACTATTCGCAACGCCAACACCTTTGACAAAATCGGTGCATTACTTAAGAAATAATAGGAGGAACACAATGACATTATTAGCAAAAATCAATGAAACAGCAGCATTTTTGAAGGGCAAAGGAATCGAAGCTCCTGAGTTCGGTTTGATCCTTGGATCAGGTCTTGGAGAATTGGCTGAAGAAATCGAAAATGCCGTCGTAGTAGACTACTCTGACATTCCAAACTGGGGTCAATCAACAGTAGTCGGACATGCTGGTAAATTGGTTTATGGTGATCTTGCTGGACGTAAAGTCTTGGCCCTTCAAGGACGTTTCCACTTCTACGAAGGAAACCCATTAGAAGTGGTGACTTTCCCAGTTCGCGTCATGAAAGTATTGGGCTGTGAAGGGGTGCTTGTCACCAACGCTGCTGGAGGTATCGGCTTCGGTCCTGGTACCTTGATGGCTATTACTGACCACATCAACATGACAGGTCAAAACCCATTGATCGGTGAAAACTTGGATGACTTTGGTCCACGTTTCCCTGATATGTCCAAAGCTTACACTCCAGAATACCGTGAAACTGCTCATCAAGTAGCAGACAAATTGGGTATTAAGTTGGATGATGGAGTTTATATCGGTGTGACTGGT
Source organism: Streptococcus australis (assembly GCF_015553625.1). Taxonomy (GTDB): domain Bacteria; phylum Bacillota; class Bacilli; order Lactobacillales; family Streptococcaceae; genus Streptococcus; species Streptococcus australis_B. Next base: position 129,494 of record NZ_JADNGY010000003.1, on the reverse strand, counting down.
CCAACTTATGAAACTCCAGCTGAAATCCGTGCATATAAGACTCTTGGTGCAGACGCTGTCGGAATGTCAACTGTTCCTGAAGTCATCATTGCTGCTCACTCTGGTTTGAAGGTTCTTGGTATTTCATGTATTACCAACTTTGCGGCTGGTTTCCAAGAAGAGCTCAACCACGAAGAAGTAGTGGAAGTGACAGAGCGCGTCAAAGGAGACTTCAAAGGATTGCTGAAAGCGATTCTTGCTGAATTGTAAAAAAGATGGAAAGAATTGTGAGAATCATCCAAGCAATTCCCTATAAACTGAGAATAGTCCTAGCAGCTTGTCTGCTAGGGCTTGTTTCGGGTTTTGCAGGTATTATTCTTCATGATCTTCTAGAATTTGTTGAAGGGCTAGTATTTGGTCACTCCGAGCATGAGTCTAGTTTTTTGACGGATGGAGTTCCCCCTTATCGGATAGGAATCAATTTACTAATTGTAGGTCTTACTTCAGCCTTAGTCTGGTATTTTTTGCAACGAAAGGGGAAGCTTCTCTCCATCAAGGGGCAGATGAATGAGGAAGATTCCCGTCTTTCCCTTCATTTCTGGAGACAATTGCTCCATTCTAGCTGGCAAATTGTGGCTGTTGGAGGAGGAGCACCGATCGGCAAGGAAGGAGCGCCCCGAGAGATCGGGGCCTTGTTGGCAGGTCGTCTTGCGAAAGGTTTTGGCCTGCCGCTGGCAGATCGTGTTTTTTTGATCGCTTGTGGGGCGGGAGCAGGATTGGCTGCGGTTTACCAAGTCCCTTTAACGAGTGTGTTTTTTATTTTTGAAACCTTAGGCATTGCATTTTCACTTAAACGCTTTTTCTTGGCAGGGATTTCCACATATGTGGCTGCTTATACGGCAGGTTGGGTGATTTCAGATCATGCACTCTACAAGCTGCCGGTTACGACTTGGTCACTACAGGTGTTGTGGTTGATGCCAATCTTAGTCTTGGTCTTAACGCCCCTAGCCTTTGGATTTGCGCGATTGACCAAGCAAGTTACTGCTCATCGGATTAAAGATAAGCGTATTCTCATGACTCTTCCACTTGCATTTCTTTTCTTAGCTGGCCTAGCTCAGAAACTGCCCCACCTTCTTGGAAATGGACGAATGGTAGCTCAGGAGGTCATTAATGGAATTTCATGGAAGACGGCCTTCCTCTTGTTTGTCCTAAAGGTACTTGTCGTTTTGATTACTCTCTGGGCGGGAGCTTATGGAGGGACTTTGACGCCTTCCTTTGCCTTGGGGATGGCAGGAGCGGCACTTTTCACTCTAGCTTTTGGACTTGAGAGTCCATCTTCCATCTTACTTATTGGAGCTGTCTGCTTTTTGACCGTGACCTTAAAGGCTCCCTTTTCTGCAATAGGTTTGGTGATTGGATTTACAGGTCAAGGATTAGATGCGCTGCCTTACCTTTTACTAACAGCCTTTCTAACTGTTGGTTTGACCCAAAGATTGGATTGTATGATGGGGAGAAAATTAAAGGAGTCTTCAAGTAGATAAGATTCAGGAGCTTTTATGGAGGGGATTTACCCTACAAGCTAGATGAATTCTATCTTCTTATGGTATAATTGATGTATACGCAATAGGTCAGGTTAGTCTGGGGTTCAAATAGAATCTGAGGCCTGACCTATAAGAAAAAAACAAGAAGCTAGAGCGTGTGTTCTCTATGAACACGAGCGGAAAGCTTTTCTGAACAAAATACACACAGAAAGGTAGGGTTAACCGTATTCGCTGAACTGAATACGGGCGGAGAACTGTGTAAAAAAGATAAACTGTCCAGCATCTACGATGCGTCGTCAGTTTCCTATTTTTACTTTGTTCTCTGTCGCCCTCTATATCTTAATTATGTCTATCCATATTGCTGCTAAGCAAGGTGAAATTGCTGATAAAATTCTCCTTCCTGGAGATCCTCTTCGTGCGAAATTTATCGCTGAGAATTTCCTTGAAGATGCTGTTTGCTTTAACGAAGTCCGTAACATGTTTGGTTACACAGGTACTTACAAAGGTCACCGTGTATCTGTTATGGGAACAGGAATGGGGATGCCATCCATCTCTATTTATGCGCGCGAGTTGATTGTTGACTACGGAGTGAAGAAATTAATCCGTGTGGGAACGGCTGGTTCTTTGAATGAGGATGTTCACGTCCGTGAATTGGTCTTGGCTCAAGCAGCTGCAACCAACTCAAACATCATCCGCAACGATTGGCCTCAATACGATTTCCCACAAATCGCTAGCTTTGATTTGTTAGATAAAGCCTACCACATTGCCAAAGACCTTGGCATGACGACGCATGTCGGCAATGTCTTGTCTTCTGATGTCTTCTATTCAAACTACTTTGAAAAGAACTTAGAGCTTGGTAAATGGGGCGTAAAAGCTGTAGAAATGGAAGCGGCAGCGCTTTACTATCTTGCCGCTCAATACCATGTTGATGCCCTTGCCATCATGACCATTTCTGATAGCTTGGTCAATCCAGAAGAAGATACGACAGCTGAAGAACGTCAAAATACTTTCACAGATATGATGAAAGTTGGTCTTGAAACCTTGATTGCAGACTAATGACAGAATATCTTCATGATGAGTGGCTTTACGACCTTCAGACCTACCAGTATGGTCGGGCCCTCCGCTCTGCTAAGAAGCAGAAGGAAGTGCCAGAGCTTGTCTTGACCTTATTGGACTTAATGGCCGAGCGTCGAGAGCTTAATATCCAGCCAATCATGAACCAAAAGTTGAGAACCAAGTTGCTGGATGCAACAGGTTTTCAGCTTTTTTGGCATGAGGATCCAGAAGAGGAACAGCTAGCTAACTACCTTTATGACTTAGAAGCTAAGCTCCGCAACGATCAGATGATTGACTTCATTCGTGCGGTGAGTCCTGCTATTTACCGGATCTTTATGCGCTTGATTGAAATGCAGATCCCTGATATTGCAGACTACATTCACAACTCCAAGGAGTCTAGCTATGACCATTGGAAGTTTGACAAAATTCGGTCATCTGACCATCCAGCCTTGCAGAATTTCCATAGCGAGAGTGCAGTCAATTCGTCCAGTTTGACGGAGTTGATTTTACTTTTAGACTTGCCGGATTCCACCATGGATGCGGCCAAGCAACTGCGGGAGTTGGAAAAATCTGTCCGCAATCCTTTGGCCCATTTGATCAAACCCTTTGATGAGGAAAAATTGCACCGGACGACAGGTTTCTCTTCTCAACATTTTATGGAGCTCTTAGTGAGCTTGGCCCAGGAGACGGGGATTGTTTATCAACGAGAACCTTTTTATTTCGACCAGGCCAATGCCCTTATCGAGGCTCTCTTGTGAGGAGGAAGACATGGATAAACTAAAAGAGTTGCAGGACGTGATTGACCGTAGTCAGAATATTGTCTTTTTTGGTGGAGCAGGTGTCTCTACAGAGTCCAATATTCCAGATTTTCGTAGCTCAGATGGCGTCTATAGTGTCACCTTAGGTCGTCATTTTACAGCTGAGCAATTGGTCTCTCATACCATGTTTGAGCGCTATCCAGAGGATTTTTTCGACTTTTATAAGAAATACCTGCTCTATCCTGATGCCAAACCCAATGTAGCCCATCGTTATCTTGCTTGGCTGGAGCAGACAGGGAAGCTTAAGGCAGTGGTGACGCAAAATATTGATAGTCTCCATGAGATGGCAGGATCTAAAAAAGTCTTGAAACTCCATGGTAGTGCCGATCGCAATTACTGTACGGGCTGTCAGCGCTTTTATGATCTGGAGGCCTTTCTAGCTTTGGCAGGGACTATTCCTCATTGCCTCGACTGTGGCAAGGTGGTCAAGCCGGATGTGACCCTTTACGAGGAACCCCTCGATATGGACGTCTTTAGCCAAGCAGCTCGAGCTATCCAAGAGGCTGACCTTCTCATCATCGGTGGAACTTCCCTTGTGGTCTATCCAGCAGCCAGCTTGATACAATATTTCCAAGGGAAGAATCTTGTCGTGATCAACAAAACCAGTATCCAGCAAGACAAGCAGGCGGACCTGGTTATTGAAGGGAAGATTGGCCAAGTGTTTTCTAAATTAAGACAATAAAAGAACACCTGAAGGAAGTAGAAGGCTACTTGTTTCAGGTGTTTTTATTGGGCTTGTGTAGATGGTTAGTCCTTATTTATCAAATCGGACTTCCTCAAGTAAGTATTCGATAAATTTCTCACCCATCTTGGAGAGGCTAGCTTTCTCATGTTGGATATAGACCAGCTCGATTGGGTCATCAATATCTAGTGGGATGGAGACGATATTGTCTCCGTTGAGGTTGCTATTGAGGATACCGGTCGCAATAGTGTAGCCGTCCAGACCAATCAAGAGATTGAAGAGGGTGGCACGGTCGCTGACCACGATAGACTTTTTGTGATGCTCTTGGGAGAGGATCTCTTCTGAGAAGTAGAAGGAGTTGTGGGTCCCTTGGTCATAGCTGAGATAAGGGAAGTCTTCTAGGTCTTCTAGCTTGACCACATCTTTGTTTGCCAACGGATTGGACTTGCTGACGAAGATGTGGGGCTGGGCTGTGAAGAGGTGGGTTGCCTTGAGGTGGCTATCATCTAGCATTTTTGAGAGGACATCCCGGTTGTACCCATTCAGGAAGAGGACACCAATCTCACTTCGGAAGTTCTTGACGTCATCGATGATTTCCCAGGTTCTAGTCTCCCGTAGGAAGAGCTCGTATTTCTCCATATCGCTTTTCTTGAGGAGAGAGACGAAGGCTTCGACCACGAAGGCATAGTGCTGGGATGATACGCTAAAGAGCTCCCGATTGGCTACTGGATTTTTATAGCGTTCTTCTAAGAGTTGGGTCTGCTCCACGACTTGACGGGCATAAGAAAGGAACTCCATCCCATCCTTGGTCAGAGTGATACCTTTGGGATTACGGATGAAGATGTCAATCCCCATTTCTTTTTCCAAGTCCCGCACAGCATTAGACAAACTTGGCTGGGTAATGAAGAGTTGTTTGGATGCCTCATTCATAGAGCCTGTTTCGACGATTTTGATAATGTAATGTAATTGTTGGATTCTCATGCTTATATTTTAACATACTTTTCGCAGAAAATCCTAGCTGGTATCAGTCTCTAGAAGGATTTTTCCCTATAAATCAGGTTTAGAATTGAAGGAATGTTAACACCTTGGTAGAATGATGGAAAAGATAAGCTTTGGAGGCCTTATGAAAAAAATTGCTAACTGGTACAAAAAATGGAACCAGGAACTGGAGACTAAATTTTTAGCCAGTGTATTAAAGATGAACTTTATGACCAACTTCCTGATATTTATTAGTTTGTCTGCTTTTCTAATTGTCGGGAGTTTGCCAGGAAATATCCAATCTTTGGGTTTCTGGAATGCTATTTTTGGAGTTGCAGTTTACAGTGTTACAATTCTTGTTCATGCCCTAGGGGTCAGTTATTTTGTTCCTAATATCTTTGTGATTCTGTATGTTATTTCTAGATGGTCTACGATACAGGCCCAGACCTTGGAAAAGGAGCTGGTCGGTGTCTATGACGAGAAAGAAGAGGAAAAAATTAAACGAAGGGTCAACAATCGCAAGTACTTTGTGATCCTTTGGATTGGAGTCTTTGGCTGTATCCTAGAATCTTTCATTATCTATCAGGTAAAGGATCTGACCGGTTATGATTGGACGAAACAGCTCATTAATGAGCAGAAGCATACCATGATTTGGACAGAGGCTCTGCCAACTATCATTACCTTGGCTCTTATTTCCCTCTTGGCTCTGGTTATCTATTCCTACCGGGATGCTAATTCTTTGTCTCCACTTTTGAATATCTTTTGTATCAGTGGGATATTGATGGGTTTGGTGCTAGTAGGATTGTTTGACATCCAGTTGCAAGTTATCGGTTGTCACACGGTTTTCTGGTTAGTTTATTCCATTAGTCTCTTAAGGACCAGGATGAAGGAGTGGCAGGGAGAGTCTGATCCTAATAGGGTCTATGACAATCCCATTCTCCAGCGCTTTCACACCATCCTCCACCAATCCAAACACTGGCCTTGGCTGGCGGTCGTCTTTGCCCTCCCCTTATTAGCGCTATTGGTCATGGTTCTGATGCTTTTTGGTCAGCGACCTGATAGCTTGGTCAAGGCCTGGACCAATACGGCAGATTGGACTTTCTCGGAAAAGATTCCTCCTCAGAATCTTATCATAGATGAGCATTATCTCTGTACGGTCGCAGCAGGTGGCCATGAAAAGGTGGTCAAGCCCCAGCGGATGGGAGTCCGGCATGGTCATCCAGTGGTCGTCAATCGCCAGCTCTGCATTGCCAATGCCTTTGAGCAAGTACTGGAAGAAAAGACGCCACGTTTCCATCGCTTCTTACGTCGCAATTATGACCGCTATGGCTATCCTTTTGCTAAACATATCAAAAAGAAATGGGCTATGGATGTCATTTACTATCTGATGAAGCCTCTGGAATGGGTCTTTTTACTGGTACTTTATCTAGTTGATCACAAGCCTGAGAATCGCATCGCTTTGCAGTATATCCCGCCGGTACCAGAGGATTTTGACCTCAAGAAAGCTTCTTAAGTCGTCGATTTCTACTTGACAAGCATCTAGTAGCGCGATATAATGAGACAAATTTAACCTTTAAGGGGTCCAGAGAGGCCTGCAAGGAAAGACAGAAAAAAAGATCAGCGGACTGAGTCTAGCTGATCATTTGTAGGACCTTGCTTTTGCGAGGTCTTTTTTGCTGGAAGAAAGAAGAGGAAACCAATGGTCAGTGACAGCTGTAAAAAACGGTTTGGAAAAATCATGATGGAAGACATGGAGTTAATCGCTCAAGAAGAGATTGCGCCACGGATTTTTTCAATGGTCTTGAAGGGGGAAATGGTCGAGCAGATGCTAGCTGGGCAGTTTCTCCATATCCGTGTACCGGATGACTCTAAGCTCCTTCGTCGTCCCATTTCTATCTCAGAGATTGATCCAGACAGCCATACCTGTCGCCTCATCTATCGGGTAGAAGGAGGCGGAACGGCCATCTTTTCTCAGCTGCCTATTGGTAGTTTCCTAAGCGTCATGGGTCCTCAAGGAAATGGCTTTGACTTAAAGGAGCTTGGTCAAGGGGCGCGTGCCTTGATCATCGGTGGCGGGATTGGAGTACCTCCCTTGGTCCAAGTGGCTAAACAGCTACATGAGCAAGGAGTAGAAGTCCATTCTGTCCTTGGATTTGCAAATAAAGAAGCGGTTATCCTTGAAGAAGAGTTGAAGCAGTATGGGCAAGTGACCATTACAACTGATGATGGGACTTATGGTACCAAGGGGTATGTCTCAACCATCGTTGATCAGATTGACAAGGAGTTTGATGCCATCTATTCCTGTGGGGCCCCTGGTATGCTCAAATACGTCAACAGCAAGTTCTATGACCACCCTCGGGCCTATATTTCAATGGAATCCCGTATGGCCTGTGGGATGGGAGTTTGCTATGCCTGTGTCGTTCATCTGGAAAATGCAAGCCAAGCAGCCAATAAACGCGTGTGTGAAGATGGTCCAGTCTTTGAAACTGGTACGATTGTGATGTAGGGAGGAAAGTATGACTAGTAATCGATTAGCTGTATCCTTACCAGGATTAGACTTGAAAAATCCCATTATTCCTGCCTCCGGCTGTTTTGGTTTTGGCCAAGAATATGCCAAATACTATGACTTGGACTTATTAGGATCCATTATGATCAAGGCGACAACCGCAGAGGCTCGTTTTGGCAATCCGACACCACGTGTCGCAGAGACTCCTGCAGGAATGCTCAATGCCATTGGTCTCCAAAATCCAGGTGTCGATGTCGTTCTCGCAGAGAAACTCCCTTGGTTAGCCCAGCATTATCCAGATCTACCGATTATCGCCAATGTAGCTGGCTTCTCCAATGAAGAGTATGCGACGGTTTCTAGAAAAATCTCCCAGGCACCAAATGTCAAAGCCATTGAGCTCAATATCTCCTGTCCCAATGTGGACCATGGGAATAACGGGCTTTTGATTGGTCAGGTTCCTGAATTGGCTTATGCAGCCGTGAAAACAGCAGTGGAAGCTTCCTCCGTTCCTGTCTATGTCAAACTGACCCCGAGCGTAGCAGATATCACCCAGGTAGCCAAGGCTGCCGAAGATGCGGGCGCTAGTGGCTTGACCATGATCAACACTTTGGTCGGGATGCGCTTCGACCTCAAGACTGGTAAGCCTATTATTGCCAATGGTACGGGAGGTATGTCAGGACCAGCTATCTTCCCAGTAGCCTTAAAGTTAATTCGCCAAGTAGCCCAATTCACTAAACTTCCAATTATAGGAATGGGGGGTGTAGATTCAGCAGAAGCAGCGATTGAAATGATGATTGCTGGCGCTTCTGCGATCGGTGTCGGAACTGCCAATTTCACCGATCCTTATGCTTGTCCAACGATCATCGAAGACCTGCCACAGGTCATGGATCGATATAGCATTGACACTCTTGAGAACTTACGAAAACATGTCCGAGAAAATCTATTATAAGGATTATCATGAAAATAAAAAATGCCTGCTGGCTACAACCCCAACAGGCTACTGAGTAAGCTACAACTGAAACAACCCTTACTCAGCATAGCAAAAATTTTACAGGAAAAACGTTTATTCGTCAATCTTTTAACATGTTTATGAATCTTTCCTAGTCGAAAGATGAAAAAGACAGATGGAATCCGAACGTTTTATGATTATTTCTTGACTTTTCTTTAATATCGTACTACAATGTAGAAAAACCTTTAAAGTGGTCCAGAGAGGCTCCTAAGGTCTAGACGGTGAATCAGGGTAGATACTACCTAATTTTCGTGTAACCTTGCCTCGGGCAAGGTTTTTTTGTGGAAAAAATGTCACCCATTAAAAGGAGAAACCCATGCGTGAAGAACGTCCCATCATCGCCCTTGACTTTCCAGCTTTTGAAGATGTAAAAAACTTTTTAGAACATTTCCCAGAAGATGAAAAACTTTTTGTAAAAATAGGAATGGAATTTTTCTATGCAGTTGGACCAGAAATTGTCCACTATCTGAAAGGTCGTGGCCACAGTATTTTCTTGGATCTAAAATTGCACGACATCCCAAATACGGTTAAGTCAGCAATGTCTGTCCTTGGCACCTTTGGTGTGGATATGGTGACAGTTCATGCGGCTGGCGGTGTAGAGATGATGCGCGAAGCTAAAAAAGCACTTGGGCCAGGAGCCAAGTTGGTGGCGGTGACTCAGTTGACTTCTACCAGTGAAGAAGACATGCGTGATTGCCAAAACATCCAAACCACTGTCCAAGAATCAGTAGTTAATTATGCCCGAAAAGCACAAGAAGCTGGTTTGGACGGAGTTGTTTGTTCAGCCCATGAAGTTGATTTGATCAAGAAGGCTACATCAGAAGAGTTTGTCTGTGTAACCCCAGGTATCCGTCCTGCGGGAGCAGAAATTGGTGACCAAAAACGGGTCATGACCCCACAAGAAGCCCACGCCATCGGTTCAGACTACATTGTCGTTGGACGTCCGATCATCCAAGCAGAAAACCCATGGGATGCTTATCATGAGATTAAGAGACAGTGGAACTCGTAAGAGCTACTAAAAGTGAAACTTTTGTAGCTCTACGGGAAGTCCGATAGGATCTTCCCTAACGAGTTCACTAGATTAGAAGAAAGAAAAATATCGTTTCTTTCTTCTAATCGTCGGAATAATCGGAGCCCGATGGGGCCTTCCCTAAACTATTCACTAACTTGTTTGAAAGAAAATTATCGTTTCTTTCAAACAAGTGTCGGAACTCTGGAAAGTCCGATAGGACCTTCCCTAACGCATTCACCAACCTATACTGTTATTGTTTAAAATTATTTCCTATTTAATTCGTATTCGATTAAAATCGTAAAAAAGGAGTTATCATGTCATTAGCTAAAGATATTGCCAGCCATCTTCTAAAAATTGAAGCCGTTTATTTGAAACCAGAAGAGCCTTTTACTTGGGCTTCAGGGATCAAGTCCCCTATTTATACAGATAACCGTGTGACCCTCGCTTATCCTGAAACTCGTACCTTGATTGAGAATGGATTTGTGGACAAAATTAAGGAAGCTTTCCCTGAAGTAGAAGTGATTGCTGGAACAGCAACTGCAGGGATTCCTCACGGTGCCATTATCGCTGACAAGATGAACTTGCCTTTTGCCTACATTCGTAGCAAACCAAAAGATCATGGTGCTGGGAACCAAATCGAAGGCCGTGTCCCACAAGGTCAAAAGATGGTAGTGGTGGAAGATTTGATTTCTACAGGCGGTTCAGTTTTGGATGCTGTCGCAGCTGCGAAACGTGAAGGAGCAGATGTCCTTGGTGTGGTGGCTATCTTCACCTACCAATTGGAAAAAGCCGATAAGAAATTTGCAGAAGCTGGCGTTCAACTCGAAACCTTGTCTAACTACACAGAACTGATTCATTTGGCAGAAGAACAAGGTTATATTACCTCTGAAGGTTTGGAAATGTTGCGCCGTTTCAAGGAAAACCAAGAAACTTGGCAAAATAACTAATCGTACAGAAGCGTTTCTTGCGCTTCTTTTTTATCCTCTTTTCACTAGTTGTTAGCTAACTTGAAATACATAGAATAATCCTGTATGATTATGGTAATTGTTTTACGATATAAGCGATCTTAAGGGAGAAGCACATGACAAAAGAAGAGTATTTGGAAATGAAAAAGCAGGCGAGAGTTTGGTTTACCGTTAATATCCTCATCAGCTTGATTGCTATTACAGGTGGAAGTTTAGTGATCATCAGTCAATCACGCCATATTCCGTTTTTGCTGATGTCCCTGGGAGCAATCACCTTGATGAATCGAGTTTTGATCACACCTGCTTTTAATGCTAAAAAAGAGGCTGAGGAGCAACACCCAGAGTGGAAGGACTTGTCCACGAAAGGTACTAAAATACCTGTTGAAGATTTCCAGAAAGGGTTTCTCATATCGGTTGCCGCTCTTCTGATTGTCATTGTAGGTTTCTTTATGTTCTATCGTCCTCTGCCTAAAGCAGACCCTACAGTTTCGAATTTGACCCCTAAAGATGTTCAAATCTTACAAGAATTGGAAGAAGATATCGAATCCAACACCCCGTCGAATTCAAATTCATTGGATATCGATAAAGCAAAAGATTTAGCAGAAGAAGCACAGCGTGAAAATTGGTTGAAAAGAGAAGAGTAAGAACTCTTTTTAGGGAATTTGGAAGTCGCTAGTCTATGTGGAAGGGTATAAAAATGCAAATGACAGGAACAACATTTTGGCTTGTTTTTGGCATTGAATTTATTTCTAATTGTGATCCTATTTTACAGAGGACTTGCATTCACAGAGTTGCGAGAAGTCAAGCTTGATTTCAAGGAAGATTGCAAATAGTGAAGATCATTCCTCGGCCTAAATGATTTCGTACCAGTCACAAACAGCAGAAATGCTGTTTTTTTGATATAATGGATTTATGTTATCGAAAAGTAAACGTATTCTATTTGGGATGCTTCATGGTATCATGTTGCTAGTGATGGTCCACTGGTTCTTGATCAGTGTGACCTATCTGAGAGAGATTTCATGGCTAGCCATTTTAGGTGCTGGATTGCTATTTCTGCTAGGCTGGTTGAAACGCGATGGGGTCAAAAGAGCCCTTGCTTGGTTGACCCAGCACAAAAAAGGCTTCTTGCTTGGTGCAATCGTCTTTCAGCTGATTGTCATGGTTTGTGCGGAACTTTTGATCCGTCGGGATGCTGCGGTGGTTTTTAAGGGGGCTTTTGAGCTTCTGAAGCAATCTTCCATCACCAACTATCTCAGCCGCAATCCGAATAACATTCCGCTCTTTCTCTATGAAAAGTTTTTCTATGTGTTGTTTGGCTCTAGTGGTCTGTGGGTTATGCAGGTTCTCAATATGCTCTATGTCAATTTGGGTGCCGTCCTCTTGTACAAACTGTCACAGAAGCATTTCAATCAAAAAACGGCTGATCTAGTCTATCTCTTTTATGTGAGCTTGATCTGTTACTCGCCTTATTTCTATTCCATGTATACGGACATTCCGCCACTTCCTTTAATTGCTCTGCAATTATGGTGGTCCTTGGATCTCTTGAAGGAAAACCAAGCAGGGATCTCCTGGAAGAAGATGTTTGGTTTAGGGATTTTATCTGGCGTAACTATGTTGATCCGTCCAACGACTATTATTGTCATGATTGCCTTTTGGGCTGTACTCTTCTTTAGAGGAAACTGGAAGGTCTTTGGCAAGATTGCTACGGTGACCGTGATGACGACGGGATTTGTCTTTGCAGGGTTGAATACAGCGGTCAATCATCAAAGGGTCGTGCCGATTCTGAAAGAAGAAGGGCTGGCCAAAGGACCACTCTTGTTTATCAATCTAGGCTTGACGGATATGGGGCATAACCAAGAAGATATGAAAGAGGGCTTGCTGGCTTATATCGATGAGGACAAGCGCTCAGACTACAACAATGGTCTCTTCAAAAAGGAAAATGTCATTAAAGAAATCAAACGCCGTCTCAAGGAGTATGGACCTTTCGGTTTGATCGGGCACATCTATTACAAGCAATCCTTGACGGTAGCAGAAGGCACCCTGGGTTGGCTGTATCGAGATGTACAGTATGAGAAGACGCCTTATATCAATCCACTCTATGCAAAACGCACAAAAAATAATGGATTTGCTAAATGGGTGCGAACCTATTTCCTCAGCACGGATCGGCCACAGTACAAGTATTATGAATTTATCAAGCAGTTAATCTGGATCGTCCTGTCGGCTGGCTTGCTTGGGGCTTATCTCAAGCGTCGAGATACGGATGACTTTAACTTCCTTTCCTTAGCGGTTTTTGGTGGTTTGCTCTTCTTAACCATCTTTGAAGGTGGGAAGACTCGCTACCTCATCCAATTCTTACCGCAAATTTTGCTAGTGGCTTCGATTGGTCTAGCAGGATATCCCAAGAAAGAAAACACCTAAAAGCTCTCGCTTTATGAATAGGCAGAAACAGAGGTTGGATAAACTTGTCCAGCCTCTTTTTTATCCAGTGGATCTCTGTCAAATGTGGTATAATGAAAGGTAAGAATTTATTGGATAGCGGAGAGTTTCCATGCAACATTCCCCCTGGCACGAAGCCATCAAATCCCATCTTCCGGAAGGGTATTTTCATCAGATCAATGACTTTATGAATGAGGTCTATAGCCAAGGAGTGGTCTATCCACCGCGTGATAAGGTCTTTAAGGCCTTGCAGACAACGGAGATGGATCAGGTCAAGGTCTTGATCTTAGGCCAAGATCCCTACCATGGACCGGATCAAGCACAAGGCTTAAGTTTTTCTGTCCCAGATTATGTACCAGCACCGCCTTCTTTGCAAAATATTCTTAAAGAATTGCGCTCAGACATTGGTGAGAAGCGGTCGCATGATCTGACTACTTGGGCTGAACAAGGGGTGCTCTTGCTCAATGCCTGCTTGACGGTGCCTGCTGGGCAGGCCAATGGCCATGCTGGAAAAATTTGGGAGCCGTTTACAGATGCTGTGATCAAGGTGGTCAATGAGTTGGAGGAGCCAGTAGTCTTTATCCTCTGGGGATCTTACGCTCGTAAGAAAAAGCCTCTGATTACCCACGATCGACATTTGGTCCTTGAATCAGCTCATCCAAGTCCCTTATCGGCCTACCGAGGATTCTTTGGTTCCCAGCCCTTTTCAAAAACCAATCAATTTTTGGAAGATGCAGGACGCGAGCCGATTGATTGGTTAAGATAGGAGAAAGAAATGCCACAATTAGCAACGATTTGTTATATCGACAATGGGAAAGAATTTCTCATGTTGCATCGCAATAAAAAGCCCAATGATGTCCATGAAGGCAAATGGATTGGAGTTGGTGGAAAATTAGAACGCGGAGAAACTCCTCAAGAGTGTGCTGCTAGGGAAATCCTTGAAGAGACGGGCCTGAAAGCTAAACCAGTTTTAAAAGGGATTATCACCTTCCCTGAATTTACTCCAGATCTGGACTGGTACACCTATGTCTTTAAGGTGACCGATTTTGAAGGAGAGCTCATCGAGTGTAACGAAGGGACATTGGAGTGGGTGCCTTATGATCAAGTCCTCTCAAAACCTACTTGGGAAGGGGACCACACCTTTGTCGAGTGGCTCTTGGAAGATAGACCCTTCTTTTCAGCTATGTTCCGCTATGACGGGGATCGCTTACTAGAGACCCATGTCGATTTCTATGAATAAAGGAGTAGAAGATGTTAGTCATTAAAAATGGTCGTGTCATGGATCCAAAAACTGGTTTGGATCAAGTGTGTGATCTCTTGGTAGATCAGGGCAAAATTGTTGAAATAGGCCCATCTCTTTCTCACGAGCAAGCCCAAGTCATTGATGCAAGTGGCAAGGTGGTAGCTCCAGGCTTAGTGGATATTCATGTTCACTTCCGTGAACCTGGACAGACTCACAAGGAAGATATTCACACTGGAGCTCTGGCAGCCGCAGCGGGTGGTTTTACGACAGTCGTTATGATGGCCAATACCACTCCAACTATTTCGGATGTCGAGACCTTAAATGAAGTTTTGGATTCTGCTGCTAAGGAAGCCATCCATGTCAAGACAGTTGCGACGGTTACCAAGAACTTTGATGGCCAACATCTGACCGACTTTGAAGGCTTGTTACAAGCTGGGGCTGTCGGTTTCTCTGATGATGGGATACCTTTGCAAAGTACCAAGGTAGTGCGTCAAGCTTTGGAAGAAGCAAAACGGCTTGGAACCTTCATCAGTCTTCACGAAGAAGATCCAGAATTGAATGGCATTCTGGGACTCAATGAGCACATTGCCCGAGAACATTTCAAGGTTTGTGGAGCGACAGGTGTAGCTGAATACTCTATGGCAGCGCGTGATGCCATGATTGCTCACGCGACAGGTGGACACCTCCACATCCAGCACCTTTCTAAAGCTGAAAGTGTGAAGGTAGTTGAGTTTGCTCAAGCAATCGGCGCTCCTGTAACAGCAGAAGTCGCTCCTCAGCATTTCTCTAAGACAGAAGATCTTTTGCTGTCTAAGGGAAGCAATGCCAAGATGAATCCTCCCCTTCGTCGGGAAGAGGATCGCCGTGCAGTAATCGAAGGATTGAAGTCAGGAGTTATTTCTGTGATTGCAACGGACCACGCGCCTCATCATGCGGATGAAAAGAACGTGGCCGATATCACCAAAGCTCCTTCCGGCATGACAGGATTAGAAACCTCTCTATCGCTTGGTTTGACCTATTTGGTTCACGCTGGAGAGCTTAGTTTAATGGAGCTCTTAGAAAAAATGACTTATAATCCTGCAAAACTCTATCACTTTGAAGCAGGCTATTTAGAAGTTGGTGGACCAGCAGATATTGTGATCTTTGACCCAGAGGCTGACCGTTTGGTATCTGATCATTTTGCCTCTAAGGCAGCCAATTCCCCATTTGTTGGAGAATCCCTCAAGGGACAGGTAGCTTATACCATCTGCCAGGGGAACATTGTCTACCAAGCCTGAACGGAACTAAAAGACAATCAAGAAATCTAAATTAAAGGCTGGACGAATGAGGAGTATATGAATAGTAGAAAAATACTAGAAATGATCTTGTATTGTTTGGTCACTTTTCTGGTCTGCTTTTTTCTGGTCAATTGGCTCCTTCCTTCGGCAGAACCAGTGATGACCAAACCATCAGCAAGCGCCCCAAAAAAGACAGTCACCTATGTAGCGATTGGGGATTCTTTGACGAAAGGCGTAGGAGATAGCACCAATCAAGGAGGCTTTGTTCCTCTTCTTGCTCAGAGTTTGACCAATGAAACAGGTCTTGAATTCAAAGCGATTAACTATGGTGTAGCTGGCAATACCAGCAGTCAAATTTTGACACGTATGCAGGAGAAAAAGGAGATTCGAAAGGATTTGAAGCAGGCTCAGTTACTGACCATCACTGTCGGGGGCAATGATCTGCGAAAGGCCATTCTTGAGGATACCAGCAACTTAGATCTGGATCGCTTTGATAAGCCGTCTAAGACTTACGTGAAAAATCTTAAACAGATCATCGAATTGGCCCGCAAAGACAATCCTGATTTGCCTATTTACGTAGTGGGGATCTATAATCCCTTGTATCTCAACTTCCCCGATTTAACGGAATTGCAGACGCTTGTGGATCAATGGAACCAAAGAACGGAGGAGACCCTCTCTGCTTATCAGGGCGTCTATTTTGTTCCGATCAACGACCTTCTCTATAAGGGCATTGATGGTAAGAGTGGGGTGACAGAGAACGAATTAGGAAAAGAAACTGTGACCAACGATGCCTTGTATGACGAGGATAGTTTTCATCCCAATAATACAGGATATGAAATTATGAAAGAAGCCGTACTGGAGAAAATACATGCAACTAAGAAAAAATGGTTTGAGTGAAAAGAAGGTCAAGCCACCAACCACAGGGCCTCATTTTAAGGAGAGACGAGAGAAAACCCCGATAAATATCTGGAAATGGCTCTTTCTTAGCTTGGTCAGTTTCTTATTAGCAACCAGTCTAGTCGTATGGACTCGCTTCTCAACGGTTCGAGAGGATGTCCGTCAACTACAGACTCCTAACCAAAAAGGAGATGTTAAGATTGGCAGTATGACAACGACAAGAGCTCAACTTAATGAAACCATCAAGGTCATGCTGAAAAGTTATCATTTGAGTGATTATCAACTTTATGCAGACAATCAACAGATGTTACTGGAGGGGAAACTGAACTTTTTAGGAAAGGAGTACCCCCTCTATATCTATTTCCAGCCGAGTAAGCTAGAGGATGGGAGCATCCTCTTGACTCTCAAGGATTTTTCAGTTGGGACCTTGAAACTTCCTAAGAAGACCGTGATGCAGATGCTATCTACAAACAAGGATTTACCTGACTTTGTAAGCATTGATAGCAAAGAGGCGACGATAAAGATCGAGCTTGCCAAGATCAAAAATGAGATGAATTTTTATGTCAAAGCAAATACCATTGATCTATACAATGATCAAATCATCTTTGATCTCTACAGAAAAAAATAAGAATAAGAGGCGAAAGCAAAAAGAGGCTTTCGCCTTTATTTTGCTTCTATTCAAAAAATTCAGAATATTATAGAAAATTCTTGACATTCAATTTTCCCTGTGCTAAAATACTAAACAAGACATCAGACAAAGGAGAAAAGTCAAACATGAAAACAGCTAAGTTTATTCAATTTGCTTTGTTGTTGAGGTATTCGGGCTAGTGCAAAAGCATTAGTCCTGTTTGGCTTACCAAGCGGGAGTAACAAAACATCTCGCTTAGGTAACTGGCGAGATGTTTTTATTTTATTCACTATGTTTAGAAAAGAGGAGACCCTATGCGTAAAGTTGAATTTTTAGATACCAGTCTTCGGGATGGCGAACAGACTCCTGGAGTCAATTTCTCCATCAAAGAAAAGATTGCCATTGCCAAGCAATTGGAGAAGTGGGGCATTTCTGCTATCGAAGCAGGTTTTCCAGCAGCCAGTCCCGATTCTTTCACAGCTGTGCAGGAAATTGCAAAGACCTTGACCAAGACTGCTGTGACGGGTTTGGCTCGCTCGGTCAAATCCGATATTGATGCTTGTTATGAAGCCTTGAAAGATGCTAAGTATCCGCAAGTTCACGTCTTTATCGCAACCAGTCCGATTCACCGGGAGTTTAAACTCAACAAGACCAAGGAAGAAATTCTTGAGGCTATCAAAGAGCACGTCTCTTACGCACGTTCTAAGTTTGAGATTGTGGAGTTCTCACCGGAAGATGCGACTCGGACGGAATTGGATTTCCTCTTGCAAGTCGTTCAAACTGCAGTCGATGCAGGGGCTAGCTATATCAATATTCCTGATACGGTCGGCTTCACGACACCAGCAGAATATGGCGCGATTTTCAAATACTTGATTGACCATGTCAAAACAGACCGCGAGATCATCTATTCTCCTCATTGCCATGATGATCTAGGGATGGCAGTTGCTAATAGCCTCGCCGCTGTCAAGAATGGAGCTGGTCGTGTCGAAGGAACCATCAATGGAATCGGTGAACGGGCTGGAAATGCTGCGCTTGAAGAAGTGGCGGTTGCCCTCAATATCCGGGAAGACTATTACCAGGTTGACAGTCCGATTGTGCTCAATGAAACCATCAACACTTCTGAGTTGGTCTCTCGTTACTCTGGTATTCCAATTCCTAAAAACAAGGCAGTTGTTGGTGGCAATGCCTTCTCACACGAGTCTGGGATTCACCAAGACGGCGTTCTTAAAAATCCTCTTACCTATGAAATCATCACGCCTGAGTTGGTGGGTGTCAAGAGCAATAGCCTTCCTCTTGGGAAATTGTCAGGGCGGCACGCCTTTGTCGAAAAACTGCATGAGTTGGGATTGGAATTCACAGAAGAAGACATCCAGCCATTGTTTGCGAAGTTCAAATCTCTGGCAGATAAGAAACACGAGATTACAGACGCTGATATCCGCGCCCTTGTTGCCGGTACAGCAGTGGAAAATCCAGAAGGCTTCCACTTTGATGATCTTCGCCTCACAACGAACGAAGATGAAAGTATCACTGCAACAGTCAGCCTGAAAAATGAAGATGGTGAAATTCTTGAATACCTTGCCAAAGGTCAAGGTTCAGTGGAAGCAATCTTTAACGCTATTGATCAATTCTTCCACCAAGAAGTTCGTCTGACTTCTTATAGCATTGATGCGGTGACAGATGGGATTGATGCCCAAGCGCGTGTACTGGTTACTGTTGAGAATGAAGCGACAGATACCATCTTTAACGCTTCTGGTTTAGACTTTGACGTATTGAAGGCCTCAGCGATTGCCTATATCAATGCCAATACTTTGGTCCAAAAAGAGAATGCTGGAGAGATCGGCCACATTGTATCCTATCGTGATTTGCCAGATGCCTAAAGGAGAACACTATGACGAAGAAGATTGTCGCCCTTGCTGGAGACGGGATTGGACCAGAGATTATGGAGGCTGGTCTGTCCGTACTGAAAGCAGTGGCAGAAAAAACCAATTTTGACTTTTCAGTCCAAGCGCATCCATTTGGTGGAGCAGGGATTGATGCGGCTGGTCATCCTCTACCAGCTTCTACTCTAGAAGCTAGCAAGGAAGCTGATGCTATTCTCTTAGCAGCTATCGGAAGTCCCCAGTATGACCAAGCACCGATTCGTCCGGAACAAGGTTTGTTGGCTCTTCGTAAGGAGCTCAACCTCTATGCTAACATACGTCCGGTTAAAATTTATGATGCCCTCAAGCACTTGTCTCCTTTGAAGGAGGATCGCATTCAAGGTGTGGACTTCGTAGTGGTTCGCGAGCTCACAGGCGGGATTTACTTTGGAGAGCATATCTTAGAAGAAGATCAAGCACGGGATATCAATGACTACTCTCTTGAAGAAGTGGAGCGTATCGTACGTAAGGCTTTTGAGATTGCGCGTGGACGCCGTAAGAAAGTCACTAGCATTGATAAGCAAAATGTCCTCGCAACCTCTAAACTTTGGAGAAGAGTTGCGGATCGAGTGGCTCAAGACTTCCCGGATGTGACCTTGGAGCACCAGTTGGTAGACTCAGCAGCCATGCTCATGATTACAAATCCTTCACGCTTTGATGTCATCGTGACGGAAAACCTTTTCGGAGATATTCTTTCTGATGAGTCCAGTGTCTTATCTGGAACTCTTGGCGTCATGCCATCGGCTAGTCATTCGGAGTCAGGGCCAAGTATGTATGAGCCTATTCATGGATCAGCTCCAGATATCGCGGGTCAGGGAGTGGCGAATCCAGTCTCGATGATCCTCTCTGTTGCCATGATGATGCGAGAAAGTTTTGATCGAGAAGAAGACGCTAGACGAATTGAAGAAGCAGTAGAGGCGACTCTTGCTGCAAGGATCTTTACGAGAGATCTAGGAGGCAGTGCTTCGACAAAAGAAATGACAGAAGAGATTATAAAACGATTATGAGTGTAAAAGGAATGATTACTGGCTTGATCCTTCTATGGAATCTCTTCGTAGGGATTCTCTACGGAGTTGATAAGGAAAAGGCTAAAAGAAATACTTGGCGGATACCAGAAAAGACCTTGCTCTTTTATGCTTTTGCAGTTGGAGGGCTTGGAGCCTGGATAGGAGGGCTACTCTTTCATCACAAGACACAGAAATGGTATTTTAAGGTCACCTGGCTCTTAGGAACCCTTCTCACACTTTACACACTCTACGCTTTATGGAGGTAAGGATGGCAGGAAAATCAATTTTTGATAAAATCTGGGAACGGCATGTAGTGACCGGTGAGGAAGGCCAGCCCCAACTCATGTATGTGGACCAACACTATATCCACGAGGTGACCAGTCCCCAGGCTTTTCAAGGGCTTAGAGACACTGGTAGACAGGTTCGGAGACCAGATTTAACCTTTGGAACCTTTGATCACAATGTCCCAACGGTTAACATTTATGATATCCGGGATGTGATTTCCAAGGCTCAAATTGATAAATTAGCTGAAAATGTCAAGGACTTTGGGATCGATCATGCAGGTCATGGTTCAGAAAAACAGGGAATTGTCCATATGGTTGGTCCTGAAACTGGCCGTACCCAGCCTGGAAAGTTCATTGTCTGTGGAGACAGCCATACGGCGACCCATGGAGCTTTCGGTGCCATTGCCTTTGGGATTGGGACCAGTGAGGTGGAGCATGTCTTTGCGACTCAGACCATCTGGCAGGTTAAACCGAAGAAACTCTTGGTCGAGTTTACTGGAAAGCCTCAGAAGGGGATTTATGCCAAGGACTATATTTTGGCCTTGATTGCTCGTTATGGCGTAGCCTGTGGGGTTGGCCATGTGGTCGAGTATAGAGGGGAAGCAATCGATAGCCTCACCATGGAAGAGCGGATGACCATCTGCAATATGTCCATTGAATTCGGCTCTAAGATGGGGATTATGAATCCAGATGAGACGACTTTTGACTATCTCCGTGGTCGTGAATGTATGCCAAAAGATTTTGAAGCTGCAGTAGCCGATTGGCAGTCCCTGGTCAGTGACAACGATGCGACATATGATAGAGTCATCACCATCGATGTATCCCAGTTAGCACCCATGGTGACCTGGGGGACCAACCCTTCTATGGGAGTCGACGTGGAAACAGCCTTCCCAGAAATTCGGGATATGAATGATGAACGGGCCTATGCCTACATGGATCTCCAACCAGGTCAAAAGGCTTCAGACATCGAGTTGGGCTATATCTTTATCGGATCTTGTACCAATGCCAGACTCAGCGATTTGCAGCTGGCTGCCCGTTTCGTAGAAGGGAAGAAAATTGCCCCTAATTTAACCGCCATCGTAGTTCCAGGTTCCCGTCCTGTCAAACGAGCAGCGGAAAAAATGGGTTTGGATAAGATCTTTCTGGATGCTGGCTTTGAATGGCGTGATCCAGGATGCTCTATGTGTCTCGGGATGAATCCAGACAAGGTGCCGGATGGCGTCCACTGTGCCTCTACTAGCAACCGAAACTTTGAAGACCGCCAAGGATTTGGGGCTAAGACCCATCTCTGTAGCCCCGCAATGGCCGCTGCAGCAGCAATAGCCGGTCGCTTTGTCGATGTGCGCCAAATGCCAGAAGTTGAGTAAAAGGAGGAATCATGGAGAAATTTACCATTTATACGGGAACTACGGTTCCTTTGATGAACGATAATATCGATACCGACCAAATCCTCCCCAAGCAATTTTTAAAGCTGATTGATAAAAAAGGCTTTGGTAAATACCTCATGTACGCTTGGCGCTACTTGGATGATCAATACACCGAGGATCCAGAATTTATCTTTAACAAACCAGAATACAGCAAGGCAACCATCTTGATTACTGGCGACAATTTTGGGGCTGGTTCTTCTCGGGAGCACGCAGCCTGGGCTTTAGCTGATTATGGCTTTAAAGTCGTTATCGCCGGCTCTTTTGGAGATATCCATTACAATAATGAACTCAATAATGGGATGCTACCAATAGTCCAGCCTTTAGAGGTTCGTCAAAAGCTGGCAAGCTTGAAGCCGACAGATGAGGTAACGGTGGATTTGGAAGAGCAGAAGATCATCTCGCCTGTTGGAGAATTTAGCTTTGAGATCGATGGGGATTGGAAGAACAAATTACTCAACGGTCTAGATGATATTGGGATTACCCTCCAATACGAGGACTTGATTGCTGCTTATGAGAAGAATCGGCCCGCCTATTGGCAATAAAAATTGTATAGTTAATTAAGAATTTTCAGAAAATATATTGAAGCTTTTTTGGAATTTTGATAGAATAGAAAAAAAGAAATAGAAGAGGACGAAATTTATGACAAAACACATTCAATGGGACGGAACACTTTCACAAGAAGGATTTGACATTCTTAAAGGCGAGGGTGGTTGTATCGTCTGCCCTACCAAAGTCGGCTACATCATCATGACCAGCGACAAGGCTGGCTTGGAACGCAAGTTTGAAGCCAAAGAACGTAACCGCAACAAACCAGGTGTCGTTCTTTGCGGAAGTATGGATGAACTTCGTGCCCTTGCGCAATTGAATCCTGAAATCGAAGCCTTCTACCAAAAACATTGGGATGAAGATATCTTGCTTGGTTGTATCCTTCCTTGGCGTGAAGATGCCTATGCCAAATTACAAGCCTTCGGCGATGGACGTGAAGAACTCATGACAGATGTTCGTGGAACCAGCTGTTTTGTCATCAAATTCGGTAAAGCTGGTGAGCAAATCGCCAAAGAAATGTGGGAAAAAGAAGGCAAAATGGTTTATGCCTCTTCAGCTAACCCATCTGGTAAAGGAAATCGTGGGAAAGTCGAGGGAATCGGAGAGCGAATCGAAGGTGCCGTGGATTTGGTCATCGAAGCCGATGATTATGTAGCCTCTATCCAACCAGACAAGACTATTGAAACTCGCTATGAACAAGGAGTGATGGTTTCTATGGTTGATGCAGAAGGAAAACTCATCCCAGAACAAGGAGCAGGTAGCCGTTCTGTCAATACTTGCCCAGTCGTGATCCGTAAGGGATTGGATATCGACAAGATCATGATGCACTTATCTGATCATTTCAACTCTTGGAACTACCGCCAAGGGGAGTACTATTAAAAGATAGAAAAAAGGTCGTTACAGTTCGTAACGACCTTTTACTTGTCTATTTTATCGAATAGCTGATTTCCAACTTTAATAAGTCACGACATTAATCTCGCCCTTGTCGTACTCAGCGATAAAAATGTCATCAACAGTTTCAAATCCTTTTTTATTGAGTTCGGCTATAAGCCATTCTTCAGTTTTACCAATGGTCTCTAAGATCTCTACTTGGACCACACCATCTGTAATGATTGGGTATTTGGGATTTTCATCTCCCATTCGAACGATTATGAGTTGGCCATTTTGTTCGATGACGGCTCTTTTGACTTCTTTCAATTGGAAGACCCCTTGAGAGCGCAACTTAAGAGCGACGTCAGAAGCAGAAAGGCCTTTTGAGCGACAAGCTTCTGGATCTAATTTTCCGTTTTTTATGATAATAGTTGGTTTTCCATCAATCAGATGTTTGATGAAGTAAACATTGGTATTAAGCCATTTGAGTGACAGAATCAAAATCGTCCAGATGATGAGGATGACGATATATTGAAGGATGGTAATCGAGCTATTGTAGATGACCCCGCCGATAATACCCCCGAGAACAAAGTTCTGTATTTGGTCTACTGCAGAACTTGGAGCTAAATTTCCTTTTCCTGTTACGTTAATAACAAAAACAAGAGAAAGAAGCCCAAAGGCCAATTTAATTGCAATTGTAGCAAAAAAGCTTATCATTTTTCAACCTCCACCAGTTCTACATCTGTTTTATATAAGTCCATTTTTTCAAGTAAATAGCTATCTGGGTCTGTTCCGCTAATCGCACGATAGAATTGCTTGTCTACCTTGATAATAGCTCCGTCGGTCGTATCCGAAGTATTGGCATAGACATCTTCTTTATCTACACCTAATTCTTTTGAAACAACTTCGATAAAGTGTAGGGAAGAGCGGAATTGATTGTCATTAGACTGATTGTTTTGAAAATTTGAAATGCCAATCAAAACAACGGCTACTAAGATTAAGACAGAAATAATAGACAATTCACGGAACTTACTTCCACGTTTATCCTTATATGCCTTAAATGCGAAAAAAGCCGTTACCAACACTAAGAGAATGGACATGATCACCATGACCCAATTTTGCTGGCTAATCTGACTCAGTACATAGTCGTAGGAATAGAATTTCATAAAAACCCCTCAATTATTTTGTATTCAAGCTATTATAAACTATTTCAATCCTTACTTCAATGATTTAAAGTGACATTCTCATTGTTTAAAGGTATGGATTGTACCTTAAGGTGGAAGAATAGAAGTAGGAGTTTTCTATCTAATCGAAATTTGGTACACTAGAGCTATGAAGATAGAAGATACTATAAAAAAAGCAATCATTTTAGGAGCTACAGGAGGGATTGGCCGGCAGCTAGCGAAAGAACTGGCAAGAAGTCTGGAGCATCTGGTCTTAGTGGGTCGCGATGCTGACAAACTCTCCCAAGTTCAAAAGGAACTAACTGGGAGCAAGGCGCAACTGTCAATCCTAACGTTAGATATGCTAGATCAAGTAGCCCTAGAAGCTTTTGTAGAGAACCTAGATGCAGATCTTCTTGTCAATTGTGCGGGACTAGCCTATTTTTCCCTAGGCAGCTATCTAGCTACAGCAAATGAGCAAGATCTCTGGCAAATCAATTATCATGCTCCGGTCCACCTAATCAAAAAGTTAGTGCAGAAAAATCAGAAGATCCAGCTGGTCCAGCTGTCATCTCTGGCAGCTCTTTTTCCTCATCCCTATCTAGCAGCCTACAGTTCCAGCAAGGCTGCCTTGCAGACCTATACCCTTGCTCTCCAGGAGGAACTAAGTCAATCAGATTCTCCAGTCCAGCTAGGTCTCTATATTCTTGGACCAGTCCAAACAGCTATTTTTCCTCCTAAACTAGTAGAAGCATTGGGAGGCGGTCGCTTGCAGATGAAGCCTGAGAAAGTCGCTCAGCAGTTGATCCGATTTATAGA
Source organism: Streptococcus australis (assembly GCF_015553625.1). Lineage (GTDB taxonomy): Bacteria > Bacillota > Bacilli > Lactobacillales > Streptococcaceae > Streptococcus > Streptococcus australis_B. Next base: position 104,432 of record NZ_JADNGY010000003.1, on the reverse strand, counting down.
AAGGGATACTTCCTATGCGATTATCGGGCTTCGCTATCGCTTGCTAGTTTGGCTAGGTAGCATGCTTCCCCAAAGGTGGATCATTCGTGTCCTCGCCAGGTATTTACGAAAGGGACTTAATTGATGAAATTTATATTTATATTTTTAGCTGTTGCTTATCTTCTCTTATTTCTCATCCGTTGGTTGCTGTCCTTTACTTATTATAAAAGAGGTCAGGCTCATATTGCGGACTTCCCAGAAGAGCTTTTTACAGTGGTCCAACCCATCCTCTCAGGAGATCCTCGTTTAGAGAGTGATTTGCGGGCCAATCTCCAGCAAACAGAAGCAGTAGAATTCTACTGGTTGATTGACCAGTCTGATACAGAAGCCCAGCGAGTAGCAGATCAGATTTGCCAAGATGCTTCCTTTGCCCAACGCATTCGAATCTTTCTCATCGAAGACGTCCCTCAGGGGATTAATCCTAAGAGTTACAAGATTGAGCAGGTTGTAGAGGAGCTGACCCGGCCTTACCTGATTGTTTTGGACGATGATAGTGTGATTGATTTTTCTAAAATGGGTGAATTGACTGCCTATCTGGGTCAAGAGGTCATTCTGACAGGTATTCCCTATAACCAAGAAAGAAGTAATTTCTGGTCCAAGCTAGTTGCAGCATTCGTCAATGGCAATTCCTTCATTACCTATTTTACCATGGCAGAAGTTGAGGCGAATCACTCCATCAACGGGATGTTTTATATCCTACCGGTAGAACTTGCAAAAGAGCAGGGGCTCTTCACAGCGATTAAGGATTATCTATGTGATGATTTAGCTGTGGCTGATTTTTTAAGGAGTAAAGGAGTATCCATTGTCCAAACGCGGGTTACCTGTAATGTTCGAACCACTATCAAGGACGTCAAACAATACCTGCTCCAGATGAAGCGGTGGCTTCTCTTTAGCTCTATCTATCTCAAAGAACACCTGGATTGGAAGGTCTTTTGCCTCATTGGCTTACCGAGTTTTCTGCCTTTTCCAGGCTTCATCCTAAGTCTGTTTTTAGGTTGGCCTTATCTTCTTCTAGGCTTGAGTTTACTACTATTCAAGGCAGTATGGATGCTCCTCTATCGACAAAGCATTCTATCCAATCGCCTACACTTGGATGAAGTCGCCTACGAAGTGCTGAGTGATTTCCTGCTTCCTTGGCTCTTTGTCTATGTTCTAGTGACTCCTCCTGTGATTAATTGGCGGGGGCGGAAGATTCGTGTGACAGATGGAAGGATTCGTTATGAGTAAGATGAAGTCCTATCTAGACCGTTTGTCTGCTTTGTCTCTTGATCAGACCATGCTAGACTCTGATCGCTTGGTCCTCTTTCTTAGTGGGAGCAGTGATATCACTTGTGCTGGGCTGACAGCTGGACAACTAGATCTCCTCCATGCTATTTGTCCATCTGGCTATTCAGTAGTAGCCAGTAATTTCCCCTTCAATCAAGATTTTGAACACATAGAGTTTCCTCAGGTATCCCTCTTGTCGGCTGCTACGTCCAATATCATCTACTATTGGCATACGATATTGAACCCGCGTTTCCTAAAGTTGTTACAGGAGCACTTGTCTCCCTTGTTGGAAGCGCAGGAAGTAGTTCTTGTTTGTAAGAGTTCAGGGGTCAATATGCTGACCCAGTGGCTCAGAAGTTTAGGCAATCAGGTCACCCTTCCAAGATTGCGCGTGATAGCGCTTGGACCTGTATCCCAGCTTCTCTTAAGTCAAAAGGATATAGAACTGCTAGTCATCAAAGGAAAGAAAGATCCTTATTCACGTATTCTTGATCGCCACTCAGCGGATATTCAAGTGGATACGGATCATTATAGCTATGAATACAGAAAAGATGTGAAAGGAATCATCTATGACTGGATTAGACAAAGTGATAAAAATCGATGTGATTAGCGTTCCCTTTAGTGGCCATTTATTTCCAACCTTGACTCTGGTGAAGCCCTTGCTAGAGGATCCGCGTTTTCAGATCCGTGTCATTACAGGTTTTCAGAAAAAGACATTGGTTGAGCAGATTGGTTTTGACTGCCTTGCCTTGTTTCCTGATCGTCCGACAGTGATGGAAGATATAGCGAATACACCAAAGCAAGCAAATCTATTTATCATGTACCAACAATTAATAGCCAATAGCAGACTGCTCCCTGAAGTTTTCGACGAAATAAATCGAATTTGGAACTCTGAGGGAAAACCTGACTTGGTTATTGCAGATTTTGTAGCAGCTCCTGCTGGTATGTTAGCAGATCGTTTGGAAATCCCCTGGATTACGACCATTCCAAGTCCAGTGGCGATTGAGAGTCGCACGACTACCCCTGCTTATCTAGGTGGCTGGAGACCACACCAGGGAATATTCTACAAGTGGAGAGATGCAATGGGCAGGCAGGTCATTCGTCTGGCAAAGAAAGTTGGACTTGCGCTGGTTAAGAAGAATCTCGTTACCCTAGCGGACTTCAAATTGTACCGTGAAGATGGAACAGAAGCAGTTTACTCTCCCTACTCAATCTTAGCTCTAGGCATGAAAGAGTTGGAGTTTCGAGACGATTTTCCACCCCAGCTCAAATGGGTTGGTTATCGCTGTCTATCTTTTGACCGACTTCCCCAAGAACAGAAGCAGTATCTTACGACCTCTAAAATGCGAGTTTTCGTCACTTGCGGGACTCATTTAAAATGGGAAAAAGAGCAGATGGTGGAGTTGGCAAAGATTTTGAGCCAAGAATATCCTGACTATGTCTTCTACGTAACCTTAGGCGACTCTGCTGGTTTGGAGCATACACCAAGGATCTTGTCGGAGAATCTTCTGATCTTTGATTACCTCCCTTATTCAGATGTTCTGGATCAAATGGACTTTGCCATTCATCATGCAGGTGCAGGGATTCTGATGGGCTGTATCGAAAAGGGCATTCCAAGTCTGATTTTGCCCCAGGACTATGACCAGTTTGACAATGCGGTTCGGGCTGAGTTATTCCAAGTAGGATTAGTTTCTCGTAAAAAGACGGAATCTGAAGTCTTGCGCTTATTTAATGAATTGGTTTCTCGAGAAGATTGGTCACACTTAAAGGCTCTTGCTCAGAAAAGCAAAGGCTACCAGCCAACAAAGATTCTTTATCAAGAAATAGAGAGACTATTGAAAGTGAAGTTATAGAAGAAGTGGAGGGGAGACTCCTCTTTGCTTTCTTCTAAAAACCTTCTATTATTGAACATAAAAAAGAGGCTGGGCATAAAGTGTCCAGTCTCTTATATATGATAGTTATAACTGCAAGACGCAGTAGCTGATTGGCATCTTTGTTCGCCTTTTAAGCTCCAAAGATGACCTAATCAGCCTTGCGGGGGTGGGCCAACGAACGATTTTTATTCAAAATTCGTTCTGTCCTACTCCCCTTTTTGTTTTTGATGGGTGATGTTTTTGCCCCAAGTGACGATGTTTTCATTCTTGTTAAGGATTCGTTTGATGTTGTCCTTGTGGCGGATGATTATCAAGGTCGCCAGTGCGAGGACGACGATGGTGAAAATCAGATCGTAGCTTGGGAGAATCCAACCAGTCAGTGGGAGGATGAGGACTCCGATACTGGCCAGAATAGCGACCGTCACACTTGAAAAGGAAATCATACTTGTCAAATAGAGGCTAGTAAAGAAATAAATAGCTAAGATAAATAGAAAGAGAGGGGAGAAGCCGATGAGGACCCCTGCACTGGTTGCTACTGCCTTGCCTCCTTTAAAGCCTGCAAAAATCGGGAAGGTGTGCCCAAGGACCGCTAAAAGACCAAAGATCATAGGAGAAATTCCTGAAACCCCAAAAATGGTCGGCAATAAAACAGCCAAGGTTCCCTTGAGGAAATCAACAGCAAAGACGACCAGACCTGCCTTCGTCCCTAAAATGCGGAAGGTATTGGTGGTCCCTGTATTTCCAGAACCGTGTTCCCGTAGATTGATGTTAAAGAAGGCTTTCCCAATCCACAAACCAGAAGGGATAGAGCCTAATAAGTAGGCTAATACGAGTAAAAGAATTGTTTTCATCATAATTTCATTATATCAAAATTGCTTTGAATGAAAAAGAAAATTTCGTCCATAATTGTCACATCGGATAGTCGGTTAAAGCTAATCGCACTTAAATGGGCTACTGAAAGGGAGGGAAGAAAGAAAAATTTTGCAAAATTTCCTAAAAAGCTGTAATATAGAAAAGATGAACAAACAGGAGGTTCCTTGTGTCTAAAAAGGAAATCAACATTAATAATTACAATGACGATGCCATTCAGGTACTAGAAGGGTTGGATGCGGTTCGTAAACGTCCAGGGATGTATATCGGATCGACAGATGGAAATGGTCTCCACCATTTGGTCTGGGAAATTGTCGACAATGCCGTCGATGAAGCTCTATCAGGTTTTGGTTCTCAAATTGACGTTACCATTAATAAGGACGGGTCTCTATCTGTAGCTGACCAAGGTCGGGGGATGCCGACAGGGATGCATGCGATGGGCAAACCAACCGTTGAGGTTATCTTTACGGTTCTCCACGCTGGAGGGAAGTTTGGTCAAGGTGGCTATAAGACCTCTGGTGGTCTCCACGGGGTGGGGTCTTCCGTCGTGAATGCCCTCTCTAGCTGGCTTGAGGTTGAGATCACTCGTGATGGAGCGGTCTACAAACAACGCTTTGAAGATGGCGGTAAGCCTGTTACCACTCTTGAGAAGATAGGAACGGCCCCTAAGTCGAAGACTGGGACTAAGGTTACTTTCATGCCGGATCCAACTATTTTCTCAACGACGGATTTCAAGTTTAATACCATTGCAGAACGGATCAAAGAATCAGCCTTCTTGCTTAAAGACGTAACGCTGACGCTGACAGACCTACGTAAGGAAGAAGACAACTATGTGGCCTTCCATTACGAGAATGGGGTTCAGGATTTCGTTGAGTACTTAAATGAAGATAAGGAAACCTTGACGCCGGTTCTTTACTTTAATGGAGAATCAGAAGGCTTCCAAGTAGAAGTCGCTCTCCAATACAATGATGGCTATTCTGACAACATCTTGTCCTTTGTTAATAATGTCCGCACTAAGGATGGGGGAACCCACGAGACCGGTCTTAAGACAGCCATTACCAAGGCCATGAACGACTATGCAAGAAAGACAGGTCTCCTCAAAGAAAAAGACAAGAACCTAGAGGGATCAGACTATCGTGAAGGCCTTTCCGCTGTTCTTTCGATCTTGGTTCCAGAAGCCCATTTGCAGTTTGAAGGGCAAACCAAGGACAAACTAGGAAGTCCTTTGGCTCGTCCAGTTGTTGATGGGATTGTAGCTGACAAGTTGACCTTCTTCCTCATGGAAAATGGGGAATTAGCTTCCAATCTGATTCGCAAGGCCATCAAGGCTCGGGATGCGCGTGAAGCCGCTCGGAAGGCGCGTGATGAGAGTCGTAATGGGAAGAAGAATAAGAAGGATAAGGGACTCTTATCTGGTAAATTGACCCCGGCCCAGTCCAAGAATGCTGCTAAGAATGAACTCTATCTAGTCGAAGGAGACTCAGCCGGTGGATCGGCCAAGCAAGGTCGAGACCGTAAGTTCCAAGCCATCCTTCCACTTCGAGGGAAGGTTCTCAATACTGAGAAGGCCAATATGAGCGATATCCTCAAAAACGAGGAAATCAACACCATGATCTATACCATCGGTGCTGGAGTTGGGGCTGACTTTACAATCGAAGATGCCAACTATGACAAGATTATCATTATGACCGATGCGGATACGGATGGGGCACACATCCAGACCTTGCTCCTCACTTTCTTCTATCGCTATATGCGTCCCTTGGTTGAAGCAGGACGTGTTTATATTGCCATGCCTCCTCTTTATAAGATGTCTAAAGGCAAAGGCAAGAAAGAAGAAGTGGCTTATGCTTGGACAGATAGTGAATTGGAAGACCTGCGTCGGACCTTTGGCCGTGGGGCAACTCTCCAACGTTACAAAGGGTTGGGGGAGATGAATGCGGACCAACTTTGGGAAACCACCATGAACCCAGAAACCCGCACCTTGATTCGTGTCACCATTGATGACTTAGCGCGTGCAGAACGCCGCGTCTCGGTCCTAATGGGTGATAAGGCTGCACCTCGCCGCCAATGGATCGAAGATAACGTTAAGTTTACCTTGGAAGAAACGACAGCGTTTTAAAGATTCTATTTTTATTTAATTGATTTGTTAATAAATTAGTGGAGAAATATCCTATGGCAAATAGTATGAATAAAGAGCAGGTAAAGCAAGCTCTTGAGAGTGGGTACGGAAGGTCTAAAGCCTTATTAAATGATAAAGATAAATTAGATAAATTTTTGCGCGGGTTAGAGACAAAGATTGAAGAAATTCCAATGATTGGAAAGGAGTTGTCTATTATTCCAGTCATGATATCTTTAGTAAAAAATTTTGCAGAAGGAAAATATACTTCTGTCCCCTATGGAACCATTTTAGCTGTTACTAGTGCGCTTATTTATTTTGCGTCTCCAATTGATCTTATTCCTGACTTTATTCCAGGTGTTGGATATGTAGATGACATGGCAGTTGTTTCGTTTTGTTTGTCTATGGTAAAAAAAGACATAGAGTCCTATAAAGAATGGCGTCAATCAAATGACAAGTGATAAGAGTGGAGATTATAATTCACTTTATTCAGCTGTCTAAGTTTCTAAAAAATACAATCATAAAAATAATCTAAATAGATTTTTAATTTAAAATGTAGGTTCAACTATAAAAAGGTATTAAAATGAGAACTGATACAGAAATTATGACTCTGATTTTGCAGATAGCTGATAACTTGAAAGCGGAAGCAGTGGCTTTATCCGGATCGCGGATCAATCCACAGACCCAAAAAGATGAGTTTCAAGATTATGACGTGGTCTATATAGTTGAGAATCTGGAAGAGCTGATTTCAGATTTATCTTGGCTAAACCGGTTTGGTAACCGTCTGATTGAACAGCACAATTTACTTGGTCATCGATACCTTTATCTTATGCTCTTTGAAGATGGCAACCGCATCGATTTGACACTCTGTCCCAAGGAACACATCCAAGAGTGGGTGGACAGCGAGGCAGGTTTCAAAGTCTTAAAAGACGACAAAGGCTTGTTTGAAGCTTATCTACCTAATCCGAAGCGATACTGGACTGCTCCGCCCTCCGAAGAGGAATTTGCAGCATCCTGCAATGAATTTTGGTGGGTATCGACTTATGTCGTCAAGGGCATTCGAAGAAATCAAATGGTCTATGCGGCTGACCACCTCTATAGCATTTGCCAGCAAGAACTTTTGAAGGTCTTGGCTTGGCAGGTAGCAAGTGCTCGGGGTACCGTAGACATCGGAAAGAACTACAAGTATCTCTTTCAATATCTACCAGCGGAGCAAGAGAAGGAGTTCTCTAATCTGCTTGATTTATCTAGTTTAGAGAAGGTCACTCAGTCTTTGTTTTCTACCATGAAGCTATTCAATTGTGAAGCGCAAAAATTGGCAAAAAAGATGGGGTTTGCCTACAATCACATAGAGGCTAAGAAGATGATGGCTTATGCCGAGGAGAAACTGTCGAATCATTGATTCAATCATCTATTTTAAACACCTTAAACTACAGAAAGGACCGTTTAGTTATTTGTAGTAACTGAACACGACCTACATTCTTTTATCATTACACATACTCTACATTCTTTGAAAGGAGTTGAACACGCCCTAAAGGTGTGTGAAGCTCTTGATTCAATCATTTAACAACGTATTTAAAACTACAGAAAGGATCGTTTAGTTATTTGTAGTAACTGAACACGGGACTAATTTCCTAGGAAAAAAGATAAATCGCTTTGGGTTCATGGAACCCTGCATCGATTTCCTATTTTTCTACAGAAATTTTCGGCAAGCCGAAACGTCCCTTTGTATCTTATATGAGTAATATTCAAATCATGTCCCTGGAGGACATCATGGGAGAGCGCTTTGGTCGTTACTCCAAATACATTATTCAAGAACGGGCTCTTCCTGATATTCGGGATGGCTTGAAACCTGTTCAACGGCGGATTCTTTATTCTATGAATAAGGATGGGAATACCCATGATAAGGGCTACCGGAAATCTGCCAAGTCTGTCGGAAATATCATGGGGAATTTCCACCCTCACGGGGATAGTTCCATCTATGATGCCATGGTCCGCATGTCTCAAGATTGGAAAAACCGTGAAATCCTTGTCGAAATGCACGGTAACAATGGTTCAATGGACGGTGATCCACCGGCTGCCATGCGTTATACTGAAGCCCGTCTATCTGAAATTGCTGGTTATCTCCTTCAAGATATCGAAAAGAACACAGTTCCGTTTGCCTGGAACTTTGATGATACAGAAAAAGAGCCAACTGTTTTGCCTGCAGCCTTTCCAAACCTTTTGGTCAATGGGGCTACAGGGATTTCAGCTGGTTACGCGACAGATATTCCGCCTCATAACCTTGCTGAAGTCATCGATGCTGTGGTCTACATGATCGACCATCCATCTGCTAAGGTAGATAAGCTCATGGAGTTTTTACCTGGGCCTGACTTTCCGACTGGTGCCATTATCCAAGGGCGGGATGAGATCAAGAAAGCCTATGAAACAGGTAAGGGACGGGTGGTTGTTCGCTCTAAGACAGAGATTGAGCAACTCAAAGGCGGCAAGCAACAAATTATCGTTACCGAGATTCCTTATGAGATCAACAAGGCTGTCTTGGTTAAGAAAATTGACGATGTCCGTGTCAACAATAAGGTGGCCGGTATTGCCGAGGTTCGGGATGAGTCTGACCGGGATGGTCTTCGCATTGCCATTGAGTTGAAGAAAGATGCCAATGCAGACTTGATCTTGAACTACTTGTTTAAGTACACAGATTTGCAGGTTAACTACAACTTCAATATGGTGGCCATTGACAACTATACCCCACGTCAAGTGGGAATTGTGCCGATTTTGTCTAGCTACATTGCTCACCGTCGGGATATCATTGTCGCTCGCTCTCGCTTTGACAAGGAAAAGGCGGAACGACGCCTCCACATCGTAGAGGGCTTGATCCGCGTCATTTCTATCCTTGATGAAGTCATCGCTTTGATCCGTGCTTCTGATAACAAGGCAGATGCCAAGGAAAACCTCAAGATCAGCTACGATTTTACCGAAGAACAAGCAGAAGCCATTGTTACCTTGCAATTGTACCGCTTGACCAATACGGATATCGTAACCTTGGAAGAAGAGCATGCTAACCTCAAGGAGCAAATTGCGACCTTGGCAGCCATCATTGGGGATGAACGGACCATGTTCAATCTCATGAAGAAGGAATTGCGTGAAGTTAAGAAACTCTTTGGCAATCCGCGTCGCAGTGAGTTGCAAGACACCGCTAAGACGATCGAGATTGATACTGCTAGTCTGATTGTCGAAGAGGAGACATTCGTCAGCGTGACCCGTGCTGGTTATATCAAACGAACCTCTCCTCGTTCTTTCAATGCATCTACAGTGGAAGAAGTCGGTAAGCGAGACGACGATGAATTGATTTTTGTAGAGCCTGCTAAGACTACCCAGCATCTCTTGCTCTTTACCAATTTAGGAAATGCCATTTATCGACCTGTTCATGAATTGGCAGATACCAAGTGGAAGGATATCGGAGAACACCTCAGTCAGACCTTGACCAATTTCGAGCAGGAAGAAGAAATTATTTTTGCAGAGATTGTGGATCAGTTTGAGGGCGTGACCTACTTCGCAGCTACCCAACAGGGACAAATCAAGCGCTTTGAACGCAAGGAATTGAGCCCATGGCGGACCTATCGCTCCAAATCAACCAAGTATGCTAAGTTGAAGGACCAAGAGGACCGTATCGTAGCGGTTGCACCAGTTGTCCTCGAGGACATCATGGTCATTACCAAAAATGGTTATGGCTTACGCTTCAATATTGAGGAAGTCCCAGTGGTCGGGGCTAAAGCAGCAGGAGTTAAAGCCATTAACCTCAAAGACGGGGATCAGGTGGTAGCCGTCTTTAAATCGACAACACCAAGTATGTACATTCTGACCCAACGAGGTAGTCTCAAACGGATGTCGCAAGACGATATTCCTGTGACCAGCCGGGCTAAACGTGGACTACAAGTCTTACGTGAGCTGAAGTCTAAGCCACACCGCGTCTTCAAGGCAGGTCCAGTCTTCACGGACCAAGGAGATTTTGATCTCTTTACGAGCCAGGAGGAAGTAGGAGAGCAGGATCAGATCCTTCAAATCACCTCGACAACAGGACAGGTGACAGAAGTGGATGTTACCCAACTCAGTTTGTCAGAACGAACCAGCAATGGTTCCTTTGTCAATGATCAAATTTCTGATCAAGAAGTCTTTACTGCTAGAATTAAATAAGATAAAAGTCAGCTCTTTTGTAGCTGGCTTTCTTGATTGATAAATTTTCAGAAAATTGCAAACTCCACTTGAAATTCTCATGGAATGGTGTAAAATAGAGTACATGAATAAGTCATCTTCAAAGGTGGCTCTTGCTATTTAGCAAGTCTTGAATGGAAGAAGGAAAATAAATATGACAGTATCACTTGATTGGGAAAATCTTGGATTTTCTTATATGAAATTACCCTATCGATACATTTCTTATTACCGAAATGGAGCCTGGGAGAAGGGAGAGTTATCTGAAGATTCCACTCTTCATATTTCAGAATCTTCTCCAAGTTTGCACTATGGACAGCAAGCCTTTGAAGGATTGAAGGCTTATCGGACAAAGGATGGCAGTATTCAATTATTCCGTCCGGATGAAAATGCAAAACGCTTACAACGGACGGCTGATCGTCTTTTGATGCCTCAAGTTCCAACGGATATGTTTGTGGAAGCTTGTAAAGCAGTAGTGCGTGCCAACGAAGAGTATGTCCCACCGTATGGGACTGGTGGAACTCTCTATCTTCGCCCCTTGTTGATTGGGGTTGGAGATATTATCGGTGTGAAACCAGCAGAGGAATACATCTTTACCATCTTTGCAATGCCAGTAGGAAACTACTTCAAGGGTGGCTTGGTCCCAACCAACTTCCTGATTCAAGATGAGTACGACCGGGCAGCACCTCATGGGACAGGTGCAGCGAAAGTTGGTGGAAACTATGCTGCTAGCCTCTTACCTGGTAAATTAGCTAAGTCTCGGAACTTCTCCGACGTGATTTACTTGGATCCAGCGACCCACACCAAGATTGAAGAAGTAGGGTCAGCAAACTTCTTTGGAATTACAGCTGATAATGAGTTTGTCACTCCACTGAGTCCTTCCATCTTGCCATCAATTACCAAATATTCCTTGCTCTATCTAGCAGAGCATCGTCTTGGTTTGACACCAATCGAAGGGGATGTGCCAATTGATCATCTAGACCGCTTTGTTGAAGCAGGTGCTTGTGGAACAGCAGCGGTCATTTCTCCTATTGGTGGAGTTCAACACGGAGATGACTTCCATGTCTTCTATTCAGAAACAGAAGTAGGACCAATTACCCGGAAGCTTTATGATGAATTAACAGGCATCCAGTTTGGTGATATTGAAGCGCCAGAAGGATGGATTTTCAAGGTAACTGAATAAACCAAGTATGAGAGAGGCTGGGACAAAAGTCCTAGCCTCTCAATTGTCTTTGGATTGTCGAGCAAGACGCAGTGGTTGAGTGGGCTCTACTACGCTGATTTCATCAGCTATTACAGCCCTACTCAACTGTGCGGAGGTGAAACGACGAAATCGAATTCTAACGAATGACCGATTTCTGTCCCACTCTCTCTTTTTTTGCCAGAAGCAGATAGCTGCGAAATGAAATAATTTAATCATTAAACATTTTCGGCTTGCAAGCATGTGAAAAATTTTGTAAAATAAAGGGGTTGAAATGAGGTGGAAGAATGAGTAAGAAAGATAAAAAAATTGAAATTCAAATTGCAGATAGTAAAGTGCTTGTAGGTAAAGAAACCTTTGATGGCTACCAATTAACGATTGGAAAAAAGGCTATTGCTGAGATTGCTGATATGGGTGCTCAGTTTGCTCTTGTGAAAAACGGATCCGTAGATAGTCTTTTTAAATCCCTTGAAAAAGCAGTGGAAAGTGCCATCGAAAATTATAATTTGAACAAATAAGGGGTTGCATTTTCATTTAATCAATGGTATAATTGTGTCTGTTGATTTGCTTGGAGAGATAGCGAAGAGGCTAAACGCGGCGGACTGTAAATCCGCTCCTTCGGGTTCGGGGGTTCGAATCCCTCTCTCTCCATTCTATGTTTGGGGTATAGCCAAGCGGTAAGGCAAGGGACTTTGACTCCCTCATGCGTTGGTTCGAATCCAGCTACCCCAGTTCTAGGTAATATCAGATAAGGTGGTAAAATATCTACTCAGGTATTTTATTTCTTTATATGAAGAAGTCGTTGTAGATCATTTTGATTTCGTTGCGAGTGCTTGCTTAGGAAAAATAATTATAAGTATGTCAAGTTTAGAAAACTTGATTGTTGGAGGATTTTTTAGATGAATGAATTTGAAGATTTGCTAAACAGTGTTAGCCAAGTTGAGCCAGGTGATGTTGTTACTGCTGAAGTTTTGACAGTTGACGCTACACAAGCTAACGTTGCAATCTCTGGAACTGGTGTCGAAGGTGTCTTGACTCTTCGCGAATTGACAAACGATCGTGATGCTGACATCAATGACTTGGTTAAACCAGGTGAAACACTTGAATTGCTTGTTCTTCGTCAAGTAGTTGGTAAAGATACTGATACAGTAACTTACCTTGTATCTAAAAAACGTTTGGAAGCTCGCAAAGCATGGGACAAATTGGTCGGACGTGAAGAAGAAGTTGTTACTGTTAAAGGAACTCGCGCTGTTAAGGGCGGACTTTCAGTAGAATTTGAAGGACTTCGTGGATTTATTCCAGCTTCAATGCTTGATACTCGTTTTGTACGTAACACTGAACGTTTCGTAGGTCAAGAATTTGATGCTAAAATCAAAGAAGTTGACGCAAAAGAAAACCGCTTCATCCTTTCTCGTCGTGAAGTTGTTGAAGCTGCATCAGCTGCAGCACGCGCTGAAGTATTTGGTAAATTGAACGTTGGTGATGTTGTAACTGGTAAAGTTGCTCGTATCACTAGCTTCGGTGCTTTCATCGATCTTGGTGGTGTTGATGGATTGGTTCACTTGACTGAATTGTCACACGAACGCAACGTTTCACCTAAATCAGTTGTAACTGTTGGTGAAGAAATCGAAGTGAAAGTTCTTGACTTGAACGAAGAAGAAGGTCGTGTATCACTTTCATTGAAAGCTACAACACCTGGACCATGGGATGGCGTTGAACAAAAATTGGCAGCTGGTGATGTAATCGAAGGTACAGTTAAACGTTTGACTGACTTTGGTGCATTCGTTGAAGTGTTGCCAGGTATCGATGGACTTGTTCATATCTCACAAATTTCACACAAACGTGTTGAAAATCCAAAAGATGTTCTTAAAGTTGGACAAGAAGTAACTGTTAAAGTTCTTGAAGTAAATGCTGCTGATGAACGTGTATCACTTTCTATCAAAGCACTTGAAGAACGTCCAGCTCAAGAAGAAGGCGAAAAACAAGAAAAACGTCAACAACGTCCACGTCGTCCAAAACAAGAAAAACGTGACTTTGAACTTCCAGAAACTCAAACTGGATTCTCAATGGCTGACTTGTTTGGTGACATTGAATTGTAATCATACTAAAAAGCTTGCTTAGGCAAGCTTTTTTTACTTGTAAAATGATCGATTTTTTGATATACTATCATAGTTGCCACCCTTAGTGTAATGGATATCACGTAAGATTCCGGTTCTTGAGATGGGAGTTCGATTCTCTCAGGGTGGATGACGATAGGAGAGCTGAGAGGCTCTCTTTTTTGTTTCTAGGCAAGAAGCATTTTAAAAAGTAGGAGTAGGCCTTCGGGTCTCCTTTTTAATGTTCATAAGATAAAAAAACACCATGTCCTAGACATGGTGTTTGATTATTTGCTTAGTTTTTAGAAGCTGCTTGGAATTCTGGATTCTTCCATGCTTCATCAATAATAGCTTGCAATTCTTTTGCAGATGCTTGCATTTTTTGTGTTTCAGCGTCGTTCAATGGAATATTTACTGGACGAACGATACCGTGGGCACCAACGATAGCTGGTTGACCGATAAAGACGTTTTCGACTCCGTATTGGCCTTCTTGGAAGACTGAAAGTGGAAGTACGGCATTCTCGTCATCAAGGATGGCACGAGTGATACGAGCAAGGGCAACGGCGATACCGTAGTAAGTAGCCCCTTTCTTGTTGATGATTGAGTAAGCAGCATCACGTACAGAGATGAAGAGATCTACAAGGTCAGCTTCATTCAAGTCACGGTTTGCTTGCAACCATTGTTCCAATTTTACACCGGCAACGTTAGCATGTGACCAAACAGCGAATTCTGAGTCACCGTGTTCACCCATGATGTAGGCGTGGACTGAACGTGCATCAACACCAATGGTTTCAGCAAGAGCTTGACGGAAACGAGCTGAGTCAAGAGAAGTACCAGACCCGATAACGCGTTCTTTAGGGAAACCTGAGAATTTCCAAGTAGAGTATGTCAAGACGTCAACTGGGTTTGCAGCTACAAGGAAGATACCGTTAAATCCTGAAGCAACAACTTGCTCAACGATTGATTTATTGATAGCAAGGTTTTTACCGACGAGGTCAAGACGAGTTTCACCTGGTTTTTGAGGAGCACCTGCAGTAATAACAACGAGGTCAGCATCCGCACAGTCTTCGTACTTAGCAGCATAAATTTTCTTAGGAGAAGTGAAGGCAAGAGCGTGGCTAAGGTCTTCAGCATCACCAACCGCTTTTTCAAACAATTGAGGGATTTCGATGATACCTAATTCTTGTGCGATACCTTGAGTAACAAGTGCAAAAGCGTAAGATGAACCTACAGCGCCGTCACCGACAAGGATAACTTTTTTATGTTGTTTAGTTAAAGTCATTATTCTAAACGTCTCCTTCTATTTTTTTGGGTTTCCCCATTCGCATTTATTCTACCACTTTTACTATTCTTTGTCACGGTTTTACGTTTAATTTGGACGATGTAAACGTTTTTACATTTGTGTTCCGAAGGAGAAAAAAAGTACTAAATGTGTTATAATAGTATGGTGAATTAATTAAAGAGAGGCATTGTTTTAATGCAGGATAATAACTTAGTTGATGTTAATTTAACATCGGAAATGAAGACCAGTTTTATCGATTACGCTATGAGTGTTATCGTGTCTCGGGCTCTTCCTGACGTACGAGATGGTTTGAAGCCAGTTCATCGTCGGATCTTATACGGAATGAATGAACTTGGGGTTACGCCAGATAAACCTCATAAGAAATCTGCCCGTATTACAGGGGATGTTATGGGTAAATATCACCCACACGGAGACTCATCAATCTATGAAGCTATGGTTCGTATGGCGCAATGGTGGAGTTATCGCTACATGCTTGTAGACGGTCATGGAAACTTTGGTTCCATGGACGGTGATGGCGCCGCTGCCCAACGGTATACGGAAGCTCGTATGAGCAAGATTGCTCTTGAAATGCTTCGAGATATCAACAAGAATACAGTTGATTTCACAGATAACTATGATGCCAGCGAACGGGAACCAAACGTCCTTCCAGCTCGCTTCCCTAACTTGTTAGTCAATGGGGCGACAGGGATTGCGGTAGGGATGGCGACAAATATCCCACCGCACAACCTCGGTGAGTCTATTGATGCTGTCAAGTTAATGATGGACAATCCTGATGTGACAACGCGTGAGTTGATGGAAGTGCTCCCTGGACCTGACTTTCCAACTGGAGCCTTGGTCATGGGCAAATCAGGTATTCATAAGGCCTATGAAACAGGAAAGGGCTCGATTGTTTTGCGTTCTCGCACGGAAATTGAAGAGACCAAGACTGGTCGTGAACGCATTGTTGTGACAGAATTTCCTTATATGGTCAACAAGACCAAAGTGCATGAACATATTGTACGTTTGGTCCAAGAGAAACGGATTGATGGCATTACTGCTGTTCGGGATGAATCAAACCGTGAAGGGGTTCGTTTCGTCATTGAAGTCCGTCGCGATGCTTCAGCTAATGTCATCTTAAACAATCTCTTCAAGATGACCCAAATGCAAACCAACTTTGGTTTCAACATGTTGGCCATCCAAAATGGTGTCCCTAAAATTCTCTCCCTTCGTGAGATTTTAGGATCATATATTGAGCACCAAAAAGAAGTAGTGACTCGTCGGACCATCTTTGATAAAGAGAAGGCGGAAGCTCGTGCCCATATCTTGGAAGGACTCTTAATCGCTCTTGATCACATCGATGAAGTGATTAAAATCATCCGGAATAGCCAGACAGATGCAGAAGCTCAAGCTGAATTGATGAGTAAGTTTAAGCTTTCTGAGCGTCAAAGCCAAGCTATCTTGGATATGCGTCTTCGTCGTTTGACTGGTTTGGAACGCGACAAGATCCAAAGCGAATACGATGACCTCATTGCTTTGATTGCTGATCTTGCAGACATTTTAGCTAAGCCTGAGCGTGTAGCTACGATCATCAAGGAAGAATTGGATGAAGTTAAACGTAAATTCGGCGATGCTCGTCGTACTGAGTTGATGGTCGGAGAAGTTCTTTCTCTTGAAGATGAGGACTTAATTGAAGAAACAGACGTTTTGATTACCCTGTCCAACAAAGGCTATATTAAACGCTTGGATCAAGCTGAATTTACCGCTCAGAAACGTGGGGGGCGTGGTGTTCAAGGTACAGGGGTCAAGGATGATGACTTTGTCCGTGAATTGGTTTCTACTAGCACCC
This sequence comes from Streptococcus australis, assembly GCF_015553625.1. Lineage (GTDB taxonomy): Bacteria > Bacillota > Bacilli > Lactobacillales > Streptococcaceae > Streptococcus > Streptococcus australis_B. Next base: position 87,636 of record NZ_JADNGY010000003.1, on the reverse strand, counting down.
ATGATCGTTTGCTCTTCTTTACCAATAAGGGACGGGTATATCGTCTCAAAGGCTATGAAATCCCTGAATACGGCCGTACAGCCAAAGGACTTCCGATTGTTAACTTGCTGAAGTTAGATGATGGAGAATCCATCCAGACAATTATTAACGTCGCTCAGGATCGTAGTGAAGACTCCTATCTCTTCTTTACAACGCGTTCTGGACTAGTTAAACGGACCAGTGTGGCCGAGTTTGCCAACATCCGTCAAAATGGCTTGAAAGCTCTTAACCTCAAAGATGAGGATGAGCTAATCAACGTCTTCCTTACTGATGGGAATGCTGACGTTATCATTGGGACTAAATTTGGGTATTCTGTTCGTTTCAAAGAGTCTGTTGTTCGGAATATGGGACGTTCAGCAACTGGTGTCCGAGGTGTCAACCTTCGTCCGGGGGATCAAGTGGTCGGTGCAAGCGTGATTACAGATCAAGATGAAGTATTGATTATCACTGAAAAGGGATATGGTAAACGCACGCGTGCTGATGAGTATCCAACCAAAGGACGTGGTGGTAAAGGGATTAAAACTGCGAATGTGGCTGAGAAAAATGGTCCTCTTGCCGGTCTCATGACTGTCAAAGGAGATGAGGATTTGATGATTATCACCAATACAGGCGTCATGATTCGTACAAGCGTCGCGAATATTTCTCAAACTGGACGTTCGACTATGGGTGTGAAAGTCATGCGTCTGGATCAAGATGCCCAAATCGTAACCTTTACAACGGTTCAAGCTGACGAAAAAGATGAGTCAGAAACTGAAAGTGAAGGGTAGGGTGAACAATGGCTTCAAGAAGAAAAAAGAAGAAAACAAGCTTACGCAATCGCTTGATTAATATCTTTGCTACCTTGCTGATCCTTTTGTCTATCGCTCTGATTTTTAATGCTCCGATTCGGAACATGATCATGGTTTGGCATACCAATCAGTACCAGGTCAACAAGGTATCGAAAAAGACCATCGATAAGAATAAAGAGGCTAAGACTAGCTTTGATTTTAAAGAAGTCAAATCGCTGTCTACAGAATCTGTCATCAATGCCCAATGGCAGGCACAAAAGTTACCTGTTATTGGAGGAATTGCAATTCCAGAATTGAAGATGAACCTTCCGATTTTTAAAGGCTTAGATAATGTGGGGCTTTATTATGGAGCAGGTACCATGAAAGAGGACCAGGTTATGGGGCAAAGGAATTACTCCTTAGCTAGTCACCATGTCTTTGGTTTGACTGGGGCAAATGAAATGCTCTTTTCCCCATTAGAACATGCCAAAGCTGGAATGAAAATCTATATCACTGATAAGGAAAAGGTCTATACCTATGTCATCAATTCTGTTGAGACAGTAACGCCAGATCGGGTCGATGTCATTGCAGATCGAGAAGGGGTAAATGAAATTACCTTGGTGACCTGTGAGGATGCCGCAGCAACTTATCGTACGATTGTAAAAGGTACTTTGGAAACTTCAGTAGATTACTCAAAAGCACCAAAAGATATCCTAGAAGCTTTCACAAAATCTTATAATCAAATGCAATTATAATCAACAAAAAAAGAGGTCCTTGACCTCTTTTTTTCTGTTAATTTTCTGCCAATTTGTAAGAGGATAGTCATAAAATGTTACCTGACTGACATATTTTTGCATGCTTTCTATTTTATAATAGAAGAGTGATAGAAAGAAGCTTGGAGGAACCGAATGCCTACAGAAGATATCTATACTCTGCTAAGAAATTTCTACGGCTTACTGGTCAATGATTTTCCAAAAACGGGACTCATTACCAAGGGAATCTACGAAGTTGAACAGGTCTTTAAAACCATTGAAAACCTTCCTGATGATCAAGAACACTTAATTCGATACGAAATTCGTCAATTCCTAAGGACCTTGGAACAAGTGCAAGAAGGCTATAGAATTAACTTCTCAAATGAAGAAACTCGAATCCTTGAAAACCTAAGAGAAGTAGTTTGTCCTATATAAATTTTATACAGACTCATCCATTTTCCTCCTCAATTGCGAATTATTAATTGAGGAGGTTTTTTATGTATCATATTGTATTTCAAGAAGCTAGTCTTTTACCTAGAGAACGCTTGCTTACAGAAGGCCCTGATAAGCTCAGTAATCAAGAATTGCTGTCCATCTTATTACGGACGGGGAACAAAAATAAAACAGTCTACGAGATCGCACAGGAGCTCTTAGGCTCACTAAAGAGCTTAAAGGAATTGGCTAGTATGAGCTTTCAGGAGCTACAGGAAGTTCCAGGGATTGGGAAAGTAAAGGCAATTGAGCTGTTAGCTGCTATTGAACTTGGGAAACGAATCCAGACTTCCCAAGTGATTGAAACAGAACAAATTATGAGTAGTCAGAAGCTTGCAAAGATGATGCAGCAAAAGATCGGCCATGAGAAACAAGAGCATTTACTGGCCTTGTATCTGAATACCCAGAACCAAATTATCCATCAGCAAGTGATTTTTATCGGAACAGTCAATCGTAGCATTGCAGAACCTCGAGAGATCTTGCATTATGCCATCAAGCATATGGCGACGTCTTTAATCCTTGTTCACAACCATCCATCTGGAATCATTCATCCGAGTAAGAATGATGATGGTGTCACCCAACAAATGATTGAAGCCTGTAATTGTCTTGGAATTGTTTTTCTTGACCATCTGATTGTCTCAACTGATGATTATTATAGCTACCGAGAGGAGACAGACTTATTGGTATAGACAGAAAGAGAGTGGGATAGAAATCGGTCATTCGTTAGAATTCGATTTCGTCGTCCAACCACCGCACAGTTGAGTAGGGCTATAAAAGCTGATGAACTCAGCGTAGTAGAGCCCACTCAAGCACTGCGTCTTGCTCGACAATCCAAAGACAATTGAGAGGCTAGGACTTTTGTCCCAGCCTCATTTATTAAGTATTTTTGCGCATAAAGTAGAGAAGGGTTTGCAGTTCACTGGTTAGATCGACATATTGGACAACCACATCTTTTGGAACTGTTAAGTGTACTGGGGAAAAGCTAAGAATTCCCTTGATACCAGCTTCAACCAGTACATCTGCAACTTCTTGAGATTTTACACTTGGAACGGTTAAAATGGCTGTTTGGATCTCTTGTCCCTCTAGTTTTTCTTTCAGCGTTGAGATGCCGTAAATCGGAATACCATCTTTACTTTTAGTACCGACTAACTCATGATCATCGGTATCAAATGCCATGACAATCTTCATCTTGTTTCGCTCATGGAAGCGATAGTGAAGAAGGGCACTTCCCATATTCCCAATACCAACGATAGCAACATTGGTGATGGAGTTATCATTTAAGAGATCTGCGAAAAAGTTCATTAACTTTTTGACATCATAACCAAAACCACGTCGTCCTAGCTCTCCGAAGTAGGAGAAGTCGCGACGAACAGTTGCGGAGTCAATCCCGATGGCTTCAGCAATCTGTTTTGAATTGGCTCTCTCGATTTTCTCTGCATTAAAGCGTTTAAAAATGCGGTAGTAGAGGGAGAGTCGTTTGGCAGTAGCACGAGGAATTGGATTAGTCTTATCTTGTTTCACAATATCACAACCTTTCAAATCTATTGTATAAAAAGTTTGTGAATAAAGCAACTATCTTCTACTAAAAAAACACCAAAAAGGTGCTTTTCTTTCTTAGTTGGAATTTCTTAAACTCTGATCAAACTGAATCAGATAGCGATAGAAGTCGCCTATCTTTCCAGTAAAAGGTAATGTTTGTCCCTTGTAGGATACGGAAACAACCTGATAGGAATCTGGAAGGGTCACACAGCCTGAAAAAGCTAATAAACAGTGATCCAAATTATCGTAGCTGATCTGACGTTCCTTTTTGTATGCATCCAAATAAGTGAGGACTATGAGACCATTGGTCATTACTTTTCAATCCTTTCAAAGATTTCCCGTTCAACTAGACTATCCATAAGGAAGTAGAATTTTTGTTGGATGATTTTGTTTTCTGGATTTTTAAAAATATTCACCAAACGAAGACCTGACTTATCAGTAATGTTAATTTTAAATCCTGTTAAATCCTTATTGATGATAATTTTTAGCTTAAAGCCATCCCCGCTGTTTGGAACAGCTTCTAATAAACGATTTAATTCGTAGTTCCCAACCTTTGTTTGTGCAAAGGTATTGTCGCGTAGGGTATATTTTTTAATATTTGGATGGATTGCGTATGTGTAATCGCAGTTTGGTAATGAGACAGATGTTTCAAATGCCATGTAATTCTCCTAAAATTTTGTGAATGGTTGTTATAAAAGTATCGACCTCAGCGGTCGTATTGAATTCGGATAAACTAATGCGAATAGATTCCTTCAATCGATGAGAATCTTCGCCATAATAAGCCGCAAGAACGTGGCTTGGTTGAACAGTTCCTGCTGTACAAGCAGAGCCGGTTGAGACTGAAATTCCTGCCATGTCTAAACGAAGCAGTAGGATATCATTGCTGATACCTGGAAAGCCGATATTTAAGACATGAGGAAGTTTGGAGTCTGTGCAATTCAGATAAAAATCTAGATCCTCTAGGCCAGTTAGGATACGTTCAGATAAGCTCTGAATATACTGATAATTTGCGTCTAACTGATCAGTTGCTTCTTTGAGGGCTTGAGCCATTCCAGCAATTGAAATCAAGTTCTCTGTGCTAGCTCGACGTTTGTCTTCTTGGTCACCCCCGTGTAAGAGATTGAAGAAGTCAGGCTTTTTAGCATAGAGAAGACCAACTCCCTTAGGCCCGTGAAATTTATGGGCCGATGCGGTTAGAAAATCAACTCCTAGCTCTTCAGGGGCTACAGCAAGTTTACCAACGGCTTGAACAGCATCAACATGAAAAGCAGCAGGATGGTCTTTTAAAAGGTCAGAAATTGCCTTGATAGGCAAGAGATCACCCGTTTCGTTGTTGGCATACATGGTGGATACTAAAATTGTATCGGGACGAAGTGCAGCTCGAATATCTTCAGGTCGAATTTTTTGATCTACTGGTTGAATGATGGTTACTTCAAATCCATATTCTTGGACCAAGTACTCAATCGGTTCAAGAACGGCATGGTGCTCAATAGCCGTGGTAATAATATGCTTCCCTTGCTGTCTATGTTTGAGACAGTAGCCCTTTATAACAGTGTTATTACTTTCGGTCCCGCCAGAAGTGAAGATAATCTGTTGACTAGAGGTCTTTAAACAAGTTGCAACGCATTCCCTAGCATCTCTAAGAATCTTTTTCGCTTGACGACCATGGGAGTGGAGGCTAGAGGGATTTCCGAAACTGGTCTCCATCGTTTCTGTCATCACCTTGATTACTCCTGGGCTTAGGGGAGTGGTTGCCGCATTGTCAAAATAAATCACGACATCACCTTATTTCTTGTGGTATGCAAAGAGTGGACTAACTGGTTTACGCTCTTGGATACGTACAAGGGCATCTCCAATCAATTCGCTTGCAGTAATGTATTTTACATTTTGGGGTTTTTGCTCTTTGGTTGCTACAGAGTCTGTAACCAAAATTTCTTTAATCGGTGCTTGGTCTAGTAATTCTGCAGCTCCCTTAACGAAAAGTCCGTGACTAGAAACGGCATAAATCTCAGTAGCGCCGTCGCGTTGAACAATTTTTGCAGCCTCAGAGAAGGTTTTTCCTGTATTCAAAATATCATCGATCAGGATTGCTTTTTTACCTTTAACATCCCCGATGATGTAGCCCTCGTCACGGCTAGAGTCGTCTTGGGCGTAGTCGATGATAGCAATTGGGGCATCTAGATATTCTGCAAGATTGCGTGCGCGTTTCACTCCAGAATTTTTAGGGCTGACAACCACTACATCTGAACCGGTTAAACCTTGTTTGATATAGTGATCAGCAAATAGAGGAATCGTGAACAAGTTGTCTACTGGGATATCGAAGAAGCCTTGTACTTGAACCGCATGAAGATCGAGGGTTACAACACGGTCTACCCCTGCCTTGACAAGCATGTTGGCAACTAATTTTGCTGTAATTGGTTCGCGAGGAGCAGCAGTGCGGTCTTGACGAGCATACCCAAAGTATGGAAGGACCACGTTTACGGTATGGGCACTTGCTCGTTGGCAAGCATCTACCATGATTAACAATTCCATTAAGTGATTGTTCACTGGGAAGCTAGTAGATTGGATGATGTAAATATCATATCCACGCACACTTTCTTCGATATTAATTTGGATTTCACCATCTGAGAATTGACGTGAAGAAAGCTTTCCGAGTGGGATGCCAGCAACTTCCGAAATTTTTTGTGCAATTTCTTGATTGGAGTTGAGTGCGAAGAGCTTCATATTGTTTTTTTCTGACATGTGTTTGATCCTCATTTAGATATTTTTGTCTAGACTTATTTTAGCAAAAAAATTCAGTAATTTCAGCTATTTAGCAAACTTTGAGCCAATCTTGCTACTTTACTTTTTGCTGGCTTGTATTCAATTTGTTTTTCCTTGAGAAATTCGTGAAAATAAGTTTCATCTGAGGCGTCATCTACCTCCATCTCCAACTCATAGTCCTCGATAGAGTTATAGCGACTACGGTCAAAAGCTAATAATCCTTTAGGGATTCTTTTCTCCCGTCTCTCTGTTTCTAGACTTCCCCAGACATCTAAGGAAGTTAGAGGAATGTCTAAATCAGTGAGAAAGCTGGCAATATCACCTTGAGGGAGTTTCTTCTTGGAGAGAAAGGCTTCTACTTGTTCAAAAGTAAGGGCTTGATTGTATTCAAAATGTCCCGCATCTTGCGGTACTTTAAGGGTTAGCTCAGCTCGATCAGCTAAGGTACGAATTCGCAAGGCCATCCGATGATTCCGGATAGCTTGGTCGGGCGTGTCAATATAGTGATTGGTTTGTCGGATAGGAGGTTGGTCCTTGAAAAAGTCTTCTAGAGAATGGTACTCTTCTTTGGTTAGTAAGGTTTTAAATTCAATTTCTAAATGATTCATAGCTACGTCCTTTTCTTTCGTTTGCAAGCTCTTTATGATATAATAATAGATGTGTTTATTTTATACAAAAAACTTTGAGATGACAAGGTGATTCAATGGCGATTGATTGGGAAAATTTTTTAGATCCCTATATCCAAGCAGTTGGGGAGTTGAAGATTAAACTTCGTGGGATAAGAAAGCAGTATCGCAAACAACAAAAGCATTCCCCAATCGAGTTTGTGACCGGTCGTGTGAAGCCGATTGAGAGTATTCTCGAAAAGATGGAACGCAGAAGTATATCTGAAGAGAACCTGGCTCAAGATATGCAAGATATTGCTGGTCTGAGGATCATGGTTCAATTTGTAGATGACGTAGACGAAGTCCTAGAAGTCTTGCGGAAGCGTCAGGATATGCGCGTGGTTCAAGAACGAGATTATATTCGTCACAAGAAATCAAGTGGGTATCGAAGCTATCATGTAGTGGTAGAGTATCCAGTAGATACCATTAATGGCTATGAAACGATTTTGGCAGAGATTCAGATTCGTACTTTGTCTATGAATTTCTGGGCCACCATTGAACACTCATTAAATTACAAATATAAAGGAGATTTTCCGGACGAGATTAAGAAGCGTCTTGAAGTCACCGCGAATTTGGCTTATCAACTCGATGAGGAAATGGGTGCCATTCGTGATGCCATTCAGGAGGCGCAAGCTCTTTTTGATCCAATGCATCGTAAATTAAACGATGGCGTCGGAAATAGTGATGATACAGATGAGGACTACAGGTAAAAAGGTTTCGATTATTCGGAATCGAAAACGCCAGAGCGAAGAGGTTTTTCAACAACTTCGTTATAAATTAAAAAAGAATAATTTTATCTTAACTGAGAAGCATCCGGATATCGTGATCTCTATCGGTGGGGATGGTATGTTGCTCTCGGCTTTTCATAAGTACGAGAGTCAATTAGATCGGGTTCGTTTTGTTGGAGTGCATACGGGTCATCTTGGATTTTATACGGACTATTTAGATGATGAGATTGACAAGTTGGTAGAAAATCTCAAGTTCGATACAGGTGCCAAGGTATCTTACCCAATCCTTAATGTCAAAGTGACCTTTGATAATGGGGATACGAAGATTATGCGAGCTCTTAACGAAGCGACAATCAAACGCAGCGATCGAACCATGGTGGCTGATTTAACCATCAATGGCGTTCATTTTGAGCGATTCAGAGGGGATGGCATTACGGTTTCGACCCCTACAGGTAGCACAGCTTATAACAAATCTTTGGGAGGAGCTGTTCTTCACCCGACGATCGAAGCGCTTCAGATTGCTGAAATCGCTAGTCTGAATAATCGTGTCTATCGAACTTTGGGGTCATCGATCATTGTTCCTAAAAAAGATAAGATTGAAATTACGCCAAGCCGGCCTGGTTTTCACATTCTCTCTGTTGATAATTCAACCTATTCCTATCGAAATATCGCCCATATCGAGTACCAGATTGATAACCACAAGATCAATTTCGTAGCGAGCCCAAGCCATACCAGTTTCTGGAATCGGGTCAAGGATGCCTTTATCGGAGATATTGACGAATGAGGTTCGAGTTTATTGCAGATGAACATGTCAAGGTTAAAACATTCCTGAAGAAGCACCAGGTTTCAAAGGGGTTATTGGCCAAGATCAAGTTTTCTGGAGGCCAGATTTTAGTCAATGGCGTTGAACAAAATGCCATTTATCTTCTGGATATCGGAGATAAGGTAACGATTGATATTCCCTCTGAGGAAGGTTATGAAGCTTTGGAGGCCATTGATCGTGATTTGGAAATCTTGTACGAAGACGATCATTTCTTGGTTATCAACAAACCAGCAGGAGTGGCATCCATTCCTAGCTCCCTTCATTCCAACACCATTGCGAACTTTGTCAAGGGTTACTATGTTCGCAATCAGTATGAAAATCAGCTCGTTCATATTGTCACCCGTTTAGACAAGGATACCAGTGGGATCATGCTTTTTGCCAAACATGGCTATGCCCATGCTCGCTTGGATAAGCAACTTCAGGCTAAGACGATTCAAAAACGTTACTTTGCATTGGTAAAGGGGACGGGTGAGTTGGCAAGCAAGGGGGATATCATAGCCCCCATTGCGCGTGATGAAGACTCCATTATTACCCGAAAGGTAGCAAAAGGTGGCAAGTATGCTCATACCAGCTACCAAGTTGTCCAGTCTTTTGGTGATATTCATCTGGTGGATATCCAGTTGCATACAGGCCGGACCCATCAGATTCGCGTTCATTTTTCTCATATTGGTTTTCCACTTTTGGGAGATGATCTCTATGGAGGTTCGTTAGAAGATGGGATTCTTCGACAAGCCTTGCATTGCCATTCCTTGGCTTTTTATCATCCTTTTTTGGAAGAGGAGCTCCGAATTGAAAGCTCTCTGCCAGATGATTTTAGCCGAGTCTTAAAACAGTTATCAAATATTTAATTTTTTTCAAAGGAGAAACTCATGGAAGTTTTTGAAAGCCTCAAAACCAACCTCGTTGGTAAGAATGCTCGTATTGTGTTACCAGAAGGGGAAGAGCCTCGTATTCTGCAAGCAGCAAAACGGATTGTAAAAGAAACAGACGTTACACCTGTCTTGCTTGGTAATCCAGATAAGATTCGTATTTACCTTGAAATTGAAGGAGTTTTGGAAGGATACGAAGTTATCGACCCGCATTCTTACGCAGGCTTTGATGAGATGGTAGCTTCCTTGGTAGAACGTCGGAAGGGTAAAATGACAGAAGAAGAAGCACGTCAAATTTTGCAAGACGATGTCAACTACTTTGGTGTTATGTTGGTACATCTGGGAATCGTTGATGGTATGGTTTCAGGTGCGATTCACTCAACAGCTGCAACTGTTCGTCCAGCCCTTCAAATTATCAAAACTCGTCCAAATGTCAAACGCACTTCAGGTGCCTTCCTCATGGTTCGTGGTTCTGAACGTTACTTGTTTGGTGACTGTGCGATTAACATCAATCCAGATGCTGAAGGCTTGGCTGAAATTGCCATCAACTCTGCTATCACAGCCAAGATGTTTGGCATCGATCCGAAAATCGCCATGTTGAGCTATTCAACCAAAGGTTCTGGTTTCGGTGAAAGTGTTGATAAAGTTGTGGAAGCAACAAAAATCGCTCATGAACTTCGTCCAGACCTTGAAATTGATGGGGAATTGCAATTTGACGCTGCCTTTGTACCAGAAACAGCAGCATTGAAAGCTCCAGGAAGCAAGGTGGCAGGACAAGCTAATGTCTTTATCTTCCCAGGTATTGAGGCTGGTAACATTGGGTACAAGATGGCAGAACGTCTCGGTGGCTTTGCTGCAGTAGGACCAGTTTTGCAAGGGTTGAACAAACCAGTTAACGACCTTTCTCGCGGATGTAATGCAGATGACGTTTACAAATTGACCTTGATCACAGCAGCTCAAGCTGTGGAACAATAAGAATGATTGAAAGGCTTAGGGATTTCCTAGGCCTTTTTATGGTAGAGTCAGAATCTCTAAAGTAGAAGTCATTCTATGGTATACTAGGAATATGATGGATTTAAAAGATTACGGGATTATCATGTGGGAGGAGGAAAAAATTGCCTCTTTCCGAGAAAAGTTATTAGCCTGGTATGATGCCAATAAACGGGATCTCCCCTGGAGACGGACGCAGGATCCTTATAAAATATGGATTTCAGAGATTATGCTCCAGCAGACACGTGTCGATACGGTTATTCCTTATTATGAGCGTTTTTTGGATTGGTTTCCGACCATTGCGGATTTAGCTCAAGCCCCTGAAGAAAAGCTCTTAAAAGCTTGGGAGGGCTTGGGCTATTACTCGAGGGTCCGCAACATGCAGAAAGCTGCCCAGCAAATCATGGAGGACCATGGGGGTGTTTTCCCATCAAGCTATGAGGCTATCTCTAAACTCAAGGGAATTGGACCTTATACAGCTGGTGCCATTGCCAGTATTGCTTTTGGCTTGCCAGAGCCAGCAGTGGATGGCAATGTCATGCGGGTTTTAGCTCGTTTGTTTGAGGTTGACTACGATATCGGAGTTCCGACTAATCGTAAGATTTTTCAAGCCATGATGGAAGTCTTGATCGATCCAGAGCGTCCGGGTGATTTCAATCAGGCTTTGATGGATCTGGGCTCAGATATTGAATCACCAGTCAATCCACGGCCCGAAGAGAGTCCTGTTAAGGAATTTAGTGCGGCTTATCAGCATGGAACCATGGATCGTTATCCCATCAAGGCTCCTAAAAAGAAACCAGTGCCAGTTTATTTAACAGCCTTTATTATAAAGGATAGTCAAGGGCGCTATTTGCTGGAGAAAAATGAACGAGAAGGCCTATTATCTGGTTTTTGGCATTTTCCCTTGATTGAAGTGGATAATCTATCGGAGAACTTGGGGCAGTTGTCTCTACTGGATGGAAAGGGGCAAGCAGGAGACCTTCCGGAAATACTTTCCTTTGAACAGGATTATGACTTGGTCATTGATTGGCAAGAGAAATCTTATCCCATCGTCCAGCATGTCTTTTCACATCGCAAATGGCAGGTTCAACTTCGTTACGGCTTGGTAAAAGAAGGAGAGCAGCCAACAAGTGAATCGACTGTTTGGTTAAGACCAGAAGAATTTTCGGCCTATCCTTTTGCCAAACCCCAGCAAAAGATTTGGACGACTTTTACAGAAAACGAAAAATGAGAGTGGGACAGAAATCGGTAATTCGTTAGAATTCGATTTCGTCGTCCCACCTCCGCACAGTTGAGAAGGGCTGTAAAAGCTGATGGAATCAGCGTAGTAGAGCCCACTCAACCACTGAGTCTTGCTCGACAATCCAAAGATAATTAAGAGGCTAGGACTTTTGTCCCAGCCTCAATTTTTTCTTATAGATGAGCGAATGCTTTAATTTCTTCTTCTGACATAGAAGAGTCACAACGAACCGTTACTTCACCTGCTTCGACATGTAAAAATCCTGGTACAGTTGGAATGCCATAGGTTGAACGGAAGGCTTGTAAAGCCTCTAATTGGCTTGGTTCTTCACTATTGATGAAGTAGATATGAGCTTTTGTTTCAGCTACTACAGTTGCTAATTTAGCAGCGAACTTACGGCAATATGGGCAAGTCTTGCGTCCAATAAAGAAGGTTGCTGTTTCTTTTTTGTCGATGGCTTCTTGCGCACGCGCTACAGTGGTTACTTCGAGATCTTTAATATCTACTAAAAATTGTTCCATGAGATTACCTCGCTTTCTTATAAATCTAGTATGCCATAAAGAAAGAAAAAATGCTTAATTTTGATATGAAAAAAGATGAGATAGATTTATCTCATCTTTTCTCTTGCTTATTTTACAAATGCATTGATTTCAGCTTCGATGTTAGCAATCTTAGCTTGTGACTCTTCGTTGCTTTCACCAACAACTGCAATGTAGAACTTAATTTTTGGTTCAGTACCTGAAGGACGAACAGCAATCCATGAACCGTCAGCAAGTGTGTATTTCAATACATCACTTGGAGGAGTCGTCAAGGCTGTTACAGTACCATCAGCGGCAGTAGATGTTTGTGCTTTGAAGTCTTCAGTGATTGAAACGGCTGTTTCGTTAAACTCTTTTGGACCGTTTTCACGGAATTTAGCCATGATCGCTTTGATTTGCTCAGCACCATCGACACCTGAAAGGGTCACAGAAATAGTCTTCTCAGCATAGTAGCCATACTCTTTGTAGATTTCTTCGATACCGTCTGCAAGAGTCAAACCACGAGAGCGGTAGTAGGCTGCAAGCTCAGCAACAACAAGGACAGCTTGGATGGCATCTTTATCACGTACGAATGGTTTGATTAAGTAACCGAAGCTTTCTTCAAATCCCATCATGTATGTGTGATTGTGTTTTTCTTCGAATTCTTGAATCTTTTCAGCGATAAATTTGAAACCAGTCAAGACGTTAAACATGGTTGCGCCGTAGCTTTCAGCAATCTTCGTTACCAAGTCAGTTGATACGATTGATTTGCAGAGTGCTGCATTTTCAGGAAGGGTCCCAGCGTTTTTGTGGGCTTCCAAGATGTACTTAGCCATGATGGCACCGATTTGGTTACCTGAAAGGTTGAGGTAGCTACCATCTTTTTGAAGGACTTCAACACCGACACGGTCAGCATCAGGGTCCGTTGCAACAAGAACATCAGCTCCTACTTGGCGACCAAGTTCTTCAGCTAGAGCAAAGGCTGCTTGGCTTTCTGGGTTTGGAGATTTAACAGTAGAGAAGTCTGGATCTGGAGTTGCTTGAGCTTCAACAACTTGAACAGAATCAAATCCTGCTTGAGCAAGAGCACGACGAGCTAACATTTCACCAGTACCGTGAAGTGGAGTGTAGACAATCTTCATGTCTTTACCGAATTCTTCAATCAAGGCAGGATTGATGTTCACGTCTTTGACTTCTTTGAGGTATTCAGCATCAATCGCTTCACCAATAACTTCGATCAAACCAGAGGCTTTTTCTGCTTCAACATCAGCGACTTCCACAGCAAATGGATTTTCGATCGCACGAATATAGGTTGTCAAAGCATCTGCATCATGTGGAGGCATTTGGCCACCATCTTCACCGTAAACCTTGTATCCATTGAATGGAGCTGGGTTGTGGCTAGCAGTAATCATGATACCAGCAAAACAGTTGAGGTGACGAACCGCGAATGAAAGTTCTGGAGTTGGACGGAGACTTTCAAAAACATAAGATTTAATACCGTGTTTTGCAAGAACTGCTGCTGATTCAAAGGCAAACTCTGGAGAGAAGTGACGGCTATCGTAAGCGATGGCTACCCCACGTTCTTTTTCATTTCCACCCTTTGATTCGATCAAACGAGCCAAACCTTCAGTTGCTTGACGGACTACATAGATGTTAATACGGTTGGTACCGGCACCAATCAATCCACGCATACCAGCAGTACCGAATTCAAGGTTCGTGTAGAAGGCATCTTCTTTGGTTTTTTCATCCATGTTTTCCAAATCGCGACGAAGGTAATCTGGTAGGTCAGCAAAATCAGCCCATTTTTGGAAGTTTTCTTGATAAGTCATGCAAGCGTCTCCTTTTGATATATAATTAATCGCTTACATTATAGCAAATTTTTTCAGAAAATTCTAGCGATAATTGTAAATCTTTTCAAAAATAAAGAGGGGTTTCGGATAGTAAAAAGGCTGGGACAAAAGTCCTAGCCTCTCAATTATCTTTAGATTGTCGAGCAAGACGCAGTGCTTGAGTGGGCTCTACTACGCTGATTTCATCAGCTTTTACAGCCCTACTCAACTGTGCGGAGGTGGGACAACGAAATCAAATTCTAACGAATGACCGATTTCTGTCCCACTCTCAACTTTTTATTTTAATTTTTCAAGGGCTGGGACAACGGCACTAGTGATCAGAACTGTTGCAATAACTTCGATGAGTGAGTTAGTAGAAACAATCAAGCCAAGAAAATGTTGAATTCCTCTTCCAAAGCTGTTACCAAAGAAGAGGTAAATCCCGCTTAAAACGAATACAGTATTGGTCATAGATCCGACAATGCCGGCTGTTATTAACCCAGTACGATTGTGCATCCATCGATAGACAAAATAAGGTGTTACCCCGATGAGAATACGCGGTACTATAGCGATGACAAGGGAATAGAGATTTCCGTTTGGCACAAAGGGACTAAATAGATAGCTTGCTGGGGTTAAAACAAGAGTATTCATCGTTAAACTAAAGAGTCCCATAAGCAGTCCTAGAATAGCACCTGTACGAGGTCCATAAATGATAGACGCGATCACGACAGGGATATGAACCAAGGTTGGCTGAATACCTGATGGTACAAAATGTAAGATGAAGGAAGTTGTAAAATGGATGGTAATCATTACCGCGAAAAATATAGCAATGCGTGAAATGGATGAGGATTTTTTCATGAAAGCGACTCCTGTATAGTAGTTAGAATGGTTTCGATAGAAGCTAAAGCTCCAGCCCCTTGATCGCCACAAGCCAGAGTAGCATAGCGAGGTTGAATAATCTGATAGCCGTAGTCTTGTAAGAGTTTTAGATTTCGTTGGGTAGCTGGGTGTTCCAGCATTTTCGTATTCATAGCGGGGGCTAGGATTTTTTTAGTTTCTTGAGGCAAGGCTAGAGCTGTGCTCGTCACCATATTATCTGCTAGCCCCATGGCAAGTTTAGCAATCGTATTGGCACTAGCCGGTGCTACTAGAAAGAGGTCTGTTTCTTTTCCAATGTCGATGTGTTCAATCCGCTGTGGATCCTCTTCAATCATGACATCTAGACCGACTGGATTTTTTGAAAGGACCTGAAGGGTTAGGGGAGTGATAAAAGCTGTAGCTGCAGGAGTCATGATTACCTTCAGCTGATGACCGAGCTTGGTCAATTGACTGGTGATATCCGCTGCCTTATATGCAGAAATACTTCCTGTAACAGCTAGTAGAATATTGGCCATAGGTTTTATCCTTTATTTGTAATGTGATGGAAGATTTTTTGAGCAATATCCAATTTCGTTTTGGCTATTCGAGTAGCATCTTTAGTAACTAAGTATGCTCGATGCTTCCCGTCTTGAATTTCGCTCAAGTCATTGGCGACAATCATTTCTGCCTGATTTTTTTTGAGGCTAGCACGAGCAACTGATAGCAGTTGATCCTGGGATACATCAACCAGCAGTTTAAATCCAATTAAACGAATGTCTGGATTCCAGGCTTTCACCAAGGAAATCAACTTAGGATTTTTCTTCAAAAAGAGAACTTGATAATCTTCCTCCGATGAAATCTTCGATTCCTGATTGGTTTGATGGAGAAATTGCTCTAAATTAGTAGCTTCTTTTACAGCATGAAAACCTGTCATATAGACTGGACTGTAGTCGGAGACAGCCATGGAATGAATAAGGACCTGATGAGTTGGAGTTTCTTTCTCAAGAACTGTTTGAAGTTCAGCGACATCTTTGATGATCACTTTTGTTAAACGAGGGTGTGCATTCGGTTGAACCGCAGTTGGGGTGGTCACCAGAGTCACAGAAAATCCTGCCTCTAAAAATTTTTCGGAAATGATTTTTCCAAGTTGACCAGTGGAATGGTTGGTAATCGAACGAACCTGATCAATTTTTTCACTCGTTCCACCAGAAGTAATCAAAATATTCATAGGCTTATTTTACAAGAATTTTATATTTTAGTAAAGCCAAGAACATGGGTCTTGCGTCTGTTTTTTAGGCGAAACGGAAGTAATGGGAGAGGAATTGGGGACTCATAGTTATTTCGTATAGAGGGCTATAAGAAATTAGAATAAAGGCCAAAAAGGTTCATTTTAAAGGCAAATACCGAACGAACGGGGAAAGTTTGACATTTAAAATATATATCCTTGTGAAATTTCTGTATAATAGGATTATTAAATAGTGAGGAGATTAAGATGAAGACAGATATCGAGATTGCACAAAGTATTGAATTGAAACCAATCACAGATGTGGTAGAAAAATTGGGGATTCATTTCGATGACTTAGAACTCTATGGAAAGTACAAGGCAAAATTAACCTTTGATAAGATTCAAGCCGTTCAGAAGGAAGAACCAGGAAAACTCATCTTGGTGACAGCTATTAACCCAACTCCAGCTGGAGAAGGAAAATCTACTATCACTATTGGATTGGCAGATGCCTTAAATAAGATTGGTAAACAAACCATGATTGCCATCCGCGAACCATCTTTAGGTCCTGTTATGGGTATTAAAGGGGGAGCAGCTGGTGGAGGCTATGCCCAAGTTCTCCCTATGGAGGATATAAATCTTCATTTCACGGGTGACATGCATGCCATTACGACAGCAAACAATGCTCTTTCAGCTTTGATTGATAATCATTTGCATCAAGGAAATGAGCTAGGCATCGACCAACGCCGGATTATCTGGAAGCGGGTAGTGGACTTGAATGACCGTGCTTTGCGGCATGTTTCTATCGGTCTCGGAGGCCCTCTTAATGGGATTCCTCGTGAAGATGGGTTTGATATCACCGTTGCTTCTGAGATTATGGCCATTCTTTGTTTGGCGACAGATATTGAAGACTTGAAACGCCGTTTGGCTAATATTGTCATCGGCTACCGCTATGATCGTAGTCCAGTTTATGTCCGCGATTTAGAAGTAGAAGGGGCTCTTGCTTTAATCCTGAAAGATGCCATCAAGCCAAACTTGGTTCAAACCATCTATGGAACTCCAGCCTTCGTTCATGGTGGACCTTTTGCAAATATTGCCCATGGATGTAACTCTGTTTTGGCTACCTCAACCGCTCTTCGTTTAGCCGATTACGTGGTGACAGAGGCAGGCTTTGGGGCAGATTTAGGAGCTGAAAAATTCTTGGATATCAAAACACCAAATCTCCCAGCCAGTCCATCTGCTGTTGTGATTGTTGCAACGATTCGAGCTTTGAAGATGAATGGTGGAGTTGCCAAAGATGCTCTTTCTGAGGAAAACGTTGAGGCTGTTCGTTCAGGTTTTTCTAACTTGGAACGCCATGTTGAAAATATGCGCAAATTCGGTGTTCCTGTAGTGGTTGCCATTAATGAATTTGTAACGGATACAGAAGCTGAAATTGAAACTCTTAAAGAACTTTGTGCTTCTATTCAAGTTCCTGTTGAATTGGCTAGCGTTTGGGCTGATGGAGCTGATGGAGGAGTAGCCCTAGCAGAAACCGTGGTGGCGACCCTTGAAACAAGTACAGCTAGCTACACTCGTCTTTATGATAATGATCTTTCTATTGAAGAAAAAATTACCAAGATTGCTAAGGAAATTTACCGGGCAGACAATGTTGTCTTTGAGAAAAAAGCCAAAACTCAGATTGCTCAGATTGTAAAAAATGGCTGGGACAAGTTGCCCGTTTGTATGGCCAAGACACAATATAGTTTTTCAGATGATCCAAGTCTCCTTGGAGCGCCGACTGGCTTTGATATTACCATTCGCGAATTGGTGCCTAAGACTGGTGCAGGCTTCGTCGTTGCTCTAACTGGTGAAGTGATGACCATGCCTGGACTACCAAAACGTCCTGCTGCTTTGAACATGGATGTGGCAGAAGATGGGACAGCCTTGGGCTTATTCTAATAAAAGTATATGAGAGTGGGACAAAAGTCCTAGCCTCTCAATTGTCTTTGGATTGTCGAGCAAGACGCAGTGGTTGAGTGGGCTCTACTACGCTGATTACATCAGCTATTACAGCCCTACTCAACTGTGCGGAGGTGGGACGACGAAATCGAATTCTAACGAATTACCGATTTCTGTCCCACTCTCATTTTTATATTTTCGAGGTATAATAGAGAGATAGAAAGCGAGAAGACTATGTTGAAGATACGACCAGTCACCTTAGCGGATGCTCCTGAACTTGTCAGAATTTATGCCCCTTATGTTAAGAAAACAGCCATCACTTTTGAATATGATGTTCCGACGACGGAGGAATTTGAAGGGCGTATCGAAAAGACCCTTCAACGTTTTCCCTACTTAGTAGCTGAAGAAAATGGTCAAGTACTTGCTTATGCCTATGCTTCAACCTATTATGACCGATCAGCCTATGACTGGGCTGTAGAAGTATCAGTCTATGTGAACGAACATTATCTTGGGCAAGGACTGGGTTCTCGTTTGTATGAGGCCTTAGAGAGGGAGCTGGAAGCGCGTGGCTATTTACGCTTCTTAGCTTGCATCGCCTTGCCAAATCCAGCTAGTATTGCCCTGCATGAAAAACGAGGCTATGTGAAAGTTGCTCATTTTCCTAGAATTGGCTATAAATTTGATCAATGGCATGATATTGTCTGGATGCAAAAGACAATCGAAGGGCCTGTGAAATCCCTAATGTAATAATGCAGATGAATCGTGGCTTTCCTCTATTTCTCTTAAGCTTTTTGAGAGGAATTCTAAAACGAGCCTCTTGACAGCTTATGCAATGTCGTGGTAGACTAGTTTCATGCGATGAGTCGATTGGCTCTTAGGAGCCTTTTGCGCTGAGGAGGTCTACATTCAATTGTAACGCAGGAGCGGACCTTGAACAGTTGTGTGAACCGGCTGTTCTCATCGAAAGATGCCTCGAATCCCTTACCATTTGGTAGGGGATTTTTTTGTAGAAATTCACTGCTATCAAATACATATATTTGTTTGCCTCTTGTGGTTGCTGGTGGTATAATGATGGAAATAGATGTATTCATTTGTGTTTGAAAGGAGATGGTTATAGTGTATGATCAAAACAGTCCAAACAACAAGTGGTCACAAGAAACTTTCCAACGTATCAGTGAACTGGAGAGATTAGAACAATATCAGGCTAAGTTGTTCATCATGAAGGAACAAATGAAGAATAACCTTCATTGGAGAAACGCTACTATGCTTGGTATTATTTTAGCTATACTATCTTTCCCACTTTTTGGATTGCGAGCCTTTGTTATCATTCTTCTTGCAGGGGTGTTCTATTATTTACCAGCCTACCAAAAAAGAAAGTCTTTATTCAGAGGTCAGGTTCGATCCAATGACGAGATTTATATAACAGATTTTCTTTGTCCTATTTTGAAAGAAGTTTTTCCTCAAGCTGAGCTAACTTTGACAGCTAACTACCCTATGAATGTCTTGCAGGTCTTTAGTCCGAGATCGACTAAGTTTAATCTCTTTAATCAACTGTCCTTCCATGATGAAAAGAATCTCGTAGTAGCCAATCTCTATGCTTACCACATTGAAACGCGAACCAAGAGAGACTCTAACGGGGAAACTCATACGGTCAACGAAGAAGTTGAAGATTTTTCTGGTCAGATTTTTTCTTTAAAAGCTCCAATCTCATTTCCAGGGCACTTGAGAGTTGTTCCAACCAAGAAATCTTTGTTTTTAAAAAGAGAACTAAAAGGAGACTATCCGGGTGCTGGACCTAATGAAGTCCAAATTGAAACAGAAGATATCCAAAACAATGAAAACTACAATATCTATTGTACTGATGAACTGGCTGCACGAAAATTCTTAAAACCAAAGATCCTAGAATGGTTTGATCAGCAAATTTCTCAGAATGCTATGTGTGTGTATTTAGTACAAGACACACTCTACATTTCCTTATATACTGATCGCTACCTTTTCCCAACCCCAAATAGAAAAGACGCAATCGAAAGTCTTTCGATTGCTGCAGAGTATCAAAAACTCTGTAGGGAGATTGATCTCATTGATGAATTAACCAATATATTTAAAGGAGAATAACTATGTCAGGTTTAATGATTGCCCTTGTTGTATTTGCTCTTGTCATTTTCTTGTGGTTTATCGGTGAAAGCAACCGTTTGAACCGTTATCAGGTCATGATTGAAGAATCAAAAAGAACGGTCGATATCACTCTGGTGAAACGCTACGAAACCATTTCGGAAATGTTGAATGCTGCTAAGGCTTATGCCAAACATGAGGAGAAAGTCTTTAGCGAATTGGTAGCACTTCGCCAAGGTGCTTCTATTCAAGAATCCAACCAAGTTATTGCCAATCAAAATGATGTTTTGGCACAAATCCGAGCAGTGGGTGAGAATTATCCGGAGCTCTTGTCTTCAAACCAATTCTTGGCCTTACAAAAAGAAATTGCCGACGAAAATGAAGATTTGGCAGCCTCTAAACGAATTGTCAATAGCAATATTAGTCAAATCAACCAAGCCATTGTAACCTTCCCAACATCTGTTGTTGCAGGGATCAAAGGCTTGTCACAAGTTCCATTTTTATTGGAAGACACGCAAGGGAAGAAGGACTTGAGTGATTTGGATTATGAGATCCATTAATTTTTATTAAAAGCTTTCATATCTTTAGAAACGATCCCGGTCTTAGATCGGGATTTTTTTTAGAAATGAAAATACGCTTTTCATTTACTGGGAAAAATAGTATAATAGATGAAATTCACAAATTTTTAGAAAATTCCGAAAGAGGTTTTATTATGGGATATACAGTTGCTGTTGTCGGCGCGACAGGTGCCGTTGGTGCTCAAATGATCAAGATGTTGGAAGAATCGACACTTCCAATCGATAAAATTCGCTACTTGGCGTCTGCTCGTTCAGCTGGTAAGGTATTGAAATTTAAGGATCTAGACATTACGATTGAAGAAACAATGGAGAACGCTTTTGAAGGAGTTGATATTGCTCTCTTCTCTGCTGGTGGTTCAACTTCTGCAAAATACGCACCTTATGCTGTGAAAGCAGGAGCTGTCGTGGTCGACAATACGTCTTACTTCCGTCAAAACCCAGATGTGCCATTGGTTGTTCCAGAGGTGAATGCTCATGCCCTTGATGCTCACAATGGGATTATTGCTTGCCCTAACTGTTCAACAATCCAAATGATGGTGGCACTAGAGCCAGTTCGTCAAAAATGGGGCTTGGATCGTATCATCGTATCGACTTACCAAGCTGTCTCTGGTGCAGGTATGGGTGCTATTCTTGAAACACAACGTGAACTTCGAGAAGTTTTGAATGATGGAGTGGATCCGCGTGATTTGCATGCAGAAATCTTACCATCAGGTGGCGATAAGAAACATTATCCAATCGCATTTAATGCTCTTCCTCAAATTGACGTCTTCACTGATAATGACTACACATATGAAGAAATGAAGATGACAAACGAAACCAAGAAAATCATGGAAGATGATAGCATTGCAGTTTCGGCAACGTGTGTACGTATTCCGGTCTTGTCAGCTCACTCAGAGTCAGTTTACATTGAGACCAAAGAAGTAGCTCCAATTGAAGAGGTAAAAGCGACCATCGCAGCCTTCCCAGGTGCAGTACTGGAAGATGATGTTGCTCATCAAGTATACCCACAAGCTATTAATGCTGTTGGTTCTCGTGATACCTTTGTTGGTCGTATCCGTAAAGACTTGGATGCTGAAAAAGGGATCCATATGTGGGTAGTTTCTGATAACCTTCTTAAAGGAGCAGCCTGGAACTCTGTTCAAATCGCAGAAACTCTTCATGAGCGTGGATTGGTGCGCCCAACAGCTGACTTGAAGTTTGAATTGAAATGATTCTATAACTGAATAAATTGTAATGGGGACAGTGACCAACTTTTGGTGCTGTCCCTCTTCCCTATGATTGAATCAAGAAGGAGGATCTATGTCTTATCAAGATTTAAAAGATTGTAAAATGATTACCGCCTTTATCACCCCTTTTCACGAAGATGGCTCGATCAACTTTGAAGCTATTCCTCCTTTGATTGAGCACCTCTTAGCTCACCATACGGACGGAATTCTATTAGCTGGTACCACGGCCGAAAGTCCGACACTGACACACGATGAAGAATTAGAACTCTTTGCAGCGATTCAAAAGGTGGTGAACGGACGGGTTCCTTTGATTGCTGGTGTCGGGACCAATGAAACCCGAGATTCTATTGAGTTTGTAAAGGAAGTAGATCAGTTTGGAGGTTTTGCTGCTGGGTTAGCTATCGTCCCTTACTACAACAAACCTTCTCAAGAAGGAATGTATCAGCATTTTAAAGCTATTGCAGACGCTTCTAACTTGCCAATTATTATCTATAACATCCCAGGGCGCGTGGTTGTAGAAATGACACCAGAAACCATGCTCCGTTTGGCCGAACATCCAAATATCATCGGGGTCAAAGAATGTACGACTCTAGCCAATATGGCTTACTTAATTGAGCATAAGCCAGAAGAGTTCCTCATTTATACGGGAGAGGATGGAGATGCTTTCCACGCCATGAACTTAGGGGCAGACGGTGTCATTTCAGTAGCTTCCCATACCAATGGGGATGAAATGCACGAAATGTTCCAAGCGATTGAGCACAATGATATTAAAAAGGCAGCGGCTATTCAGCGCCAATTTATCCCTAAAGTTAATGCTCTCTTTTCTTATCCAAGTCCAGCACCAGTTAAAGCAGTCTTGAACTATATGGGCTTTGAAGCAGGGCCTACTCGTTTACCATTAGTTCCAGCCCCTGCTGAGGAAGCGAAGCGCATCATCAAGGTTGTAGTGGATGGGGATTACCACGCATCGAAAGAAATCATCACGGGAGTTCTTCGTCCGGATTATTGATATTTTAGATTCTTGACAAATCTCCTATTTATTAAGATAATAGAAGTATATTGAAGACCAAGGAGAAAAAGATGGAAGTCATTAAACGTAGTGGTGAAGTAGTAGAATTTGATCCAGATAAAATCTACCAAGCTGTTTTAAAAGCGGCTCAAACAGTCTATGTCTTAACGGATGATCTTCGCCAAAACTTGGCGCAAGTGACCAAGAAAGTTGTGATGGATCTGGAAGAAGCTAAAGTAGAACGTGCGACTATCAGCATGATCCAGTCAATGGTTGAACACCGCTTACTTGGCGCTGGTTATATTACCATTGCTGAACACTATATTTCTTATCGCTTGCAACGTGATTTGGAACGGAGTGGTTATGGAGATCACATCGCTGTTCACTTGCATTTTGAGCAAATTCGCTAAAATAAGAAACGAAGTTACAGATGTAGCTTCGTTTTTGTTTGTAAAAATGGGAAGCAGTTTTATAAAAGAAATACCGTATTTCATGGTATAATAGATAGGATTGAATGTTGAAAGGATTTCATTTCATGGCGATTATTCAATGGTTTCCTGGACATATGTCCAAAGCTAGAAGACAAGTACAGGAAAATTTAAAATTCGTGGATTTTGTAACGGTTCTGGTGGACGCTCGTTTGCCATTATCCAGTCAAAATCCCATGTTAACAAAAATTGTTGGTGACAAGCCTAAGTTGATGATTCTGAATAAGGTAGACTTGGCAGATCCTGTCGCAACAAAAGAATGGCAGGGGTATTTCGAATCTCAAGGAATCAAAACATTGGCTATCAACTCCAAAGAGCAGTCGACAGTCAAAAAAGTAACAGATGCGGCTAAGTCTTTGATGGCAGATAAAATTGCTCGCCAAAAGGAACGAGGGATTCAGATTGAAACCCTTCGGACCATGATTATTGGGATCCCAAATGCTGGTAAATCAACGCTGATGAATCGTTTAGCAGGGAAAAAGATTGCCGTAGTTGGAAATAAACCAGGTGTAACCAAGGGACAACAGTGGTTGAAAACCAATAAGGACCTCGAAATCTTGGATACCCCAGGGATTCTTTGGCCAAAATTTGAAGATGAAGATGTAGCTCTAAAATTAGCTTTAACGGGTGCCATTAAGGACCAGTTATTGCCTATGGATGAGGTGACTATTTTTGGTCTGGAGTATTTTAAATCTCACTATCCAAAAGAGTTGCAAGAACGCTATAAGCAAATGAATTTGGAGCAGGAAGCACCGGAAATCATCATGGAGATGACCCAACGCTTAGGCTTTCGAGATGATTACGATCGTTTTTATAGCTTGTTTGTTAAGGATGTACGAGATGGTCGTTTGGGCCGCTATACCCTTGATCGCGTAGGTGAAGTGGATGCCAACGATTAAAGAAGTCAAAGAGCGTTTGGCAACGATTGATAGGCTGGATCATCCCTTGTTTGAAGAGTTAATCTATGATGCTCGAGCGGGCGTTCAGTCGGCCATCAACAAACGAAAACGTGAACTCCAAAAACAAGTAGACGAAGACCTGCGTTTAGAAAAAATGCTCACCTATGAAAAAGAATTATATGCCCAAGGGATTCAGCTCATTGCAGGAGTGGATGAAGTAGGACGAGGCCCTTTAGCTGGGCCTGTCGTCGCTGCAGCTGTTATTTTGCCTAAAAATTGTAAAATTCCAGGTTTAAACGATAGCAAGAAAATTCCTAAATCTAGGCACCAAGCTATTTACCAAGCGGTTTTTGATCAGGCTATTTCGGTTGGGATTGGGGTAAAAGACAATCACGTCATTGATCAGGTAAACATCTATGAAGCGACGAAATTAGCTATGCTAGAGGCTATTCACGAATTGGAGCCACAGCCTCAACATCTCTTGATCGATGCCATGAAATTGGATCTTCCTATTTCTCAGACCTCCATCATCAAGGGAGATGCTAATTCCTTGTCTATCGCGGCAGCTTCTATAGTAGCTAAGGTAACACGGGATCAGATGATGGCGGCATATGACCAAGAGTATCCAGGTTATGATTTTGCTCAGAATGCGGGCTATGGGACCACCAAGCATCTTGAAGGATTGGAAAAACAAGGGGTTAGTCCAATCCATCGCCGAAGCTTCGAACCCATTAAGTCCATGACTGATGTTGATTAGGAGGAGAAGAAAATGCTCTTAGCCTTTGATATTGGGGGAACTTTTATTAAATACGCCTTAGTCGATGAAGCCTATCAAGTGAGCGATTCCTCTAAAGTTCCGACGCCAGATACTATTGAGGACTTTTGGGAAGCCCTCGAGCGCGTGATTTGCTCGTTCCAGAATCAAATTACAGGGATTGCCATCTCATGTCCAGGTGAAATCAATAGTCGACTTGGTTTTGTCTTTAAAGGTGGCCTAATTCCTTATTTGAGGAATATTCCTTTAGCTTCTCGTTTAAATAAGATGTTTCAAGTTCCTGTGACCGTCCTCAACGACGGAGATGCTGCGGGTTTGGCAGAAGCTCGAATTGGAAACCTCCAAGATTGTTACTGTGGTGCAACCTTTGTATTGGGAACTGGCGTAGGATTAGCCTTGACTTCCAATGGTTCTTTAATTTCTACCTTGCATCTCAAGGATTATCTTCGTTGGCCGAACCCAGAGGAGCCACCAACAACTCCAGAACAAAAACAATTTCAGAGAGAGATTTTGAAGCATGGGATTTCCAGTTTGGTTCAAAATTTAGGCTCAGCTGTCAACTTTGTAGCCCAAGCCAGTCAGCTCTTGCAACTGCCGGAAGAGGATGGCATCCAGGTTTTTGAAGCCCTTCACGCTGGTTATCATGGGGAGTTACAAGACTTATTTATTTCTTATTGTCGGGAAATTGCAATCCTGATCTATAACCTTCAGTCACTTGTTCGGCTTGAAAAAGTGACGATTGGTGGAGGAATTAGTAGCCAAGACATTCTTTTAGAAGAAATCAACCATCAGTATAAATTGTTGTTTGAGGAAAGTAGTGAGCAACGATTTTCTTTACTAGAGATTCAAGCAGCTCGTTACCACAACTCAAGTAACCTTTTGGGGGCCGTTTGTCATTTTAATATTGTAGAAAATCATTAAAAAGTTCTATTTTTAGAGCTTTTTTTGTTTTCTTTTACGAATATTATAAATAGATAGTAGAAAATGAGGTTTACGAATGAACAAATATGAACTTTATAAATTAAAGGTTGCTGGCCTGTCTAATCTACAGGTTTTTAGCATTGTCAATTACTGGGAAATGAATGGGGAATGGCCTTCTTTAGAATTAATGGCAAAAATTGCAGGGTGTCGCAATCAAACACTTTTTATGGAACGATATATTCGGATTGATGACAAGGTCTTGAGGGAAGAGTTCAAGGAGTTTGATTCGATATCCATTATGGATCCAGAATATCCTGAAGAACTTCTTTGGATGCATAACCCACCTGTTTTGTTGTTTTACTCAGGTAACATTGACCTTCTTAAACATCCCAAAATAGCAGTCGTGGGGAGTCGTTCCTGCAGCCGCACAGGGATTCAATCTGTCGAAAAAATCATTAATGAGTTAAACAACGAATTGATTGTGGTGAGTGGATTAGCCAAGGGGATAGATGCTGCGGCTCATTATGCAGCTATTCGAAATGGAGGAAAAACAATTGGTGTGATTGGTACTGGGTTAGATGTCTTCTATCCTAGATCTAATAAACAGTTGCAGAAGTACATGGGTGGGAGCCATTTGGTTTTAACAGAATACGGTCCTGGCCAAGGCCCTCAAAAACACCATTTTCCAGAGCGTAATCGGATTATTGCTGGCCTTTCTAGAGCGGTGATTGTGGCAGAAGCGCGGATGCGGTCTGGGAGTCTAATCACTTGTGAGCGTGCTATGGAAGAAGGTCGTGATGTTTTCGCTATTCCAGGTTCTATATTGGATGGTCGTTCTGATGGTTGTCATCACCTCATTCAAGAAGGAGCAAAGCTTGTGACCAGTGGAAAAGATGTCCTAGATGAGTTTGAATTTTAAAATGAGTTTTCCTATAGGAGAACTTCACGGTTGACATCCCGAAAAAAATAGTTTACACTCTATGAGGTTTATTACAAAATAGAGGTAAAAAAGTGGCTACTAAAACAAAAAAGAAAACCACAACAGCTAAAAAGAATTTAGTCATTGTGGAGTCTCCTGCGAAAGCGAAGACAATTGAAAAATATCTTGGTAGAAATTATAAGGTCATGGCCAGTGTGGGGCATATTCGTGACTTGAAAAAATCTACCATGTCCATTGATTTTGATAACAATTATGAACCTGAATACATTAATATTCGCGGAAAAGCTCCTTTGATCAATGAATTGAAAAAAGAGGCTAAAAAGGCTAAACAAGTCTTTCTCGCAAGTGACCCAGACCGTGAAGGAGAAGCTATTTCTTGGCACTTGGCCCATATTCTTCAGTTGGATAAGGAAGATAAGAACCGTGTCGTTTTCAATGAAATTACTAAGGATGCGGTAAAAAATGCCTTTCAAGAACCCCGTAAGATTGATATGGATCTGGTAGATGCTCAACAAGCACGCCGTGTCTTGGACCGGATTGTAGGGTACTCGATTTCACCAATTCTATGGAAAAAGGTGAAAAAGGGACTTTCTGCTGGTCGGGTGCAGTCAGTTGCTCTTAAATTGATCATTGACCGGGAAGAAGAAATCAATGCCTTCCAACCAGAAGAATACTGGACAATTGATGGAACCTTTAAAAAGGGAACCAAGCAGTTTCAAGCCAATTTCTATGGAATGAATGGCAAGAAGATGAAACTTCAAAACCAGGAGGATGTGAAAGCTGTTCTTTCGCATCTCGATGGGAAAGAGTATATCGTTGAAAAAGTTGAGAAAAAGGAACGCAAACGCAATGCGCCCCTTCCTTACACAACTTCTTCTATGCAGATGGATGCAGCCAATAAGATTAACTTCCGTACTCGTAAGACCATGATGGTGGCTCAGCAGTTGTATGAAGGAATCAATATTGGATCAGGTGTCCAAGGTTTGATCACTTATATGCGTACGGACTCGACTCGGATTAGTCCAGTCGCTCAAAATGAAGCAGCTAGCTTTATCGTTGATCGATTTGGAGAGAAGTATTCCAAGCACGGAAGCCGGGTCAAAAACGCTTCTGGTGCCCAAGATGCCCATGAAGCTATTCGTCCTTCTAGTGTTTACAATACGCCTGAGAAAATTGCTAAGTACCTAGACAAGGATCAGCTCAAGCTCTACACCTTGATCTGGAACCGTTTTGTGGCTAGCCAGATGACAGCAGCTGTCTTTGACACTATGAATGTCCGTTTGGGGCAAAATGGTGTTCAATATACAGCGAATGGTAGTCAGGTGAAATTTGACGGTTATTTAGCGATTTATAATGATTCGGATAAGAACAAGATGTTACCGGATATGGAAGAAGGGGATACTGTCACTCAGGTCAATAGCAAACCTGAACAGCACTTTACCCAACCACCAGCTCGTTATTCTGAAGCGACCTTGATTAAGACGTTGGAAGAAAATGGAGTGGGACGTCCTTCAACCTATGCACCAACGATTGAGACCATTCAAAAACGCTATTACGTGAAGCTTGTAGCCAAACGCTTCGAGCCAACCGAGTTAGGGGAAATCGTCAATAAACTGATCGTTGAATTCTTCCCAGATATCGTCAACGTAACCTTTACTGCTGAGATGGAAGGGAAACTAGATGATGTCGAACTTGGGAAAGAGCAGTGGCAAAAGGTTATCGATTCCTTCTACCAACCATTTAAAAAAGAAGTAGCCAAGGCTGAAGAAGAGATGGAGAAAATTCAAATCAAGGATGAGGCGGCTGGTTTTGACTGTGAGGTTTGTGGAAGTCCCATGGTCATCAAATTAGGACGTTATGGTAAGTTCTATGCTTGTAGCAACTTCCCAGATTGTCGCCATACCCAAGCGATTGTCAAAGAAATTGGGGTGGAATGTCCAAACTGTCATCAGGGCCAAATCATCGAGCGTAAAACCAAACGGAACCGTATCTTCTATGGATGCAATCGCTACCCAGAATGTGAATTCACTTCTTGGGACAAGCCAATTGGCCGTGACTGTCCAAAATGTGGTCAGTATTTGGTTGAAAAGAAAGTACGTGGTGGTGGCAAGCAAGTTGTATGTAGCAATGGTGACTACGAAGAAGAAAAAGTGAAATAAGTTTTTAGAATGATTCGATGTCTATTATAACGGCAATTTTATAAAATGTCTGTTATAATAGACATTTTTATTTTTTTTCGTTATAATAGACATAAGGAGGTGGGCTTATGTATCTTGCTTTGATTGCAGATGTCATTGATTCTAAAATGGTTCAAGAACGTTTCAACCTGCAAAAACAGTTAGAAAAAACGCTTCGAAAAATGAATGAACTCTTTGGAGATTACTTGGCATCCTGTTTTACCTTGACCCTGGGCGATGAGTTTCAGGCACTTTTAAAAGTGGATGCTCCAGTTTTTCAAATCATCGATACCTTGCGTTCAGAACTAAGCCCGACTCAACTACGTTTTGGTATCGGACTTGGAGAGATTGCAACAGCTATTGATCCCTTGCAAAGTATTGGGGCAGATGGTCCAGCCTATTGGAACGCACGCGCGGCCATCAATCTGGTTCATCAGAAAAATGACTACGGCAATACCCAGATTTATTTTTCAAGCGGGAACGACAGCAAGGACTTATTGGTGAACGCCCTCATTGTTTCAGGAGAAGCCATTCGTTCGGGTTGGCGTGGCAGTCAGGAAGAAATCCTGCTAGATCTTCTTAAGAGATTTGTATACAGTGAGAATTTTAGTCAGCAAGACTTAGCTCAATCACTAGATATCAATCCAAGCGCACTGTCTAAACGCTTAAAGAGTAGTAGTATTCGTGTGTATTTACGGGGGAGAGCAGCTGCCCTTGCTAGTATACAAGCTCTAGTGAAAGGAGAGGCTTATGACCGGATTGTCTAGTATTGTAATGAGTCCATACTTGATTCTCTTGTTGATTTGTCATTTGTTATCGGATTATTATTTTCAAAGTCAAAAGATGGCGGATCGCAAGAATCGGGATAAGAAGGTTCTAGTCCTTCATATTCTCTATGTAGCTCTTCCCCTAATCGTCGTTTCCCTCTGTCACCTGGACCTATGGTGGATTTGCTTGATCATTTTGCTAACTCATGCAGGGATTGATTACAGCAAGCCTTGGGTGCAAAAACAATGGAAATTAACAAACTCATGGGCTTTTACGGTGGATCAATTCTTGCATGTCGGTATCATCATTATTTTGGTCTTCTTGGGAGTAAAAAATAACACGACCTACCTGTCTGCTGATATCTTAAAGCTGATCTTTTATGTCCTCCTGGTGGGAAAACCGACCAATATAGTCTTTAAAATTCTCTTTGCCAATTACCAGCCGACGATGGAGGATAAAATGGATACCATCACTGGGGCTGGTTCTATGATTGGTTTTTTAGAGCGGTTGATTATCGGCGCCTGTCTCGTGTATGGACAATTTGCTTCTATCGGCCTAGTCTTTACAGCCAAATCCATCGCTCGCTACAATAAAATTTCAGAGAACCCAGCCTTCGCGGAATATTACTTGATTGGGTCCTTATTCAGTATTCTATCTGCCCTCTTAGCAGCCTGGTTGTGTTTATAAGAAAACAACTAACAGTCGATAGACCAGACAGGAAGGATTAGCCTCCCTGTCTTTTTTATGCCCTTTTTGGTATAATGGACCAAGTATCAATTTAGAAAGATTTGTGGGTGTCAAACAGTCCAGATAGTTGTTTTGATATGAACTTAGGTTCCACCCAAAGAGGTATTAGTGTCATGTCTCAATCTTATATCAATGTTATCGGTGCGGGCCTTGCTGGCTCGGAAGCAGCTTACCAGATTGCCCAACAGGGAATTCCTGTAAAGCTCTATGAAATGCGTGGGGTCAAATCCACTCCGCAACACAAAACAGACAACTTTGCTGAGCTAGTTTGTTCGAACTCTCTTCGTGGGGATTCGTTAACCAATGCTGTTGGTCTCCTCAAGGAAGAAATGCGTCGTCTTGGTTCTGTCATTCTGGAGGCAGCTGAAGCAACTCGAGTGCCGGCTGGTGGAGCACTCGCTGTGGATCGCGAAGGCTTTGCTAAGCGGGTAACAGAGAAGGTGTCCCAACACCCTCTGATTGAAGTGATTCGCGATGAAATCACGGAATTACCGACGGATGCTATCACAGTGGTCGCAACGGGTCCTCTAACTAGTGATGCTTTGGCTGAAAAGATTCATGAGCTTAACGGAGGAGATGGCTTCTACTTTTACGATGCAGCAGCTCCTATCATCGATGTCAATACAGTTGATATGAGTAAGGTTTATCTCAAGTCACGTTATGACAAAGGAGAAGCAGCTTATCTCAACTGCCCAATGACCAAACAAGAGTTTATGGATTTTCATGAGGCTTTGATCAATGCGGAAGAAGCCCCGCTTAACTCTTTTGAAAAAGAAAAGTATTTCGAAGGTTGTATGCCAATTGAAGTTATGGCTAAACGAGGGATTAAAACCATGCTCTATGGTCCGATGAAGCCAGTTGGACTCGAGTATCCGGATGACTACAAAGGGCCTCGGGATGGGGAGTTCAAGACACCATACGCAGTCGTTCAGTTACGCCAAGACAATGCGGCTGCTAGCCTTTACAATATCGTCGGTTTCCAAACGCATCTCAAATGGGGCGAACAAAAACGGGTCTTCCAAATGATCCCTGGTTTGGAAAACGCTGAGTTTGTGAGATATGGAGTCATGCACCGCAATTCTTACATGGACTCTCCAAATCTCCTTGAGCAGACTTACCGTTCTAAGAAACAACCAAACCTCTTCTTTGCAGGTCAAATGACAGGAGTAGAGGGCTATGTTGAATCAGCTGCCTCAGGCTTAGTAGCCGGGATCAATGCGGCACGTCTCTTCAAAGGCGAGGAAGCAGCCATTTTCCCAGAAACAACAGCCATCGGAAGTCTGGCTCACTATATTACCCATGCCGATAGCAAGCATTTCCAGCCCATGAATGTCAACTTTGGAATTATCAAAGAGCTAGATGGTCCACGCATTAGGGATAAAAAGGAACGTTACGAGAAAATTGCCGAACGTTCTTTACAAGATCTGGCAACATTTATTGGAAAATAAAGTCAATCAATGAAAAAGTTTGGAGAAATCCAGACTTTTTCTTATAAAAATGGTATAATAAATAAAAATTTAGAATATAGAGAGTTTTCTGACAATGAATAAATCCTATTTTTATTTAGAGATGAAGACACACGAGTTGAAAGTGCCTTATACCGGAAAACTCCGTCGTGTGCGAGTCTTATTACCTAAAAATTATGAAACAGATACTGATCGACGCTACCCTGTCGTTTATTTCCATGATGGACAGAATGTCTTCTATAGTAAGGAAGCCTATGTAGGTCACTCTTGGAAGGTCATTCCAGCCATCAAGCGTAATCCAGACATTAGTCGCATGATTGTTGTTGCCATTGATAATGATGGCTTGCAACGGATGAACGAATACTCTGCCTGGAAGTACAAGGAATCCAATATTCCTGGTATGCAATTTGGTGGCAAGGGCGTCGAGTATGGGGAGTTTGTCATGGATGTGGTCAAACCTTTTATCGATCAAGAATATCGCACTCTTGCTGATCGAGAACATACAGCTATGATTGGATCTTCGTTAGGCGGTAACATCACACAATTTTTGGGCCTAGAATACCAAGATCAAATCGGTTGTCTGGGAGTCTTCTCCTCTGCCAACTGGTTGCATCAAGAAGCCTTTGATCGCTATATCGAGCGTAAGAACTTGTATCCGGATCAACGTATATACATCTATGTAGGGACTGAAGAGGCAGATGATACTGATAAAACGTTAATGGCTGGGAATATCAAGCAAGCCTATATAGACTCATCTCTTCGTTATTACCATGATGTTATTCAACAAGGAGTTGCTTTAGAAAATATCGCCATTCGGATTCAATCTGGGGCGATCCACCATGAAGAAGCCTGGGCTGAACATCTACCAGAATGCCTTCGCTTTTTGGCAGAAAAATGGGATTAATAATCTTAAAGTAAATATATAAAGAGAAAGAGGGAACTTATGAATATTGAACATTTAAGCCACTGGAGTGGCCAACTTAACCGCGAAATGTATCTAAACCGCTATGGTCATGCGGGGATTCCTATTGTGGTCTTCGCTTCATCTGGTGGAAGCCATAATGAGTACTATGACTTCGGTATGATTGATGCTTGTGCTCAGTTTATTGAAGAAGGACGGGTTCAATTTTTCACCCTTTCGAGTGTCGATAGTGAGAGCTGGCTTTGTGATTGGAAAAACCCTCACGATCGTGCAGAGATGCACCGTGCCTATGAACGCTATGTTATTGAAGAGGCCATTCCTTTCATCAAGCACAAAACAGGTTGGTTTGACCCAATGATGACAACCGGCTGCTCAATGGGAGCTTACCACGCGCTCAATTTCTTCTTGCAACACCCAGATGTCTTCAACAAAGTCATTGCCTTGAGTGGTGTCTATGATGCTCGTTTCTTTGTTGGTGAGTTTGGAGGAGATGAAGCAATTTACCAAAACTCTCCGTCTGATTATATTTGGCATCAAAATGACGGTTGGTTTATCGACCGTTACCGTCAGGCAGAAATTGTTATCTGTACAGGTCTTGGGGCATGGGAGCAAGATGGCCTTCCATCCTTCTATAAATTGAAGGAAGCCTTTGATCACAAAAATATCCCTGCTTGGTTTGCTGAGTGGGGCCACGATGTAGCCCATGATTGGGACTGGTGGCGGAAGCAAATGCCATACTTCTTAGGACAAATGTATCTATAAGTCAAAAGGGAGGAGACGTCTATGAATTATCTTGTTATTTCACCTTATTATCCACAAAATTTCCAACAATTCACCATTGAGTTGGCCAACAAAGGAATCACTGTATTGGGGATTGGCCAAGAGCCTTACGAGCAGTTAGACGAACCTTTGCGCAACAGTTTGACAGAGTATTTCCGTGTTGATAACATGGAAAACTTGGACGAAGTGAAGCGTGCAGCTGCCTTTCTCTTCTATAAACATGGCCCAATCGATCGCATCGAATCTCACAATGAATACTGGTTGGAATTGGATGCGGCACTTCGTGAGCAATTCAATGTCTTTGGGGCCAAACCAAAAGATTTAAAGAAAACCAAGTTTAAATCAGAAATGAAGAAACTCTTTAAGAAAGCAGGAGTTCCTGTCGTTCCTGGTGCTGTGATCAAAGCAGAAAAAGATATCGATAAGGCTGTGAAGAAGATTGGTTTGCCATTGATTGCCAAGCCTGATAACGGAGTAGGAGCGGCAGCGACCTTTAAAATTGAAACTCCAGAAGATGTGAATCATTTCAAAGCTGAATGGGATGGACATACAGAGTATTTCTTTGAAAAATTCGTTACTTCTAGTGAAATCTGTACCTTTGATGGTTTAGTGGATCGAGATGGAAACATTGTCTTTTCAACTACTTTTGACTATGCCTATACACCACTTGACTTGATGCTCTACAAGATGGACAACTCTTATTATGTCCTCAAAGAGATGGATCCAAAATTGCGTCAGTACGGTGAAGCTATTGTCAAAGCTTTTGGTATGAAGGAGCGGTTCTTCCATATTGAGTTTTTCCGTGATGGGGATGACTATATTGCGATTGAGTACAATAACCGACCTGCAGGTGGATTTACGATCGATGTATACAATTATGCTCACTCCATCGACTTGTACCGTGGGTATGCAGCTATTGTAGCAGGAGAACCTTTCCCAGCTTCTGAGTTTGAGCCCCTTTATTGCTTGGCGACTTCACGCCGTGCCAATGCAGCTTATGTCCTTTCTGAGGATGAAGTTTTAGCTAAATACCATGACCAATTCCGCGTGAAGAAAGATATGCCTGCTGCCTTTGCCGAGCTTCAAGGTGATTATCTTTACATGTTAACAACGCCAAGTCGTGAGGAGTTAGAACAAATGATTCATGACTTTGGCCAACGCCATCAATAAAATATTCCGATAGGTCTTCCCTATCGGTTTTTTGATTTTCCATAAAAAAAAACGACTTTGTGAATCTTTTATATAACAGTTTGTAAATTCATATCTATCAGCATTCTAGACGGATTAGTTTGTGAAAGGAAATGAGCATTTATTTTGACAGTGTTTTCATAGTGAGATAGAATAAAATAGAATGAATAATTGCTTAGAAAGGCGAAATAATGGCAACATTAGATAAAAGTCTCTTATTGGAAATGTTCCGTAAAATGGAAGAAATCCGTCGTATGGACTTAAAAATTGCACAGTTAGTAAAAAAAGGGAAAGTGCCAGGAATGACGCACTTTTCTGTTGGGGAAGAAGCGGCTAACGTTGGAGCGATGTTGGCTTTGAACGATGATGATTTGCTGACATCTAACCACCGTGGTCACGGACAAGCCATCGCTAAGGGAATCGATTTGAATGGTATGATGGCAGAAATCCTTGGTAAGTATACCGGTACTTGTAAAGGGAAGGGTGGATCAATGCATATCGCCGACCTTGATGCTGGTAACCTTGGTGCCAATGGTATCGTTGGTGGTGGTATGGGGATTGCCGTAGGTGCAGCCCTTACTCAACAAATGCACAAGACTGGCAAGATTGTTGTCTGCTTCTTTGGGGACGGCGCAACCAACGAAGGTGTCTTCCACGAAGCAGTGAATATGGCTTCTATTTGGAATCTTCCGGTAATTTTCTACTGTATCAATAACGGTTATGGAATCTCTGCTGACATTAAGAAAATGACCAATGTCAAGCATATCCACGAGCGTAGTGCTGCTTACGGCATTCCTGGAATGTTTATTCCTGATGGAAACAATGTTATCGATGTCTATGAAGGATTCCAAAAAGCTGTTGAACACGTCCGCTCTGGTAAAGGTCCTGTCTTGATTGAAAGTGTCACTTATCGTTGGCTTGGTCACTCATCTTCAGACCCTGGTAAATACCGGACCCGTGAAGAAGTCGAAGAGTGGAAGAAGAAAGATCCAATCGAAAACCTTCGCAAGTATCTCCTTGAAAATGAGATTGCGAGCGCAGAAGAATTGGATCAGATCCAAGAAGAAGTAAAAGAAGCAGTGGAAGCTTCAGTGAAATTTGCGGAAGAAAGCCCATTCCCTCCACTCGAATCAGCTTTCGAAGATATTTACGCAGACTAAGGGGGAGTATAGAATTATGGAAACTAAATTAATGTCTTTCCGCGATACCATTATACTTGCTATGTCTGAGGAAATGCGTCGCGACGAAAATGTA
Source organism: Streptococcus australis (assembly GCF_015553625.1). Taxonomy (GTDB): domain Bacteria; phylum Bacillota; class Bacilli; order Lactobacillales; family Streptococcaceae; genus Streptococcus; species Streptococcus australis_B. Next base: position 51,351 of record NZ_JADNGY010000003.1, on the reverse strand, counting down.
TTGTTGATGGGGGAAGATGTCGGAGTTTTCGGTGGAGACTTCGGAACTTCAGTAGGAATGCTTGAGGAATTCGGTCCAGAACGTGTTCGTGACTGTCCAATTTCTGAGGCTGCGATTTCAGGTGCGGCAGCAGGGGCAGCCATGACCGGACTTCGCCCAATCGTTGATATGACCTTCATGGATTTCTCAGTAATTGCCATGGATGCTATTGTCAACCAAGCTGCTAAAACTCGCTACATGTTTGGTGGAAAAGGGCAAGTGCCGATGACCGTTCGCTGTGCTGCTGGTAATGGAGTTGGATCTGCAGCTCAACACTCCCAATCCTTGGAATCATGGTTTACTCATATTCCTGGTTTGAAAGTTGTTGCTCCTGGTACGCCAGCGGATATGAAGGGACTGCTCAAGTCATCTATCCGTGATAACAACCCCGTTATCATTCTTGAATACAAATCAGAATTCAACCAAAAAGGGGAAGTGCCAGTTGATCCAGACTACACGATTCCACTTGGTGTCGGAGAAATCAAACGCGAAGGAACTGACGTCACTGTCGTAACCTACGGGAAAATGCTTCGTCGCGTGATGCAAGCAGCTGAAGAATTGGCAGAAGAAGGCATCTCAGTAGAAGTAGTAGACCCACGGACTTTGGTCCCACTTGATAAAGAAATCATTATTAACTCTGTCAAGAAAACAGGAAAAGTAGTCCTTGTCAATGACGCCCACAAAACAAGTGGTTATATCGGTGAAATCTCAGCTATTATTTCTGAATCAGAAGCATTTGATTACTTGGATGCACCTATCCGTCGTTGTGCGGGAGAAGATGTGCCAATGCCTTACGCACAAAACCTCGAAAATGCAATGATTCCAACAGTTGAAAGCATCAAAGATGCCATCCGAAAAACCTACAACAAAGAATAATACATAACATAAATTATGTAACTAGTAATAATTCAGACGAAGAAGCTTTGTATCTAATGATGCAAAGTTCTCTGCGTCCTTAATATCTTAAAAATGAACTCGGGCTAAAGTCTGTGTGAAAAAGACAAACTTTCCTAGAAACTAAAGTTTCTTCGTCAAGTTTCCTATTTTCACTTTGACTTTTGACACCCTTAGTATCTTATAATAGAATAGGAGAGGTCATGGCTGATGATAAGCTAAGAGCGACTCCTGCGGCTAGAAAATTAGCGGATGATCTTGGGATCAACCTCTATGATGTTTCTGGTTCAGGCGCAAACGGTCGTGTCCACAAAGAAGACGTGGAAACATATAAAGACACAAATGTGGTTCGCATTTCACCACTTGCAAAACGAATTGCTTTAGAACACAATATTGCTTGGCAAGAAATCCAAGGAACTGGTCATCGTGGTAAGATCATGAAGAAGGATGTTCTTGCTTTCCTTCCTGAGAATATTGAGAAGGATACCATTAAGTCACCTGCTCAAATTGAAAAGGTGGAGGAAGCTCCTGATAACGTGACACCTTATGGTGAGATCGAGCGCATTCCGATGACACCAATGCGTAAGGTGATTGCACAACGGATGGTGGAATCTTACTTGACAGCACCAACCTTTACATTGAACTATGACGTCGACATGTCTCAAATGTTGGCGCTTCGTAAGAAGGTATTGGATCCAATCATGGAAGCAACTGGCAAGAAAGTCACTGTAACAGATTTGCTTTCTCTAGCAGTTGTTAAGACCTTGATGAAACACCCATACATCAATGCGTCATTGACGGAGGATGGCAAAACCATCATCACTCACAACTATGTCAACTTGGCTATGGCGGTTGGGATGGACAATGGCTTGATGACACCGGTTGTCTACAACGCAGAAAAGATGACCTTGTCAGAATTGGTGGTAGCCTTTAAGGATGTTATCGGACGTACTTTGGATGGTAAATTAGCTCCAAGTGAATTGCAAAATTCAACCTTTACCATCAGTAACTTGGGAATGTTTGGTGTTCAATCATTTGGACCGATTATCAATCAACCAAACTCAGCCATCCTTGGTGTTAGCGCAACTGTTGAAAAACCAGTTGTAGTTAACGGTGAAATCGTCATTCGTCCAATCATGAGCTTGGGATTGACCATTGACCACCGCGTTGTCGATGGTATGGCTGGTGCCAAATTCATGAAAGACTTGAAAGCCTTGATTGAAGACCCGATTTCAATGTTGGTCTAATCAACGAAAGAGAATAGAAACAAGAAAAAGAGGGAAATAAAATGGCCTTAGAAGTAATTATGCCAAAAGCCGGCGTAGATATGACCGAAGGACAAATCGTTCAGTGGAATAAAAAAGTCGGCGAATTTGTAAAAGAAGGAGAAGTTCTCCTTGAAATCATGACAGATAAAGTCAGCATGGAATTGGAAGCTGAAGAAGATGGTTACTTGATTGCTATCTTGAAAGGGGACGGCGAGACTGTTCCTGTAACAGAAGTAATCGGATACCTTGGTGAAGAAGGGGAGAACATCCCAACAGCTGGAGCAGCTGCACCAGAAGCGAGTCCAGCACCAGCCGCAGCAAGTGCTTCAAACGATGACAATAAGAGCGATGATGCTTATGATATCGTAGTAATCGGTGGTGGTCCTGCTGGTTACGTATCTGCTATCAAGGCAGCTCAATTGGGTGGTAAGGTTGCTCTTGTTGAGAAATCTGAACTTGGTGGAACTTGCTTGAACCGCGGATGTATCCCAACTAAGACTTACCTTCACAACGCTGAAATTATCGAAAATATCGGCCATGCTGCAAATCGTGGTATCGTAATTGAAAACCCTAACTTCACAGTGGATATGGACAAGGTTCTTGAAACCAAGAACAAGGTCGTCAATACCTTGGTTGGTGGTGTTGCAGGACTTCTTCGTAGCTATGGCGTAACAGTTCACAAAGGTATCGGTACGATTACGAAAGATAAGAATGTCTTGGTCAATGGATCAGAATTGCTTGAAACTAAGAAGATCATCCTTGCTGGTGGTTCAAAAGTCAGCAAGATTAACGTTCCTGGTATGGAGTCTTCTCTTGTAATGACCAGTGATGACATCTTAGATATGAACGAAGTTCCAGAAAGTCTCGTGATCATCGGTGGCGGGGTTGTCGGTATCGAACTTGGTCAAGCCTTTATGACCTTTGGTTCAAAAGTAACGGTCATCGAAATGATGGACCGCATTGTTCCAGCTATGGATGCGGAAGTATCTAAGAACCTTCGCTTGATCCTTGAACGCAAGGGAATGACCATCTTGACTGATACGAAACTGCAAGAAATCATTGAAGAAGATGGCAAACTCCGCATCAAGGTTGAAGGTAAAGACGATATCATCACGAATAAAGCTCTTCTTTCAATCGGTCGTGTTCCAGATCTCGAAGGAATCGGAGAAGTTGAGTTTGAATTGGATCGTGGTCGGATCAAGGTCAATGAATACATGGAAACATCTGTTCCAGGTATCTATGCGCCAGGTGATATCAATGGTACCAAGATGTTGGCCCACGCTGCCTTCCGTATGGGTGAAGTAGCAGCTGAAAATGCTCTTAAAGGGAACCACGCTGTTGCCAAATTGAACTTGACTCCTGCAGCCATCTACACACTTCCAGAAGTAGCAGCAGTTGGTTTGACAGAAGAACAAGCTCGTGAAAAATACGATGTTCAAATTGGTAAATTCAACTTTGCAGCTAACGGTCGTGCCATTGCGTCAGATGCAGCTCAAGGCTTTGTTAAGGTCATTGCAGACAAGAAATATGGTGAAGTTCTTGGGGTTCACATCATTGGTCCAGCAGCAGCTGAATTGATCAACGAAGCTTCAACCATCATTGAGATGGAAATCACTGTAGAAGAAATGCTCAAGACTATCCATGGTCACCCAACCTTTTCAGAAGTGATGTACGAAGCTTTTGCGGATGTACTTGGATTGGCAGTTCACTCACCTAAGAAGAAATAATATTATTCTTTCAACTAAATTTTCTTAAAGTAGTACGGACGGCAGCGACCTCTTAAGAGTTCCATGCCTAAAAATTGAGCCTTTTGTCTCAATTTTTCCGAGAAATGTAACGATAACTCGTTACATTTCTTTTTACTACTTCAGAAAATTCAAGTACAATTTAACTATTTCTGTCTGGCACTCATCATACTATGAGTAGGATTAATAAAAAGAATTTTTGGAATTACTATGAAATACATTATCAATCATTCAAACGAAACTGCTTTTAATATTGCTTTAGAAGAGTATGCTTTTAAACATCTCCTTGATGAAGATCAAATCTTTATTCTTTGGATTAACAAGCCATCTATTATTGTAGGTCGTCACCAAAATACCATCGAAGAAATTAACCGTGATTATGTTCGCGAAAATGGAATTGAAGTAGTACGTCGTATCAGTGGTGGTGGAGCTGTTTACCATGATTTGAACAACCTTAACTATACCATCATTTCTAAAGAAGATGAAACTAAAGCATTTGACTTCAAGAGTTTCTCAACTCCAGTTATCAATACTTTAGCTCAACTTGGGGTTAAGGCTGAATTCACGGGTCGTAACGACCTGGAGATCGACGGTAAGAAATTCTGTGGGAATGCCCAAGCCTATATCAATGGCCGGATCATGCACCATGGTTGCCTTCTTTTTGACGTTGATTTGTCTGTCCTTGCCAATGCTCTCAAGGTGTCTAAAGACAAGTTTGAGTCTAAGGGTGTTAAATCAGTTCGTGCTCGTGTCACCAATATTATCGACGAATTGCCAGAAAAAATCACAGTTGAAGAGTTTCGTGATCTGCTTCTGGACTACATGAAGAAAGAATATCCTGAAATGACGGAGTATGTCTTCTCAGATGAAGAATTGGCGGAGATTAACCGTATCAAGGAAACCAAGTTTGGTACCTGGGATTGGAACTATGGGAAGTCCCCTGAATACAATGTCCGTCGTGGCACTAAATTCCCTAGCGGTAAGGTTGAAATCTTCGCTAACGTTATTGAATCAAAAATCCAAGACATCAAGATCTATGGAGACTTCTTCGGTATCGAAGACGTAGCAGCAGTAGAAGATGTCCTTCGTGGTGTCAAATACGAACGCGAAGACGTTCTCAAAGCCCTTCAAACTATTAACCTAGGTCGCTACTTCGCAGGAATCACTGCAGAAGAAATTGCTGAGGCTGTGGTGGAATAAAGTCATAAGAGGCTGGGACAAAAGTCCTAGCCTCTCAATTGTCTTTGGATTGTCGAACAAGACGCAGTGGTTGAGTGGGCTCTACTACGCTGATTTCGTCAGCTTTTACAGCCCTACTCAACTGTGCGGAGGTGGGACGACGAAATCGAATTCTAGCGAACTACCGATTTCTGTCCCACTCTCTTTTTTGAAACTAGTTTCACATAGAAATTATTGTTTTACTAAGGATTTTGTAGTATAGTAAAGGTGGAAAAGTGTATTCGCTTACAAAAATATAATTATGATTTTTTAATACTCAGTAACCATTAAACAACGAAATTAATTGACTAGCTAGGTATTACTTTCCTTTTCTGCTTTAGAAAGTGTGATGATATGAAACGTGTCTTTATTATTTTATCAAACCTTTTCATCTCTAGCTTTTTGATTTGGATTGCCTTTATTTCTCCAAATACGGTTATCCACACCAGTCTTCCGGTAGTAGGTGTGGTGAGACAAGAAAAGAGCGTCACATATGAAGAGTTATCTTCCAGTTTAGACCGTTTGGCAAGGGAAAATCATAGTATAATTGCCCGTCAGATACAAAGAACAGATTCTAAAGGGCAGGTTGTTTTCACCTATGATATCTACGGAGAGGGAAAACTTCCTCTTGGGATTAAAAGAGAGAAGAAAGAACTGGCTGCCAATGAAAGCCTGCTAAAGAATTATTATATATTAACAGGTGAATTGGAAACTAAAAAGCTGGATCAAACGCTTCATACTCTTGGTTTCTCACAAACTTTTATTGAGAAACCAAATCCTCTGCAGACCTTTATTGCCTTTTTTGGCTCAGGTTCACAATCACTTGCCTTAGTCATTTTTATCATTAGTTTTAGCTCTTTTACGATTATTCAAAAAACACAAGAAATGAGAAGTGCTGGGATTCGATATATTTCAGGAATGAGACGCTTGCAACTTTTCGGACATTCTCTAAAAGATGATAGTATAGAGTTGCTTTTGGGATGTATTGGCGCAAGTATAATGGGTGCTGTTCTGATTTATTGCTTTCAATTGACACCTTTTTCCTATTCCCTCGTCATTTCCAGTAGTATTATTTACAATGGGATTTTACTAATTTTGTCTGTTTTCTTATCCTTCCTCTTTGCATATAGTATTCAAACGATTCATTTAGTCCCCCTTTTAAAAGGGAAGGTTCCATTGAAGCGCATATTGGTTTTCCTCTTTATTTGTCAATTTCTCGCTGTGGCATTAATTGGCCTTGCGATTCATCGAATCAGTATTTATGGATCAGTCTGGCAAACTCACCAAGAGGGAAGTGAGGCTTGGTTAAAACAGTCGAATTGGGTCCAAATTAGTACAAGTCGCGAGGATTTTTCACAGAAAACAAACAAAGAGACGCAAATTGAGAACAGAGCAAAATGGTCTAAGCTCATCGAGTCTGGAATCGAAAATGGTGGTCTTTTAGCTTATCATAATCTCGTATCTTTTAGTTCAAAAGGAGTTATGACGGATCCTAGTACAGGTAAAGAGTTTTCAATCACAGATTACGATCCACTTGCCAATAGCCTGTATGTCACTCCAAATTATCTTGATATCCAAGGTGTTCCAGTTTCTCCTGAAGAAAAAGATCACTTAAATCACTTACAAGCAGGAGAATTTGGTCTCTTACTTCCGGAAAAATTAAAAGGTCGAGAAGAGGAGATGATCAAGCGATATGAAGATTATCTATCTCCTCGAGATGATCAAGGAAATATCACCTTATCAATGAAGGCGAAGGTAACGTATATTCCGAATCATCAAAAACGCTTTATCTACAACAACACACCAATTAGCTATAAGCAATTCTTTACCGATCCGGTTTTAGTGGTTATTCAACCTGAAAGTTTTGGAGGCTATGTGAATCCATATTTCACCGATCTAAATCCCTACCTTTATTTTAATGGACTTCAGAATAGTAGGAAGCTAGTCGCTGAGTATAATCTTGAAAAAAGTGTTAGTCAGTACGACTATGCAGTGGACGTTTACCAGCAAATGGCCCAAAACATACAAATAGAAAATCTCATGGCGATTGCAGGAGGAGTCTTTGGTATAGCAACCTCTGTTCTTCTTTTTAACACTATGAATTTCCTATATTTTGAAGAGTTTAGAAAACAAATCTTCTTGAAGAAGATTGCAGGTCTGGGATTTGTAAACATTCACCAAATGATTTTGCTCTCAGAAAGTAGCCTTTTGCTATTAGGAAGCCTCTTGGTATTCATTCTCACTTCGGAATGGTGGATTGCTCTTGTCACTCTCTTGCTATTTATTACTAATGCTTGGTTCATTCTCCTGTACCGGTCTCATAAAGAAGACCACTTGTTAGCCACTGTACTGAAAGGAGCCTAATATGATTACCGTAGAACATTTAACCAAATCATTTGGCCAACGAACGGTCTTTCAAGATTTGAGCTTGCAATTTACAGAAGGTAAGGTCTATGCTCTGATCGGAAATAGTGGGTGTGGTAAAACAACCTTGCTCAATATCTTGGCGAAGATAGATCCTTATGAAAAAGGGAGTATAAGCTATAAAGGGCAAGAACTGAAACAAATCAAACAGCATCACTTCTTTAAGCATGAATTAGGCTATCTCTTTCAAAATTTTGGCCTACTTGAAAACGAGACTATCGCTACAAATTTAGATTTGGGATTGATTGGGCAAAAATTAACGAAAAAAGAGAAGAAGCAGCAAGAAGAAGAAGTGCTCAAAAAAGTAGGATTGGCTTACCTTGCTCTGGATCAAAAGATTTATGAATTATCGGGGGGAGAGGCGCAACGTGTCGCATTAGCTAAAGTTATTTTAAAAGATCCACCTTTAATTTTGGCGGATGAACTAACTGCAGCACTGGATCCAGAAACCTCACAAGAGGTGATGGACTTGCTCTTAATGTTAAAGAATCAAGAGCGTATAATCATTATTGCAACCCATAATCCAGTGATTTGGGAAAAAGCTGACGAAGTGATAAAGCTCAACTAATCCATGGCTGAAGAATGGTAGGATCTTCTGTATTATCTTTTATAGCCAGCTATTCATGAGGTATAGGCTGATGAAGAAAGATTCGGTCAAACAAAAATTTTAAGTTTTTTCATCAAAAGTTAGTTCGTGACATGGCCTCTTTTCTTGATATTCAAATGCGATGAGTGTAGAATATAGAGGAAATCTGAAACAAAAAGGGGATCAAATTCAATGATGAAAGTTCCAGTAGAAAATCTTGGGCTATTTGAACAGTTAGATCGTATCGTAGTGGCTTTTTTTAGGAAGGAACAACTTTCTAGTCCATATGATTTGAATGTCAGTATTACTCAAGAACACCTTGACCGGAAAAAGCAAGATCTAGAACCTTTAGGCTATCAAGCTGTCCAACTACCATTAGGAATGGCTTTAGATAATATCATTCAGCAACCTCATTATAAAAACTTAATCATTGGTGGACTTGCTCCCGACGAAATTATGGTCAGTAAAGAAGAATTAATGCCTTTGAAAGATATCGTGGATAGTTTTTGTATTATGTACGCTGCAGCGAATAACAGACTGGAAAATAGTAAGGCTTATGAATTAATGAAAGATAAGACGGTTTATTTTATTGGTAAACTATTTACAGATTTTCCAAAAGCTGGTGATGAAATTGCTTATTTAGGAATTGATCGAATAGCGAGCGATGGTACACCATATGAAGCAGTTAAATGCTTTTTAACGAAAGAGAGTGCAGAGAAGTTCAATAGTGAAAAAAGACCTGTCACCCCTGCAAACTTGGCTTATCTAAAATCATTCTGGGGTAAACCAGTAATTATTGAGCCTCATCGTAATTATTGGATCGAATTTTTTTAGAAAGTATAAAAGAGCGTAAGATTCTATCAAAGATCTACGCTCTTTTTCTAACATTAAATATATTACATAATTTATATTATGTATCTTATAAGCTATCCAAGGCATTTTTCTGTTCGTCATTTACGATATGCGTATACAAGTCCGTTACCTGAGTGCTGGCATGTCCTAGCTGATGGCTGACCAAAACTTGGGATTTGGTGGCATCATAGAGACGAGTAGCAAGAGTATGTCTTAGTTTGTGGGGGGTCACCCGGACTTTGAAGTCTTCTGAATACTTAGCCACCATCTTTTCAACACTAGAAGCATCAATCCGATTCGGAACACCTCGATATAAGGTTAAGAAGAGGGCTGTATCAGTTTTTTCTGTCTTATAACGTTTGTCTCGAATAGCGAGATATTGCTCTAAATAAGGCTTAGCAAAGGCAGCGACATTAACCGAGTCTCGTTTTCCACCTTTTCGAGTGACGTCAATCACCATCATCTTAAGATTGAGATCTCGAAGATCCAGGTTAACGGCTTCAGAGAGACGGACACCTGAGGCAAGAAGGAGTGCTATAATGGCTAAATCACGCTCTTTATTCTTATTAAAGGAAGATAAGGCGCGATTTGAGAGTGTTTTAGGGTATTCCTGGTCGATATAGTTCAGGAAACCTTCTGTCTCGTCACCTAAAAAGAGCTTTTGCTTGATATTTTCAGCTCGAGCAGCTAAGGTTTCTTTCTTTTTCTTGGTCGCAACCTTCTTCATGACATTACGGTAGAAATAAGGTTCCCCATGCTCGTTTTCAACTTCCTCAGTCAAATACTTATAAAGACTAGAAAGTGCAGAAAGAGTACGGTTAATGGTTGTTTGAGAAACCCCATTTTTAGTCGTATTGGCATTGAGCAGAGGACGTTCACGCAAATACAGAATAAAGGATTCCATGTCTTTCTTAGTCATGTTCTCCAGAACCTCTAAAGGGATATTTGCCATGGTGTCAGCATCTGATATACCAGATTCCAAGACCCAGGTGAAAAATCGATCGTATTCTTTTAAGTATTCGTACAAGGTCGTAAAGCTGTATGGAACGGCCAGTTTCGATTGATAATATTCTAATACATACCAAGGCATGACTTGTTTGAGTTTATCAATACGTTCTAATAAGATCTCACGTTTCATGTTTTTCTCCAAATCTTTCTATACTAGTAGTATAGCATAGCTAGATGTATTTTTCAAGAAAATTATAGTTTTTCGGAAAGATGTTATAGGGGATCTATAAGACTGTTTTCTATACTCTATACCTTTTTTAGAATAACCAAAAATTTTTTTAGAGCTAATTATTCTCAATTATGTACTTTATTTAAGTGAACACTGAAAATTTTAAAAGTTGTTCATCTACTGTAAAATGTACTTTATTTAAGTGAAAACTAAAAATTTTTCAAATGTACATTTTGATATTAAAAAAACACTTTAATATCAATTTATTGATTTAGAGTGTTTTTGGATTGTTTAATATATTTTAGCAAACTGAACGAAATGCTCTTGTTTTCTTCTTAAACCTTTACAGATTTTACAGGTTATTAAGTTACGTTTTTCATATTTGATTTTTTCATTGATTTTAAACTTATACCGATGATTTGGATCATCTTTACAAATCCACCATACAATTTTATTACTTTTCTCATCAATTTCTGTTGGCTTTGCTAAAAGAATATTATTCAGATAATCCCATTCGTTTAATAAATACTCATGTGTTGTTGCAAGATCGTTTAAACCTTTTAATACTTTATTGTTTCGACAATATGGACAACAAGATTTATTCATTAGAATTTTTTTCTTAACTGATTGCCGATATTCTTTGCTACATTCAGCACATTTCCACCATGCTCTATAATTTGAATTACACATTATAGAACTAGAGTCCCTGTCCCTGTCATTTAAAGTTGACCATTCCTTAATCAACCACGGGTGTGTGGTCGCAAGGTCGTTAAAGCCTTTTAATACTTTTGTTTTTCGACAGTAAGGACAAGATGTTTTACTAATTAACTTAGAACTAACAACCTGCTGGTATGTATTTGAACATACAGAACATTTCCACCATGCTTTATAGCTTGATTTGTTGGTTAAACAACTTAATTGTCGGTCATTCAAATTTGACCACTCTTTTATTAAGTGAGGATGAGTTGTCGCAAGGTCATTGATTCCCTTTATTAATATTCTATTGGAACAATAAGGGCAACATTTATCGTCTTCAGCTCTATTAGAAATTTTTGCCTTAAAGTTTCTGTGACATTTTCTACATATCCATTCAATTATATCGTTTGAATTAGAGAAAACATTATAAATGTCCCCATTAATATTTTCCAGCCATTCTGATTTTAAAAATGGTTTTTTGTAACCCAATGATTCTTCAGGTTTAGGTATCTTTTTATTACAGTAAGGGCAAATTTTCTTGAGTTCTCTATTGTTAATATTCGAAAATTTATCTAGAACAATACTTAGTTTTTCATTAAATTCTAAATTACAACAGTCGCACAACCAAATATATTTTTTATTTTTAGCTTCCGATAGAGTTATTTCATCAATTTTTTGGGTATTCTTGCTGCTCCAATAACTAGTTAGTTCAGGATGAATATCAGATATTGTATTATATCCCTTTAATGGTTGTTCATCATTACAATATGGACAGCTATCTATTACTTCTCTTCTTATTGGAATTGAACAAAGGTATTCGCCTTGACAAATAGAACAGTTCCACCAATATTTTTTTGTATCAATATGACTTAGAGCTAAGTGAACAGGGATATTATTTTTTTTACTCCATTCTTTCCGTAACCTTGGCGAATTATGGAAAATATCATTGTTAAAAACCAATTTATTCCAATCACAGTTCTTAGGACACGTTTCAAAATTACTATTCTCTAAGTTAGTTCTAGAAATCATTTCGACAGGGCTGCATTGAAACTGAATATTACAACAAGGACATTTCCAATTTAAAACATCAAATGATTTATGCCAGTATTCAGAAATAGATTTATCATTACTTTTATCCCAAAATTTCTCTAAATATGGATGAGTTTCTTTCAAGGTGTTAAAGCCTTTTAACATTTGTTTATCACTGCAATATGGACAACCTTCTTGATGTCTTTTAACAACTGAGCATTCATATTCCCCATTACATTCTGAACATTTCCAAGTTGCTACTATATTAGACAAACAGTCAATCATATTTTTTTTAATATGATTTCTAACCAATTGCTCAAGAAGATGCTTATCTGTGTAAACAAGAGGCGGAGTTGCGTTCGCTTTTATAGCTGTGTCAAAAGTTGCTTCACATTTAGTGCAATAAAATCCATTCCTCTTAATTCTTGAAATCAACTTATCTATTGATAAATCAAAAAAACAATCGCACTTATCACATTTCCATTTTCTGGGAATTGTAACATTATCACTGAGAGTTAATTTTTCAAATTCCAACTCGTTATAATCGCCTGAAAGATATATTTTCCCAAGATTAGGGTATGCTTTATAGAAAAGTACATTATATTTATATTCGTTACAGCCTGCATGAAAAACTTTTTTGTTTAATTTTGTTGTTAATAATCTAGAAGTATTGGCTACATCTTTCCAACCAACATGACAGGTAGGACATTTAAAATGAAATAATCTCTTTGAAGTAAAGGTTAAATTTTCAATTTCGTTTTGAATTGTTTCTATATTTTCATAATGAAAGTTTATGTACTCAAGAAGGTTAGGAAACCTATCAGATATAGAGTTTTGTCCTTTTACAAGCACTTCTCCGAGGTCACATACAGGACAGATTTTCGTATGATTTAGAATTTGCTTGTAAGATGTTGAAACACTTGCTTTCCATTCATAGGAACAGTTAGGACATTTCCAGTTAACGTGTTTTTTACTAGTAATAGGTAGTTCTTCTATATCTAATTTAATATTGCTATCAAAGTTCCAATATTTCAGTAAAGCTGGGAAATCAGTGATTAAGTCTGACATTTTTTCCTCCTAATACTTAGTCTTATTATCCAATATGTTTTTAATTTCCAAAATCTTACTTTTGCTTGTTTGCTTCTCGTTATGAGTGTGCTTTTCAAAAGATATTTTCGTGTCTGATGTAATAATATTCTCACTAAGATACTTCTTAGTTACAAGTTGCTGATCAGATTTTAACAAGCCTTCTTCTTTTAATAATTCATTTGCAATCCCAGGATACAAACTGGTTTTAAGAAGATTTCTTAACTTTTTGTTTTCCTCTAATAATTCTTTGTTTAATGCTGTCTGCTCCTTAATTTCAGCATTCTTTTCATTAAGTTGTGCTACCTCATTTTTCAACTCTGAAACTCTTGTTTTGAGCTTACTGACTTCTTCCTTATATTCTATTGCTGCATCAACAACTCTTTTATAATAATTGTTAAGTTCCATCAATGCTGATTTGATTGCTTTAGGGGTTCTATTGGTCATTAAGAAACGTTCTACATCTAGAGTTTTATACGTTATAACTGTTTGATAAGTGTCGTCTTCAAATAGTTCCAATCTATCATTAAGGGCTTGTCTAAATTCTTTGTTTCTTCTAATCGTTGTGTCTGCAACCTGCGGAAATCCGTTGCTTCTAAGGTAATTTCCAAACTGTGGAATTTTGAATAGTCTAGGATTATTCGAACAATGTTCTAGTAAATAATGTTCAAATAACAATAGCAATTCTTGATTATCAATATACTTCTTTCTAGCCATTTGAGAACTCCTGTAAGGATAAATGTTTTTCAGTTAGATATTCTTGATAAGAATGACTAACTGTTTTAAGTTTTAATAATGCCTCACCAATATCTTCTATATTCCCCTTTCCTTGTCGAACTCTTTTTATAGCCTCATCTACAATTAAAGCTTCCTCGTCGATTGATTTCTTAAAGGATTTATCCATAGAGAAATAATCTTTTCCAGCTTTTCTGTAAAATGGACAACTAGTACAAGCACCAAGCTCTGCATGTGAGCTAATGACTTTAAGACAGTCTGAATAATCACCTTCCGCAAATCGAGGTGAATAACATCTGCCCTTATTATCAAGAGGAACATAGTTTTTATTAATGGTGTATTTATGTTGAGTTTTACTTATAGCATAAGACGTTTGAGAGTTTGTTAATTTACGATAAAGCTGATAGCTCCTACATTCAATAAACTGACTCAGATTTGAAAAATAATGTGAAGATGTTGTGACACTATCATGTCCAGCTAAGAGCATTGCTGTTACTGGACTAGCTCCTTCTGCTATCAGATTGATCATTGCAATGTGTCTAGTATCTCCAATATGAATGAAATTAATCTCATGATCTTCTAATTGATTTGGGGAATTGATATGATGGACAAAATACCCATACTGTTGAGATACAATCTCATTAAAGAAATATTTTAAAATTGTATTTAAGTTACTGTACGTCAAGAAACGGTTTTTAGTACCAGCAATACGTTTCCATTTCCGATAATGAGAGTCTGTCACAAATAGGGTATCTAACTGTGTAGATGATAAGTCTTTGGTTAGCTCTAAATAATTTAAAATCTCACTCGCAAGCTTAAATGGTACTTCGTAAGTTGTTAAATAATAATCCTCTGAAATTTTATGGGATACTCCCTTGTCTTTTCCTTTTAAGTTATTTCGTCTGAGAGTTAAGTAATAATTTCCGTTTTTTTCTGTGAGACAATTTCTCTGAGTGAGCAAAAACTCCCTTGGTCTAAGCGGTACTACTGCTGTTATTTGCCACCATAAGTAAAGAGGGTAGTAAAATAATCTTTCTTCATCTGATAATGGTTTAACCCAATAGTCGTTTAAAATATCATTAAATAAAAAATAGGATTGAAATTGGGCTAACTTTCGCTGTTTTTTAGTGTTCAGTTGATAACTAACATTTAAAAGTTCATCTAGTTGCTCAATCAGTTGTGTTAATTCGTTACTCTCTAAACATGGTAGTGTAGAAAGAAAATCTATACATACTGAGGGGTTGGAAATCTTCATATTTGCTAACGAGAAGACTTCGTTCACTTTTAGTTCTTTGACTAATTTCTTTATATCTCTTAAAAAGGCTTGGAGTGTGATTAAAACATGATGTTCCATAGATAGCACTATAAAACTCTTTAAGTAGGTGACAAAATCATCAAAAGATAATTGAAATACTTGTTCATAAAACCTTTTATATTGGAATTTATTCAAGTTAAAAATGAAGCTAACGTTAGAATATTCATTAGTTGTTGCCCATTTATTTTCTTCAAAATTGGTGGTTAGGATAATCCCTTTTTCAACATAGTCTTGAAAACATTCTTTTGCGCTTTCAATCATATTGTCATCAAACAGGATAATTTCATTTACTTTGCGAAATAATTTTGATTGATTATTCAACTGACTAACTCCTTAATAATATCCTCATAATCAGATAATACAGCTTCTCCATACTGTTCTGATAATGCTTCTAACATTTCTGTAAGACATGGTTTAATCTGTTGCTCAAGAATAGCTCGAACTTTTCCTCGTTCTAGTTCATTTTTTAATTTTTGATATTGTTTATTGAGACGATTAAACTCACCAATTAACAAAAGTAAGGTAGATTTTGTTTGTAATTCATACTGGCAACCGACACAATGTTGACGGTCATCATAGGGGCATAGTTTCCCTAATGCAGACAAGAGACACATACTTTCTCCCTGCTTAGAGAAAGCCTCTCCGTTGCCAATTCGATGACAGATTGTCAGTAATTGTTCAGGTTCAACATTGTTTTCAACTAGAGTTTTTAAAGCTTGTTGCGAACGTAAATCAGCCCTAATGCTCAATTCTAACGTTTTCTCAATTTCTACTGGTGTTAGATCTAAACTTTTAATCATTTGAGTTTGTTGGCTTGGACTTAATTCTTTATACTTTCCTCTAGTTACAATGGTCAAGAGCATAGACGGAATCATGGATAATACGCCTCGCTCAAATAGTTCTTTTGCAACCATTTCAGGTTTTAGTTGTCCAAGTTGGGCATCTTTTAGATACGTTGTTGTAGTTTGCGCAAATTCATTAAAATTACCTTTATGGCTACGAGCTAATGCTGCTAAAAAATAACCTTTAATATTCAGTTCTGACTTTTCTTCAAGAACGTCATCTGCTAACATTGCGACAGATTGTAAGTAGGACTTGTTTGCAGAACGACTACTAAAGTTACGCTCTAAAAATAAATTTCCGACTTCCTCCCCCATATAACTAGTAATCTTTTCATAAGTTTTAATTTGTCTGATCAATGGATTTTCTGCATTGTATGGTATTTGGAGTTGGAAATGTGCCTCACAGATAGCCAATAACGTTCCAATAAGAACCTGACAACTTTCTGGGACATGAAACTTTAGCTGAGCAACATTAGAAGCGTTTTTGGTTTTATTAGGTGTTAAGTTTAAATAAGTCAATCTTGTTGTAATACTTAGTAAAGTCCTTCTAGCTTCACTACTACTCCAAGTTCCATCTACTACTGCTTCTAAAACTTCTAATGGTTCTCTTGTTAATTTAGGATGTCCTAATCTTTCTAAGTCTGTTGATCTTAGTGCGCAAATAAAATGTAACCCTAGATACAACCATGTATCTGCATAGTTTTTTGAATTTGCTGCTTTACACAACATATCATTTTTTATGATGTAGTTTTCGTTGAATAGGTAGTACATTAATTCAAGGTATTCATCTAATTCATACGCTCCATTTGCACTCTCAATCGTGTAACGCTTTGTCATTTCAAAACTTACTCGATAACGAGTAACTCCTTTATTGAGTAGCCATTTAATAAATTGAATGAGGATATTGCCTTGTGACTTCGTAAGAACTTCTGTTGCTACTTCTACTAAGGTCTCTACTTCAGCATCACTATATAGAAACAAATCTTTTGTTAAGTAGTATGCTAAAAGATCAAGTAGATAGAAACGTTTTGTTTCACTCAGTTTTTCTTCTTCAGCAAATTGTACGAATAATTCACTTGTAGAAGGAAATTTTTTTGAAAAGATTCCTTCCATACTCTTAATTCCAGGAGGTGTTGTTAGATAGTCTTTGATGTGATTTTTAAGAACTTCAGCATCTTTTTCAGAAATAGTATAATCATCAAGATTTATAGACACACCAAACCATTCATTGTCTAGTAAGAATCCACTGACTTTCTCACGGTGTTTTATTGTAGCAGCACCTAACTCGACTAATATTCTTTCAAGATAATTTTTTAAATCTACTACCAATAGCTACTCCTTTTAATCTTCTCCAAACAATTTTTCTGCTTGCCAGTTCATATATTCAAAAACACCATTATTAACCTGACCATATTGTTTTGCAATTTCTCCTTTATTTTGTAAATAAACCCAAGCACTTTCTGGTGAATTGTCCCCTCTAGCAGACATCAGTTCACTAACTTCATTAACACCTGACAAAACCAATTGTGTGGTGTACCAGTGCCTAAAGATATGGGGTGAAATATTATTTTCTTGCAAGAGTTGACCAAAAAAGACAACCTCTGGGTCATCAGATTTAAGAAATATTGGAATCATTTCTTCGCGAATAATCTTACGAAATCGTTGATAGTACACATCGTATGACAATGCTTTCCCTTGCTTGTTAAGGTTTAATGGACCATAATCTCTCTCATACCTTTTACCTTCTAGGTAGCTCATATAGTCATTGTAGGTGTCTAAAAAGACCTCTAAGAAGATATAAGGTACAGCTTGAAGTCTTTCCTTTTTAATTCGTCCAGTTGGCTTTAAATCGCTTCTAAGGGGCATTTCTTCTCGCAGATCAATCTCAATTTTAAATACTTGATCATCACTTTGGTGAAATATGATACCTGCCCCCAAAGGGCTATCTTCACGCCTTACATTACAAGCTTCTGATGGTCTTAAACCAACAAATGCTCCCAAAGCAACAACCATAAGTAAATCCTTGTGATATTGAGCAATGTGAGCAAAAAGCATTTCAAAGGCGCTGTTTGGCATATCCCTAAAAATTGACTTCTGTGTGTTGCTTCCATCAACAAATACCTCAAAATTCAACTCTTTTCTTTTGATGACTCTACCTCGTCTATTAGTGAACGTATTGATAGAATAAAGGTCTTTTGGCTTCAATTTAGCCTTCCCTTTTCGTTCATTCAAGTATAGAGTTAAAAAATCAAGAACGGCATTTACACATTTTTCGACTGTACTTTTCTTTCTATTTGTTCTATCTTCAGGCAATTGTGCTAAACCATAAAGCGTAAAAAATTCCTTGACCATTTCAAAAGTTAGTTGATCAAGATTATTTACCCCAACTGTTCCAAATATATAGTTCAAAAACTTAACAACGTATGAAAAACGTTTGTTGGCATCGTCTGAGATAGACTTAATTTTTGCGGAAGATTTTACATATCTATGAAAATGAGTGAATTGTAATGTGCCATCATCATGTTTGAGTGCAATCAATTGCTTTGTAACGATATTATTATCACCTAGAATCAGCGAATGTTTATATACAACAAATCTCATGTTACCTCCTTGTTTATTATGACTGAAGGTTCTTACTGTGTTTTATGATGTCAATACAGAAAAAAACGATCAAATCAGTACTATTTTCCTTTGTGCTCTAAACTGCATAAAGGGAATATCGATGAGTACTTTCATTGATCGTTATTATTATTCAAATTAATTCAATAATAAAAGTAACTTCATCTAAGTAATAAGAGCAATTAATTAGCTCAGCGACAACAATAACCACAGCAACTCCTTCTAAACGATGAAAGGAATATCCGCCGTGGCTATCTATTTACTTTTTTTCTTTTACTTCTGTAAGTTACTTTTGTTATTTTTACTTTTGTTATTTTTACTTTTTCTGTATTATATCATATTTTGATTAAATTGTCATCTAAGAAAGTGATTTTAAAAAAACTGGAAATTTTTTCAATTGTATATTTTGACAATAAAAAACACTTTTATGTCAATTTAATGATTTTAGAGCGTTTTTAGCTTATTTGATTTTAAAGTTGTCGTCTATTCCTTAGAATTACTTGAAGAACAGGAAAAATTCGACAACAAAGTAAGTCGATCTATTCAGTTATAAAACCTATGAAGGACTTTCTGCTGGAACTAGCCACTCCTACTTTGGAGATGTAGATTATGCTCTTACTTATTCAACTGATAATATCCCTCATGATTTCTCCTCATGTGCTGAGAGCTTTCTTCTATACTAATAGACGAAAGGGTGTGAAAATGATTTTTAAATGATACTGTGGAACGGAACAGTAGCCCTAGTATTGACTACTGTCGTTTCTATTCATATTGGCTATTCTAGGACTGAGATGAAAAAATCTATAAATGCTCAGAATAAAATTGAACCCGCAAATCTCCCCAAAACAATGGTGAGTCATGTACTTGTATTATTCCGAAAAAATACACCTCTGGTGCAGTGAGACAAATTGGTGTATCTTATAGTGGCTTCGTAGATGAAAGCTATACTCTACTATCACTCTTTGATGATGTAGAACAAATTGAAAAAGATAATAGACTTCAGACAGCTATTGATGTTGTCAGAGAACAGTTTGGTTTTTTAGCCATACAAAAAGGAACCGTCCTAACTGAAGGTTCCAGAAATATTGAACGCAGTAAACTTATCGGTGGTCATTCCGCGGGTGGATTGGAGGGATTAAAATGAAACAAGAAAAAAATACAGTACAATTTTCAGAAATCCGTAGCAAAGGATGTAATGATATTGAAATGCTTGAAAGATTTTTACATGGAATCGTTGAAACAGCAACTTCAAAACTTCGTCAGAGAAAACTCAAAACAACTGAAATATCGATACGACTAGTACATGCTAAATCTGAAAACCGATTACCATTGGAATTTACATTTAGCATTAAGCCAACAAGCTCATCTGTGATAATCTATACTGAGGTAATCAATCGCTTTAAAGAATGTTACACAGGTGGGGGAATTCAAGGTTTTACGATTCAATTTGATAAAAATACCCTTGCCTCTGCATAGAAAGGATTTGATATGATTGACCGTTCATATTTACCATTTCAATCAGCAAGAGAGTACCAGGATACAAAGATGCAAAAATGGATGGGCTTTTTCCTATCTGAACATGCATCAGCACTCTCTGATGATACAAACAAAGTAACGTACATGTCTGACTTATCACTAGAGAAGAAATTATTACTCCTCAGTCAAGTATACGCCGGGCAGCTACGCACACGCATTCAAGTGATTGAAAAAAACAAGCGTGTTTCCTACACTGGAACAATACCAAGTCTGACCAAAGATTTCATTTTGATAAAAACTACAACAGGTCACATCAATTTGAAATTAAAAGACATTATTAGTATTGAACTTGTCGAGGAGGTGCTCTATGAATCAGCTTGAGTTTCAGCGTAATCACCTACAAATGGACTATTATAGCGAGAGCTACCAAGATTTTGAACGTGACTTCTACCGCTACTCTAACATGAATATTCCATTGACCTTCCTAACTGATGATATCCTAAAAACAATGGCGACTTCACGTAAGAATTACTTTGTCCTCAATAAGGAAAAGTCCAGAGATAACCGCGATCACTTCTTCATATTTGAAGTAAGTACCGTAGATGAGAATCCGCTAATCTATCATTATACATATAAGAAAACTACAATATATTTAGCAGAAAAATAGGAGCAGTTCAATTGACTGTTCCTATTTTTAATATTCATAAAATCTAAAGTCTTTATACTCTTTAACAATGGAGTCGCCAACCAGAACAGACTATACTGACCAGCGACTACCTTAAATTTAATGTTTCAGATTTATTTTCTTATCACTAATTTCATAAACTACATCTGCTACATTTTCGAGTAATCGTTTATCGTGGGTGATAAACACGATAGTTCCGGTGTACTCCTTCATTAGTATTTCCAAAGCCTCTAAACTTGGTATGTCAAGGAAGTTACTGGGTTCATCCATTATTAAGATGTTATATCTACCCATGAGCATTTTAGCAAGCAACAATTTTATAATTTCTCCACCGCTTAAAACAGATAAACTTTTTCCAATATCGTTCTGTTTGAACCCCATAGATGCTAGCACTGAACGAATTTCTGATATATTGTAGTCACAATCCTTCTGCATAAACTCCATAACATTCTGATTACTGTTGTACTTGTAACCATTCTGTGCAAAGTAACCTATTTTTGCCTTAGGCGAAATAGAAATTCCTTCTTCATGGTTTAAGATCATTTGGATTAAAGTTGTTTTTCCGATTCCATTACCACCAGTTAACGCCACTTTTGCTCCTAACGGAATTTGAAAAGATGCATTTTCAAACAGAGCCTTATCCCCAAATACTTTATTAATTTCTGCACCGACTATAGGGTATGGATTATGGAGCTCCAATGCTTTACTTTGCCTGAAACGAATTCTGCGAATGCCTTCCGGAGCTTCTACTTTTCCTAAGGCCGCAATCCTGTGCTCTAGGGTTTTAGCAGCATTATACATCTTTTTTTCCTTACTTCCTATTGATTTTTGATGAGCTAAACGCCCTCCGTCTTCAGTACTTTTTTTCTTTGAAGAACCTTTTGCCTTCTGTTCTATTTTACGAGCCTGTTTTCGCTTTTCCTCCGCAGCCCTTTCCAATCGGGCACGTTCCGCAATAAATTGTTCGTATTCTGCAGCTTGGCTCTTACGGTCTTCCTCTTTCTGACGAAGATAATCAGAATAGTTTCCCCAATACTCAGTGATTTTGCCATCTTTCAGTTCCCATATTTTATCTACTATTTCATCAAGAAAATAGCGGTCATGGCTAATAACTAACAGTGCACCTGTAAAATATTTTAGCTGTCCTATTAGAAAATCAATTCCTTCACGGTCTAAATGGCTCGTAGGTTCATCCGCTAAAATACCATGAACCTGTGCCGATAAGGCCTGTGCTATTTTAAGCCTTGTTTCTTCACCACCGCTCATAGTCTGTATATTTAATTGCTCAACACCTAGCTTGCCTACAAGTGCAAAATCTTTTTCCTCCTGCAGAGTTACTTCGTCCAACTGGGGAATATAGGCAAGTTCACCCAGACGATTCATTTTACATCCTGGGGGAGTTAATTCTCCTAAAAGTACCCTGAGTAAAGTGCTTTTTCCAGCACCATTTGCTCCTACTAAACCAATACGGTCATAATCATATACTTCTAATTCATTTATATCTAAAACATCGCGTCCTTTGAATTCCACACGAATGTCTTTTGCTTTTAATATTAATTCCATAACATTTCCTCCTGTCTATAATCGCATGCTTTCATTTGCTTGTATGCAGGGAAAACCCTGCGATTTTAGCAGGAAGAGTTACATGAAAATAAGATACATAAATATTCCTCCAATATTGTTTATTTTAAATCTAATTTTCTAACCTCAGTTATCATTTGGCAAACTATAGCAATGCCAATAATTAAAATACCTGATAGTAAAAACCAATGATTTACACCGATTTTATCAGCAAAGAATCCAGAAAGAATTAACCCAATTGGCATAGCAAGTGACATGATACTTCCGATCAAAGAAAATACACGTCCTAAATATTCAGGCTTAATTTTCTCCTGAAAAAGAGCTGTTTGCACACCGCTATAAAATGGCACCGAAAGCCCCATTATTGCACAGCAAACTACGAATATTACAAATCCATTTGGAGGAAGTATTCCCGAAACGGCTAAACTGGTCCCCATTATAAAAAATGAACTTGTTATTAGTAATACATGCTTTTCGAAGCCCCCTAATCTTCCTAATAATAAGCCTCCTGCTAGCATCCCAAATGCAAAGGAAATTTCCGTAATAGAAATATGCACAGGCGTTCCATTAAAGTGTTCCATGCTTATTAAAGGAAATAGTGCATTGATTGGCATATAAACAAAAGTATATAGTGTTCCTAAGAGTAATAAGGCAAACAATCCTTTGTTTTGTCTCAGAACCACAACTCCTTCTTTCATCTCCCTTATGAAATTTGGTTCTAAACTTTGCACTTGATTACCCAGCTTAGGTATACGTACAATTGCTACCGTAATAGATGCAATCACAGCACCCAATACGTCGATGGCAATAATAGCATTTAAATCCCAAACGGAGTATAAGAGTGCTGCAACTGCCGGACTAACAATATAGCTTATAGACTGCAAAGACTGACTATAGCCTGCGCATTTCGTTAGCTGTTCTTCTGGTACTAAAAGTGGTGTAACCGCATTGAGTGCTGGGGTATGAAAAGCTGTTCCAATGCTACGGATAAACAATACTATCATAATCATCCAGACAGGTAGCTCCATACAGAATGCAACAATAGCAAGCACTGCACCAGCTGCTGCGATAATTAAATCGGCACCAATCATTATCTTCTTCCTATCATGACGATCCACTAGCACACCAATGGCAGGTCCCAAAATCGCATAGGGTAAAAAACCTACTAATGAAGCCATAGACAAGACCATCGCAGATCCTGTTTTTTCTGTAAGGTAAAAAATAATCGCCATTTGCAGGATGGCACTAGTGATTAATGATACTGCTTGCCCTGCCCATATTGCATAAAATTTTCGTTTCCAATTGTTGTATTTTTCCATTTATATTATCTCCTGCATATTATTTTGCTTGAATTTCTATTTTGAATAGCATTCTAGGCAATAAAAAATGCAGGCCAAACCCCACAATGTGGCTTTTGGTCTGCATACATACAATTTGGAAACATTCATATTAAAGACATAGTTAAATAAAGGTATAGTTAAATAACCAATATCCTCACCGTAACTAATGAATGCTCAATATCGTATAAATAAGCACAACAAAAAAGCCTATCATCGGGTATAGATTCTGCTTTTTTTATTGCCAGCTTATCTTAAACGCATTGAGGCTGTCATAGTTTCGGTTCCTCCTACATCTTTGTTTATATCAATTTATAGTATAACACAACAAGATGATATGTTCAATATAAAAGTTATGGAATGAGACTCATACTTCCAATTCGATGCCAGATTTAAAGGATATGACGAAGTTTTCTTCATAGACTGTAACGCTCTGGATTATCTTCCTTAGTAGCAAGCGATTAGCTTTCACAAAATCTTCTGTTTGTAGTTTTAAAAATTCATCAGGATTTTCTAACTCAACCTCAAAATATTTCATTTTACATTCCCTCATTTCATTTATTGATAAATTGAGTTTGCAAAAAAGAGTGGACAATTTTTGTCTACTCTTAACCTTTAAAATAGTTTTTTTTAATCGATTTGAAGTTGCCTAAATTATTACTTATTCGGTAAAATGAAGTATTGCTTTCAACAGATTTCCTTCAACTACACTTCACTTGATTCAAACAAGGTGGGTACATTTCTATTCCCACAAACTCCTTGTCAATGGAAACAAACACGTACCCACAGGGTAAATGGAAATAGAAACTGATAATTTCTAGCTATCACTTCTACTCATTCCAAAAATTTTCTCACTCTGATACTTACCCACCATAAAGCAAAAAGCCTTGCAATCAAGGCTTTCATTATCCCTTTCGTTCAAAGGTTTCTAAGCTTTTACGAGCAGAGCGACACACTCAGCGGTTCGCTATCTCCGTTCTGTCTGCGTGCTAGCACTTGTCAATCACGGACAGCTATCGCATGGGCGGAAGTAAATGCTAATCTTCGTCGTTTTACTCCTTGACTAGCAAACTTACCGCCTCAACATGTGGTGCTAGTATACTCCTATATTATAGAACGAAAGGGATAGAATCAACATTTAAATAACACTTTAGAACGAAAGATGTCTTGTACCAAATTCCTATTTTAAAAAAGGTAAACTAATTTATTACTAAATTAGTTAATAATTTACTCCAATAACACTACACTCTGTAAAACTAAAAACACAAAATTACCAATAGTACCTTTTCTCACTCAGATATTGTTCTTTTTGTTCTCTAGAATTTTCATGATTTCTAATTCCTAGTAATTCGTCTGTTGAAGAAACTATTGGGTCAATCCAGTCAGCTTTGGATCTAATCCAATCAATTTCTTCTTTACTAAGCTTCCCCGCTATATCCAGTTTATCAGCCATCAGGAAAAATGACCTCTAGATAGAATGCCATTGCTAATGGTAATGAGATTGTTAAAGAACGGATGTTTCAGAGATGGCCTTACAGGCTTTATTGGGTCTTGATCCAACCTACTTGTTATGGCTTGTTTAAAGTTATTTGCTATTTAATGCATCCGAAAATAAATCAAATATTTCTTTTGAAAATTTTGATGTTTCAATAGGCTCGGGCAAAACTAATAAATAATAGTAGGCTTTTTCAAAAATTAAATTAATATCGTAAGGTTCAAAGTCGGATAATCCATCAAATTTGTATAAACTAACCACCTGATTCATCGTAACTCTTTTTCCTTCAAGACCAAAACAACCTTCTCCGTTTTTATTTAAGTGGTAACCTTTTTTTAAATGGGAATTTAACATTTTATTATTCTTATAAAAGAATAAATTTTTTTCATCATTAAATTCTGTATATTCATACTTAAATTTTAGTTTATTTTCTACTATGTCTGTAATTCTTTTATAAACATTTTTAATTTCTTTGTCTGTGTAAAAACGATAAAATTCACCTTCTGTCCAACTCATTTTTATTTTCCTCCCTTTCCTTTTTTTGATGTACTACCACAAATACCATGTTGTACATCGCTTTTTAATTTTCCATTGCTATCTCTTAGATGAATATCTTCTTCAATATACAGTCTTTTTATTCCATCTTGCCTATCAACACGTTTAATTTTTTCATCATCTACCTCAAATGAAATATAGTATTTACTTTTTATTTGAGTTACATACAAAATCATTGATTTTTTTGTTTAATTCATAATTTACTTGATCTAAATACATAATTTATCCTTCTTATGTGTATTCTTTAAAGAGTATTTATTACCATGTTAGTCCGGTTGTGTACCTGTGCAGGGGTTCATAGCTGTCGGGATCGGTGTAGATATAGGTATACCTGCCGTCCGAATGGATTTCCTGTGAGAGGTGGCTGTCGTCCTAAATGAAGTAGGTTTGGTTTTCGAGGTCGTCTGAAAAACAGAAACCGCGTGCGTACGTACCGCACATATCCTACGTCAGGACTGAAGGTTTTCTCCGGGCTACGGCTTGCTATTCACTCTAGTTAATTGATTATATTTACGTAATTCAGTTATGTCTTTCCCTGCTTTAATCATTTCAATACAATTAAATTGTATTTTGTAATCTTCTTCATAATGTATATCAAGCC
This sequence comes from Streptococcus australis, assembly GCF_015553625.1. GTDB lineage: Bacteria > Bacillota > Bacilli > Lactobacillales > Streptococcaceae > Streptococcus > Streptococcus australis_B. The sequence continues at coordinate 25,096 of NZ_JADNGY010000003.1, read as the reverse complement.
GTTCATAATCTGTTTCGTAATACATAACATCAATTGTTTCAATTACCTTATCACTACAATTCGTAATAAAAATTAGTTCATTTTTATTTATAAACTCGTATAGATATGATAACCCTATCATAGAATTTTGTGTAAAGATAACTACGTTATCTGGAAACTCCTCTGTATCGGGGATGATTTTATTTAATGTATTCAGAGTTTTTTCAATTTCATCAGAAGAAATATCTTTGCTTATATTATTATACAAAAATATTCTATCTAGCCACTCAGTACATAAGGAAAAATATGCTTCTTCAGTTATTCTTTTAATATGATTTTCTACTAAAAACTTATCAAAATCTTCTATGAAATGTAAAATTCTATCGATGCAACATGCTCCAAAAAGTAATCTTTGTGTACTTGTTAAATTTTCCAATTCCTTTTTTACCTTTTCTTCATATTTTTCCATATTAGCACCTTCCTATGTTACGTCTTTTTCTACTTTTCTTACTAGAACGAGGAGTTTTACTTTTAACACCTTTTTCATTCATCAAATCTTTACAATCAAGACATATAGGACGTGAGGCCTCAATTTCTGTAATTCCTTTTCCTGACTTGATTAAAGATTCTTCTGCGTGAGCATCTTTCATATTTATAACAGTAATATCTTTAGACTCAGCCCAAGTTCTTTGAACCTCTTCTGAATGCACTATAAATTGTAATTCGGCGCAAAAGCATACTAATTCTCCCCACCCAACAACCTAATCGGATCTTGGTTAATAAACCGATCCGCATCAGGTTCGTAACGATAATCCGCTAAATCTTATTAATTAATTGATATTTATCAATATTTTTAATTCGTCTGGTAGTTTGGCACCATTTCTATATGCCTTTTTAGCCCAAAATATGGCTTTTTCTTTATTGCCTAGTGTGAAAAATAAATCGGCTAAATTGGATTGGGCAATTGGATATCCATTTTTTGCCGCTATCTCTAGCCATTTAAATTCCAAATCTTGATCTAAAGATACAAACATATGGTATTGATATAATTTGAAGGCTGAGTTTTTATCTCCATTAGTGGCGTTCTTTTCGAGAATTTGAATTTCTTCATCTGAAATCTAATAAGTACTACTTGTTGATATAAAGTTAGTCATTTGGAGCAGCCATTACAAACACTCCAGCTACCATACCACCTCCAACAATACTGCCAATAGTTGCAAGACCAGAAGTAATTCCAACAGCTGATAACCCTACAGTACCTAAACCATAAAGAGCTGCAAATGAACCTATGCCACCAATACCTGATCCCAATGCTCCAGCTGACCCTTCTGGGATTGGACTCTCTCTTATTGTACGTGTTTTATCATTAAGAGCTGCCGCAGCCTCATTAATTACGTTTACAACTTGTTGTAGTGATTCTACACTTTGAAATACTAGTTCTTTACTCATAAAAAATCCTCTTTATTTTATTATTTTAATTATACCATGTATAAATTGAAAAACTGCAACATAAAAGTTACAGTCTAACAATATTTATCCAAAAACAGTGTAATGAATTATACCCTATCTTTTATCATTCACGAGCAATACTCACACATCAACGTGTGCTTACATCTAGCTTTTCCTTCTATAAATTTACTAAAGTTAAATTTGGGGTATTAGAGGAATAGAAATATTCTCTTTCTAATCCTATAAATATGCCTATTCTGTTCGAGTTTCAGCTAAATATATTCCCCATTCAGCTAATTCTGTAGGCAAATCATAAACAGTTTTTCCATTACTTTCATAGATTTCAGAGATTCCTGGTGAGGTCTTAGAAAAAGTTTTCCAAGCTGTCACTAGTTCTTCTACAAATTGAATATTATGAGGTTCAAAAAAGTCATTAAATTTCGATAGTTCTTTACTATAAATTGTCACAACATTATAGCTATCAAGCATGATTTCATCGTGACTTTTATGTCCACCAAATCCAAACTTACTTAATCCATCATTTACAAGTAAATCACCGTATCTAATCAACAGTGCTAGACATTCTTCTCTTGAACAACCATCAATATAATAAACATCCTTATGGGATTCCTTAATAATATTCTTTGCTATCACTTTTTCTCTATCAATACTGACAGGCAATTCCAAAATAAAAAACAAGGGCTCGTCATGAATCACAATAAAGTGTTGAAAAATCTCTAATATTTTTTCTGCGTGTACATTCGCCATCAAATGATGTTCAGTTAACTTTGTAAATGATTCAAACAGGTTTTCTACCAAGCTAACTTGGTGACCTTTTACTAAATTCAACATTCTGTGTCCTCCAGAGAATTTAAACAATATCCACATTTATAATCTCATTATACCATTAAACCCCTAAAAAAACTGCAACTTCCCAGTCACAGTCTCTTATAAATCTACCCCAGTTCCTTCAAGGAAAGTTACTACAATTTGTCCAGCTTCTGAAATAGATTGATAGCATGTCAGACTATAGTATCCAGAAGCCATACTTGAACTATTACTCTGATTCTTACCCTCTATTCGATTAGAGAAGCTACCTTCACGCTTTTCATTCTCCCTTTCGTTCAAAGGTTTCTAAACTTTTACAAGTAGTGATACCGCCTCAACGTGGGTTTTAGAGGACTAAATGGAGTCTGAATTGCCTGATAGAGATGTAGTATTGATTAAGCAATCAACAAATAATGAAGATGGACAAATTTATGCAGTGGAATTTAACAATCAAACCTATGTAAAAAAGTGTATCTTCATAAAACCTATCTGCGTCTTGTTTCGATAAACAAGAAGTATGATGATATTTATGCGCCTTATGAGGAAAATCCTCGTATAATTGGGAGAATAGTAGGTAACTTCACGCCTATTGAGGAGTAAGAGGATAGATATTAGGAAATATATTAAACATTATCTAAGTGATTTACTGATTCAATATTTTGTAGATAAGCCTTCAAGGTTCTAAGTAAATTTTTATTTTTTTTGGTATTTTAGCTCATTATTTTTGTATTGGTTAAAACAGAGCTACAAAGAATTTTCTCTATTGGAGTGCTATGTTTATTTTTTCACTTTTGTATAATATGTGTAAAAAATAAGACAGTAACTTAAGAAAAGTTACTGTCTTGCCTCATTTTTTGTTAAATATTTGATAAACACAAATTACCTTCCTATTAATAAATTATAATAATAAATTATGAATTTTATCATACATGAAATTCACTAAAACCAGCTCAAAAATATAAAGTACATAGAGCCTCTTTAGAAGATGAATTAAAAGGCATAATTTTAAAATAATACAAAAAAAGAATCGACTGATTCTTTTTTTAGATTAAAAGAAGTAAAATTACTTATTCAATAGCAAGGTTTATGGCTATTTGCTATTGGTTATTTGTTTTTAAAGATTGTTGCATATTTAGTATTTTATTTTTTAGGCTAACTTTTTGTTCCTTTAACGCCTTATCGAGCCACCTAGAATCTTTACTATCCTGTTTTGGGTTAAACCGTCTTAAAAAGTTTTTTAGCTGTGTTTCAAAATTCCAATTCATTGTTGATTTGATATTGATTTTATCAAAATACAATATTGCTTGAGAAGCGTCTATTGTTCCAAAAATATAATAGAGAATAATAACTTCCGCAAATGTAAAAGGCATAACTTCATCATCATATTGCAAAAGGCTTTTATACGGTCCTTTGTATTTTGTATCATCAGTGACCAAACAGCATGCACCTAGTGTTTTTGCTAAAGCGATAGCATGTGCCTCGCCTTTATCTCCCTGATTATACAATATTTCTTGTTCTTTAGCGTGTCCTTCAAAAAGCTGGAAAATTCCTTCTCTAGCCATTTTTTCTTTTGAAAATAATTCCAGTTTCCCTGCTTGAATGTCTAAGTATACATTAGACAGGATATCTTGTCCATGGTTTTTCAATTCAATTGAATAGACTTGGTCACAAATATAGATAGAATCAAAATACTCAAAAAGAATATTTTGACAGCCTGCTCTATAAAAATGAATAATAGTATTTGTATCCAGTGAAGCGTTCAATCACTTAATCCTCCAATTAAATCATCCAAATTTATATCCTCTGCATCATCTTCCTGACTAAAAACATTACTTTGTTCAATCTCATCCTCAAAATCTTCAAGTGAAAGATGATAATATTCTAAAACTTTTTCCAATGTTTCTTTCGGCATTGCCCCATTATTAAAGTTATAGAGTGCATATTTTGAGTACTCTTCAGGAATAACTATTTCCTCGCTAGGACGATTTAAAGCAGAACCCCCACCAACTGATTTAATAAGATTCCCTACTTTAGCTTCAACTTTATCAACATTTAATAGTGTTTTTTTTTGTTCATCAATAAACTGTAAACTAAGTAATCTATTAACTACCATGTCAAAGCTAACGTTAAATTCCACCATCATTTTAGCAATATCTCTTGCTGAAAGGCTTTCACTATCCTCTATTTCGAAATCAATAAAGCTTTCCACTTTTTCTTGTGGCATCAACAGGCAAGCTGCAAAATAATTTGCTTCATGTTCTTTTTCATCAGCGTCTGAACCCGACACAGTTGAATTATTATCAAAAAAAGCCTTTTTATTTTCAAAATGGAGAACTGCGTGTCCGATTTCATGAGCAAGTGTAAAGATTTCCCTTGAAAGACGGATACTTGTATTCGTAAAAATAATAATATCATTATCTCTCTTTAATGTAAAACCAAGATCAGCATCCTCACCCATAGGATAGCGAAAAAGCTTGATTTTAAAATTTTCACAGTCTTTGAAAAGATTTGAAATACCATACCTTGTTGTGGTGCATTGTTCTCTGATCTCATTTGCCTTCTTTCGGATCTCTCTTTCTCGTAATCTATCCATTGAGTTACCTATTCCTTATCCTGATAAGTTAATTTTTCATACAAACGCTTGTTTGCATAGAATAAATCAATCATATAAAGCATATCACGTGTTGATTGTTTTTGTTCTCCTGATCTATAAGCTACAGACGCTTCTTGTTCAAGGACTTTCGTAATATCATTAACATTGACATCAAAAACGTTAGCTAGTTTTACAAGAATTTCCAATGTCACGCTATTAATGCCGTTTTCAATACGAGCATATTTTTGTCTACTTATTCCAATTCTTTCAGCTACTTGTTCTTGAGAAAAAGATTTAGCATTTCTTAATTCTGCTATTCTGTTACCAATTTGTTTATTCATCTCCTATACCTTTATATTTCCTTTCTAACCTTATTCTATCACGTTAACAACTCGTTTTCAAGGTATTTGTAACAAAATTATAACTTTATGTTTTTTGATGCTCAAAAAAATAACAAAAACTAAAAATTAACAGATTATTCCTAATATTCTTTTATAATGGAAAATATAAAAAGAAAGTTCGAAATTTTATTGACTATGAATATCCAATAGTTTATTTTCAATAGAAAATTAAATGAGCAAAAAAATGTACAATTGAACCACCACTTCTTCTACCGTTACTAGAGTAAAAAAATGTACAAATCAATTTCTTCGATTAGCTGATATTATGCACTAGCAAACATACAAAATACCATTCCAAAATAATGTACAAAATAAAAATAAAGTACACTTTTTAAAGAATGTACTTTATGCTTCTAATTTAGTTGTATCAATGGTTTAGGTCTTGTTTGGTCAATTGTACATAAACTTTTAGTTTTTACTGATTATTATTCTTCTGTACTTTATTTTTCTACATATTGAAAAGAAATCTTGCTACCACAAAGCCAATTATAGACTCGATCATTAACTTGGACGTTCATAGCTTCATGGGCATATTCTGGCATGATGAAATGCTCTTTTGGACATTCTAATCGATTATAAATGGCAAACTGTGTCACAGGATAACAGACATCATCATCTAACCCGGTAATCATGTGAACCTGTCCTTTAATGCGATGGGCAAAATTTTTTACATCAATATAGGCTAAAGTCTCCATGATTTGGTCTTCTGTTTCATGGAATGGATCATGGAACTTGAAATAACGGAAAAGCTCATCATAGGCCTCGCTGGTGTTTCCAATCTCTAATACACGTCTGAAATCTGATAAGAATGGATAAATGGCTACCGTTCGTTGGATTTGGGGATTCAATCCGGCAGCTACCAAGGCCAAGGCACCACCTTGAGAGGCTCCATAGCTGGTGAGTTTGCTGTCATCTACTTGAGGAAGGCTCGCTACAATTTCGATTAACTGGTAAAGGTCTAAGTAGACATCCTTATAAAACAGCTCATGCGGACCTTCCACAGCTCCTCGGATAATCTGTCCTTTTACTGTGTTTCCAAGCGGTGATCGATTTCCGTCTGTTGAATAACCTGATTGACCTCTTACGTCCATGGAGACCACACCATATCCAGCTACTGTATAAGCCAGCATGTCTGACCAATCCCAACAACGGCCCATATAGCCATGAAAATGGAAAATAACTGGAACCTTTTGATCTGTTTTTGGGAAAACAACCCGTGCATAAACAAGACCATCACGTGTTCCTTTAAAGGTTAATTCATAACAGACAACATTTGGAATGCTGAAATCTTGTTCTTCAAGCTTGTATTCAGGAAGTTCAGTAAGTTTTGCTAAGGCTTGATCCCAGAAATCATCAAAGTCTGCAGGAATTTCATCACGCCCTTTATAAGTCTTCATTTCCTCAAGTAAGGCTGGATTTTTCATCAGTTTCTCCTTTTTGTTTGTAACCGATACCAAAAATGTACCATATTTACTTAAGGATTGCAAGAGATAAAAATAAAATACATAACCAAAATTATGTAATTTATTATAGATTCAAAAATAGACTTAATTGCTTCACCAGCTCTGGATTAGTGGGCAATGCAGAATGTTGAGCCTTTCGACCTTTTAAATTCACTTCTGAATAAGTTTGATTCTCAAAAATTGATTTTGCTGCTTGTGCACTGGAGAGAGGAACGATGCCGTCTGATTTTCCAGCAAAGCTACCGACAAAGTTTAGGACCTCTACTTCTTTTTCTAAGCGATGTTTCCACCTTTGAAAATCGTTATACATTTCTTGGTTAAATTTGTAAGGACTTCCGATAATGGCTATCTTACTTACGGTTAACTTATTTTTTTCTAAAAAGCCACTTTCCAATAAACCAGTTAGAACTAGTCCACCATTGGAGTGCCCTACTGCCTTAAACTCTGTGAAATAATAGTGGTCAAGAAGGTAGGTTAATGCGAGCTTAAGGGATTCGATTTGCTGCTTGATATTGCTGTAGCCATCTCGATTGTTCTCGAAGCCAATCACAATCATAGGATTTGGCTCTTTCGTATTCAATCTTCCTTCCATCTCTATAGAATCATCTTTATTAACTTTTATTTTTAAGAGACTCTGTTTTTTTCTAGAAAAGCGATGGAGCATGCGGATAGTTCCATTGAAACGCTGGATACTAGCTGAACTTCCAGGTACAAAGATGATTGGATTGATCGGTGGTTTCTTCGACCCTTTTGGAAAATAAAAGGGCTTGCTATGCGAAGAAAACAATCTTACAAAGAAACGAATGAGTTGTTGAAATAGTTTTTTTAACATGTTTTCTCTAGTACTATTTTCTAAAAGAACCCGGAACAATGTCCCAGGCCCTTATTAGAAACGATTATTTCCGTTTTTTCTTATTCTTGCGCATTTGTTTGGCCATCTTGTTCATGGCCCGTTTCATCATGAATTCGCCGGCTTTTCCTTTGAGACCTCCACCGAACATTTGGCTCATGTCAGGCATTCCAGCGCCTCCGCCAAGAGCTGATAAGTCAGGCATCCCACCTTGACCCATCATCCCTTCGAGGGCAGACATATCAGGCATTCCACCAGGCATGTTCTTCGGCAGATTATTTGGATTCAGCCCCATTTGTTTCATCATCTTGTTCATATCGCCAGAGAGGACGCCTTGCATCATCTGTTTAGCTTGGTTAAAGTCTTTGATGAATTTGTTGACGTCGACAAAGCTGTTTCCTGAACCGGCAGCAATCCGACGGCGACGGCTAGGGTTCAAAAGATCTGGATTTTCGCGTTCAGCTGGAGTCATAGAAGATACAATCGCGCGTTTGCGAGCAATTTCTCGTTCGTCGACCTTGAGGTTCTTCATAGCTGGATTGCTGGCCATACCTGGAAGCATCTTGAGCAGATCTTCCATTGGTCCCATGTTTTGAACTTGGTCTAACTGATCGATGAAATCATTGAAATCGAAGGTGTTTTCCCGCATTTTTTCAGCGAGTTCAAGCGAGCGTTTCTCATCGTATTCTTGAGAAGCCTTCTCGATCAACGTCAGCATATCCCCCATACCGAGGATCCGACCAGACATGCGGTCTGGGTGGAAGGTTTCGATATCAGTGATTTTTTCACCAGTACCAGTGAATTTGATTGGCTTCCCAGTAATCTGACGGACAGAAAGGGCTGCACCACCACGGGTATCCCCATCAATCTTGGTCAAAATCACCCCGGTCACTTCGAGTTGTTCGTTAAACTCACGCGCCACATTAGCCGCTTCTTGACCGATCATGGCATCTACAACCAAGAGGATTTCATTTGGCTCAGCAAGGGCTTTGACATCGCGCAATTCGCCCATGAGTTTCTCATCGATTTGCAGACGACCAGCCGTATCGATCAAGACATAGTCATTGTGGTTGGCTCTCGCCTGCTCCAAACCTTGACGTACGATCTCTACTGCAGGGACTTCTGTACCAAGTGAAAAGACAGGGACATTGATCTGTTGACCAAGAGTCTTCAACTGGTCAATGGCAGCTGGACGATAGATATCGGCCGCAATCATCAAAGGACGTGCATTTTCTTCCTTGACCAATTTGTTAGCCAATTTCCCAGCAAAGGTTGTTTTACCAGCCCCTTGAAGACCGACCATCATGATAATAGTTGGAATCTTAGGTGATTTGATAATGTCTGCTGTCTCAGAACCCAAAATAGCTGTCAATTCTTCATCGACAATCTTCACGATTTGTTGGGCAGGGTTCAGGGTTTCAATGACCTCATGGCCTACGGCCCGCTCGCGGACGCGTTTGATAAAGTCTTTTACAACAGGAAGGGCAACGTCGGCCTCTAAGAGGGCTAGACGAATCTCTTTGGTTGCCTCTTGGACATCTGCTTCAGAGATTTTCCCTTTCTTACGAAGATTTTTAAAGACGTTCTGTAAACGTTCAGTTAAACTTTCAAATGCCATACTACTTCTCCTATTACAAGTATTTTAATCTTATTTATTCTCGGTTATCAATGTTGGATAAGACTGCGATTTGCTCTTGTAGATAAGCGTCATCAGGATACTTGTCAGAGATCTGATCAAAAATCTGACTGCGGACAATGTAATCAGAGTACATATGAAGCTTCATCTCATAGTCTTCCAGAATCTTTTCAGTTCGCTTGATATTATCATAAACAGCCTGACGACTCACCCCGAACTCTTCAGCAATCTCAGCCAAGCTGTAGTCATCTGCATAATAGAGCTCGATATAGTTCATCTGCTTGTCTGTCAAAAGTGCTGCGTAAAACTCAAAGAGAGCATTCATTCGGTTGGTTTTCTCAATTTCCATACCTTTCATTATATCAAAAAAGCCCGCTAAAGACTAGCGGGACTTGATGCTTTTTGAGTTGAAATGAGAGGATAAATCATCAGAGTTTCAGTGCTAACATGTTGACCGTCATACCTGCCGCGGTTCCAATCAAGAAGATGGTATCTCCTTCCTTCACATAGCCATGATCAAGCGCATAGGCTAAACCAAAAGGCACAGCTACAGAAACCATGTTTCCGTAATCGCTGACGATGTTAAGATACTTATAGTCTGGGACTCCTAATTTTTCCATGACTAAAGGAAGAGCTCGACTAGCTTGGTGGGGAATAATATAGTCTACTGTATCTTTAGAAATGCCGGATTTCTCTTGGAATTCTTGGAACATTTCTGGAATAACACGAGCAGAAAGTAAGAGTATTTTCTTCCCCTTCATATCAAACATGAAATCAGTCTTGGTTGATTCAGAGTACAATTTCGGATGATAAGCTGTCAAACCACCACGAATTTCGGTATCATGGGCTCCCTCAGACCAGGTCCGTTGCATGCTAGCAATGATTCCTTTGTCTTGGCTTGTTGCTTCAAAAATAAAGGCTGCTGCTCCATCGCTAAAAAGTTCATAGCTTTCTTTCTGCTTTGGATTAAGGCCCAGGCTTCCTACCTCACTTGAAACAATGAGGACACGCTTGTACTCGCCACCTTCGATCAGATAAGAAATGGTACTAAGGGCTGAAATAAAGCTGGTACAGGTGGTATTGATATCCATGGCAGGAATCGTAAGTCGCTTGGCCACGCGCTCATGGATCAAAGCAGCTGTACAAGGAATCGGCTGAACGCCTACGGCGCTCGCTGAAACTAGGCAGTCAATATCTGCCATGGTCAATCCTGCTTGCTCTAGTGCTTGTTCAATAGCACGAGCAGCTAAGTCGATCTGAGATTCTTCGTCTTCTTTTACTCGGTAACGTGTCTGGTCCTTAAAGGTGACTTGATGCTTGGGTAAGGCTGTTCCATAGCCTTTAATACGAACGTGTCTTTGTACACTTGTCATAATGCTTCCTCCTATTTATGAAGACGTTGTACGCGCTTGAGTTTGCGACTTGTGTCCCATTGGTAGTCCATAAAGGTAAGGGTGGGCATGATAAAGCCCTTTTGATCTGCTAAAACTTGAAATTGGTTGAGGATAGCCTCTTCTATCTCAGATGAACGTTTGCTGAGAGCAACCTGGACTTGTCCATCTTCGGTTTGCGTCACTTGATAGTCTTGAATTCCTTCGACAAAGAGGATACAACGCCGAATAAAGTCTGGATAAACCATCTGTAGCTCGCCGTCTGCTTTCTTGAAATAAAAGATATCGTCTGATCGCCCCTCAATTCTAGCAATCCTTGTAAAGACAGAACCACAGCTACAGGCATCCGGATCCTCTACCAGAATATCATTGAGCCGGTAGCGGTAAATAGGTTGGCTCCTACGTTTAAAATCAGTAATGATAGGATAAAAACGGTGGTCATCCAAATAGTCTTTTTCCACTGATAAAATGTCCTCGTTGAGGTGCAAGTTCCCCTCAGAACAGGTACAGGCTAAGAAACCTTCTGTTGCTTGGTAGACCTGATCGACCTTAGAAAGATCAAATACTTGACGGATGAGGTCCCGGTCCCGATCCTCTAAGATTTCAGCGACGGAAACGACCTTTTGAGGTTGTATCTCCAGGGTCTGATTTTCCAGATACTTGGTTAAATCTAATAAGGTAGAGGCTGGAGCCACAAGGATGGTCGGCTGGTAGTCATTTAAACGCCCGATGTGCTCTTGGCTATCTTTGAAAATATCAAAATACTCTAGGCGAATCAAGGGAGAATTGATGGTTTGATAGAGCTGGTTATCAGCACGGAGGAAAAAGGCAATGCGGTGACCAAGGAGCTTTCCTTTGGGGAGCATTTTAGCGAGTATAGCGGCTGCCCACATACTACGTTCTGTTTCTGTCGTGATAAAGATCCCCCGGTGTCCGGAGGTACCAGAGGAAAGACCAACTGCTACTTCTCCTTGCATCTCTGTAAAATCACGAGACTGCTCACCGCGAATCGCCATTTCAAGAGCCTGATCCCGGTCGATTCCTTGGGTATTTAACTCATTGAAATGCTCCATCATAAAGGTCTTGTCCATATAGCGGAAGTCTTTTGGAACACCTTGAGAGAAATAAGGGGAATGCTGGAGTAAGAACTTGTGGTATAGTTGTAGTTCCTTCTCTTGGTAGCGCTCCAGTTCCTCACGGTTCTTGAAGCGATGCCCCCAGCGGGTTTGGTAAAAGGTTTTAAGAAAGGTACATTTTTTCATTTAGTATTCTTTCTACCCGTTCAATTGGATCATGGCTGACGAGAACAGTGAATCCTTGATTTAACAAGGTACGGAGGAAATTGACATTTTCTAAATAGTCCTTCCCATTATCCTGAACTTGACTAGGAATCCAGCGCATCTGCTCTGTCAAGGGGAGAAGGTCAATTCCCCAGCAGAGGTCAGCACCAATAAACAATTGATATTCCGGAAGGAAAAGACAGCCTTGTCCCTTAGCGTGCCCATCATGGGAACTAAGGAGAATACTGCCGTCTCCAAAGATATCTACTGTTTCCGTATAAGGAAAAAGAGGGTTGGTTCCCTGAGGCTGGATGATTTGGACAGACTCTTCAAAATCATCCGGCAAAAACTCTTTAAAAATTAAATCCTTGAAGCTGGGCTTCTGGTAAACGTGATAGGCTCTCTCTGTGACCAAGAAGCGCGCCTGTTTGAAGCAACCCGCTCCTCCTAGATGGTCTGGATGAAAATGCGAGAGGATGACATAGGATATGTCATCTGGTGAAATCCCAGTCGCTTGAAGCAAGCAATCGATCTGGTCTTCCTTTTTCATCTGCATAGGAGTTCCAAGACGGTAATAAAGATAACGGAATTTACTTTTGATCTCATAATGATAGCCCGTATCGTATAGAATATAACCATGCTCTCGGTGTTTGAGGAGATAGACGCCGGCTGGAAAAACCATCTTCTTTCTTTTCTGCCCCTTAAAGAGCAAAGCAAGATTGCTAGTACAATAGCCAGCAGGGAAATACTTAATGCTTTCGATAATCTTGGACATACTGGGCAATTCCCTCCTTGATGCTGATGCGTGGCTCATAACCCAACTCTTCATTTGCTTTTGAAATATCAAGAGTCTGGCTATAACGCAATAGGTAGTAGGTATAGCGAGTTAATGGTGGCTCACCCTTTAGAGGTAAGAGCTGATAAAGAACCTCTAAGCTAGAAGCCAAGCCACCTAGAAGAAAGGCAGGTAGCTTTTTATAACGAATAGGAAGTCCCAGGCCCTGCAAGGCTTCTTCGATTAGTTCTTTAAAAGGAGTCGGCTCACCGTTGGTAATGTTATAGACTTGACCTTCTGCCCTATCAGCTTTCAGAGCCAAAGCGATAGCCAAGGCAACATTCTCGACACAGGTCATGTCCATCAATTGCTTGCCTTCCTTGATTAAGGGGATTCCAATTTTTTGGCTTAGCTTGAGAACACGTGGAAGGATACTTGTATCCCCAATGCCAAAGAGACCACGTGGACGAAGGATGATACTGGGAACATCCGGGTAAGCAGGAAAGAGCTTCTCCGATAGTAGCTTACTTTTGATGTAGTTGTTTAAATGATTTTCAGCTGGAGCATCTTCTTCCTTGATGTCAATTTGGTCTTTTGGAGCCGCATAAATACTTGGTGAAGAAACATAGACCAAGCGACTGATTTTATTAGTACGACAAGCTTCCAAAACATGTTGAGTACCGAGGACATTAGCTTGATAAAAACTCTCCCAAGGCCCCCAAACAGTGGATAAAGCTCCAGCATGGACGACCATTTCAACGCCCTTACATGCCTTTTCTACTGCTTGCTTGGAACTCAGATCTCCTTTGAAGAATTCCACTTGTTCTGAAACCAAGCTCTGTCCTACTGCTTCATTCCGACCAAAGGCGCGGACAGAGTAACCTTCTGCTACTAACTCTTTTACCACGTATTTTCCAAGAAAACCTGTTGCTCCTGTTACGAGTACTTTCATGGCGCCTCCTTTTTAACTAAGCGATGAATTTCTTTTTTTAAAATGCTGGTAGCATCATAGGTCAGGGCTATTTTTTGCTTTTGTGGTCCTGTAAAAATTCGAATCTCATAGTTGGGATCATTCAACAATGGGGCTAAAAGCAAAAGAACTGGATAAAGGTGTCCACTAAGAGGCACCACAGCAGCATCGATTTTTATCCGAGACATAAAACCTCCCTGTGTTGAATTGACACCATAGGGATTGTGTTACCTAATTGTTTTCTAGGTAAAATTCAAACCGTTCTCCGACATATTGACTTTTTACATACTCAAAAGCGACACCATTGTCGAAATATGAAATCTGGGTCAAACCAAGAATAGCATGTCCTTTTGGTATTTCTAAGTAATGAGCAATCTTTTCTTTGGCCAATCGGGCATAGATGGTTTGTTGGGATTTACCGATACGGTAGCCGTGCTTTTCCAAGGTTTGGAAGAAATGGCTGGTCACCTCTTCTTTTTTGAAGTTTCTGATAAATTTTTCTGGAATTGAGGCAACTTCATAGACAACAGGGACTCCATCTGCATAGCGAACCCGTTCCATACGTACAATCGTTTCAGTTTTGTCAATCCCTAGTTTATCCACTTCTTGAAGACTTGGAATGGTCCGTTTGTAGGAAATAACCTGTGTCGAAGGAACCTTTCCTTGCGCTTTCATAATTTCAGTAAAACTAGTCGTTCCTCGCATCTTTTCCTGGACGCGCGTGCTAGCTACAAAGGTACCACTGCCTACACGACGTTCTAACACTCCTTCTTCTACCAAGAGAGTGATTGCTTGACGGAGGGTCATGCGGCTGACCTGGAACTTTTCTGCCAAGTCCCGTTCGCTTGGCAGGCGTTGACCGATTTTCCAGATTTTCTGGTCAATCTCTGCCTTGATTTGGTCGTGAATTTGAATGTAAGCTGGAATCATTTTGCTACTCTTTCTGTGTGTTACAAACTATTGTAGCGCAATTTGGTCAAATCTTCAATCGTAGTCAGTATTGATTGGTAATGAAGGGGCTTTTGTGTTAGAATAGAGGAAAAGAATTTTCTAGAAAAAGGGGAAAAGATGACAAACCTATCAACTGATTTGCATGATGTTGAAAAAATTATCGTGCTTGATTACGGTAGCCAGTACAATCAGCTCATTTCTCGTCGTATTCGTGAGATTGGTGTCTTTTCAGAACTGAAGAGCCACAAAATTACAGCGGCTGAAGTGCGTGAAATCAATCCTGTTGGGATCGTTCTTTCAGGCGGACCAAACTCAGTGTATGAAGAAGGATCTTTTGACATTGATCCTGAAATTTTTGAACTTGGAATTCCAATTTTAGGAATCTGCTATGGCATGCAGCTCTTGACTCACAAACTTGGTGGGAAGGTTGTACCTGCAGGGGATGCAGGTAACCGAGAATACGGTCAATCTGAGCTAAACTTAGCTGAATCTTCTGCCCTCTTTGAGGGAACACCTGATAAACAGTTGGTCTTGATGAGTCATGGAGATGCTGTTACTGAAATTCCTGCTGACTTTGTCCGTACTGGTACTTCTGCTGACTGTCCGTATGCTTCGATTGAAAACCCAGACAAGAAAATTTACGGTATCCAATTCCACCCTGAAGTTCGTCACTCAGTTCACGGCTATGATATCCTTCGTAACTTTGCCTTGAACATCTGTGGTGCTAAGGGCGATTGGACCATGGATAACTTTATCGAGATGCAAATCAAACAAATCCGAGAAAAAGTTGGAGACAAACGTGTTCTCCTTGGTCTTTCTGGTGGTGTTGACTCTTCAGTTGTAGGGGTTCTTCTCCAAAAAGCTATCGGTGATCAATTGATCTGTATCTTTGTAGACCACGGTCTTCTTCGTAAAGGGGAAGCTGACCAGGTTATGGACATGCTTGGTGGTAAGTTTGGTCTCAATATCGTTAAAGCAGACGCTGCCAAACGTTTCCTTGATAAATTGGCTGGTGTGTCTGATCCAGAGCAAAAACGGAAGATCATCGGTAACGAATTTGTTTATGTCTTTGATGATGAAGCAAGCAAGCTCAAAGATGTGAAATTCTTGGCACAAGGAACACTTTACACAGACGTGATTGAGTCTGGTACAGATACTGCTCAAACCATCAAGTCTCACCACAACGTGGGTGGACTTCCAGAAGACATGCAGTTCGAGTTGATTGAGCCGCTCAACACTCTTTACAAGGATGAAGTTCGTGCCCTTGGTACTGAACTTGGTATGCCAGACCATATCGTATGGCGCCAACCATTCCCAGGACCAGGGCTTGCCATCCGTGTCATGGGTGAAATCACTGAAGAAAAACTAGAAACAGTCCGTGAATCAGACGCTATCCTTCGTGAAGAAATCGCCAAGGCTGGTCTTGACCGCGATATCTGGCAATACTTCACTGTTAACACTGGCGTTCGTTCAGTAGGTGTGATGGGCGACGGTCGTACTTATGACTATACCATCGCCATCCGTGCTATCACTTCTATCGATGGAATGACAGCTGACTTCGCTAAGATTCCTTGGGAAGTCCTTCAAAAAATCTCAGTCCGTATCGTAAACGAAGTTGACCACGTTAACCGTATCGTCTACGATATCACAAGTAAACCACCTGCAACTGTTGAGTGGGAATAAAATGAGTTATTCAAATAACGCTGAAATCAATAATTTCAGCGTTTTTATTTTCATGTTAGTACCAATTTAGCACCAAAACTATTTACAATATTTAAATTTAAAATCTTTTTAACAGTTTCGGTACTCTCTATTCACATACCCTTCTTTGATTCTCTAACAATTCTGACATAATCACTATCATCTTCATCTATTTTTTAAATACGATAGAAATCATTATTAACTTCAAACTCACTACTTAACTCTTTGTTCTGATTCGTTTCACCCTCATTAAATCGTGTTCCTATTTATATAATTATTATAAAAAATCTTACTTTATTAGCAAATTAATCGGATTTTAGATTTATTTTTCCTTTCACCATATCTGGTGTATACTTCGATGTTATTTCATATTCAATTATTCTAGGAACATTTTTAAATAATAGTTTAGAAGGAAATGCCATTGAAGTGTTATGTTTCAAATACTCAATATTAAAGCTTAAAATATCAAATTTTGGTTTATCAAAATCTCTGTACATAAATATATCGTTTAATGAATCTTCATAATAGTTTTTTTGGTCTTCATAACTAGATGTTCTATTATATGTTAGAAGTGGAGAAACATTTAGTTCTTCTGACCGTAAAAAGGCTTGCTGAGGATAATCATATGCACAAACAGAATCAGTTTCTCTAATTTTAAATAGTATTTCTTCTAATTTAATTTCCTGTACCTCCTCTATTATATTTTTACCTGGATATAATAGGTCGTGATGTTTTAAAAGACAACCTTTAGGTACAATTAGTTTAATATCAACATCTTCATCATATGTCTTACCTATATTAGAAACCATTAACTCTATATATTTAATGCTATCCATGAATGTAAAATATTCAGTGTATTCATTGAACGATATTATTTCCCAGTATAATTTTTTTAATAAAGAAAATCGATACCTTTCTTCATCGGTCCCAATATACGAAGGCGAACTTTTTCCGAAAGGCGTTGGCATTTGAATATTATGTTTCTTCAAATTTCCTAAACACCAGAATTTCTCATGTAGTTTGATTTCCTCTTTGATCGCAAAATCGTTTATGAGTTTTTTAAAATCATCACTAATAGTCACATCATCAGCTATTTTAGACAGAAAATTAACGTTATCTTCTTTTAGAGAAAGAGTCAACTTTTTAGTATTATTATCTACTTTAGTTGGAACCTCAGAAATAACAGTTTCATTTAATTCTTCAATATGGTCAATAATTTTCTTGTAGTTTTTATTTAAAAATTCTGACTCTAGTAAATTAAATTTTATAGGAACAAAACATTCGTCAGAAGATGTATTCTTATCTCTTATTGTTAAAAGAGGTTTTAATGGTTCATTTTGAAGAGTTTCTTTTTCATTAACTAAATTTAAAAAATATAATGTTAAATGATTTGTAAACTGACGTTTAAATTCACTTTTGTCCTTAACTGTAAAAAATATTCCTCTATCCTTATATCTTTCTTTGAAATTTTTTACAGCAGCAAATTGCTCCTCATTTATTTCTGAAGGATTTATAGGAGTATCTAGAAAATACATAAAAACTTGTTTTTTTGCTAATAACATCTCCTCAATTTCTTCTTCAGTCCCAGAACCATACCTATCTGTTGCTGTACCAAATCTTGTCCAAAATATAGCAACAGCTGCATCACAATCCCTAACAATTTGCTTATTTAATAATTCCTGTGGTTTATCACCCGACTCAGGAAAACTATCCGTTGACCAATGCTTGACTGATACTTGTATATTATTCAAATAACCATAAAGTTTATTAAAGTTATCAACAGCTTCTTTAATTAACTCAAGATACTCAATAACATCTCCAGGGCAAGAAATTAATAAATCGTAAACAGTCACTCTTTCTCTTGGCATCAATGCACCCTCCAATAAGTTAATACAATATTATATAGTTTTATATTTTATATTAGATATATTTCTAAACAAAAACTGTAAACTTAACCTATTGTAAGTATAAATTAAAATAACAGTAAAATCAATTCATTTACTGTTATATAATTAGTTAGAGAAATAGAATTCACTTATCTATTTACCGCAATTTAATTCTATGCTGATTACCATTAATCTACTCTTTCTGATATTATTATCACGCACCACTACTTTTCCAGTCATTCTAGTAGCTACTTCTTTCATTGCATTTGGTCTTAAATGAGAGTACGTTCCAAGTGTAGTCTTAATATCAGCATGTCCTAGACGATTTTGCATTTCTAAATCATTCATTCCGATAGAGAGCATAAAGCTAGCATGAGAGTGCCTTAAATCGTAGATTCTTATTGATTTTATTTTTGCGTAATCACTATGAGATTTTAGGACACGTTTTAGAGTTGATTTTGGACACTATACTAGCTGAATCAAAAGAATTTGCTGATGATGTTAACGAATTTTACAAATTCAAAAAGGTCTAATAAAAAATTCAAATGGCCTTGGTAGAAAGCTAACACCAATTTAGCACCAAACGAATCAAATCACACTAATTTTGACTAACTTATTATACTATCAATCACTATTAAATCAACTATTCTAAATAGTCAATATCTGACTTTTAGTGAGTGGGAATGATTTATAAACATGATTTGAAGTGAAATAGTTGATTTAACAGCATTTTCACTTATTATAAAAGGTCAAAAATCAATCAAAATTGATTGGTTCCCGACCAAAATCCCCATCAGAATATTTCTGGTGGGGATTTTGGTCTTTTGAATCTACAATATGAGCGCACAAGTAAACTCATAAGATTTTTCTACTAAAAAGAATTGAACAAACTAGTTACGAAAGGAAATCTTAATAGCTCCATCATTTTACCATAGACAAGCAATTAAAGAAAGAAACCTCTTTAGAAGTAGGATTGAATCCTTGCCAAATTGAAAGTAAACTAGTAGTTCATAAGTCTACCATTTAAATTGCGTTAAGACAATGCAAAAAATGGTTATTCCCCAGCCTTAGAACAGAAATATTCCGAACACAGGGCTAAGAAAAAAAGGCGGAAGTCTCATTTGACACCAAAGTTGGAAAAAGGAAATTGATGATTGTTTAAAATCCTTCTAGTCGCGCTAGTCGCGTGAACAGATTTGTGTTCGCTATTAGCTTGAACAAAAGCCAATGGTAGTTTTAAAACTATCTATGACTGGCTCTGTGCTAGTTTGATTGATATGGATTTAAGCGTCATTCGTCGTATTAACTCACTGTAGTTGGCAAAGAGTTTTATTTTTTCTCCATTTCATTAGAAAGATTGCTTTTAAAAATTTCTTCGGATATTTCCAACATTTCACAAAAATCATTATAAGATAAAGCATTCTGAGGAATTTGAATAGACCACTTCTTCAATTGAACTCCGTAGCCAGCTACTTCTCCTATTTTTCTATTTATTGACTGCTCCATACTAGGAAAAATCAGTCCGGTCTTCTCAGCTTGTATAATATAAGCATAAGAAATCAATTGAAATAGATCATCACGATTGATTCCCTTTTCAGTCAATTCCAGTTTTTTATATTTAGCATCTAAAACGATTTTTAACTCTTTATGATAAAAATCTGGATATACTTTTCTACTACCGTCAGAAAATACAGGGATACCATCTTTCTTTTCTTTATTGCGTGGATGTATGAAATCTTTTGGCAACAAGGTATGAACATATTCTTCCCAAAGCCAAGCAACGTCAAAGAGAATGCCATGAATTTTTTGCTCTTGATATCCTAAACCGTGCTTTTCTCTGTTTAATATCATCAGACAAAGCTCTTGCAACTTTCTGTATTCTCGAAAGTAGGCATGACGAAGTGGTTTAGTTTGATTTCGTCTAATAATCTTAGCACGATCAGCTAGTTTATAAGATGGGGTTACACGAATTATTTCTATAATATTTTCGCGATTACTATCAATAATACCTATTCCTAGAGATTTCTGATTTTTAATGTATTCGATAGTATGACGAATCAGCTGCATCATCGGATTGTCATAAGTAAATTCTCTTGTAGTATAAGCAATATTACCTGTGAAAGGAAGATTTTTCTTGAGATGATTTCCTACATCAACTACTCCCTTGATATGACTATCATTATGGGAAAACCTCTGGTATTCCTTATAAAGTCCCTTTCGCATAGCAGCTTCCAAATACTTTGGAAAGAGATAGATTAAAAGCTGATAGAGTCTTTCCTCGGGAGATAGACCGACATCCAAACTAGTGAGATTGATATTTAGAACTTTCTGCAATAGATAATGCAAAAAATAGTCATCACTTTTTCTCGAAAAGCGAGAAGAAATGGTTAATCTCTCCTGACCACAACCCAGAAAACCAATCACATTTCCTGTCTTAATTTTCTGATTGACTATTTCCAAAATCTTTTGGTCCTCATCCAAATCAGGAGAATTTTTCAGGTCATTTGGAAATATAAAAATATTGTCTTCTTGAGAAAGATTATCTAGGGTTCTATCAAGAAGTGCTTGACTTAGGTTGGGGTATTCTGCGACAAACTCTTCTTTCGATATCTCATGCTGATTATCAGTTATTCGCATCATTATTTTCATCGTCTTTGTTGTCATCAGCTACTGCCTGATCTTTTTGTTCATTTTTTGTCAGATTGAATGCTTTTTTCAATCTTTCAAGTTTTTCATCTTCTTCATAAGAACCACGCAAGTAATCTTCCAAAAGTGGTTTGAGATAATCAGACCAGAGTAATTCATAATCATAATCCAATTCTTTTAAATTACGGAAATAACTTGGTCCGATATGATAATGACTGTTTAACTCCTGAACGTTCTCGATAGCAGCGTTCAAGTTTCTTAGACGATTTTTTGCTTCGTCTGCATGCTTACCTAGTTTCTTATCTAGGATATAAAGTTGACTTTCAGCGGTAACTTCAACAAAGCGGAAACGACGACGCATAGCAAAATCAAAGGTGTCCACCGAGCGGTCAATATCATTCATAGTTCCTATAATATAGACATTCTCAGGAATATAAAACTTGTCATCACTTTCGTGTAAATTGGCATATTGGGTAGAAACTTCCCCATCTCTACCACGATAGCCAGGGTCGATAGAGAAAAAGAGCTCCCCAAAAATCTTAGAAATCTCACCACGGTTGATTTCATCGATGATGAAAACGAATTTCTTATCTGTGTTGATCGTTGGAGACACATAATCACATAAGCCATAACTTTCTTTCATGTGATCTAAAACGATTTTTTGATAAGTTTCGTACTTTAACTTAGTTTCCTCACCCTTGTACAAAAGATACACTTTTTCTTTGGTAGCAACAGGAGAATCAAACTTCACATTCCCTTGACTATTTAAACTGGCTGGAACCGAACTACGAGGGAAGAAATATTGTCCTTGCTTTTCATTGATAGCATCCGTTAGCTTAGCCCACGTTTCTTCAAAATTATCTTGACCTCCAGTCTTCTGAGCTTCTTTCGCCTTCTGACAGAACTTCTTAAAAATACCGTCCTCTAGCTTAAACTCAATAGCTCCATCGCCATTTGATACCGGTCTCAACCCCTCTACAAAATCCGTATAATCATAAGATGGGTGAAACTGTACAAACCCGATTTGGTCTTTGTTGCCATCTGTTAATTCGTTTGCAATATCAATAGCAAGATGTGTTTTTCCTGTACCCGGTGCACCACGGAGGATGAGGTTTTTGGATTTTAATAAGACATTTTTATACTCGTTGATATTTTCTAACATGTTTATATCTTCCTTTTCTGCTTCTCTATAAAAACTAGTAAAATTGTCATAAAAGTCTTTTAAAATTTCATTGGGTTCAGCAGTTGATTCCAACTCTAAGTCCTTGACAAGGTATTTATACCCTAAATCTTCATCTGGTTTATTACTATACCATTTTACAATTTTAAATTCTGTGAGTTTAAATCTCTCAAAACCACACCTTATATTTATCCATGAATTATCAATTTTATTTAATTGATAACCAAAGTAAGGTAGTTTTCTATATCCTTCACCATTTTTTGGACCACACTGACCTGTGTTAAGCATTTCAACTTTGTATGGAATATCCTCAATTGTAACAGCAGGATAAATAAGTTTAGCTCCATCTAATTTTTGAGAACGTTTAATTTTTATATCTTTCGAATTATAGATATTTGCTTGATTCACAAATTTAGCCAAAAATTCTCTGAAGACTTTATAACACTCTGAGTTATTTCCACCTTTTACAAACTCATAAGATTTATTTATAAAAGGGAAAATCTCATTTAGTGAATTTTCGTCCTTAATAAAATACTCAGCATCAAGTGTCCAACCAAATGAATCAGGCTTCTTATTAAATATCAAAAAATCTGAATCACGAAGGCTTTTGGAGAGAACGGCAATCTTTATTCCTTTATTCTGAAAGTTAATCTCTATAAAGTTTTGTAACTTTCCTTTCATATTTTTAACCTGAAAAGAAATATAACTTTTTGTTTGATTTTCAATTGCATCTGGGAATTCTTTTTTTATTCTATCAATAAAAGTTTGTTTTGAAACCATTGTGTTTTCCTTGTCTATTAAAAAATTACTATTAGACATAAAATATATTTGTGTCATTCGAAGTAAGATACTTAACTTTACAGTGATAATATTCTATTAATATATATATTCTGCATCTAGCATATCATATCTATTAAAAAAAGAAAAGAAATCCTAAAAAAATTTTAACATCAAAAAGGAGAGAACCAAGTTGGTCCCCTACAGGTTATAACTTTTCATCAACCCACTACAAGTTGACAAAGAGTCATTTTCTTCAGGTGTTTAGTTTTATTGTCTTAACTTATTGTTCTTTTGAATTTTTGTTTGCTACAGTTAATCCAAGACCAGACATCAATAATGCAAGTCCGACGAGACCAGTAGAACTTGCTTCGCTACCAGTTTCAGGAAGTTTAGCTGGATCTTGTTTGATGACTGCTGGAGCAGCTACTGGCTTAGTTGCAGTGATCATTGGAACTGGCACATGTGCAGTTGGTTTTGGTTGCGGGATTGGTTGAGGTTGTGGTTGAGGAGTTGGTTTTGGTTGTGGTGTTTCCTTCTCAACAACTGGAATCGTTGTGCGACGCTCTTGATAGAACTTATAGCTATCCTTTGTAATCTTGTAGCTACGTCCTTCTTTGACAGTTTCTGCAATCCACTTAGTTGCTTCATTGGTCAATGTACCAGCCAAGTCATTGGACATATTCATCCAACGTCCTTCAGACACTAAATCTTTGTAGTACTTTTCTCCATACAATGGAGTTGAAACGTATCTTTCAATTCCAGCTGCTTTTAGATTAGCTATTGTTTCAGCGACTGTCGGTATTGATGGATCTTCTTTCATATCAGCATCTGTTAACAACACTACAAACTTTCTACTATTGGCTGCCTTAGACCAGTCGTAAGTTGAAATAATCTGGTTCAAGGCTGGAATTGAAGTTTCTGGAGCATCCCCACCGATTGCTAACTTCACATCTGCTAACGCTTTTTCAAGTTTAGCTGGATCGGATGTGAAATAAGAGCCACCGAAGTCAGTTAAAATGGTTCCTTCATCTGTTCTGCCTCTCTCACGGCCGTATACTTCATCACTAAATGTAGCTAACACAAAACGAGCAGAAACTCCCTCCTTAGAAAGGTTTTTTGAAAATTCATTAACATTCTTACGAACGACATGGATGGAATAGGACATTGATAATGAACGGTCAATCACGAAGACAATATCAGCTGTTCCTGTTTTCTGTACAGTAGCTGGTGTTGTGGTCATTTCAACTATTGTTGTCTTATCGACACGTTCGTACTGCGTAAAGGTATTTCCTTTTTCATCCTTACCGGTAACAGTATCTTCAGTTGTTGTCGTTGCTGGTGCAGGAATTGTCTCATCCTTAGATGCGACCACTTCTGTTTTTGAAACTTCTGCAGTCGCTGTTTCTACATGAACTTTTTGATTGCCTACTTGACTTTCTTTTACATCTACAGGTGATACTTTTGTAGAAAGATCAATGACATCTCCAGCTTTTGCTTCTGCTTCTTTCACAACTGGTTGCTTTTTAGTTGCTGCAATTTCATCCGCTGCAGATTCAATGGGTGATTTGCTTGCTTCGCTTGGTTTTGTTGCTTCGCTTGCTGCTGGCGCAACCGTTTCGTCAGCAGATGCTTGTCCAAGTTGGGCAAAGGAGAAAAGAACTGCTACAGAGGCCAATCCTACTTTTAATTTACGTAATGAAAATCGTTGTTGTTTAAATGAACCTTTATTCATAATTCCCTCATTTCTATACTCGATCCACCAATCTATTGTAAATCATTTTGATTTAGGATTGCATAAAATAAAATGTTTTTCAAGCATTGATTTGAATCTCAAATAATATAAAGGGTAAAATATTTATATACTTGTTTCAAGTGGATGCTTATGTTAAAATGATTAAAAAGAACTACTCTTTTTGAGTAAACAGTAAAAAACTTAGGAGAATCAAATGTCTGAAATTACAGTATCGCGTCAAACTGGCCTTGTAGGTGTATTATTGAAGGTAAACGTTTATATCAATGGTGAATGTGTTGCCAACTTAAGTAAAGATGAAACCGTGACACTTCCGCTTCCTGAAGGGCTTGATATGGTCAAGGTTTACGTAGATCAAAGAGGTGCCTTCACTCGTTCTAAGGAAGTGATCGTAAAAGCTGGTCAAACTGCTATTATTAAAGGTTCTGCTTGGAAGACGTTTCTAGGATTCTTCGGAAGAATCTTGGGTATTCCTTATCTCTCAATCGAAGTTACAGATTAAAAAGAGGCTGGGACAAAAGTCCTAGCCTCTCAATTGTCTTTGGATTGTCGAGCAAGACGCAGTGGTTGAGTGGGCTCTAATACGC